>NZ_CP028092.1:1314219-1971329 GCF_005491705.1 Pontibacter sp. SGAir0037 | reverse complement strand
CCTTTTGTCAACATATCTTCTGTTTTTTAACCATTACTTTCTTTTAAGATAGCGCTTTCCAAAAGGAAAGTAATATACCATGTATAGCAAATATAGGCAATTTTAGGTCACTCAAACTTAAAGGATGAAAGACAATGGCAAAACAAATAAACAAAGAAGTATTAAACGTAATCCTATGGATTGTTCAGGTTCTGCTCACATGTATATTTACTTGGGCAGGCGTAATGAAATTGCTTCAGCCCGACGAGTTACCTTGGCTGTGGGTAAAAGAAGATCCTGGACTGGTAACGGTTTCAGGAATCGCAGATTTAATAGCAGGTATCGGTTTAACAGTGCCTTCTTTGCTTAGAATTAAACCGCAATTGACTATTTACGCAGCTTACGGAACCATAGCATTGATGATTTCCGCCAGTGTGTTTCACATGATGAGAGGCGAAGGAAATCAAATCGGTTTCAATATGTTTATGTTGGTTGCAGCGATTTTTATCATTTGGGGCAGGCGCAGAAAAGCTCGCATAGGGCCAAAATAATAAAAGGCAGTCGCTGGTACTTTGCCTAATCTTTCAGGCTTTTTAAGTCTGATAGTGGGGTGGTCTGCAGAGGAAATGATTTTTTCATTTGTATATTTTTGGGTTTTGTTCAGTATATTCGGTAATTCTATTCCATTTCTCCGGTGGTGGTTTAACAGGAGAGCGGCATGCTGGCTTTGCTGAAGTGATAGTCTATGCTAAAAGACAACAGACGATGAATGATGTTGAAAAATATATATCGCAGTTTAACCCTGTAATTCAAGTCAGGCTGACAGAACTAAGGCAGCTTTTGTTTGAAGTGTTTCCCGACGCTGAAGAAAGTATCCGCTATAAAATGCCGGCTTATAAAGTTGGAAAGCAATATGTATATTTTGCAGCTTATGAGAAGCACATTGGTTTTTACCCGGTTTATGGATTAGCAGGAATAGAAGGCGAACTTAACCCTTACAGAGCCAAGGGGACAAAAGACACATTACATTTTTTGCATAGCCAGCCTTTGCCAAACGAACTTATCAGAAAAATTATACAATTGAAAGCAACATCCTCTGAATGAAAGCAAGTGCCGAACATAATTTGCGAGTAGCAAAATTGACTTTTGCTTCAGTTTACCCGCACTATATTACTAAAGTTGTGAACAAGGGTAGAACAAAAGAAGAATTGCATCAGGTAATAGAGTGGCTGACTGGCTTTGACGACAATAAATTGCAAGAATTGATTGATGATAAAGTGACTTTTGAGACCTTCTTCACGAGAGCAACATTAAACCCAAACGCTCACCTGATTACAGGAGTAATTTGCGGGTATCGCATAGAAGAAATTGAAAATCCTGTTACCAAACAAGTGAGGTATTTAGATAAGTTGGTGGATGAACTGGCAAAAGGTAAAAAAATGGAAAAGATTTTAAGGGTTGCTTAAAACGAATGATTCCGTTTGTACAGGCCTGAGGCGCGTGCTCTGCTAACCTACTGTTAAGTTTAAGAAGATTGCCAAGTTCAACAATACCCGTGGCAGAAATATTTAACAGATGAAGATGCTTTAAACTAACACATATGTAAGCGCAACAGAGGTAATCGCGGCTGCTACTATCGTGCAAGTTTAAACAATGAAATTCCGAAACAGAAACCTTTGTGTGTACAGGAGTAGCTACGCCAGCGGAATACCTTATACTGCATGTAAATGCTGATACAGAATTTCGGCTGCAGCCTGCAATAGTGGAAAGTCGGTGGACCGTGGCTGGCAGCGCTTCATATCGAAATGGCAGAGGCTTCCAAAAGGAAATCCGTTTGTGTCGCGTACTAATACGCCGCAGTAAGACGTGACGGGGGTTAGAACTATACCTTTCACGCGTACGTCTTCGGTCGCATCAAAAATTTCCAAGGCCTGTTGCTTTTGCAAGAGCGAACAATAGGTAGCCGCCATTGGTGCATCTTCCCCTTTTTGTACGTTAGGGTCGTATTTGTCGTAGATCGCCAGGTTGCGCAGCGTATCTCCATCGTACTTGTAAAATCCGGTATAGCGATGGGGAGTTCTTTTGTTTAAATACCGCAGGGCTCCGTGTACTCCCGAAGTTTCAAGTGCTGCCTTAAAATCACGAAGCTCATTTGAAAAATCATCAGATGTGCTTACCTCATTTCGCATCATTTTCAGGTTATCTGTTTTAGGGCCCATTGTCTCAATCGTACTCTCCTTTTCTTTTCTCTCTTGCGGTATACCAATTTAATCAGCAAAAGTTTTAAAACAAGGTAGTGTCCTGGTTTTAGTAAATTTAGACATAGGTTCATGTTTGCAATAAGCTAAACAGCCATAGCAGGGTTGATGAAGGAGTCAAACATCGGTACATCTTCCGATCGAATTCAGGAAGGGGAGGAGCTTAGTGTGGATATTAGCCAAGAATAAGTTTAATAAATACAAGTTACTTCTAATATATAACTTTCCTTTTGATAAAGCCGGCTACTTTGTTGTTTGCGTCGTGCTCTATGTTGGCACCTCCATATCAGAAGAAGTAATAATATTTACAAAGGCTACAATAATCAAGACCATTGGCCCGCACCAGAGCTGTTTCCTTAATGCCGGAAAAGAGAACAACACGTTTTACCTATAAGACTTGAGGTAACCTTTCGCAGGTAAAATCCTCTTATTCCTCATTATAGCAAGGATTCTTCGGAACGGTTCAGGAAAAGCAGGAAATTATTAATCCCGGATAAGAACATTGCGTAAATTTTATAATATTGAATTAAATTACTTTTTTATTACATTAAACAATGAAAGCTTATAAGGGGATAAAAATCATAAATAACCTGCATGATTTTTACAGGGAGGCAGGCATTCCTGAACCTTACTCAGAACACTTTGACTGCCACTCCTACGAAGACACTGCCCAGATGGTGAGGCGAACCATGCCCGCCTACAGGGGAATGTTCAACCAGATTTGTTTGATTACAAAGGGCAAAATCCATGTGAAGGCAAACAACAAATGCCTGGATGTAGAGCCCATTTCCCTGATGCTTTCCGGGGCCGGACATGTGCACTCATGGGATCTGGCGCAAGACCTGCAGGGGTACGTGCTGCATTTTTCAATAGGCTTCTTCTCCATCAATTCCCAGAAAAGCGACCTGTTTGAAACCTTCTCTTTCTTAAGGGAGGGGAAGGTGAGCGTTCTGACGCTGAAGGAATGCCAGGCAAAGCTAATCTCTTTCCTGTTCAGGCGAATGCAGGAGGAACAGGCAGAGCAAAGCCGTGGGAGGGACGAGCTGATCAGGTCTTACCTGCTCACCCTGCTGCTGGAGGCAAGGAAAGCGGTCAGCCATACGCATACAATGTCTACGGAGGCTAGTTTGGCCAACAGCCAAACAATCAATAAATTCCAGCAGCTTATTAACCAGCACCTCAGGCACCTGACAGACGAGAAGCCCTCTCACCTGAAGTCGGTAAAAGACTACGCGCACGAGCTGTGTATACACCCCAACTACCTCAACGAGATGGTGCAGAAGGTGCTGGGGAAGTCTGCCAGCCAGCTTTTGCAGGAAAGGACAGCCCAGGAGGCGCTCACCCTGCTCCGGCAGACAGACCTGACTGTTTCACAGGTTGCCTACAGGCTTGGCTTTGAGTCGGTGTCGTACTTCAGCCGGTTCTTTAAAAGAGTGACGGGCTATACCCCTTCAGAATACCGGGTACTGCTGAAACTTTGAAGAGTGACAACAATACTTTGTTATAGATAAAACCCTTTCCAAGCATACCGGCTTTATTTGCACTTAAATAATATAGAGCTGCCGGATATGAAACAGTAGTACAAAGCGCCTTTTACATTACCTTATTTCTGCCCAACATCTTGTGTTAAAACAGGAAAGCAAGCCACTGTTTGCTTTGGCTTACCGTAGCCAGGCATGATTACCTGCCGCTTGCGGAGATGACGGCAGTGCTGTGGCAGAAGGGGGATACACAACCAAGCAACCAAAACATACTTAATACCTTTTACGATTTATGGCATTGACAACCCACCGGCTGTTGCTGCTTTTGCTATTGGCCCTGCTGGCGCTCACAACGCAGGGACAGTCGCTCATGCACTACGCCACCACTGTTGAGGCAACCAGCAACAGCATCACCTCAAGCCGCGTTAAGAACTCCTCCCGGGCTGTTGACGCAGACCTCACGAACTTTGCTACCGTTGAGTCGCCTGTGCTCTCGGTGGGGAATACTGAGTACCTCCGGCTGGGGTTCAACTCTACGATTCCCGCAGGCCATCATACAGGGTTTATGGTTAGCATGAGTGCTCCGGTGCTGAGCCTAAGCCTCTTGCCAGCCATTACCATCAGGACCTACGACAGCAATAACCGGCAGGTAGAAGAGGTTACCATGGGGCAGCATTTCCTGAACCTTTCTCTTTTTTCGGGCACGACAGCTCCAGCCAGACTGGAGTTCATCAACACCAAGCCCTATGCGCGCCTGGAGTTCCGCATCACCTACCCGGTGGGTCTGAGCCTGGGCGGTGATCTGCGAATTTACTACGGCTATAGCCATGCCCCGTATACTCCGCTGCCGGTCGAGTTGGGGGCTTTTAATGGGCGTATGGCGGCCAGGGCCATTGACCTGAGTTGGGAAACCTTGTCTGAAAAGAACAGCAGCCACTTTGTAGTGGAGCGGAGCAATGGCAGGGGCACGTCGTTTGACAGCATC
This sequence comes from Pontibacter sp. SGAir0037, assembly GCF_005491705.1. NCBI lineage: Bacteria > Pseudomonadati > Bacteroidota > Cytophagia > Cytophagales > Hymenobacteraceae > Pontibacter > Pontibacter sp. SGAir0037. The sequence goes on along the minus strand of NZ_CP028092.1, from coordinate 1,966,626 downwards.
GGTACAGTTGCCGGAGCAGGCAACAGCTATGCCAGGCGGAAGTATAGCTTCTGCGACCAAAGCCTTGTCAACTCCCGGCCCGACACCTACTACTATCGCCTGAGACAGGTGGATGAGGACGGTTCGACATCCTTTTCAAAAGTCATTGCTTTGGATTGGCGTGGCTTCATAACACAGGGTGTTGTAAAGCTTTATCCTAACCCATCCAGGGGGAACAGCGCGATAAGCCTGGAACTGACGTTGGAGCCACTGCAGGGGCAGTCGGTATATGTGTATACCCTGGAAGGCAGGTTGGTGAAACAGGTGCAGGTAAGCAACAGGCATACTTTCCTGCAGGTAAGCGACCTTATGCCGGGCCTGTACGTGTTGGTGCTGCCAGCGGAAGAGGGGAACAGGCAGGTAAAAGAAAAGCTGCTTATAACCAAGTAGAGAAACAACCGCAAGTGTTAGAAATACGCTATGGCATTAAACAGAAGGAAGAAGCTATGCCAACCGCCGCACTGCCAAGCGATAGAAATAAATATAAACCTGAATATTTATTTCTTTTAGCTGATATCTATGGTAATTTTAAGGAGGTTTATTAGCCTGATTAAAACTAAAGATAAGCAGTATGAAAAGATTTCTCCTTCTTGTATTCCTGACAGGATGCAGTTTAGTAGCAGGTGCACAGGATGTGCCTTATGAAACGAAGCAAAATGTTCGGTACTACAGTAATGCCATCAACCAATCAGATACCTATATTAATGAACGTTGCGCGTTGGATTTTTACTTTCCAAAAAATAGAAAGGGGTTTGCCACCATTGTATGGTTCCACGGGGGAGGGCTGACCGGTGGCAGCAAAGAGATACCAGCATCGCTGAAAGGGCAGGGGGTTGCGGTTGTTGCTGTTAACTACCGCCTGTATCCGAAAGCGAAGTCACCTGCCTATATACAGGATGCAGCAGCAGCGGTAAGCTGGGTATTTAAGAATATTGAAAGCTTTGGAGGCGATCCTTCCCTTGTTTTTGTTTCCGGTCATTCAGCGGGAGGGTACTTAGCTTCCATGATCGGCTTAGACAAATCGTGGCTGAAGCAGCATAACATTGATGCAGATCGCATTGCCGGGCTCATTCCTTTTAGCGGGCATACGATCACGCACATGACGGTGCGTGAAGAGCAGGGTATCCCGGACACCCAACCAACCGTTGATAAGCTTGCTCCCCTGTACCACGTACGTTCCGATGCGCCCCCCTTGCTGCTTATCACAGGAGACAGGGAACTGGAGATGCTGGGCCGCTACGAGGAAAACGCCTACATGATGCGTATGATGAAAATAGCCGGCCATAAAGAAACAGTGCTGCTGGAACTGGATGGATACGACCATGGAGGCATGGCCTATCCTGCCTTTCCCTTGCTGTTAAAAGAAGTGCGCCGGATAACGGAGAAGAAAAAGAAGTAAATAATTAGGGGGAAGTTTGTAAAAACCGCCTTCTTGCTGAAATTCCGTCCACTACTAGAGACGAAAACTGGTGGAGGGTATAATGGTTCATTGCTTTCCTGTTGAAGTAAGTCAGAAGCCACTCCGGTCTGGAGTGGCTTTGTTTTTTAACAAATGTTCAGCGGGGGAGGCATACGTTCTCTTAGCTGTGCATCTTATCCGCAGGCATGGGATTATCTGGGAATTGATGAGGAACTTTCTAACAATACCATTTACAAAGACCACTTTGGTTTTATGTGGTTTGGTACCGACGATGGGTTGAACCAGTACAATGGCTATGATTTCAAGAAGTTCAGAAATACTATTCGCCATTCCACCTCTTTAATTCATAACCAAGTAAATGTAGTAGCAAGAAAACCCTTTCAGGTCCATCACCAGAGATGCGTTAACTGAGCTGTAAAGGAAATTTCTCTTTATGCAGCTTTATGTATTCAGAAGGAGTAAAACCAGTAATATCTTTAAACTGGCGGTTAAAATAGGAAATATTATCATAACCACACTCAAAAGCCGTTTCACGTACGTTCCACCTGTCTTCTATTAACAGCCTGCAGGCGTGCCCAATTCGAATTTCGTTAAGAAATTCAGAAAAGGTCTTGCGGGTATGCTGCTTAAAATAGCGGCAAAAGGCATTAACGCTCATATTGGCAATGTCGGCAGCTTTTTGCAGTTTTATCTCTTCAGAGAAGTTGTTCATGATATAGGTAAATACATCATTTATTTTTTTACTGTCAGCGTCTTTCTGTGGTCCGTCAAAACCAACCGAAGAGAGAAGCTCAACTTCTCTGGATAAAGCAAGTAAATTTAAGATTGAGAAGAGGCTGATAAACAACTCAAAACCATCTAATTCTACCATCTGATGTACGAGCCTGCTGACTTTTTCTTTGGTATGGCCTTTAATCACGATGCCCCGTTTGCTGTTGAGTAGGAGCCGCTGTATAGGATAAACTTCGGGCAGGGAAAGAAAAGCTTCCCCAAAAGATTCTATCTGAAAGAAAACAGAGATATTGCTGGCTTTGAGTAATGGGTCATGTTCATAGTATTTTTTGTCGTTCCGGAACACGTGGGGCAGGTTGGGTCCCAGTAACAGGATATCACCTTTCCCAAAGCTGCCAATACTATCTCCTATAAACCTGGTACCCGACCCTTCGGTAATTAACATGATCTGTACCTCTGGGTGAAAATGAAGGTTATCATAGAAATGCTCTTGCTTATCATATTGCACACGAACAGTTTCACCAGTTGATTTAGGAATCTGAAAGTAGATGGGTTTCATGGCTTGATATAGGTGAGTTAAACAATGTTATTCTTAAGTTAAGCATAAATTAAATAAGATGGTAGTATAGTGTCAGGATTTGGTTAAATACTGAAACTATAGCAGGTCAGAAAAGAATAGATTTGCCTAAGTGCCATCGCTGTTCTACTGCAAGGAATTAGTTCGTTCCTGTGTGTCGCGCTTAATATAAGGTGGCAGTTCCATTTAACCAATCATACATGAAAACGAATCCTATAAGAAGCAAGGCCTTTTTATCGCTTCTGTTCAGCGGTACACTGTTGGGCAGTCCATCATTAGCACAATCATATGTGCCAAAGAAACAGGATGATAAAATGCAGGTAAAGCCCCACGTGCCTGTCAGAGCATATGCGTTTGGTCTGGAGGATGTAAAGCTGTTGCAGAGCTCTTTTACAGATGCAATGCAGGCAGATGTTAACTACCTATTAAAACTAGAGCCGGATCGCTTTTTATCAGATTTTAGAGTACATGCAGGTTTAAAGCCCAAGGCTGAAAAGTATGGGGGCTGGGAGTCGTCGGGGCTGGCAGGGCATAGCCTGGGGCACTATTTATCGGCCTGTGCCATGCAATATGCTGCCTCTGGAGATGCAGAATTTCTAAAGAGGGTAAACTACATTGTTGATGAGCTGGCACTGTGTCAGGAAGCCCGGAAAACAGGTTATGTGGGTGCTATACCTAACGAAGACAAGATGTGGGCTGAAGTTGCCAGTGGAGACATCCGTTCGAAAGGCTTTGACCTGAACGGTGCTTGGGCCCCTTGGTATACAGTACATAAGATTATGGCTGGTTTGCTCGATGCGTACCAGTACTGCAACAATCAGAAAGCGCTGCAGGTGAATATCGGCATAGCCGACTGGGCAGGGGAAACGGTAAAAGGCCTGAGCGAAGAAAAGATGCAGGAAATGATGATTTGCGAGTATGGTGGCATGAGCGAAGCACTAGTAAATACATACGCTATTACAGGCCATAAAAAGTACCTCGACCTTTCTTATCGCTTTTATGATAAACGCATTCTCGATCCCTTAGCAAAAGGGGAGGATATACTACCAGGTAAACATTCTAATACCCAAATACCTAAAATTATAGCGAGCGCCCGCAGGTACGAGCTTACTGGCGATCAGAGAGATCTAAATATTGCTGATTTCTTCTGGAAAACAGTTACAGAAAAGCATGCCTACGCCACAGGTGGCAATAGTAACTACGAGTACCTGAGCGAGCCGGGTAAGCTAAACGATAAACTGACAGAGAATACCACCGAAACCTGCAACACCTATAATATGCTTAAGCTAACAAGGCATCTTTTTGCTTTGCAGCCTTCGGCCCACCTGATGGATTACTACGAAAAAGGCCTATATAACCACATATTGGCTTCACAGAACCGTGAGGATGGTATGATGACTTATTTTGTGCCGCTCCGGATGGGAGGCCAGAAGCATTATAGCTCTCCTTTTCACGACTTTACCTGTTGTGTAGGCTCTGGTATGGAAAATCATGTGAAGTATGGCGAAAGTATTTACTTTCAGGGCGAAGACGGAAGCCTGTATGTAAATTTGTTTATTCCCTCCGAACTTAACTGGCAGGAGAAGGGTGTAAAGATTAAACAAGAAACAGAACTACCTGCAAGTAACTTGATTTATTTTACCGTTTCCACAGCTAAAACTGTTTCCTTCCCGATGTACATCCGGAAGCCGCACTGGGCGAGAAGTACCGAAATAAAAGTGAATGGTAAAGTGCAAAAGGTACAGTTGAGCCAGGAAGGTTATATTGTGCTACACAGAAAGTGGAAGCAGAATGATAAAGTAGAGTTCATGGCTACTTCGGATGTGTATACGGAGGCCATGCCAGATAATCCGGATAGAAGAGCGGTGTTTTATGGGCCTGTTTTACTGGCTGGTATTTTAGGAGATAAGGAGCCCGAGCCTGTTAAAGGTATTCCTGTGCTGGTTACAACAGACAATAACCCGAATAACTGGCTTACCAAGGTAAATCAGCAGCAGATAAGCTTCCAAACAGCCGGTTTAGGAGTGCCCAATGATGTGCAATTGATTCCTTTCAACCAGACATCGAAAGAATTTTATACAGTATACTGGGATGTGTTTTCGCCGGACGGTTGGGAGAAACAGCAAAAAATTTATCAAGAAGAGAAACTAAAACAACAGGAGATCGAGGCCAGAACGATAGATATTTTACGTGTTGGGGAAATGCAACCTGAAAGAGATCATGACCTGACAGGTGAGCATACAACAGCAGGTGATAACCACGCCAGAAAGTGGCGTTCTGCTGACAATGGCGGGTATATGAGCTTTACATTGAAAGTTGCTCCTGAAGCTGTAAATACACTGATGGCGAGCTACTGGGGCATGGATAACAGGGGCAGAATATTTGACATCCTGATTGATGATGTGGTAATTGCAACAGAAGATTTGAATAAGTACAAAGACAGCCGCTTTTATGATGTTTCTTATGTTATACCACAGGAGCTGGTTAAAGGTAAAAAAAGTGTTACTGTTAAATTACAGGCGAAAAAAGGAAATAGTGCCGGACCTGTTTATGGTATACGTATAGTAAAAGATGCGGCTTCACCGGCCAGTTCATCCGCTAAGTAATCGTTTGGGTTCATTAATAAATATGATTTAAAATTATAAGTGCTGTACTTTGTCTAGAGGTACATATGGCCTTTCACTCTTATGTTTGATAAAGAAGTTTATATAAAGCGGAGGGAGCAACTCCGGAAACAGGTTGGCAATGGAATTATTCTGCTCCTTGGCAACGAAGAAAGCAGCATGAACTATAAAGACAACTGGTACCCATTCCGCCAGGATAGTTCTTTTCTGTATTTCTTTGGACTTGACAGACCTGGTCTTGCGGCAGTAATTGATAGTGATAGTGGAAATGAATTAGTATTCGGAGACGAAGCAACAGTAGATGACATTGTCTGGAACGGAACACAGGTTTCTTTAAAAGAAGAAGCCTTTAAAACAGGTGTTTCAACTGTGCAGCCATATAGTTCTTTGCCTGTATTTTTAGAAAGAGTAGTGGCGAGTCAGCAAAAGGTGCACTATCTGCCGCCTTACAGGCCTGAGAATCTACTGAAGTTAAGTACCTGGCTACAAGTGGCACCACGTGCTGTTAAAGAAAATGCTTCAGTAACTCTTATTAAAGCGATAGTAGCGCAACGTTCCATTAAATCGCAACTAGAGGTACGTGAGATTGAAAAGGCGGTAAATATTACGGTTGCTATGCAGTTAAAAGCCATTAAAGCCGCGCAGGAAGGGATGACGGAGGCGCAGGTAGCGGCAATGGTGCAGGAGGTAGCCATCTCAGAAAATGTACAAATGGCTTTCTCTTCTATTTTAACCGTAAATGGGCAAACCCTGCATAACCACTACAGTGCTACTGTTTTGCAAAAAGGACTGATGGTATTGTGCGATTGTGGGGCTGAGTCGCCTATGCACTATGCAGGCGACCTTACCAGAACGTTTCCTGTAGGCAATACCTTTTCGCAGCGGCAACGCGAAGTATATGAGATCGTGTTAAGTGCCTATGAAGGCGCAGCAAGTTTGTTAAAGCCTGGTATATTATTCAAAGATGTGCATACAGGTGCCTGCGAGAAACTGGTAGAGGGACTTAAGCAGATAGGGCTGATGCGAGGCGATGCAAAGGAGGCAGTAGAGCAAGGTGCACATGCATTGTTCTTTCCCTGTGGCTTAGGGCATATGCTAGGACTGGATACACATGATATGGAAGACCTGGGAGAGGAGTATGTAGGATACACAGAATCCTTAAAAAAAAGCACACAATTTGGCCTTAAATCGTTGCGCCTGGGCCGTTCGCTTGAACCAGGATTTGTTTTAACAGTGGAACCAGGCTTGTACTTTATTCCGGAACTCATAGATAGGTGGTCTGCTGAGAAAAAGTATGCTGATTTTATCAACTATGATAAAGTTGCAACCTATAAAGATTTTGGAGGCATTCGCATAGAGGAAGATTACCTTATAAACGAGGAAAAAGGTGTTGTAATAGGTAAGCCGTTGCCTAAAACTGCTGATGCTATAGAAGAACTCAGAGTTTAATTCCTGCATCATATAAAACAGAAAACAAGCAACGTTTGTCTTAGAAGTTCGCTTTAAAGGTTAATGACAGCCTAGCTGAAAAGTTGCAAGACATCTTACAAAATGTGCTCTTCTCTGGCTATTAATTACGTGGCGAAATGATCGATCTAATTCATAATTTCTAATTCTTAAATCTTAATTCTTAATTCCAATAAACCATGTCCTATAAGAATAGCTGGTCCTGCCTTTTTATATTAACCATAGTTTTACTTTGTGGTATTGGCGCAGTAGCCCAGAATAAAACTTTTTCCAGGCAGGATTCACTTCGTGGTGCTGTCACTCCTGAGCGCGCGTGGTGGGACTTAACCTATTATCATCTTAACATTCGGGTAAATCCCGCTGACAGCACCATTGGGGGAGTAAATACGATTCAATACAAAGTGCTTCAGCCAAAGCAGGTCATGCAGGTAGATTTGCAGGAGCCCATGAAGCTTGAAAAGGTGGTGCAAAACGGGAAGGAGTTAAAGTTTAAAAGAGAAGGAAATGCCTTTTTTGTGCAGCTCGAAGAAAGTCAGCAAGCAGGTGCTTTAAATCAGGTTGATGTATACTACAATGGAAAACCTGCTGTCAGCAAGAACCCACCCTGGAGTGGCGGAATCACCTGGAAGAAGGATGCAAAAGGAAATCCGTTTATAGCCAATTCAAATCAAGGTGATGGAGCCAGCATGTGGTGGCCCTGCAAAGACCACATGTACGATGAGCCGGATAGCATGCAGATAAGTGTGCGAGTGCCTGAGCACCTGATGGATGTTTCCAACGGAAAGCTGAGGAAGGTGGAGCAGCATAACGATAAAACTAAAACCTACCACTGGTTTGTTGCTAACCCTATCAATAACTACGGCGTGAACATCAGCATTGCAGACTATGCTCACTTTTCTGAAAAGTACCAGGGCGAAAAAGGTACCTTAGACTGTGATTACTATGTACTGAAGGAAAACCTGGATAAAGCCAAAGAACAGTTCAAAGATGCGCCACGTATGCTGCAAGCTTTTGAGCATTGGTTTGGGCCTTATCCTTTTTATGAGGATGGTTATAAATTAATAGAAGTGCCATATCTGGGCATGGAGCATCAAAGTGCTGTAACTTATGGGAATGGGTACCAGAACGGCTACAGAGGCAGAGATGGAAGTGGCTCCGGATGGGGACTTAAATTTGATTTTATTATTATCCATGAATCTGGTCATGAATGGTTTGCCAACAACATTACCTATAAAGATATTGCTGACATGTGGATTCACGAAAGCTTTACCAATTACTCTGAAAATCTTTTCCTGGACTACCATTATGGTAAGGAAGCCAGTAGTGCCTATGTAATTGGAACAAGGCAGGGTATCCGCAACGATATTCCTATTATCGGGGTGTATGATGTAAATCAAAGAGGCTCTGGCGATATGTATCCGAAGGGTGGAAACATGTTGCACACCCTTCGCCAGATTGTGAACAATGACGAGAAGTGGCGAAATATACTTCGAGGCATGAACAAGGAGTTTTATCACCAGACGGTTACTACACAACAGATTGAGGACTATTTAAGTCAGCAGGTTGGCCGTAACCTGGCACCTGTTTTCGACCAGTACCTGCGCGATGTGCGAATTCCTAAACTGGAGTATAAAGTAACAGGAAGCAAGCTTTCTTACAGGTGGAGTAACAGCGTGAAAAATTTCGATATGCCTGTGAAGGTGTTTGTGGATGGAAAAGAGAAGTGGCTGGAGCCAACCACGACCTGGAAAGAAATGAAAGGACTAAAGAAGAATGCCTCTGTTAAGGTAGATCCAAATTTTTATGTAGAGGCGGGGTCCTTGCCAGTACAGTAGCATATACGGCTGCCTAAAAGAAGTCTCATTCAATTGTCTGTTCGCATTGAGTGGGACTTCTGCATTTGTAAACAATACAGTATGTTATTCTCCAGGAATCGCTTTTCACGGCAAAATGGAAACAAGGTTAATATAGTATTACAATGTGCTAACATGTTGAAGGAGTTTATTAGATTATAAATGCATCTTGCTCATGTCTAACAATCACAACATTCATCATGGCTGCGATTCCAAATGCAGGTGTCGGCTCTTGTTCAGGCAAGGGAGGTACCAACCAACATCTTTTTGTCTTATTTCTGCTTATTCTTTTTCCGAGCCTGTTATGGGCTCAGGGTACTAAAGAAGATTACCTCCGGGCCGAATCATTCAAAAAGAAAGTGGAGGGGAAAGTATTTAACACCCCATATGCCTTTCAGTGGCTGGAGAAAGAAAATAAGTTCTGGTATATAAATAACACACCTCAGGGCAAAGAATTTGTGCTTGTTGATGCGGACAAACAAACTCGTAAACCGGCATTCGACCAGGCAAAGCTGGCAAAAGGATTAGCTACGGCATCAGGTAAGCCAGTAGAACCTTATAACCTGCCTTTTTCTACTATCGAATTTTTGGAAGGCGGTAAGATGTTAGAATTTGAATATGATGATAAACGCTGGCAATATATACTCAGCACAAGTAAACTAGTAGACAAGGGAAAGGTAGAGCCCAAAGAGAGACCTAATAGATATTGGGGAGCTGGAGCGAATGAGCTAAATAACAAACCTGTCGTTTCTCCGGATGGTAAATGGCTAGCTTTTATCAAAAATTTTAATGTTTACATCAAAGATAACGCATCCGGGGAAGAAGAGTACCAGTTGAGTTATGATGGCTCTGAGGGGGAGTATTACTCGTCGTTTTTTTCCTGGTCGCCAGATTCAAAAAAACTGGCAACCAATAAGGTGCGGCCTAACAAAGAACACCTGATCTACTTTGTGGAATCTTCTCCGGAGGATCAGCTTCAGCCCAAACTGCACTCTCGGAACTACCTGAAGCCGGGCGATGCACTGCCGCAGCGCGCACCTCAGTTATTTCTGGTAGAGGACAAGAAACAGCTTGATGTCGATGCCTCTCTGCTGGAAGACCAATACAACCTGACCTACCCGGTGTGGCGCAAAGACAGCCGCGGCTTTACCTTCGAGTATAACCAGCGGGGTCACCAGGCCTATAGAGTGCTGGAGGTGGAAGCCTCGACTGGCAAGGTGAAAGAGTTGATAAGCGAAGAGAGCAAAACCTTCATCGACTACAGCGGCAAAAAGTACCGCTACGATGTGGCAGACGGCAAGGAGATCATCTGGGCTTCGGAGCGAGACGGCTGGAACCACCTGTACCTCTACGATGGGACTACGGGCAAGGTGAAGAGCCAGATAACAAAAGGTGAATGGGTGGTGCGGCGGGTGGTGCACGTAGATGAACTCAAGCGGAAAATCATATTGGAGGGAAGTGGCAAAGAGCAGGGGCAGGATCCTTACCTGATCCAATACTACAGCGTGAACTTCGACGGTACCGGTTTGACTGCCCTTACAACGGAAGACGCCAACCATAAAGCTGTCTTTTCACCGGATTTTACCTATTTTGTAGATACTTATTCTAAAGTAGACCTGCCTCCAACCACAGTGTTGCGCAGTGCCGCAGACGGGAAGATAGTGATGGAGTTAGAGCAGGCGGATGCAACGGCATTGTTGGCAGCTGGATGGAAAGCACCTGAAGTGTTTACTGCAAAAGGCAGAGATGGTAAAACAGATATTTGGGGAATAATTGTAAGGCCATCAAATTTTGATCCCGCCAAGCAGTACCCTGTGATTGAGTACATTTACGCAGGTCCCCACAGTTCTTTTGTGCCAAAGACCTATAATCCTAACTCCCGATTTATGCATGAACTGGCAGAGCTAGGTTTTGTAGTGGTGCAGATGGATGGCATGGGTACATCAAACCGATCCAAGGCTTTTCATGATGTGTGCTGGAAAAACCTGAAGGATGGCGGCTTTCCAGACCGAATTGCCTGGATGAAAGCGGCTGCGCAAAAATACTCCTACCTGGATCTGAATCGTGTAGGGATTTTTGGAACATCTGCTGGAGGGCAGAGTTCAGCAGGAGCTCTGCTTTTTCACCCTGAGTTTTACAAAGTGGCTGTTTCTTCAGCTGGTTGCCATGATAACCGCATGGATAAAATCTGGTGGAACGAGCAGTGGATGGGTAAAATTGGACCCCACTATGCCGAGTCTTCAAACGTGGTAAACGCCCACAAGCTGCAAGGGAAATTAATGCTGATCCTGGGGGAGCTGGATGATAATGTAGATCCTGCTTCTACGCTTCAGGTGGTGAACGCATTGATCAAAGCCAATAAAAATTTTGATTTCCTGATGGTGCCGGGTATGGGGCATTCTTCAGGCGGAGATTATGGCGAACGCAAGCGCCGGGACTTCTTTGTAAAACACCTTCTCAGTATAGATCCGCCAGCATGGGAAAATTCAGATAGCCCTGCCAGAGCTACGGGCGGAGCGATAGGTATGACAAAGTAGACTAAAGCATACCAACTCGTTTACAACTTTAATGTATAGATAGTTAAAAGAATGAGTTGTTCTTATTTTAACCATGTATAAGAATATGCTTTATAATAGAAGGTAGTATAGTATCATGATTTGGTTGAATACTGAAATTTCTAAAGCAGCTCATGCATTAGTTTTGCTCCATGGTAGTAAGAGTTATTAGATTGATTCACAACTAAAAGATAACAAATTTATGAGTGTAAAATGGGAGGGAGTTTTCCCGGCAGTAACCACAAAGTTCACAGCAGAAGATGAACTTGATATTCCGGCTTTTGTAGCTAACCTTGAGGCTCAACTTGCAGCAGGTGTTGACGGAATTATTTTAGGGGGCACACTTGGCGAAGCGAGTACTTTATCCGACGAAGAGAAATTTGAGCTGGTTAGGCAGACGGTGGCTTTTGTGGATGGCCGTGTACCTGTAATTTTAAACATTGCCGAACAAACAACCGCTAAAGCTATTGAAGTAGCTGCTACTGCTAAGAAGAACGGTGTAAGCGGCTTAATGCTGCTTCCTCCAATGCGTTATAAAGCAGATGCCAGTGAAACGGTTGCTTACTTCAAGGCTATTGCGAAATCAACTGATTTGCCTATCATGATCTATAACAACCCGATTGACTACCGTATTGAGGTAACATTGGATATGTTTGAAGAATTGACAGCGTGTGCTAATATCCAGGCGGTGAAAGAATCAACTCGTGAAACTTCCCGAGTTACGGAGATGATCAATCGCTTCGGTGACCGATTCAAGATTCTGAGTGGTGTTGATACAATTGCTTTCGAAAGTCTGGTACTAGGTGCTGATGGTTGGGTAGCAGGTCTGGTATGTGCTTTCCCTGCTGAAACAGTGGCTATTTACCGTTTGGTTAAAGCCGGCAGAATAGCCGAGGCAGTTGCTATAAATCGTTGGTTTTATCCGCTATTGCAACTGGATGTGCATCCTAAACTGGTGCAGAACATTAAGCTGGCTGAATTAATGACGGGTTTAGGTACAGAACAAGTGCGGCTGCCAAGAATGCCCTTAGAGGGCGAAGAACGTGAGCGTGTATTGGGTATTATTGAAAATGCCTTACAAAAAAGACCAGTTCTTCCTGAGGTGGAAGTAGCCGATCTGGTCTAAAATAAGCACAAAAGCTTTTTGCCCATTTCTTCCTTTGTCCTGTTGCCTTATGCCAGACGTTTGCTCTTTTATCAAGAAATGGCTATACTTTCGTTAGCAATAGGATTACCAATTTACCCAAATTAGCTAAACATGTCTTACAACGAATTATTCGATAAAGCAGAAGAAGCATTTAAAACCTATTCAAAAACAACGGCTGCGGAGAAAGCTAAGTTTTTAAGAGCGATAGCCACCGAGGTTGAGCAGTTAGGAGAGAAACTGCTGGAAACAGCAAGCCAGGAGTCAAATCTGCCCTTAGCGCGCCTTACCGGCGAGCGGGGCAGAACAACCGGGCAGCTTCGTCTTTTTGCTTCTTTGCTGGAAGAAGGCACTTGGGTAGAAGCCACCATTGATACTGCCTTGCCTGATCGAACACCTTTGCCCCGTCCTGATCTCAGACGGATGTTGATACCCCTGGGTCCAGTGGTGGTATTTGGTGCCAGTAACTTTCCACTTGCATTTTCTACGGCAGGGGGTGATACAGCATCGGCATTAGCTGCCGGTTGTACTGTGGTGTATAAGGAGCATCCAGGGCACCCTAAAACTTCTCAGATGGTGGCAAAAGCCATTGAAAAGGCTCTACAAGCCTGTGAGTTGCCAGAAGGTGTTTTTCAGCATGTAAGTGGCGGCATTGAAGCAGGACAGGACCTGGTGAAGCACCCGAAAGCCAAAGCCATTGCTTTTACAGGCTCTTATAAAGGAGGCCGTGCCATTTTTGATTTAGCCTGCCAGCGGGAGCAGCCAATACCTGTTTATGCTGAAATGGGCAGTATTAATCCTGTTTTTGTTTTACCTGCAAAAGCAGGGAGCGATGCTCCTAAACTGGCGGAACAGGTAGCACAATCGGTATTGCTTGGTGTGGGGCAATTTTGCACATGTCCCGGACTCGTGTTTTTCCCTGAATCAGAGACAGCAGAATCTTTTCTGCAAACCCTATCCAATAAATTAGCCGAGGCCCCTGCAGTTGCTATGTTAAATGATCGCATCTGCAGCAACTACCATGAAAGCCTGAAACACCTGGCTGGGCGTGAAAGTGTAGATCGAATTATAACTCCCGACGAAGATGTACTGACAGCAGGTGCAGCCCTGGCTAAAACCAACGTGAGGCAATGGGTACAGGATAAGGCATTACAGGAGGAAATCTTTGGCCCTTATACCTTGATAGTAACCTATACCAGCCTGGAAGAACTGGAGCTGGCAGCAAGTGAGTTGCAGGGGCAATTAACCTGTACCGTGTGGGGCGAGGCGGAAGAGCTGGCAAAAGCTGCTGATCTGGTGGCTATTATTCGCGACAAATGCGGTCGCCTGCTTTTTGAGGGGGTTCCTACAGGGGTAGAGGTCTCCTACGCCATGACACATGGAGGTCCTTTTCCTGCTACCACAGATAGCCGAAGCACCTCCGTGGGTACGTATGCCATAAAACGCTTTGCAAGACCTGTAACCTACCAGGCAGCCCCGCAAGTCCTGCTTCCTGAAGAGTTAAAAGACGAAAATTCATTACATATCTGGCGAACAGTAAACGGCCAGCTAACACAAGAAAGCCTATAAAAATACTAAATGGCAAGAAAAACTTTTTTCTGCATTGATGCCCATACCTGTGGCAACCCGGTTCGGCTGGTAGCTGGAGGTGGCCCTGTTTTACAGGGAGAGAACATGAGCGAGAAACGACAGCATTTTCTGCGAGAATATGACTGGATAAGAAGAGGGCTGATGTTTGAGCCACGTGGCCATGATATGATGTCGGGCAGTATACTGTACCCGCCACACGATCCTGAGAACGATGTAGCAGTGCTATATATTGAAACCAGTGGCTGTTTGCCTATGTGTGGTCATGGTACCATTGGAACTGTTACTATTGCCCTGGAAGAAGGCCTGATCACTCCTAAAACTCCCGGCCAGTTGCGCCTGGAGGCTCCTGCGGGATTAGTTAAAGTAAGCTATACTCAAGATGGAGACAAAATTAAAACGGTAAAGCTAACCAATGTGGCCTCCTACCTGGAGGCAGAAGGCCTGACAGTAGAATGCCCTGAACTGGGCGAACTAAAGCTGGACGTGGCCTACGGTGGTAATTTCTACGGTATTATCGATCCGCAGGAAAATTTTCCAGGCTTGCAGGAGTTTACAGCAGATAAGCTTATTGCCTGGAGCCGTGTAATCCGGGAGCGGATGAACGAGAAGTACTCATTTGTACATCCCGAAAACCCAACTATAAAAGGGCTATCGCATATTCTCTGGACAGGCGATACTTTACAGCCGACTTCTACGGCACGAAACGCAGTATTTTACGGCGATAAAGCAATAGACCGCTCTCCATGTGGTACGGGTACATCTGCACGTATGGCGCAGTGGTATGCAAAAGGGCTGCTCAAGCCGGGGCAGGAGTTCATCCACGAAAGTTATATCGGTTCAATTTTCAAAGGAACTATAGAAGGTGAAACAACAGTGGCAGGTAAGCCAGCCATCTTGCCTGGCATTGAAGGCTGGGCAATTGTAACAGGGTACAACAACATCTTCTTTGATGACAACGACCCTTATGTTCACGGATTTCAGGTGATTTAACTATGAGCAAGGTAACAATAATCGGAGGCGGTATCATTGGTTTGTTTACTGCTTATTATTTGTCGGAGGAGGGTTTCGATGTAACGGTGCTGGATAAGGGAAATCTTACCAACAGCTGTTCTATCGGGAATGCAGGTATGATTGTGCCCAGCCATATTGTGCCGCTGGCTTCACCTGGTATTATAGGGAAAGGCTTAAAGTGGATGCTGTCTTCTACCAGTCCTTTCTACATTCACCCGAGGCTGGACAGAAGGCTGGTGCAATGGTGCCTGTTGTTCTACAAATCAGCTACCAAAAAGCATGTGGAGTATAGCATCCCTTACCTCAAGAACCTGAGCTTTTACAGCAAAAGCCTATACTTACAGCTTGCAGAGCAGCACAAAGGTGCGGATCTTGGCCTGGAGGAAAAAGGGCTGCTGATGTTGTATAAAACTGAAGAAGCTGCACATGAAGAAATAGAGTTTGCTGAACTGGCTAATCACCATGGTGTAGAAGCACAGGTTTTATCAAAAGAAGAGGTACATCAGTTAGAACCCTATGCAGGTATGGATGTTCTGGGAGGAGTTTTTTTCCCTGGTGATGCACACTTGCACCCTTCCAAACTAAATGATTTTCTAATAAGGGAATTAGAAGGTAAAGGAGTGAAAATAGTTCGGGAAGCTACAGTACTCGATTTTGATATTTCTGGTAAAAAGGTAGAAGCTGTAATTACAGATAAAGGTGATTATTCTTCTGACTATGTCGTAATAGCAGCAGGAACCTGGTCAGGTGAGGTTGCTCAGAAGCTGAAGATAACTATGCCAATGTTAGGCGGGAAAGGCTATAGCTTTATGGTTAATAATACTCCTGCCATTCAGCGACCAGCCATTCTGACCGAAGCCCGAGTTGCCGTTACGCCATTTGGTAACCAGGTTCGCTTTGGTGGAACCATGGAAATTACCAACGACAACGATAAAATTAATCTGAACCGAGTGAAAGGTATCCACAATGCAGCTTCGAAGTACTATGGTAATTTTCAATGCGATTTTCCTCAGAAGCAGGATGTCTGGAGTGGGTTACGCCCATGCTCCCCGGATGGCTTGCCCTACATTGGATTTACAGAACGCTGGAGCAATGTACTATTTGGTACCGGACATAGCATGATGGGCATTAGCCTGGCCCCGGCAACTGGTAAGTTACTGACTGAACTCCTGATGAACAGAAAAGCTCAGGTACAACTCGATGCCTTCTCACCAGACAGGTATAGTTAGGAATTATGAATTAGAAATTAAGAATTAAAAATGATTCCACCAGTTGGTCTCATTCTATGACTGCGGTACATCCAAGAATTAGAGTGGAAGTGCACTGGCTGCACGGAAGGTCATTAGTAGATGGGGGGAGGAGCAGCATGTACTATCATTTTGCTAAGGTAGGGCCAAAGGGTATCGCTTTGGCATTCTTTGAACTAAAACTTTACACGCATGAAAAAGCCTATAAAGTCTCTACTGCATCTTTCAGTACTGCTGCTGCCTTTCTTTACTTTTCCTCCTACAGCTTCTTTACAGGCGCAGGAGGCTTCTACTCTTTACAGCCAGTCAAGTGAGGTACATCCTCTTATTCTGCAGTTACGTGCTGACGAAGGTAGCCTGGGGCGCTTCTACTTTATGCGTAATTCCCCTGAATATATCGAGCGTTTCCAAACACTTTACAAAGACTACCAAACCAAGCTGAATGGGCTAAACTTTGAGAGCTTTAATGCTGGCACCAGAGTAGACTATCTCCTTCTGAAAAGAGACCTGGAAAGCAAAATGCAGTCTCTGGATCTCGCGCTTAAAGAATATAACCAGGTAAAGCAGTGGGTGCCATTTGCTGAAAGGGTATATGCACTTGAAAAGCCCCGGCGAAGAGGTACAGACCTGGATGGGCAGCAGGTTGCAGCAGAACTCAACCTACTCGAAAAAGAAATAGAAAAGTCTAAAGCTGCTCTGGAGAAAGAGGAACAGCTTAACCGTGACCTGTCTTATCGGCTGCATGGCGTCATCAAAGACCTGCAGGAGGGGCTGAAAAGTGTTTATGGCTTTTATTATGACTACGATCCTGACTTTACCTGGTGGTCGCCAGAACCTTATAAACGTGTAGATGCTTTGCTTGCTTCTTACGCTGATGTAGCTGATAAAAAAGGCAAGGTGCCTGCTAAAGGACAGAAAATTGATAAAAGTGGCATAGTTGGTAAACCTATTGGTAGAGAGGAGTTAATTCGGCAACTACAGCAGGAGATGATTCCCTATACCCCGGAAGAACTGATAGAGGTCGCAAACCGTGAGTTTGCCTGGTGCGACCGGGAAATGCTGAAGGCTAGCCAGGAGCTTGGTTTCGGAGACGACTGGCACAAGGCACTGGAGAAAGTAAAGAACACGTATGTTCCTGCTGGTCAGCAGCCAGAGGCAATGATGAAGCTTTACAATGAATCCATTGATTTCCTGAAAAAGAAGGACCTGATATCAATACCGCCTTTGGCAGAGGAAACTTGGCGCATGCAGATGATGACCCCTGAGCGGCAGTTGGTAAACCCATTCTTTTTAGGTGGAGAAACCTTTATTATTTCTTATCCAACCACCACCATGACGCATGAGCAGAAGCTGATGAGTATGCGTGGCAATAACCCGCATTTTTCCAGGGCTACGGTACACCACGAATTGATCGCTGGGCACCATTTGCAGGGCTTCATGAACAACCGCTATAAAGCTTACCGCAATTTTGGTACACCATTCTGGACCGAAGGCTGGGCACTTTACTGGGAGATGTTGCTTTGGGACCTGGATTTTCCCCGTTCACCTGAGGACAGGGTAGGTATGCTGTTCTGGCGTATGCACCGTTGTGCCCGCATCATCTTCTCTCTTAATTACCACCTGGATAAATGGACACCACAGGAATGTATAGATTTCCTGGTGGATCGTGTTGGGCATGAGCGGGCAAATGCCGAGGGCGAAGTGCGCCGTTCATTCGAAGGACGCTATAGTCCGCTCTACCAGGTAGCTTATATGATGGGTGGACTTCAATTTTATGCACTTCACAAGGAACTGGTAGAAAGTGGCAAAATGACAGACAAACAGTTCCACGATGCAGTAATGCAAGAGAATGCAATGCCTGTTGAAATGGTTAGAGCCATTATCACAAACCAGAAATTACCAAATGATTATAAGACCAGCTGGAAGTTTTATGGCACAGATCTGAAAGCTGCTTCTCCTTCAACTACAAAGCGCAAGCAGGCGATGAGGTAGAGGATTAATGTGCTAATTTTTTAATGTGCAGATGTGCTAATGTAGAGATTAGGAAATGTGGAGATTTGAAGATGAGGCAAATGTGTTTAGCTTTTGGTGCTTTTCAAAAGCAACTATAGGTAGCTTCAGTCCTTTCTGGAATTAGCGTTTCCCTTTTTTAGATTTTAATACGAGCATAAAAAGTCTTGTATTGCGATACGTGTGTCCTTTTTCCCAATGCAGCACCAGCTCGTAATCATATTTCAGAAATTCAGGATTCAACTATATTAAAATAAATAGGTACATGCACAAAAACATCCGATTTCTTAAAGCTTTCTCTTGCCTTTTGCTCTGGCTGTTGTTGATAGTTCTTCCTTTTCCGGCTATTCCGCAGGGGAGAGGCGCTATGTACTGGTTGAAGACTGGCAATAGCTATGTGCAGGTAGAGGAAGGTGAGCTTGTGCAGTATACATTGCCTGCAAGGGCAAAGCAGGTACTGGTAGAGAAGGCTAAGTTGATACCTGCAGGCAAATTAGAGCCATTACAGGTAAAGAGCTTCTCTTTTTCTGATGATGAGCAGAAGCTGCTGATTTACACGAATACTGTTCGGGTTTGGCGACTGGACACCAAAGGAGATTACTGGGTATACGACCGGCAGAAACAGGCACTGCAAAAAATGGGAGAAAGCAGGCCTACTTCTTCGCTGATGTTTGCCAAATTTTCGCCGGATGGAAAGATGGTGGCCTATGTTAGTGAAAATAATATCTATGTAGAAAACCTGGAACAAAAAAAGATAACTCAGCTTACCAAAGACGGAACGCGCAAGCGCATAAATGGTACTTTTGACTGGGCTTATGAAGAAGAGTTCTACTGCCGTGACGGCTTTCGCTGGAGCCCTGATAGCAAAAAAATTGCTTTTTGGCAGATAGATGCCACCGATGTGAAAGATTACCTGATGATCAATCATACCGACTCTATTTACCCTGCTGTAATACCTGTAGAATATCCTGTGGCTGGAGAGGCACCTTCTCCTTATAAAATCGGTGTTATTGATGTAGGTAGTGCTGCCACCAAGTGGATTGAAATACCAGGTAATCCGCGCCAGCACTATGTGCCCCGCATGGAATGGGCCGCTAATGCAGATGAATTAATCCTACAGCAGCTGGATCGGAAACAACAGGTAAGCAAGTTGTTCATGTGTAGTATAGCAAATGGACAGACAAAAGAAATTTACTCTGATAAGGACAATGCCTGGGTAGATGTGCTGCCCACCTGGGATAGCAAGTGCCGTTTTGGAGGCTGGGATTGGTTAAGCGGGGGCAAAGAGTTTTTATGGGCCAGCGAGAAAGACGGATGGCGCCATTTGTATAGAGTGAGTCGCGATGGCAGAAAAGAAACCCTGATCACCAAAGGAAACTTTGATGTGATGGAAATAACTGCCATTAACGAGGCAGAAGGATATGTGTACTTTATGGCCTCTCCGGATAATGCCACACAAAAGTACCTGTATCGCGTGCGGTTAAACGGGAAAGGAAATGCAGTGCGGTTGTCGCCTGCCTCACAATCTGGTACCCACAGCTATATGCTATCGCCTGATACCAGGTATGCCTTCCATCGGTTTTCGAACTATTATACCCGCCCCGCATCAGAATGGGTGTCCTTGCCTGCCCATAAAGCACTGGATGGTGTTGGGGCAGTTGAGCAGACTTTAAGTACAGCAGATAAAGCACAATCAAACCTGGAGTTTTTCAAAGTAAAAACTGGCGACGGAGTGGAAATGGATGCCTGGATGATGAAGCCAGCATCCTTTGATCCTGCTAAAAAATATCCCATTATTTTCCATGTGTATACAGAACCTGCCGGGCAAACAGTATTGGATAGCTACGGTACTGGTTATAACAACTTGTACAAAGGCAGTATGGCTGAAGACGGCTACATTTATGTATCGGTAGATAACAGAGGTACTCCTGCTCCGAAAGGCAGAAACTGGCGCAAAAGCATATACCGAAAAGTTGGGGTGCTTAATATTGATGATCAGGCAAAAGCTGCTCGCGAGATTTTGAAACAACCTTATATAGACACAAGCAGAGTTGCTGTGTGGGGCTGGAGCGGAGGCGGGTCTGCTACTTTAAACCTGTTGTTCCGTTACCCCGAAATTTATAAAACAGGTATCTCAGTTGCCGCAGTAGGTAATCAGCTTTCCTACGATAACATTTACCAGGAGCGCTATATGGGGCTTCCTCAGGAAAACAAAGAAGATTTCATAAACGGTTCTCCTATAGCACATGCTAAAAACCTGCGCGGGAATCTGCTCTATATTCATGGTACAGGAGACGACAATGTACATTACAACAATGCAGAACAACTACTAAACGAGCTGATTAAGTATAATAAACAGTTCCAGGTGATGCCTTATCCGAACCGTTCGCACAGCATATCAGAGGGCGAGGGTACTCATGAGCATTTAGCCACCTTATTTACCAACTACCTAAAGCTTTATTGTCCGCCAGGCGGGAGATAGGCTAAGGATTGTACAGTATTGCTTTATATTATTCTGCACACACACTTAACAAATTTCCTGGTATGAACTTTAAACAGGTTACAGTTTGCATTGCACTTGTTTTGCCATTAACAGCTTGCTCAAATGTAAAACCTCCAATAGCTGCTGGTAAAGAAGCCGGAAATAATGTGCAACCCGTCCAATTGCTTGTAAAGCACTACGAAGAGGCCATGGTTACAGCACCACCTGCTTCATTGGGCTTCGATTTGTTTTATAAAAAGTATGCCGATGCGTTTGGCATTCCTGTTATCTCATCTGAGAAAGTGCCCAACACGGCAGTACTTATGGCACGTGATATTGTAAATTACATGCTCTTGAAGCGTATGGATATCCGTATGGCTTTGGTAGAAAAAGGCGCTCGGGTATTAATTATGGCCGAAACAGAAATGGAAACGGATTTGCCGGAGCGACAAGACTGGAAAAAGCCTGCCAGGGATGACAAGAGACTTACTCCTGCCGAGCGGGAAAATTACGACAAACCAGGAGGTATAGCCAGCATGACCGACAGAGAGTACTGGAACCAACGAGCCAGGGGCATGGGGGGTACCGTAACTTCCTGTGCTGAAGAGAACCTGTTAGGCTACCCGAATACACGCTACTATGGCGAGAACATTTTGGTGCACGAGTTCAGCCATAATATAATGAGCGCGTTACGGACAGCAGATCCGGCACTTTATGCCGAAATAGAACCCGCATATATGGCCGCAAAAGCTAAAGGGCTCTATAAGGGCCAGTATGCTATTAATACTGTTGCTGAATATTGGGCTGAAGGCAGCCAATGGTGGTTCTGGTCTAACTACGAATTCTATGATGGAGATACACGTATACAGTCTCCTGGTGATTTAAAAGCTTATGATCCGACACTGTATAGTATTCTGGAACGGGTGTATGCCGGCCATCATATTCCTGCCGATGTATATTACAGCCTTAATGTAAAACCTGCCCGTCTTTAGAGAGCAATATAGCCTTGTTGCCTGCTACTCTTACCTTTTGCTCATTCGTTTTTTTAAGATATGGAACTAGTAAAGGAGATAAAGGTTTTCCTCAAATTCATTTCTACTGCTTGTCTCGAAGCAGCGCCTGATGTTTTGAAGTATGGATAGTAAAGTTTACTACTATGCTTAAAATCTAGAATAACTAAAAACAAGATATACTGTCAGTTAATTTTCTTAATACAGAATAATAGGCAAGTGCCCAGAATGTATTATGCTGCAAATGTTAATATAGTATCATGATTGGGTAATTGGCAATAATACAGGTTTAATATTTGTATTTATATTGCGTATAGTTATTTATTATAAAAAAGTGTTAATATTTTATCGTTAACGATTTTAATATTAAAAAAAGGCTTTAAAATAATTGCCCCTTGCTACTATAATTTTTATAAGTGGAAAGTATTCAAGTCGATCTACAGGCTTAATGAATTAGGTGCTGTTTGTGTAGCAATATTTACCATACTCTATTCTAATATAACACCAGGTGTATGGGTGTTAATAAAGTTGTTATATAATTTTTTTTAGGTTTCTGGAATACATACCTGCTTGAACAGGGGTTAAGTTTATTCTGGTTATCACTGTTTTTATAGGATTCACAACAATTTAATGTTGTTTACACAGAATATTTAAATAGTTCTATTCTATAATACTAACCTAACTCTCCTGCTTATGAAAATTTCAATTACAAGTAAAGTTTTAATAGTCCTGTTGTTAATAGGGTGTTATATACAAGTATATGCACAAACAACAATGCTTAAAGGGAAAGTGCTCGGTGCAGATGGCCCTATACCTGGTGCCACTGTCAGAGTAGACGGCACTACTACTGGGACAGCAACCGCGGCAGATGGTTCTTTTTCTATAAATTGTGATCCTGCTGCAACCCTGGTGGTTAGTGCAATAGGATACAATTTGAAGAAGGTAGCGGTTAACAACCAGCCATCACTAGAAATTACGCTAGGCGAAGATTTGCAGTTGCTGAACGAAGTGGTTGTTACAGCTTACGGAACGGCTAATAAAAGCACCTATACCGGTGCCGCTTCTGTTGTAAGTGGGGAAGACATTCAGAAAATCCAGTCTTCCAACATAAGCCAATCCCTTCAGGGAATGAGCACAGGTGTACAGGTGTTAAACGCCAACGGTCAGCCTGGTAGCGATGGAACAATCATTATCAGAGGGTTGAGTTCAATAAGATCGAATAATAACCCGCTGATTGTGGTGGATGGAATGCCCTATTCCGGTGCTTTAAGTTCCATCAGCCCGAATGATGTCGAATCCATGACAGTATTAAAGGATGCTGCCTCAACTGCGTTATATGGCTCTCGTGCTGCCAACGGTGTTATCGTGATAACTACAAAAAAAGGTTCTGTAGCTAAGCCAGCTATAAATTTTCGCTCTAACTTTGGTTATTCTGATATGGCTGTACCTTTCCCTGATAAAGTAAATGCTACTCAGTTATTCGAACTGGCTTGGGAGGCTCTGAAAAACGGACAAATGGATCAGGGTGTTTCAGAAGCTGATGCAGCCAAATGGGCTTCAGATAATGTTGTGAGCAAATATTTCCAGAACCCGGAGAAAAATGTCTTCAATACAGCCTATCCTATCGGATTGGATGGCAAACTGAAACCTGGCGTTGAGCAACTGTATAACGGAGACTGGATAGGCGAACTGTATAGCCCCGCTTTCAGGCAAGAGTATACACTGGATTTCAGCGGTTCGACAGGACAGAATAATAAGACTCAGTATTATTTATCGGGCTCTTACTTGAATGATAAAGGCAATTTTGCAGTACAGAAGTTCGAACGCTATTCGGCGCGCTTAAATGTAAGTTCAGATATTAAAGATTGGCTGAACGTAGGAACTAATCTTTTCTTTGCGCATTCGTTCCAGGAATATCCATCAGCGGAGACACGATTTTTACGGGTGATGCCTGTTGTATATCCTGTGTATGAGTGGGACTATGAGAATAACCGCTATAAAACCGATTCCTACGGCAATCGGCTGCCCGACTTCGGTGATTATTCAAGAACAGAGTGGAGAGGGTGGAATAATGCCTTCGTTGGCAGCTATAAGAATGAATACGATTGGAATTTTTCTGGCAATCGAACGGATAATTTATCCACGCGAAGCTTTCTGGAAATCAAATTGCTGCCGGATTTAAAATTGAGATCTGGGATAAGTACAGATTTTGGCTTATATTATAATCACTCCTACCAGTCTGCCACTGTATCCTATTCGGCCGGCTATGGAGGCTGGGCAAGCAGAACCGCAAACCGGACCTTTTCTTTTACACTGAATAACATCTTAACTTATGACAAGACGTTTGGCCAGCATCACATCAATGTACTGGCAGGGCAGGAAACTTATAATTATAAGTATAATGGCCTTTCGGCTAGTAGAGAAGGTTTTCCTCTTGGCGGACTTTACGAGATGAGTGCGGCGGCACGAATAACAGGAGCTTCCTCTTCGGAAGATAATTACAGGCTGATGAGTTACCTGTCTCGGGCTGAATACGATTTTGGACAACGCTACTTCATCTCTGCCAGTCTTAGAACGGACGGATCTTCCCGTTTTCACCCGAATAACCGCTGGGGCAAGTTCTGGTCAATAGGAGCCTCCTGGCGCATGTCAGAGGAAGCTTTTATGAAAGATATAACCTGGATTGACAACTTAAAGATTCGCGGTAGCTATGGATCAGTAGGCAACGATAACGTCGGGTATTATGCCTATCAAGGGTTATATGCAACGGGTTATAACGATTATGCCAATCCCGGAGCTCTTTTGTCGCGTTTACCAACCCCTGACTTGATCTGGGAAAGCAACATTCAGGCAAATGTGGGAGTAGATTTTCACTTGTTCAAGCTGATTGATGCGTCGGTTGATGTGTTCGATCGCAGGTCGAATGATCTTATCTTTTACAGACCCTTACCTCCGTCTACCGGTGTTGGGGGGATAGACGAAAACATAGGAGACATCCGAAACTATGGTTACGAAGTGCAGCTCACTACTGATATAATCAACGCGAACGATTTTAGATGGAATATCAATCTGAATGCGTCCAAGTATAAGAATGAAATAACAAGATTACCTCAGGATGAGATCTATAACGGAAGGTACAAATACACAAAAGGGGTATCCATGTATGAGTTCTTCGGGCCGGTTTGGGCGGGAGTAGACCCGGCAACAGGGGATAATACCTGGTGGAAATTTACAGAAAACGGTCAGGAAAGAACATTTGATTACAGTGAAGTAAATAAAACAGATCAAATGAGATACCTGGGTACATCTATTCCGGATCTGCTGGGTGCTGTTACAAACAACTTTAGTTATAAAGGATTGGATTTTTCGGTAATGCTATACTATAGCCTTGGCGGTAAAATGTATGATACTGATTATGCAGAAGGAGTTAGGTGGCGAAGAGGCTTTAACATGAGCACTCAGATACTGGACCGTTGGACGCCTGAAAACAGGGAAACTAATATTCCAAGGCTATCTGAGTTTACTCAAAATAACATAACGGTGTACTCTTCACAATACTTATTTAATAATACATTTATGCGCTTGCGAAATGTGAACATCGGTTATACGCTTCCGGCTTCTTTAACCAGCAAGATTGGCGTGAACTCGCTTCGGCTATATGCTTCAGGAGATAATTTACTGACATGGGGTGAAGCTGCGCGTAGAGGCACAGATCCTGAAACTGCTATTAATGGATACGTGGGCAATGGAGCCAATGGTAGTGCAGCTGCGCCTATACGCAAAAACTATTCATTCGGTGTTCAGCTTTCATTCTAACAGGTAAGTTTATAAAGTTTTCAATTATGGCAAAGACTAACAAAATCATACTTTATATCATCGCATTTGTATTTATATCTAATTCAGGCTGTAAAGATTATCTGGAAACCAATCCGTCTACCCAGGTTTCGGACCAGGTCTTACTGAAAAGAGTAGATGGAGCACAAACAGTGCTGAACGGGATTTACCGGTATATCCGTAACAGGAACTCCGATATCGAATCTAACGGTATCATTTCATATCAGCCTGGTTTCGATGCATCGGCTCAGGATTTAATCGTGTACGAATCTATGGGGCAAATGCAGCTTTTCTACGGCCACCACCTGGCCCAGACCCGTGCTGATGGCGGTCTGACCAGCGGGGTATGGAGCTATTTCTACACGATCATCAACAATGCCAATATCATTCTACAGAACATAGACCAGGCAGAAGGAGCACAGGATCGTAAAAATCAAATTAAAGGGCAGGTACTGGCCATAAGAGGCTGGGCCTATTTTTACCTGGTAAGATTTTACCAGCAAACGTATGCCGTTGGAAAAGATCTGCCGGCCGTGCCTTATTACAGCGAAGCAGGTACGGAGGGTAAAGCCCGGGAAAAAGTATCTGTGGTTTATGGGCATATTGTTAACGACCTGAAAAATGCCATAGAACTACTCGGAGGGTTTAGCAGAGGGTACAAAAGCCAGATTAACCGATCTGTAGCACAGGGTATACTGGCAGAAGTATACCTTACTATGGAAGACTGGAGCAATGCTGCTGCTTTGGCCAAGGAGGCTGCTGCAGGATACCCACTTATGACACCGGAGATTTTTCAGTCTGGCTTTAATGACTGGAGAAACGGAGAATGGATGTGGGGCGTAGAGCAGACGGAGGATCAGAATTTTGGAAATGCTTCTCCATTTACTTTGTGGGCAAACCAAACTCGAGGCGACCGCTGGACGTTTGATTTCTACTTTGTGAATGATAAGTTTAAGGAGCTTTTTTCGGAAGGGGATGCACGTTATCAATTCTGGCAGCGTTCTGATCGGAGCAATCTCTGGACCTCAGACAAATTCAGGGATGATGCCGCCTATCGAGGAGATGTGGTGTTGATGCGTGCTGCAGAAATGTACTTAATAGAAGCAGAAGCACTTGCACGCCTTGGACAAGACCAGCAAGCCAAAAACGTATTATGGCAACTGCAGGATGCTCGTACGGCTGAACGTTCGCAGTCGAGCGGTGCGCAGTTGGTGGAGGATATTCTGATTGAAAGGAGAAAAGAGTTGTATGGAGAAGGCTTTGCCTGGTTCGACCTGATACGAAATCAGAAGCCTCTGCACCGTGAAGGCGATCATCCACGAAAACCAGAGATTCCGGCACGTTCCTGGAAATTTATATTACAGATTCCCACGGCTGAATTTACCAGTAATAAAAGTCTGGCTCCGAATGACCAGAATCCTTACGACGGTATCTTTAAATAGAGAGTTCTCATTAATGTTAGATTAGTTTCTGCTCACCGGCACCTCTATCGGGTTGATAGAAGTAGCCGGTGAGTAGTCTTTTCTGCCTTTGCTTTTCAAAACTCATCAATAGCACTTGATGGCCTATCACTGATTGAATAACATAGTATTACATCTTGGTAATACAAAGGAACAGTTCTGGTTAACTTTTAAGCATTTTGCAATAGGCGGAACTGTAGCAAAGCAACTTGTTTAATAGTTTGCCGCCTGCACCAAGGATCATCCTTTTACACTTTCAACTTCGAATATGAGTGCAAACAAGCAATCGTGGGGCTCGCGGGTAGGGCTAATTTTAGCAATGGCCGGCAGTGCCGTAGGCTTAGGTAACTTCTTACGTTTTCCGGTACAGGCAGTTCAGAATGGCGGTGGGGCTTTTATAATTCCTTACCTGGTGTGTTTTCTGCTGATTGGTATCCCGCTGCTGTGGGTAGAATGGGCGATGGGGCGATTTGGAGGCAGGTATGGGCATCATTCTACACCCTTTATAATGGGCTCTATGAGTAAAGGGCGCTACTGGAAGTATATTGGAGTGTTTGGCATCTGGACAAATATAGCCATTGCGGCGTATTATTGTTACCTGGAGTCCTGGACACTCTCCTACATGATGCATGCCGTTGTGGGCACTTTTTCTGGTTTGAACCAGGAGGGTGTTGCAGATTTTTTTAACGACTACGTTAGCCTTGGGACTACTACCATGGGTATACCCTATGAACCGATTGTTTTCTTTGTGCTCTGCCTGGTGCTTAATACCTATATTTTATCGAAAGGTCTGGCCAAGGGAGTGGAGCGGGTAGCAAAAATTGGTATGCCTCTGCTTATCTTGTTCGGTATCTTTTTAGCCTATAAAGGCTTTACCATTAAAGCAGGGGAGAGCGGTGCTGTTTTTGATAGTTCGGTTGGCTTAAATTTTCTCTGGACTCCTAAATTTGATGAGCTGTGGTCGCCAACGGTATGGCTGGCAGCTGCAGGTCAAATCTTTTTTACACTGGCGGTAGGAATGGGTACCATTCATTGTTATGCGGCTTATTTAAGGTCTAAAGAAGACATTGCCTTGGGGGCCATGGCGGCAGGTTGGATGAATGAGTTCGTAGAGGTGGTTTTAGGAAGTGCCATCCTGATTCCGATTTCAGTAGGTTACCTGGGCATTGAGCGGGTAACAGAACTGGTACAACTGGGTGGCCTTGGGTTAGGCTTTAAAACGTTGCCATACTTGTTTTTCCAGTGGGGTGATGTGTTGGGAGCACTTGCAGGGTTCATGTGGTTTGGCCTGCTTTTCTTTGCCGGAATTACTTCTTCCTTATCCATGGGTACACCCTGGATCGGGTTTTTACAGGATGAGTTTAAGTGGAGAATAAGGCCTGCCGCCTGGTCCTTTGGTTTAATAGTGCTTGTGCTGGGAATGCCTACGGTGCTGTTCTTTCAGTATGGCGTGTTCGATGAGTATGACTATTGGGCTGGTACAGTCGCTTTGGTTGTATTTGCTTTGTTTGAGTCGATCTTGTTTGCCTGGGTTTTCGGTATAAAGAAAGGCTGGGCTGAAATTACTGAGGGTGCTGAAATAAGAGTGCCGGGCATCTATAAGTACATTATCAAGTATATTACTCCTTTTCTGTTGCTGTGGGTGTTTCTGGGATCTTTGATTACTCCTAAAAGCGGAGACTGGGGAGCTGCATTACGAGGTAACTGGAGGTTAGATGATAGCTCGATCATCAGCAAACTTATGAACAGCGGCTTAAAAGAGCAGATAGCCAATGCCGTAGATCCGGAAGAACTGGAAAAGCTGCAACGCACTTTATATTATGTCAATGCCTCTAGGTTACTGCTTGTATTAGCTTTTATAGGAGTAGTGCTTTTGGTATACATAGCTTATCATAACAGACAAAAACAGGAAAAGCATGCATTTAATAAAGTGAAACAGGTATGAATACATCGGCTTTAATTATAATGTTTATAACGGTTACATCTGTATCAGGTATCGCTGCCTACTTTTTTTAAGAAAATACTAGATACTGCTACTAAATAGTTATATATTAATCTAGAAAACTACACTTTAAAATGATTTTCCGGTTGTTAGGCAATTCATTTTAAAGCTGTTGTGGTTCATGTTATATAAGCAAAAAATGTTAATATAGTATCAGGATTGGTTAATACAGAGGAGGTAACTATGTTTGTTAACTATTATATTTGTTTAGCTTCTAAAGTGAACATGATAGTGAAAGCTTTTCATGAAATACAGTAAGAAGCAAGTTGTTAATAAGTACAAATAAATATTAGTTTGCTTCTTTAATTTAAAAGTGATACTTTAGAGTGATTAATCACATAAAAGTAAAGTGTTTGCTGTTCATGTTTGGGTAAACCATAAAAATGAACAGCATTTTTTATCGATATTTATATAAATGTTTAAATGACATTTAAAAGATGGCGAGTGCCGACGGAATCTTTCAAGTTTGGCTGATGGCTGTAGAATAGTCACAGTAATTATTAATTTATAATCAATTGAATCACTATTAGCAAAAATACAAAGCTATGAGGAAGTTTCTTACCCTACTAATCTTCATTGTCCCGCTTTTATCCGGATGCTCGCAGCGAACACAGGTTGGGCAGGGAGCGCAGGAGTTGCCTGCGCCAAAGCGCGTAGAAATTCTTCTTCTGGGCCATAACAGTCAGCACCACAATTCTGAAAAATTCGTTCCGATGCTGGCCCTGCCGTTGTTCCAGAAGGGGATAAACCTAACTTATACAGCCGATCCGAATGATCTGAACTCAGAAAATCTGGCGAAGTATGACGGGCTGATGATTTACGCCAACCACGATCGAATTGCACCAGAGCAGGAACAGGCAATGAAATCATTTGTGGAAGGAGGAAAAGCGCTGATACCACTGCACAGCGCCTCCTATTGCTTCCGAAACTCTGACTGGTATGTGAGCGCTGTAGGCGGACAATTTCAAACGCACAAGGTTGGTACTTTTACGGTTCCTATCATTAAACCGGCACACGAAGTGATGCAGGGACTAACGGAGTTTGAAACCTGGGACGAAACATATGTGCACACAAAGCTAAACCCGGATATAGAGGTGCTGATGGAAAGGGTGGAAGGCAGCCATCGTGAACCCTGGACCTGGGTAAGAAAACAAGGAAAAGGTAAGGTGTTTTACACAGCCTATGGCCATGATGAGCGCACTTGGGGAAACCCTGGTTTTCACGAACTGGTAGCCAATGGAGTGCTGTGGGCAATTAGCGATGAAGCAAAAGACCAACTGGCACGTCTGGAAATACCTGTTCCGGTGTTTGAGGACAAAGAAGTACCTAACTATGAAAGGCGTGATCCGGCACCCAGGTTTCAACATGCACTTACCCCGGAGCAATCGCAGAAACTGATACAGGTGCCAACAGATTTCGACCTGCAGCTTTTCGCCTCTGAGCCGGATATTATTAACCCTATTGCCATGGCCTGGGATGAGAAAGGCCGCTTGTTTGTGATTGAAACAGTAGATTACCCCAATGAGGTGAGGGATGAGGATGGTGTCGGCAGGGACAGAATTAAAATTTGTGAAGACACAAACGGAGATGGCAAGGCAGATAAATTTACTGTTTTTGCTGATAACCTGAATATTCCGACAAGTCTTACTTTCGCAAACGGTGGCGTAATTGTATCCATGGCTCCTCACTTCCTGTTTTTAAAGGATACCAATGGAGATGATAAGGCGGATGTGAAGGAGGTGATGATAACAGGATGGGGTAAGTCAGATACACATGCTGGTCCATCGAACCTGAAGTATGGGCTGGATAATAAAGTATGGGGCGTGGTAGGGTATGCCGGTTACAAAGGTGCAGTGGATGGTCGGGACATGTCTTTTAGCCAGGCTTTATACCGCTTCGACCCGGATGGGCAGAACCTGGAGCCATTAGGCAGAACCACCAACAACACCTGGGGACTTGGCTTCTCAGAAGAATTTGATGTATTTGTTTCTACGGCGAATGGTTTGCATAGTGCTTATTTCGCTATGCCTAACCAGTATGTGAAAAGAGCTGTATTGGGAGGCTCTGGTAATACCGTTTACAGAACAGACTCCCACTTTGATATGCCGCACGTAACACCTTACCTGCGCCAGGTCGACTTTCATGGAGGTTATACCGCTGCGGCCGGCCATAATATGTATACAGCCAGAGATTATCCTAAATCCTACTGGAACAAGGTGGGTCTGGTTTGTGAGCCTACCGGGCGCGTACTGCATAAAGCTATTTTAGAGCCCAAAGGGGCGGGTTATACAGAAAAGAATGGGTTTAACCTGCTAGCCAGTGCCGATGAATGGTTCTCTCCGGTACATGCCGAAGTAGGCCCAGACGGGGCTATATGGGTAGCAGACTGGTATAACTTTATCATTCAGCACAACCCTACGCCTCGTGGCTTTGAAAACGGCAAAGGGAATGCCTATATCAATCCGATGCGTGACAGCCAGCATGGCCGCATTTACCGTGTTGTGTACAAAGGCTCCAAGCCATATCAGAAAAAAGTATTAGCTCAGAATGACACTGAAAGCCTGTTGACTGCATTAAAAGATGACAACATGTTTTGGCGTACAACAGCGCAGCGTCTGATTGTAGAAAATCAGAATAAAGCTGTTATACCAGGTTTATTAGCGTTGATTAAAGACCAGAGTGTGGATGAAATCGGGCTGAACAGTCCTGCGGTTCATGCCCTTTGGACGCTGCACGGACTGGGGGAGTTGCAAGGTACTAATAAAGAGGCTTTGGCAGTGGTAAAAGAGGCGCTTAAGCATCCGGCAGCAGGTGTCAGAAAAAATGCCCTACAGGTGCTGCCGCGCAACCAGGAAACAATGCAGGCAATTTTACAGGCAAACCTGTTAAATGATCAGAACCTGAAAACAAGAATGGCTGCCGTGTTAGCACTGGCAGATATGCCTGCTTCACCTGAAATAGGTAAGCTACTTTTTGAAGCGAGTCAAAAGCCTGATAATGCAGGAGACGACTACCTGGCACAGGCCTTTTTCGCGGCTGCCTTAACACACCAGGAGGCATTTCTGAAATCTGTGCCTAAAGATTTAGCGTTGAACAAACCCGACTCTGTTCTTACCCTTACTGAGCGGCTGGTAAAGAGTATGGACCAGGAACAGTACGTAGTAGACAGGTGGACGCAGATTATATATCCTCCGGATGTAGCTGGTAAAGAAATAACAGTAAAGGTTTCAGTGGGCCCTAATAATGATGGCTTAGAGGGTGTGATTATTTCCCAAGGCAGTAAAAATGCCGGGTATAGTTTATATGTGCAGGATAAGAAACTGCATTGGGTCGTGAATCAGAATGGCAAAAGCTATACAGCAGTTACTTCGAAGCCATTACCTGAAGAGCGGGTGGATGTAGTGGCAAGGCTGGCTTACGGTGGTGAAATGCTACTGGAGGTAAACGATGAAACGGCTGCCAGAGCAAAAGCCCCAGCTTTGTTTACGGCATCCCTTTCTCCGCAGGATGTGCGTGTAGGGCGTGATCTTATGGATGACAATAGAGTAGGAAATTATCCGGAAAGATTCTTTTTCAGGGGTGATCTGAAAAGGTACGGCCAACTGGAGCTTAAAAAAGCCAAACCAACTGCTGCCACTACTGCCAGAACAGCAAAGCAAGGTGCTTCTAAAACTGTTGCCTCCACTGCCTCAAAATCATCTCCCGTTGCTGCTAAACCAAAGGCAGGCAGTGCTTCAGCTAAAGCTGTTACGATCAACATAAAGGTAGTGGAGCATGAGATGAAATTTAATAAAACGACTCTCACAGTAAAAGCAGGCCAAAAGGTAACGCTGCAATTCGACAATCCGGATTTTATGCAGCACAACTTTGTACTGATTGCCCCGGGATCGCTTGAGAAAGTAGGCAAGGCAGCTGACTTGCTGGCAAGAGATCCGAAAGGAGCTGAAAAGCATTATGTGCCGAAAATGCAGGAGGTAATTGTAGCCACCAGACTCGTAGATCCGCAAGGAAGAGAAACACTGGTATTTACCGCACCGGATAAACCTGGTGAGTATCCCTTTGTTTGTACAGTGCCCGGACACTGGCGCATGATGAACGGAATTATGAAGGTAGAGGCTGCAGCAAGTATATAGCAGCAGGATGCAGAAGACACTGCAGGTATGAAAATCTGTTTTATACCTGCAGTGTCTTGTCCTTGAAATTATGGTATCAGGTAGATAAAAAAGCAACAGATATGGTAGTTAATAGCATTACAGCAAACCCACCTTTTGATGCCCCGGATAAAAAATTGTTCTGGGCCTGTTTCGTGGCATTGGTGACCACCTCTTTCGGATTTATATTAAGAGCGCTCACATTACCGCAATGGGGTGAAGAATTTAACCTGACAAATACACAGATCGGAGAAATAGCTGGTGTGGGACTCTGGCCTTTTGCCATCAGTATTGTCTTGTTTAGCCTGATTATTGATCGTATAGGGTATAAGAATTCAATGGTGTTTGCCTTTGCCTGCCATTTGGCATCAGCCGTCCTTACCTTTTTTGCCACAGGGTATTGGTCACTTTACATTGCTACTTTTATTATGGCCTTAGGCAACGGAACGGTTGAGGCTGTAACCAATCCGGTTGTAGCCACCATGTTTCCACGGGAAAAAAGCAGGTGGCTGAATATGCTACATGCAGGATGGCCTTCTGGTTTAGTGCTTGGCGGACTTTTAGCTTTAATGCTGGGAGCTGAAACCAGTTGGAAGCTGAAAATGATCCTGATTTTGTTACCCACGATACTTTACGCTATCCTCATGTTCCCACGTCGCTTTCCATTAAATGAGCGGGTAAAGGCAGGAGTATCCTATATGGAAATGCTAAAAGAGGTAGGTGTTGGAGGTGCACTCATTGTTACAGCACTCATTGTATTTCAGTTAGGCGCAATATTAGAGTGGTCTACTACCGCTAATGTAGCAATAACACTGGCTATTGTGCTAGTGTTTGGCTTGCTTGTCCGAAGTATAGGACAGCCGATATTCATCTTCCTGAACCTGCTGATGATTCCGCTGGCGGTGACGGAGCTTGGTACAGACAGCTGGATATCTGATTTAATGGCACCTGAAATGCATCACATTGGTATACAGGCTGGCTGGATACTGGTGTATACCTCTGCCATCATGGCGGTACTTCGGTTATTTGCCGGTTCTATTATTCACAGAATCTCCCCTCTGGGTCTGTTAGCTGTATGCTCTGCAGTTACATGTGTGGGTTTGCTTCTCCTTTCTGTTTCTAGTGGTGTGATGGTACTGGCTGCTGCCACCGTTTTTGCTTTAGGTAAAACATTCTTCTGGCCAACTATTTTGGGGGTTGTAGCAGAGCGTTTTCCCAAAGGGGGAGCTCTCACATTAAATATAACAGGGGGGGTAGGTATGATAGCAGCAGGTGTTATAGGGGCTGTAATTCTTGGTTTTGCTCAGGATAAGACCATTGATAACAAGCTCAGCGCTTATGATACAACCAATAATACCATGTTGCATAGTACATATGCCACAGAAGAGAAGTCCAGTATTTTTGGGACTTATAAAGCAGTCGATAATGCGCTTCTAGCAGAAGCAGCGGCTGAAGAACAGCAGTTAGTACAATCTATACAGGATGTAGCCCGGAAAGAGGCGCTCCAGGTTGTGGCTATATTCCCCGTAATTATGTTTGCCGGATTTATCTTTTTAATGTTATACTACAAGTCAAGAGGTGGTTATAAGGTTGTGGTGCTACAGGATAAAGAAGCTGTTGCGGCTAAGTAAGATATTGGTATCAGGTACAGGACTAACTAAAAGTGAAGTTCGCTCTTCTGAAGGACAAAGCTCTGTAATAAATGTTATGTTAAGGTGAGTGTAAAGTTATTCGGCTGATTGTTCAGAAGCATAGTCCTGTCACCTGGTACTTAAATCTTCTCACATATTCAAACAAGACCTATCTGAAAATGAGTTTACAAGTAAAATTCGGTGTTAGTACCTGGTTATGGACCTCCCCCTTCAATACTGAAACCTTGAGTTTGTTTCCTAAAATAAGAGAAATGGGCTATGAGGCAGTTGAAATACCCGTTGAAGACCCGGCTTTAGTGGATACAGCAAAAGTAAAGGAAGCTTTATTAC
Source organism: Pontibacter sp. SGAir0037 (assembly GCF_005491705.1). Classification (NCBI taxonomy): domain Bacteria; kingdom Pseudomonadati; phylum Bacteroidota; class Cytophagia; order Cytophagales; family Hymenobacteraceae; genus Pontibacter; species Pontibacter sp. SGAir0037. Next base: position 1,931,436 of record NZ_CP028092.1, on the reverse strand, counting down.
GAAATAACCTGGCGCCTATCATCTGTGGTGCTTTCGGGACCAGCCGCGACCTGACCAGTGATAACCTTGCTTTACAGCAGGTAAGCTTCGAGTACATTGAGTCGTGCCTGGACATTTGCGAAAAGGTAGGTGCAGACTTTTTTGCAGGTCCTATGTATTCGGCTGTTGGTAAGGCACGGTTAGTATCGTCTGAACAAAAGAAAGTAGAGTGGGGCCGGGCAGTTACCAATTTGCAGAAAGTATGTGGCATGGCTGAAGTTCGTGGGTTGAAGATTGCCCTGGAGCCTCTTAACCGCTTTGAGTCAGATTTAATAAACACGGCAGAGGATGTGATGCAGTTGGTGGGGGATATCAACCATCCTGCTGCCAATGTTTTGCTGGATGGCTTTCACATGAACATAGAGGAACCTGACATTGAGCGTGCTATAAAGTTGGCGGGGGATAAACTGATACATGTGCAGGTATCGGAAAATTATAGAGGAACCCCCGGCACAGGACAAACCAGGTGGGATGCCTATATGCGCGGGCTTACCGCAATAGGATATCAAGGAGCCATCTCCATAGAGAGTTTTACGCCAGAAGTAAAAGAGCTGGCTGGTGCAGTTTGTATATGGCGACCGCTCGTTCCAAGCCAGGATGGGTTTGCCAGAGAAGGCTTACAGTTTCTGAAGCAATGGGCGGGACAGGGTGCTGCGGAAGAAACCCCTGTACAGGAAGATTCTTCTGTAAGCCAGAATTAAGTTTTACATCTAGTGTCTAATATCTAATTTTCAAACAATTGTATGAGCGAAAAGAAAATTAACATTGCTATTGTAGGCCTTGGTTTTGGTGCCGAGTTTATACCTATTTACCAGATGCATCCCAATGCTACGATGTATGCCATATGCCAGCGTAATGCTGAAAAACTTCATGAAATAGGAGATGCTTTCGGCATAGAAAAAAGGTATACCGACTATGAGGAACTACTTAAAGACCCTGCTGTAGATGCGGTGCATATCAACACACCTATACAAAACCATGCTGAGCAGTCGCTAAAGGCGCTTCGAGCTGGTAAGCATGTGGCTTGTACGGTTCCAATGGCAACTACAGTGGAAGAATGCCGGCAAATTGTCGAGGCGGTGCAGGAAACCGGCCTGACTTACATGATGATGGAAACAGTTGTGTATAGCCGGGAATTTCTTTTTGTAAAAGAATTGTATGAGAAAGGAGAGTTAGGGAAATTACAATTTTTGCGTGCTTCCCATCAGCAGGAGATGGCTGGTTGGCCAGGTTATTGGGAAGGATTACCGCCCATGCACTATGCAACCCATTGCGTTGGCCCTGTGCTGGCACTGCCAAGAGCAGAGGCAGAGTATGTTTCCTGTTTCGGATCAGGGAGGATAGACGAGGAGCTTATTCCCAAATACAATTCTCCGTTCGCCATCGAGACATGCCACATCAAGTTCAGGGATTCAGATCTGGCAGCTGAGGTTACCCGCTCTTTGTTCAACACGGCACGTCAGTATCGTGAGAGTTTTGATGTGTATGGTTCAAAAAAATCTTTTGAGTGGACACAGATCGAACATGAAGACAGTATTATACATACAGGAGAAACACCAGAGCGAATAAAGATACCTGATTACGCGCATTTGTTGCCACAGGAGATTCAGTCTTTTACAACGGCAGGAGTATATGATTCCGACAGCAACCAGCATTTGTCTTTTATACAAGGATCTGGCCATGGCGGATCACACCCGCACCTGGTGCACAAGTTTCTTTCTGCTTTAGTACAAGGAAGAGAACCATATCCTAATGCACGGCAATCTGCTAACATCACCTGTGTAGGTATTTTAGCGCATGAGTCCGCAATGAAAGGAGGAGAGATTATCCGCTTACCTGATTTTACTTTTTCAATGGAAACTGCCGATTTGAACAGCATATAGTATTTTCTAACTATAGTTTATGGATAATTAAATGATTAACCATAAACTATAGTTATATTTTTTTATAAAAGTAAAAATATAAAACTTGATTGTGACACGCTTTTAACAAAATTTATTCTGATAATAGTTATTAGCAGCATAAATTTATATAGTATGCTTCACCCACAAGAGGTAATCAGCTTAAACCATATAACACAGGATAAACAATTGATCAAGCATACTTAGCTTTAATTAATTAACCTATACCTTCCTATAGATCCATTCTCATCAGATATTATAAACTAACAATTTATTTAGAACCTGTAAATCTAATAGTTATAACTTGTTTAATTTTGTTATAACTATTAATGCATTGGTTAATAGATTGTTGCATGGCATTTTACTCCTGAATACCTATTTAACTTCCAGTTTTTATATAAAAATGTCAATAAAGTTAATATAGTATTACATTCAGTTAATTTAAAGAAATAAACTTCCTTTTTTTGAGAGTAAATTAGCATTACTTAAACCTGCATTGGTGGAGCCATCAAGGCCAAATGGCACTCACTGCAGTTTAAGTAACCATGGCGCCCTGATCAGTTAATTTGATTCACATTCGATCTTGTTCTAGTAGGTGTATGCCTTTATGCTATACCTAAACAGGTGTTTGTAAGCGTAACACTACTATATGCAAAAGGTTTTTCTTATGATATAGAATTTACAGCATCCTTTCTTATTAATATTTTAACGGCATTCGGGGCAGCAAAACTGCTCCACAGGAATTTTATTGCCTCTACTATTCTATTTTAATCTTAAATAAGTATTATCATGAAATGGAAATTCAGTAAAAGAAAAACTGCAATGGCAGGCTATATGCTTTTTAGTATTATAACCTGCCTCCCTGCCGGGCGTGTAAATGCAGAAACATTGGATATACAAGCTGCTGCGCAGGCCGATGTAACAGTTACAGGGGTTGTTACTTCATCAGAGGATAATAGTCCTTTGCCAGGGGTATCTGTATCGCTTAAAGGAGGAACTGTTGGTACAACAACAAATGTAGAAGGTCGCTATACCATTTCTGTTCCGGAAGGTGGTACACTACTGTTCAGGTACGTAGGTTACCTAATGCAGGAGGTTGCCGTGGGTAGCCGTTCTCAACTGAATGTATCCTTGGCTTTGGATCAGAAACAGTTAGATGAGGTGGTCGTTATAGGCTATGGTGTGCAGCGTAAAGGTGATGTAACGAGTTCTGTAGCGAGTGTAAAGCAAGAAGATTTTATACAAGGTGCTGTTCGTGATGCGGCGCAGTTGGTTCAAGGCAAAGTGGCTGGTTTACGCATTACTACTCCCAGTGGAGACCCAACAGCCAGTACGCAAATAAACCTGAGAGGAGTTAATTCTATCAATGGAGCGGCTAATGCACTGGTCTTGATTGATGGTATACCCGGCGACCTGAATACAGTAGCACCTGAAGACATTGAGTCAGTTGATGTACTGAAAGACGGATCGGCTGCTGCCATTTACGGAACGCGTGCCACAGGAGGAGTAATACTTATTACCACGAGAAAGAACAAAGGTGAGGGCCGTAATACAGTTGAATACAATAACTATGTAAATATACAGACCATTGCCCGTAGACCGGAACTGCTGACCGGGGATGACTATCGCAGATTAATGGAGGAAGAGGGGATTGCTTATACAGATTATGGCGGGAATACCGATTGGTTAGCAGAAATAATGCAAAGACCTGTAAGCCATAACCATAACCTTACTTTTTTTGGTGGCAACTCCACAACAAACTTCACTGGTTCTTTAAACTATCGTAACTGGGAAGGTATATTCTTGCGCTCAGGACAGGAGCGTTTTACAGCCAGGGCTGAAGTAAATCATGCTATGTTTGAAGATAAACTGCGCACAAACTTTCAGATCATTAACCGGATTACTTCTGCTGCACAGGGTGGAGCTGGCGGGTACGCTTACAGGCAGGCAATCATTCGAAACCCAACTGACCGTGTAAGAAACGAGGCGGGTGGCTGGCAACAGCGAGACGGCTACTTTTATGAAAACCCAGTGTCACTTATAAACGAAGCTCATAATGAGAATGTAGTTAAGGAAATGCGGATGAATGGTGCAGTTGATTACGCTCCTATAAAAGACCTGAACATACGCATGCTGGTGTCTCACAATGAGAGTAGTTCGTTGTATGGTGGATATACCACCTTTAACCATACCGATACCTGGCTCAACAATCGGAACTCCAATGCCTCGAGAAGTACTACAGCAAGTCGTCAGAACTTACTGGAGCTCACCACGAGCTACTCCGAATCGTTTGATAAACACCATGTATCAGTGCTGGGTGGCTATAGCTGGCAGGATGATACCTATGAAGACTTTAATGCCAGTAACTGGGATTTTCCTACTGATGCCTATGGATGGAACAACCTGGGGGTAGGCCAGGCACTGCAACGTGGTCAGGCTGGTATGGGAAGTTATAAATCGAAGCAACAGCTGGCTGGCTTCTTTGGAAGGGTAACTTATAACTGGGACGATAGATTTCTGTTACTGGCCAGTATCCGCAGGGAAGGCTCTTCTACCTTCGGAGACAATTACCAATGGGGTAACTTTCCGGCTATTTCAGCAGGGTGGCGTATCAGCAACGAACCATTTATGAAAGGCATCGAGGCCATTTCAGACATAAAGCTAAGAGCGGGCTATGGTGTGACCGGTACAATAGCTGGCGCTCCGTATGCATCTCAAATTAGCTACAACTTTACGCAGGCCAACGGTGCTTATATCGGAGGTAGGTGGGTTAGAGGCTTTGTGCCAGCACGAAACTTTAACCCGGACCTCCGTTGGGAAAGAAAAGAAGAATATAACGTGGGGGTAGATTTCGGCTTCTTCGGAAACAGATTAAGCGGATCGGTGGATATGTACCGTCGGAATATCAAGGATTTGCTGTTTAACTTCCAGGTTCCCATTCCTCCTTACTTAGTTTCTAATTTAATGATTAATGCAGGAACATTACAGAATGAAGGAGTAGAAGTATTAGTGAATTATACACCCGTTCAAAAAGAACACTTTGAATGGAGTACAAATATAACTTATTCTGCTACCCGTAATAAACTGGTTACACTTTCTAACGACCAGTTCGAAGCAACTAATGATTATTTCAATGCCGGGGGTACAGGAGAACCTATCCAGGATTATACCCACAGAGTTGTCGTGGGAGGGCCGGTTGGGCAGTTTTTTGTATGGAAGACCGTGGGTGTAGACGAGAATGGAGGTTGGTTAGTTGAAAACAGAAACGGAGAGACAATACCCATTAAAGATGCGAAGCCGGAAGATCGCCAATTTTATGGAAATGGAATTCCAAAACACATTCTGGGATGGAATCATGCTATCCGTTATAAAAACTTTGACTTAGGTATAACTATGCGTGGTGCTTTTGGGCATGATATACTGAATTTCCAGCGCATGTTTTACGAAAACCCTAAGAACCCAGCCTACAATATGCTTAGTACGGCCTATGATCCTGTTTACGGCCAGCGTCTGAATAACGACCTGGTATATGTAAGTCACTACATCGAAAAAGGAGATTATCTGAAAATAGATAACGTAACGTTTGGATACACACTTCCAAGTAACCTGATCAGTTTTGTAAGGAATGCACGTGTTTATGTTTCCGGGCTAAACCTGATTACCATTACAGGATATAAAGGCGTTGACCCGGAAGGCGTAAGCTACAATGGTTTTGCTCCGGGCAATGATGAGCGGGACAAGTACCCTACTACCCGTACCTATACGGCTGGCCTTAGCATTTCCTTTTAAGAAGTTCACTTAATATGAAAGAATCATGAAAAAGAAATTCACCATATACATGCTCGCAGTCTCTATAGGGGCAGCAAGCTTTATCAGTTCCTGTACAGATATTGAGGAAGAAGTTTTTTCTGAAGTCCTGTCTACCAGCTTTCAGCCTACCGAACGAGATATTCCGGTAATTATAGCGCCTGTTTATGCCTCCTTCAGAAGCTTAATGATGGGCTGGCAGGGCTACCTGGATTTGCAGGAAGAGTCTGCAGATGCTATTATAACGCCTGCCCGACCAAACGGCTGGTATGATGGGGGAACTTACCTGCGTATGCACCAGCATGTCTGGACGCCGCTGCAGTGGCAGCCTACCAACGTCTGGAACAGTGCTTATACGAGTATAACATCCGCCAATAGAGTGCTGTCTCAGATTGAAGAAGGCACTCTAGCCATACAAAGTGGAAAAGAGAGTTTAGTAGCTGAGTTAAAAGCAGCAAGGGCACTGGCTTACTACCTTTTATTAGACAACCATGGCAGAGTACCTATTGTAACAAATTATAAGGATACCAGCCTTCCAAAGCAGAGTACCAGGCAGGAGTTGTACGATTTTGTAGTTAAGGAACTTACCGATGCCATGCCGTTGCTGAGCGATGATCCTGCAAATACTTATGGGCAGTTGAACAAGTGGGGAGTGAAGGTGCTGCTGGCGAAAATATATCTGAATGCGGGCGTTTACACAGGTACTCCGCAATGGGAGAAATGTATACAGGAATGCAATGATATTATCAGCAGCAATAAGTATATGCTGGATGCAAATTACGCTGATGTGTTTTCCTGGACGAACCACAACTCCAAAGAAATCATTTTTGCAGTGCCCTACGATGAAATTTATGGTACCCAAAACCAGGTACACATGAAAACCCTGGACCCGCTCAGCCGGTTTGTCTATAACATGCAGGCAGGGCCTTGGGGCGGCAATTGCGCTGTTCCACAATTTATTGATACGTATGATCCGCTGGACAGCCGATTAACAGATACCTGGATACAGGGGCCACAGTATCACGCCACCACAGGAGCTGAAGTGATTAACTATACGAAGCATGTGCCAAGCATGGCAGCCACACAATCTAATCATGGGTACCGCATAGGCAAGTATAAAATTAAACCAAATGCCACTGGGGCTCTTGATAATGATTACCCAATGTTTCGTTATGCCGATGTCTTGATGATGAAAGCAGAAAGCCTGTTGCGTACAGGAAAGGCCGGTGAAGCTGCGGAGTTGGTAACACAGGTGCGGCAGCGTGCCTTTAAAACTAATCCAGCTAAAGCGGTAGTTACGGGAGCCGAATTGATGGAAGGTAGCCGTTACAACTATGGATATCAGGCCGAAGACGGCTCTATTACAGAGCAACAAGGCGGTGCAGACATTCAGTATGGCAGATTCTTAGATGAGCTTGGCTGGGAATTTGCAGCAGAAGCGCACCGCCGCCAGGATATAATCCGTTTTGGAGTATTTCGAACGAAGAAGTGGTTTAATCACAGGCCGCATAACGAAGCCCAGCACAAAACACTTTTCCCGATTCCTGATGCAGAAATCAATAAGAATCCGAATTTAACACAGAATACCAGCTATTGAATTTAAGAAGGTATATTTTTTAAAAGTAAGTTGGAAGGTGAATACTGCCTGCAGGTGATTGCTAAAGAAGCAGTTTCCTGCAGGCAGTATTCTTATAACAGCCTCACGTTACAGGATATAATAGTTTAATGATGTCTCTGTAGATCAGTTACATATGGTCCTGGTGCTTTTATTCCCTCAACTCTATATAAGTGCAGCCAGATAGGAATCAGAACCTGTAAACAATGTTAATATAGTATTATGATAGGCTAATATGTTGAATGGGTGTAGCTGGTAATATGTGCATATTGCATAAGCTGGGCGAGAAAGTAATCGCTAAATAAATCTTTAACTCCTGCTTCTGTTATGGCTATAGCTAATTTAGATACTGTTCTGAATAGAACTTTTGTGAAAATGAAACTCTATGCAGTTGCCATGTTAGGCATTTTTCTTTGCATCCCGACTTTACTTGAAGCACAGGGAACAAAAGAAGACTATCAACGGGCAGAAGCGCTGAAGGAGAAAATGAACCATGGTGTCTACTACGCCCCTTCGCAGTTTAACTGGCTGAAAGAAGACCATTCCTTCTGGTATGTACGACAGGTGCCAAACGGCAAAGAATTTGTTTTTGTAAATACTTCTAAACGAACACGAAAAGCGGCTTTTGATCACGTAAAATTAGCGAAAGCCTTAACTTCTGCTGCGAACAAGGAAATAAGTTCTGCTAATTTACCTTTTGATGAAATCAGTTATGTGCAGGGGGGGAAAGCAATTGAGTTCAAATACAATGGAAGCAGGTGGCACTATACCCTGGCTTCAGGTAAATTAAAAGAAGCTGGCAAAGTAGAGCAGCAGGAAAGGGGCAGCAGGTATTGGGGAGCTGCCTCAGATGACAGTCAGGGCAACTCTGTTCCTTCTCCAGATGGTAAATGGCTAGCTTTTATCAAAAATTTTAATGTTTACATCAAAGATAACGCATCTGGGGAAGAAGAATACCAGTTAAGTTATGATGGTTCTGAAGGTGAGTATTACTCGTCGTTTTTCTCCTGGTCGCCAGATTCAAAAAAACTGGCAACCAATAAGGTGCGGCCTAACAAAGAACACCTGATCTACTTTGTGGAATCTTCTCCGGAGGATCAGCTTCAGCCCAAACTGCACTCTCGGAACTACCTGAAGCCGGGCGATGCACTGCCGCAGCGCACACCTCAGTTATTTTTAATAGAGGACAAGAAACAGCTTAAGGTCGATGCCTCTCTGCTGGAAGACCAATACAACCTGACCTACCCGGTGTGGCGCAAAGACAGCCGCGGCTTTACCTTCGAGTATAACCAGCGGGGGCACCAGGCCTATAGAGTGCTGGAGGTGGAAGCCTCGACTGGCAAGGTGAAAGAATTGATAAGCGAAGAGAGCAAAACCTTCATCGACTACAGCGGCAAAAAGTACCGCTACGATGTGGCAGACGGCAAGGAGATCATCTGGGCTTCGGAGCGAGAGGGCTGGAACCACCTGTACCTCTACGATGGGACTACGGGCAAGGTGAAGAGCCAGATAACAAAAGGTGAATGGGTGGTGCGGAGGGTGGTGCACGTAGATGAACTCAAGCGGAAAATCATATTGGAGGGAAGTGGCAAAGAGCAGGGGCAGGATCCTTACCTGATTCAATACTACAGTGTGAACTTCGACGGTACCGGTTTGACTGCCCTCACAACGGAAGACGCCAACCATAAAGCTGCCTTTTCACCGGACTTCACCTATTTTGTAGATACCTATTCTAAAGTAGACCTGCCTCCAACCACAGTGTTGCGCACTGCCGCAGACGGGAAGATAGTGATGGAGTTAGAGCAGGCGGATGCAACGGCATTGTTGGCAGCTGGATGGAAAGCACCTGAAGTGTTTACTGTAAAAGGCAGAGACGGCAAGACTGATATTTGGGGAATGATAGTCAGGCCGTCAAATTTTGATCCCTCCAAGCAGTACCCTGTGATTGAGTACATTTACGCAGGTCCGCACAGTTCTTTTGTACCGAAAGTATTTAATTCCGACTTCCGGTATCGCTTTCTGCACGAGCTGGCTGAACTGGGTTTTATAGTAGTGCAGATGGATGGCATGGGTACATCAAACCGATCCAAGGCTTTTCATGATGTGTGCTGGAAAAACCTGAAGGATGGCGGCTTCCCGGACCGCATCGCCTGGATGAAGACAGCTGCGCAGAAGTACCCGTACATGGATTTGAGTAGGGTAGGAATATTTGGCAATTCAGCAGGCGGTCAGAGCTCAGCTGGTGCATTGCTTTTTCACCCTGAATTCTACAAAGTAGCTGTTTCCTCCTCGGGCTGCCACGATAACCGCATGGATAAAATCTGGTGGAATGAGCAGTGGATGGGTAAAATTGGATCCCACTATGCCGAGTCATCAAACGTGGTAAACGCCCACAAGCTGCAAGGGAAATTAATGCTGATCCTGGGGGAGCTGGATGATAATGTAGACCCTGCCTCCTCATTACAATTGGTGAACGCATTAATTAAAGCCAATAAAAATTTCGATTTCCTGATGATCCCAGGTATGGGGCATTCTTTGGGTGGCGATTATGGCGAACGCAAGCGCCGGGACTTCTTTGTAAAACACCTTCTCGGTATAGATCCGCCAGAGTGGGATGAAGCTACTTTTAAATCATCCGCAAAATTATAAGAAATTATTATTAGCGCTTTCAAGATATGGACTTCATAAAACAACTCGCTTTAGGAGTGGCACTGAGCAGTAGCAGTATCGCTGTCGCACAGCACCAGGATTATCCTATTCAGCCTGTACCTTTTACCCATGTGCATGTGCACGACGATTTTTGGGCACCCAAAATGGAGGTAAATGCTTCTGTTACCATACCTCATACATTGGAAATGTGCCGCAAAAATGGTCGAATTGATAATTTTTTGCGTGCAGCTGGAAAGTTGGATGGAGATAATTTAACAGACTTTACTTTCGATGATACCGATATTTACAAGGTTATTGAAGGTGCTTCTTACGCGATGCAAGTACAAAAGAATCCGCAGCTTGATGCTTATGTGGATTCTCTGATAAATATAATCGGAGATGCCCAGGAAGAAGATGGCTATCTCTTTACGTTTAGAACGGTGAAAGCAGCTAGGCCGCACGAATGGATAGGAAGTAAACGCTGGGAGAAGGAAGAAGACCTGAGCCATGAACTTTATAATTCAGGCCATCTTTTCGAAGCTGCTGTAGCTCATTATCAGGCTACCGGAAAAAAAACGTTGTTGGATATCGCTATAAAAAATGCCGATTTATTAGTTCGTGATTTTGGTTACGGGAAAGAAGAGCGATACCCGGGGCACCAGGTGGTGGAAATCGGATTGGCAAGGCTATACCGGGTAACAGGTAAGAAAGAATATCTTGATCTGGCTAAGTTCTTCCTGGATGTTCGGGGGCCAAAAGGTACAGAATACAATCAGGCGCACAGGCGGGTTGTGGATCAGCATGAAGCAGTCGGACATGCCGTGAGGGCTACTTATATGTACACTGCCATGGCCGATATTGCTGCTTTGACGGGAGACAAGAGCTATCTGGCGGCTATTGATGATATTTGGGGAGATGTAGTGAATAAGAAGCTTTACATAACTGGAGGGATAGGAGCAACAGGCCATGGTGAAGCATTTGGGAAAGCATATGATTTACCAAATATGTCGGCTTATGCCGAAACTTGTGCCTCCATTGCCAATGTATACTGGAACAGTCGCATGTTCCTTTTGCATGGTGATGCAAAATATGTAGATGTGTTGGAGAGAACTTTATACAATGGTTTGCTCTCAGGTGTATCATTAAGCGGCGACCGTTTTTTCTATCCTAATCCATTGGCCTCTATGGGGCAGCACCAGCGAGGTGCCTGGTTTAGCTGCGCCTGCTGCATCTCTAATATGACGCGCTTTCTGCCATCGGTTCCAGGGTACGTATATGCCCAGAATAACAATGATTTGTACGTGAACCTGTTTATGAGCAATAGCAGCAATATCAAGCTGTCAGCAGGTAGCGTGCAGGTAAAGCAGCAGACGAAATATCCTTGGGATGGAAAGATAACTATGGAAATCGATCCGCAGAAGAACAAGAACTTTACCCTGAAAGTACGCATACCAGGTTGGGCGCAGCAACAACCTGTACCGGGAGATTTATACCAGTTTATAGATGCAGAAGCGAAACCAATTACTCTTATGGTAAATGGAAAACCAGTCAAATATACATGGGATAAAGGCTATGCAGTAATTACGCGAACATGGAAGAAAGGCGATAAAGTGACCCTGGATCTGCCTATGGAAACTGAAAAAGTGGTGGCAAAGGCCGAGGTAAAAGAAGATAAAGGTAAATTTACTTTCCAACGGGGGCCAATAGTTTACTGTTTAGAAGGGCCTGATAATAAAGACAACCTGGTCCAAAATATTTTGGTAGATAAGGCTGCGCCTGCTGATGTTACCTTTGAAGCCAATTTGCTGAATGGCATTAACGTATTGAAAACAAAAGGGGCAGGTTACAAACGACAACTTAATTCTGATATATTACTTAGGTCTGAGCAGGAGGTGAAAGCAATCCCGTATTACACCTGGGCTAACCGCGGCCCTAACGACATGATGGTTTGGGTGCCTTATGAGGCTTCAGCCTCTAAACCACAACCAGCACCTACCATTGCTTCTAAAAGTAAAGTGTCTTCTTCGTTGGTTAACTCCAGAACAGTAAATGCTTTAAAAGACCAATACGATCCCGTAGATTCGAAAGATGCCAGTTACCCTTACTTGCATTGGTGGCCTAAAAAAAATACCACCGAATTTGTGCAGTATGATTTTGATGGGGAATATACCGTCTCTCAGTCTAAAGTGTATTGGTTTGATGATAGTCCGTGGGGAGGCTGCCGAATTCCCGCTTCTTATAAAGTATATTATAAAAAGGGGGAAGAATGGGTGCCGGTAAACAATATTACAGCCTATGAGATTGCCAAGGACAAGTATAATACAATCAAATTTGAACCTGTGAAGACTACAGCCCTAAGATTGGAAGTGCTGCTTCCCGCTGAGCATGCCACTGGTATTCATGAGTGGTCGATTGAGTAAGTATATTCTTAAAAACAATAATCCAGATTTAACTGGCAAGTGTAGTAAAGCCGAGGCATCAAAACTCAGGTTTTTTCTGCAGTTGTCTGTTTTTTAGAGATAATTTGTATTACCTGTTTGCCTTTGCATACTTAGCAGGTATAAGGTTCTTTTTTTTACTTGTTAAGCATCTGTGAACTGATAGGCAAGTACGCTTTCTAAGCGGCTGTTTCTTAGAAGCGCCTTAAACGTAAAAAGCAGATCAGGGAAAATGACGGCTATATAATTTATGTCGTAGTGATACAAATTCGTTTTATATTTGTAGCTATGATCATCTTCCAGAATGGCCTGATAAGCTTAGACTATAATCCTTCCACTGATATTCTGACTGTGGATTTGCCGAATGCGATAACGTTCGGTGTGCCTGAGCTGAATCGCTCTCTGGAGCTGGTGGCGGAGCATGTCAGGAACTATGACATCAAAAAGCTTTTGCTTGATTCCAGTCATGTGCTGGTAGATCAGATTGAGGACGACACCTACAAACGAATTGTGACCAGGTTTGTGGAAGATCTTACCAAATCACGTTTAGAAAAGGTAGCGCGGGTAAACAGCAGTATTCATAGTGCAGAAACAAGAGCCGTGGCTGTTACCAGTGAAGCCAGCGATAGAACAAATGCCGCTATGCAGATCAGGATGTTCTCGGGCAAGTATGAGGCATTAAACTGGCTGTTAAGTTAAGAGAATATGCTTTTCATTCTTTTCTTTACTTTTTAGAAAAACTCCTGAAAAGTAAAGAAAAGAATCTACCTTCAGCTCTTAATGAGCTCTTGAGCATACAAAGCCTGCTTATATCCTTTTTTCAAGCTGCTGCATGACCAGTTGTACTACTTCAGCAACATACCTGATTTTCTTTTCCAGTTCCTCCGCTTTCACCACCTCTTTTGCGTCCTGCTCAATCTCTCTGATTACGTGGTGCAACTTTTGAATGCCCATCACCTCCAGGGTTGGTTTAAGCTGATGCGCCTCTGTACTGACACCCATCCAATCGGAGTTCTTGTAAAACTGGTTAAGCTTTTCCACATGGCCGGGCACAGTATTCAGAAATACCTGGATGGTTTTGTTGATGAAGGCTTCATTGCCGCGGGACATCCGGTGGAGCAGGTCCAGGTTGTACAGAGGTTCTTCTGTATGAGCTGATGTGTGTGAATTTACCTTTTCCCGGACTAGCCCGACTTCAGGACTAGCTGGCACTATACCTCCACGCGCTGTAAGAAGCTCATTGATTTTCCGGTAAAGTGTTTGCTCATCAAAAGGCTTAGATAAGTAATCATCCATGCCGGCTGTCAGGTATTTCTCTGCATCCCCTTTAATAGCGTTGGCTGTAAGAGCTATGATTGGAACCTGGGCCTGCTGCGGGTTTGGCAGCTGACGAATCAGCCTGGTAGCTTCTACACCGTTTAGCTCTGGCATCTGGATGTCCATCAGGATCAAGTCATAGGTATTATGGCTTGCCAACTCGTAAGCCTGCAACCCGTTAGTGGCTACATCTACACTGGTTCCCCAACCTTTTAGAATAGCTACTGCCAGAAAAATATTCACTTCATTGTCCTCTGCCAGCAGCAGTTTCAGATGCGAAAGAGAAGTGAAGACCGGTTTTTCTTCAGACCTTGACTGAAGTACTTCCGTGCTTTTAGGGTAGGTTATCTCAAAACTGAAGGTGCTTCCCTGGTTTTCGCGGCTTGTTACCCAAATGCGACCGTCCTGCATTTCAAGCAGCCTTTGGCAAATATTAAGACCAAGTCCAGTGCCGCCGTACTGCCTGGTGGTATTGGTAAAGGCCTGGTTAAACTCTTCAAAAATGCTCTCTAACTTTGTTTCCGGTATACCGATTCCGGTATCCTTTACCGAAAACTGCAGGGTAACCTCATCGGCGGTTTCTTGGGTAATGGCCATAGATAGCTCTACAGAACCTTTGGCAGTGAATTTTATCGCGTTGTTCAGCAGGTTGAGCAGCACCTGGTTAAGCCTGTACGGATCGCCTAAAAGGGCGTAATGCATGTCGGGCATGGGCCGGAGCACATACTGAAGCTCTTTTTCCTCTGCCCTGTATTGCAGGGCATTAAAGGAAGCCGATACGGTCTCAGAGAGGCTGAACGGAATCTGCTCCAGTTCCATCTTTCCCGCCTCAATTTTAGCCATATCCAGGATATCGTTTATGATCACGAGCAGATTTTCTGATGAACTCCTGATAATGCCCAGGTAATCTTTTTGATGCCGATCCAGCGAAGTTTTCTCGAGCAGGCCTGCCATGCCCATAATGCCATTCATGGGGGTTCTGATCTCGTGGCTCATATTGGCCAGGAAGAGCTCCTTCACCCGCGAAGATTCTTCTGCCTCTTGTTTGGCACGTTTCAATTCCTCCTCTAGTTGCAGGCGTGCGGTTATGTCCTGAGCTATCCCAATCACATAGGGTGGCTCTCCGTCTTCCTGAACCTTATAGTTGCGGAACAGCAGCGAACGGCGCTCCTGCTGCCTGTTCTGTACATGGATGATGCTCTCTATCGCCACCTCATGCTCCATGCGCTGCAGGTAATCTGTTACTTTACTGCTACTATCGTCCGGTAGTACCTGCCGGAGGTTTCTGCCGATTATATCCTTCTCCTCAAAGCCAAGTTGCTCAAGCAGGTAAGGGTTGACCGTTAAAATATTGCCCTGCATATCGTGGCTCATGATGTACGCGTGGCTGTGCTTGATAAGCTCTCTATACTTTTTCTCGCTATTGATCAGGGCTTCCTTCGTCTGTAGCCTTTGAGAAATATCGCGTGTAGCCGTCTGCAGCTTTACAACCTCTCCCGCATTGTTCAGGATAGGTTTAATATCAGTTTCCAGCCATATAGTATCTCCATTCTTCGTTTGCCCTCGGTACTGCACCTGTACGCTCGCTTTTCCCTTAACCACTTCTTCTGAGATAGTGTTCGTTACACGCTGCCGGTCTTCCGGATGCACGTTGTTGAAAGGCGACTGCCCTAACATTTTATTTGCTTTTATTCCGAACATCTCTTCAAAAGAGTTGGAAAGGTAAATAGAAGCGCCGTTGGGTTCGTGCAGCCCGATGGCATCTTTGGAGTTTTCGGAGAGGAGCCGATGCAACGATTCGCTTTCTTCCAGGCGGCTTTTAGTTCGCTTTTCTTCTGTAATGTCTATTCCAGATGAAATCAGGAACGCAATCTGCCCGTTTTCGTCGGTTACCGGGCATACTCTTCTGAGGAAGACAATCTCTTTGGCGTCTTTATTGATAAAGTGATCTTCAAATTCGACAAGAGCCTTGTCGCACTGGGCTTTTTCGAGGTAGAATATCCTGTTTTGGATTTGCTGCTGCGCCATTCCACGAAAGTTTCCATAGTCCTGGGTGGTTTTACCAATAAGCCATTCCCTTACCTCTTTATCTTTTACAGCAGTATGATTAATGTAGCGGTACCGGAGTTCCTTATCAAACACAACCACATCAATTGGAACTGTGTTAAGAATAGACTCATAAAAGTTTTTCTGCTGTGCCAGTTGCTGGCTTTGCAGTTTTTGTGCCGTAATATCGGTGGCAGAACCGATAACGAGGCTTACCCGATCCCCGTCCTTACGCTGGTATACAGCTTCGCGGCAGTGCAGCCATCTGGGTTCACCGGCTTTGTTTTTTACCTTCAGCTCCATTTCCAGCACTTCATCGTGACTGGCCTGTTTCATGCGGAGAAGGTGCTCTTGCAGTTTTTGTGATTCCTCCTTAAAAGCGATGGTATGAAAATTTATTCCGGCTTTTGCCTCCAGGTCCTTCTTCTCATACCCCAACACCTGGCTCACATGCGCATTGGTATAGGTAAACCTGTCGGTTTCCACATCATAAATGTAAATGATGCTCGGCACGGTCAGGGTGATGTTATGCACCATTGCTCTACTTTCCTGCAAAGCCTGCTCGGCCAGCCTTCTTTCGGTAACGTCTGTCAGGTGCAGGCTGAAATAGCTTTCGTTCTGTGCTAACCGATAGGTGAGGCTATAGTACCTGCCGGCAATATATACCTCCAATTCACCTGGCTCTGCTGATGAGCCGCCCTGCAACCTGTGAAGCAGCAGTTTTCTAAAGGTTTCCAGTCGCCTGATGGAAACCTTTTGCAATAGTACTTGACCTGCGTTGTTTGCATAGGTTACACCGCCCTCTGTACTGAGACGGATCACCGGGTATTGATGCTCCTCTTCCTGCTCAGGGGCTGTCAGCATAGTACGCTGTTGGTTAAATCTGGCGGTGGCATCCCGGTACAGCCAGATAGTGCCTGCCGTTACACCAAAATCGGATAAATCTACAGCGGAGGCATCCAGTGCTTCCCGTTCCACTACGAATCCATTTTGAAGGGTGTAGGCAACCGGCGAAGAAGGTAAAGCCTGAGAAGGATGAATGCTGTGTGTCGGAACAGCCGCCAGAAGGGTTTTCTTTTCTATCGCCTCTGTTGGACTACCTGGGTATGAATCGGGTGCCTGTGGCAGGTCAAATAGCTGGGCAAAGCGATCATTAACATATCGAATGATTCCGTCTGCATCTGTTACCAGAATAGCATACTGCAGCTTTTCAAGCAGGTGAATGTGGTTTGTACTCTGCAACGTTAATTATATTGTGTTAGCTCGTCTTTTCACTGTGCTCGTGCTGCACATGGGTTGTACAACGCCTGCCTCTTGAAAATCAGTATTGGATTAAGGTTGGCCTTTGTATTTAATGCTGCTGATCTCAGTCTTACAAAATAAACCGTTTATGTTTGAATTTCAATGCGATGAGCTTGAAAAATTACTATAATTTCATTAGGATGTCTTTAAATGTTAATATAATCTTATGACAATTAACCTATGTTTTGTACAGCTGTTAAGCCTTAAATAGTTCCTTATTAAGAAAGGCTGTCGTACCAAATACGCTGCAGACAAGCGAGTAGAGATAACGCCTGTCCTGCCTTCAGAAACAAATACGTGCAGGAGCCTGTAGAGGTGCTGGGTAGAAATATAGTGCTGGAAGAGGGGCTTGCGTGGAGGGTATTGAAATAACGACTTATACAGCCACCTTA
The DNA here is from genome assembly GCF_005491705.1 of Pontibacter sp. SGAir0037. NCBI lineage: Bacteria > Pseudomonadati > Bacteroidota > Cytophagia > Cytophagales > Hymenobacteraceae > Pontibacter > Pontibacter sp. SGAir0037. The sequence goes on along the minus strand of NZ_CP028092.1, from coordinate 1,913,930 downwards.
AATTGTTCCAGCCATTCTACAGCGCTTTTTTTATCTGTAAACATGCGCGTAGGATTCCTAGGCTTGTTCACCATGATAAAAAAATTGGCTGTCATTTTTATAACCGGGGAATTGATGAGGATAGCACTCGCCAGAACCAGTTCATTGCCTTCATTGGCCAGGTAGTCGCGTGCCTCTTTGGTAGAGTGCTTCACATTGGTAATATCAAACAGGCATGGGTAAGACACGCCCTCGAAAAACGCCATCCTGTCTTTCACAATAACCGAAGTTATAGCTACATCCAACTCCTCAATTTTCTTGAAAGTGCAAAGAGCAATGCCATTTGCAATCTCAATTTTTGAGTAAGTTGTTTCTATTTTTTTGTTAAATTTTTCGCTTTCCAAATCTTTCATTTGATTTGAATTATTTTACGCTTAGTTTGTTTTTCTAAGAATGGCTACAAATTTAAAATAACATGGCTAAAATCCGGCACAATAATATATTAGATACGGTAGATTCTGTACTTTCGGTCTCGAAAAAGAAAGGTATTATTCACCTTCATGCTGAAGATGAATCACTTGATGGGCAGACCCTCACGCTGCAGGGAAAAAAAGTTTTACACTTTGGCACCTGTGGTTACCTGGGGCTCGAGCATCACCCGGAAGTAAAGCGTGGTGCCATAGAAGCTATTGAGCGGTATGGCACACAATTTCCAATGTCCAGAACGTACGTTTCAAATCCTTTATACAAGGAACTGGAAGAGCGTGTTCAGGCCATGTATAATGCACCTGTTGTTATCTCTAAAAACTGTACCCTCTCGCATCTTACAACCATTCCAAGTATCATTCGACAGACGGACCTGGTTATACTGGATCACCAGGTACATGCCAGTGTACAGGAAGCTGTAAAGAAAATGCTGAGCCAAGGCGTAACAGTTGAAATGATCAGGCATAATAACCTGGAAATGCTTGAAGACCGGATACGCAAACAAAGAAACAAGTTCGACAGGATCTGGTATATGGCAGACGGCGTGTATTCTATGTATGGTGATTTTGCACCTATCAAAGAAATGATTGCCTTGGCAGAAAAATATGAGCAATTGTATTTATACGTGGACGATGCGCATGGTATGAGTTGGGCAGGCAAGCACGGAACAGGCTATGTCATGAGCCAGATGGAAAACGGTTTGTACCGTAAAATGATATTGACGGCTAATCTTGGCAAAGGCTTTGGAGCCTGTGGCGGTTTATCTCTTTTCCCGGATGAAGAATGGTATAACAAGGTAAATAACTTTGGCGGTCCGCTCACTTTTTCTGTACAGATAGAACCTGCCACACTGGGAGCGGCGCTGGCTTCTGCCCGGATCCATATGAGTGACGAAATTTATATCTATCAGGAACAGCTGCAGGATAAAATCGCTTATTTCAATACTTTGCTGAAGCAAACCGACCTGCCGCTGGTGCACGAGAGCGAGAGTCCTATCTTTTTTATCGGGACAGGCAGCATGGATATGGGCAATTACCTGGTGCAGGAACTGCTCCGGGATGGTATTTATGTAAACCTGGCTACTTTTCCGGCCGTACCAGCTAAAAATATTGGTATCCGGATTACGATTTCTCTGAATAACTCCTACGAAGCCATTGAAGAGTTGGTGACTAAGCTACAACTGCACTTTAACAGGGCACTTCAGGAAACGAACCAAACCATTGAAAAGATCAGAAAAGCTTTTAAAATGCCTGCCCTGGAAGTGACAACTAACCATCAGGAAGCTGGTACACCGGCAGCTGTTGCTGTAACTAGGTATAATACCATTGCAGCTATAGATGCTGCTGAATGGAACCGCTATGTCGGTCACCAAGGCATGTTTGACTGGAACGGCCTTCGGTTTCTGGAAGAAGTATACCAAGGCAACGCAGAAAAAGAAAACAACTGGCTTTTCAGGTACTATAGGGTGGAAGATCAGAAAGGCAAAACCATTTTAATGACTTTTGCAACCGTTGCCCTGCTCAAAGAAGATATGTTTTTAGAAGCATCCATCTCTAAGGCAGTAGAAAAAGAGCGGGAACTCAATCCCTATTACCTTACCTCCACAGGCATTGTAATGGGTACTTTATTTACAGAAGGAAATCATATGTACCTTGACAGGGAAAGCCCTTACTGGAGAAATGCTCTGAAAGCTTTGATAGGAGAGTTATACAAAGAGCAGGAGCAACATCATGCCAGTAGTATTCTCCTGCGTGACCTGGACGCCAACGATCCGGAACTTAAGGAATTTATGGTGGAACATGATTTCGTTAAAATGGATTTGCCGGAGTCGTCTGTGGTGGAGACGTTAGGTTGGGCATCTGAAGAAGAGTATGTTGCCACGCTCACGAAAAAGAGCCGGGTACATTTTATGCAAAAGATCAAGCGCAACGAGCATTTATTCAGAGTAGAGGTGAAGGAGGCTTTATCAGCAGATGAGCTGCAGCACGCCTTGCTTCTTTTTCAGCAGGTGAGGGAGCGAAACATAGCCATTAACAGTTTTGCACTACCGGAAAAGCTGTTCCATCACCTGAACACGACCAATGAGTGGGAGTTTGTATTGCTGTACCTGCATGAGAATATCTCTGATAACAGAAAACCTGTTGCAATCGGCTTCTGCCATAAAAATGCCGACCAGGTATACAGCCCTATGTATATTGGAATGGATTACGATTATGTGCTGGAGTATGGAGTTTACAGGCAGATGCTTTACCAGGTGGTGAAGCGGGCCAATGCGCTGCATTGTGAAAAGATGAATTTCGGTATTTCGGCTTCTCTCGAAAAGAAAAAGCTTGGAGCCACTCTGCATCAGAAAGTAGGCTACTTCCAGGCCAAAGATAATTTTGAGATGGAGATGATGCGCGCCACCATCGCCATTGAAAAAGACTAAACGTATAAAACCTATAAAAGCAGGACTTGCCGGTCTTAAAGTGGCAGGTCCTGCTGTTTTGCAACCTAACTAACGTGAAAGTACTCAAAGAAAGAATTGAAGAAATTATCACCCTGATTGCTGAAGTAGCAAACGGCAACTTCGACTATGAAATTGAGGCTTCTGAAACCGGCGATGAGCTGGATGCCCTTATATCCGGAATCAGTATGCTTGGGCAGGAGCTTAAAAGCTCTACCGTCTCGAGAGACTTCATGCAGAGCATCTACAAAGGAGTGGTGGATGTTTTGTTGGTGCTTAACAAAGACTTTACCATCCGGAATGTGAATGAAGCCTGCGAAGATTTGTTCGGATGCAAAGAAAACGAACTGCGTGGTCTGCATTTAACAGAAGTTTTAGACAATCCTGATAAGCAGGGAATAAGCCATATAATAAAAGCACTGGAAGCAGACGGCAAGTACATGAATGCTGATGCCCAGCTGATGCTCAGGAAACAGAACAGGTTGATTTCTGTTTCATCCTCTTTTTCTTATCTGTTGAATAACAGGCAGGAAGTCGACGGCATACTTATCATAGCAAAAGATATTTCGGAGCTGAAGCAAAAAGAGCTGGAGCTGAAAGAGGCTAAAACAAAAGCGGAAGCAGCCAACGAGGCAAAAAGTAATTTTTTGTCGAGCATGAGCCATGAAATCAGGACACCGCTGAACGGTATTATGGGCTTCACAAACCTGCTCATGGAAACGGAACTGAACCCCGACCAGGAGCAGTACGTGCGGCTGATCAATACCTCGGGCATAGCCCTTACCAAACTTTTAAGCGATATACTGGACCTGCACAAGATCGAGCAGGACAAAATTACAGTTGAGCATATTCCATTCAATATCCGGGAGAGCATCACATCTAACCTGGAACCATACAAACACCTGGCGCAAAGTAAAGGTCTCTCACTTACCTGTGCATTCGATGCGCTGGTACCCGAGGTGGTGCAGGGTGACCCCACCCGCATCAACCAGGTGTTGATTAATTTGGTAAGCAACGCCATTAAATTTACCTCGAGCGGTAGTATTCACGTGGAAATTAAGGCAGGGCAGAGAACAGCAGATTCCACCCGAATCCCACTGATTTGTACCGTAACAGATACCGGAATAGGTATTCCTCCTGAAAAGCAGGGCCTCATTTTCGACTCCTTCACACAATCCGATCAGTCAACTAACCGGAAGTATGGTGGCTTCGGGCTTGGATTGGCGATCAGCAAAAAGCTGGTAAACCTGATGCAGGGCGGGATAGAGGTACTGAGCCCGCTGCCAGGCCTGCTGCATGGTTCTCAGTTTAAATTTACAGTAGATGTAGAGGCTGTACCAGAAGCCGGACAAATGCCTTCACCAACAGGACCTGTTACAAAAAGTAAGCTCGAAGAGAATGTCCATTTTCTGGTGGTAGATGACAATGAGCTAAACCGCATGCTTCTGGAGAACGTGTTGAAAGGCTACGGAGCCTTTGTTACAACAGCCAGAAGTGGAGAAGAAGCGCTGCAGCTCTCTAAAACAACTGAATTCAGCCTGGTGTTTATGGACTTGCAAATGCCAGAGATGGATGGTTTTGAGGCAACCAGATTACTTAGAACGGCAGGTTTTACAAATCCTATCATTGCTTTTTCAGCCAACGTTTACCAGGAAGATATCCAGAAAAGCCTGATGGCAGGTATGAACGATCATCTGAGCAAGCCTTTTTATCCAAGCGACCTGGATGCACTGCTGCAAAAGTGGATGCCTTACCTGCTTTTGTCTTAAGCAAATATACTGATCCGGTTGCCAGCCCGGTTTATTTAGCAGCGTAAATAAAACAATTGTATAGTCGTTTTCCCGTGGTGCAGCCAGAACACGGTTATGAGAATTTTTGAGAATGATTTGCACTTGCAAATTTTATCTTATTACATTTGCGTAACTAATTACATAATTGTTTACGCAATGGAGTTTTTTAACCAGATAGGCAAAGTAGCTTTGGGCAGCAGGCTGCGGATGTTAACAGAAAAAATAACCGAAGACGCAGCCCAGATATATAAACTTTACGACATCGCCATGCAACCCAAATGGTTTCCTGTGTTTTATGTGTTGTCGCAGGGAGAGCAGAAAACGATTACAGCCATAGCCAAAGAAATAGGGCATTCACATCCGTCTGTTAGTAAGATTATTGCTGAAATGTCGAAGAAAGGGCTTGTACTGGAGGAGAAGGATTCCCGTGACGGCAGAAGGAACCTGGTGAGGCTTTCTGAGAAAGGGCACGAGATCACAGCCAAAATTCAGGATCAGTATGCCGATGTAAGCAGGGCAATCGAAGACATTTCTGCACAGGCGACACATGACCTGTGGCAGGCAATAGAAGAGTGGGAGTTTCTCCTGGAGCAGCAATCGCTCTTACAGCGTGTAAAGCAACAGCAAAAGCACCGTGAGAGCCAGCAGGTAAGCATTGTGGAGTATAATTCTGCTTATGCAGCGGCATTTAAAGCACTCAACGAAGCATGGATTTCCAGGTACTTTAAAATGGAAGAGGCCGACTACAAAGCCCTGGATAATCCGGAAGGTTATATTCTGAAAAATGGAGGTTGCATTCTCGTAGCTTTGTACAAAGAGGAGCCGGTAGGTGTATGCGCTTTATTAAGCATGGATGATGCTGAATATGATTTCGAGCTGGCTAAAATGGCAGTAGATCCCAAGGCACAAGGTAAGAACATCGGCTGGCTTTTGGGACTGGCCGCGAAGCAAAAAGCCCTGGAAAGAGGGGCTAAAACCCTATACCTAGAGAGTAATACTGTTTTAAAGCCAGCAATTAACCTGTACCACAAGCTTGGTTTTAAAAAAGTTGTCGGCCGTGCAACACCCTACGAGCGTTGTAATATTCAGATGGCGCTACACCTGGTATAACCGTTCTTCTAAGGGTATGTTCATGCGGTTTAATGTTCAGCAGGAGCCAAAGCAGAGCAGTCCAAGGCATCGAACCTGATCGCATAGCTACTCGAATCAGCTATAAATTCACGGCCAGTGGCGCTGTTGTAGCTGTAAGGCTTTTGAAACAGTTTGTTGTTCTCAAGTTTGAAATGCACCGGCAACGTGTCCTGCCGTCCTTCCTGGCTGAAGGTCCAGGTGGCCTTGATTTCATTCCCTTTTCTGGAACCTTGTATTGTGCCGCGCCTGGCATCTTTTTCAAAAAGCTGGTTCGTAAAATAGCCTGTTATATTTTCTTCTTTGATTTCTAGCTGTACCCAGGCTGTATCTTGGTGCTGATTACCCGATACGCTTTGGAAGCAGCGCTTTACCGGTTGTTCGTCTGGCTGCTGCCCCGAGGCCGATGTCTTATGTGCTTCTCCTGTGTTGCTGTTACAGCTAAAGAGGCCTGTTGCCAGGAAAATAGAAAATAAGGAAGTTCTCATTTCAGGTATCTGTTAAATTGTAGTGGTTGTATGGTTTGAACGTATGAATTACCACAAAAAGTCTTTTAAGAATATATTCAGGCAAATACTATAATCGTGGTGGTTTATATATAATCCTTATATTTGAGCATCGCATTGTCGCTTTATAAGCCAGGTTTAACTAAAGTAGTGAAAGATCATGAAAATAGGGATAGCAGCAGATCATGCAGGTTTCGAACAGAAGCAAAACCTGGTGAAGCAACTTCGTGAGGCTGGATATAGTGTAACAGACTATGGTGCTTTTGAATACAATGCGCAGGATGATTACCCGGATATTATTCTGCCCCTGGCAAAAGCAGTGGCATCGGGTGAAGTAGCAAAGGGCATTGCCGTATGTGGCAGTGGCGTAGGTGTATCCATTGCTGCCAATAAAATAGCGGGAGTGCGTGCGGCACTTATTACAGAAACTTACTCTGCGCACCAGGGAGTAGAGCACGACGACATGAACCTGCTATGTCTAGGAGGCAGGGTGATCGGGCCTGTGCTTCAGTGGGAGCTGGTAGAGGCATTTCTAAAGGCACGGTATCATGGAGAAGAAAGGTTCCAGCGCCGGCTCGATAAAGTGAAGGCTTTAGAGCAGCGGAAAGCATAGTAGAATAGTGTGGGCTGGTGTAAACTTGCCCATGAATATAAATACAGAACAACCTAATACAAGTCTTGTTTATGAATGAAACACAGTATGATTTTGGTATTGTAGGGTTAGGCGTGATGGGCAGAAACCTGTTGCTGAACATGGCCGATAATGGCTTTTCCGTGATAGGCCTTGATTTGGATCCTTTGAAAGCGGCTGCACTGGAAGCAGAAACCGGCCAGGGGAAAACGGTGCGCGGCACTACCTCTGCCGAAGAGTTTGTAAGCGCCCTGCGCAGGCCGAGGGCACTTATGCTGCTGGTGCCAGCCGGAAAACCAGTTGACGCAGCCATTGCCAACTTGCTGCCGCTGCTGGAAGAAGGCGATATTGTGATAGACGGTGGTAACTCTTACTTCCCGGACACAGACCGCCGTGTAGAAGCTTTGGCTGCCGAAGGCATCCACTTCTTCGGGATGGGTATTTCAGGAGGAGAGAAAGGTGCACGTTTCGGACCAAGTATGATGCCGGGCGGAAACAGGCAGGCCTATGAAAGGCTTCGCCCTGTTTTTGAAGCGGTAGCAGCCAAAGTAAACGGTGAACCCTGTGTGGCCTATTTAGGCAATGGCTCGGCAGGAAACTATGTGAAAATGGTGCACAACGGCATCGAGTATGGCGTAATGCAGCTTATCGCAGAAGTTTACGACCTGTTGAAACGCTGCCTCGGACTCGACGATAAGGCCTTACAGCAGACCTTTGAGGAATGGAACCAAACAGAGCTGCAGTCTTACCTGGTTGAAATTACCGGTGAAATACTGAAAAAGCAGGACGAGGAGACGGGCACAGCCCTGGTTAACCTCATCTCAGACCGTGCCCGATCGAAAGGTACCGGTAAATGGACTTCTCAGAATGCAATGGACTTACAGGTGCCGGTGCCAACTATAGATATGGCTGTACTGATGCGTGATATGTCTAAATATAAAGAGGAAAGAGTAAGTGCCGCAGCTTTGTTGAAAGGCGTTTCAGCTGTTGCCGAACCACAGGATAACCAGAAGCAGGCGGTAGATCAGGTGCGAAATGCTTTTTTCTTTGCGATGCTGGTTACCTATGCGCAGGGGCTGGTACAACTTCGGGTCGCTTCTGCAGAGTATAATTATGAGCTTGAGTTGCAGGATGTCGCCCGTATCTGGCGCGGCGGCTGTATTATCCGGGCTGCTTGCCTAGAAGATTTCAGAAAAGCTTTTGAAAATGCTCCTGAACTACCTAATATCCTGCTCGACCCGCAGATAGGGCAGAAGTTACTGCAGCGGCAAAACGATATGAGAGACATCCTGAAACTGGCTATCGACAAAGGAATTCCAATGCCGGCTATGATGTCTTCTTTAAGCTACTTCGATGCTTACCGTAGCGAAACATTACCAACAAATCTTATACAGGCACAGCGTGATTTCTTTGGTGCCCATACCTATGAGCGTATAGACCGGGAAGGTATCTTCCATACAAAGTGGAATTAAGAAGTATGCATGGGCTACTTTCAGATTTTCATTCCTTATATGCTGCTTAAATTTAACTGATAGATGAATACAGGCAAAATAGCTGTACCGACCGTAGTGGTCATATTTGGTGGAACCGGCGATTTAACAAAAAGAAAGCTGGTGCCTGCTTTTTACCATTTGTTCCTGGAAGGGTGGCTTCCCGATAAATTTGCTATTGTCGGCCTAGGCCGTTCAGGATTTAACGATGCCGATTACCGGGAGCATCTTCACGAAGGGCTTACGCTGTTTTCCCGAAGCGGCAAACCTGCCGAGGAAAAATGGGCACAATTCCAGCAGTCGATCACTTTTCTGCAATCTGATATCGATAACCCGGCTTCTTATACACAATTGGCAGAGCGGTTAAATGCCTTCGACCAGGAGTGGGGAATGAGAGCCAACCGTCTGTTTTACCTGTCGGTTGCCCCTCGTTTTATCGAGGCTGTTACTGTTCATTTAGGAGAGGCCGGCGTGGCTAGTGAAGTAGAGCGTGACCGTATTATAGTAGAGAAACCTTTCGGAAAAGACCTGGCTACAGCGCGTAGCCTGAACCAGCTGCTGACCCAGACATTCCAGGAGAGCCAGATTTATCGTATCGATCATTACCTGGGCAAAGAGACCGTGCAGAATATACTGGCTTTCCGTTTTGCAAATGCACTTTTCGAACCATTATGGAACCGGAACTACATCGACTTTGTGCAGATTACGGTGGCTGAAATGGTGGGAGTAGAAGACAGAGGGGGATACTACGAAGGAGCAGGCGCTTTGCGCGACATGATTCAGAATCACCTGCTGCAGCTTTTGTGCATGGTGGCCATGGAGCCTCCTGTTTCATTTGAAGCCGAGGAAATTCGTAACCGGAAGGTGGATGTACTGCAGGCTATCCGTCGTTTTACGTACGAAGACGTCAATCAGAATGCGGTGCGCGGGCAGTATGGCCCGGGTTGGGTGCAGGGAGAGAAGGTGCCAGGCTATCGCGAGGAAGAGGGTGTAAACCCCGGTTCTAATACCGAGACCTACGCAGCCCTTAAGTTGCACCTGGACAACTGGCGTTGGCAGGGCGTGCCGTTTTACCTGCGTACCGGCAAGCGGCTGCAGGAGAAAACTTCTTCCATAACAGTACAGTTCCGGCCTGTTCCACACTTGTCGTTCCCTACATCTCTGTCGGAAAACCTGATGCCAAACAGGCTGACCATCAGTATTCAGCCACAGATGGACATCCGTCTACGCTTTACGGCAAAAAGACCAGGACTTTCCATGACGCTGATTCCGGCTGAAATGGTATTTGACTTTAACAGCTACTCTAAAAACTCTCCGGAAGCATACGAAACACTGTTGTTAGATGCCATGCAGGGCGATGCTACGCTGTTTATGCGTGCCGATCAAATAGAAGTGGCTTGGGAGGTTATTTCACCTATACTGGATACCTGGGATTCCAGGCCATCTCTCGAGTTTCCGAACTACGCTGCCGGTATGTGGGGACCTGAAAACGCAGAAGCATTAATTGCCAGGGAAGGCCATACCTGGGCAGTCTCCACAGTCAGGAACAGGTAAATCAGAAAGAAACATGTTACAGATATACGAGAATACAAAAGAGCTAAGTAAAGCAGCTGCAGAAGCTTTTGTGAACGTGGCTCGTGAAGCCGTGCAGCAACGGGGAAAGTTCACTGTTGCACTTACAGGAGGATCATCTCCGGTAGAGTTGTACCGTTTGCTGGCGCAGGCCCCTTATCGGAATCAGGTTCCATGGCAGCAGACATATATTTTCTGGGGTGATGAGCGATGGGTGCCCTTAACCGACGACAAAAGCAATGCGAAAATGGCATTTGAGACGCTGCTGAATCTGGTGCCGGTTCCGAAGGACCAGGTATTTCCGATGTGGAAGGAGCTGGAGCCTGCGCAATACGCAACAGAATATGAGCAGCTTCTTCGCCAGCATCTAGGACAGGAAAACCCGCAGTTCGATCTAATACTACTAGGTATGGGTGACGACGGGCATACCGCTTCCTTGTTTCCGGGAACGGCAGTGCTTCACGAAAAAACAAAACTGGTGCAGGCATATTACCTGGCTCCACAGGAGATGTACCGCATTACCCTAACTGCTCCATGCATTAATGCTGCACGCCACATTTTCTTCCTGACGTTCGGCGAGAAAAAAGCGGATGCTTTGTATGAGGTGCTGGAGGGCGAAGCGAATGTTGAACAGTACCCATCACAACTAATTAAACCCTTCCAGGGAGAACCAACCTGGTTTGCCGATAGGGCGGCTGCAAAACGCCTCACGCGTTAAGCATATAATATAGGTGTTATTCTAAATCGGATAGCCGTACAGGTGCTTTAAAAAAAGCGCCTGTACGGCTATTTTTTTAAAGCCATATTACCCTTCTGGCTCATCTTCTGCTGAAATGCGCTGTCGTACTACTGTGCTGCACAAGATGCTGTTACAGCATCTAAATAAATCAGCTCGTTTTAGCAGCTTTCACCCCCTCGAAAAGCTCACCTCGGCTAAATTTATTTTATTATTAAGTCCTGTTAGTGATTCTTAACATAATAGTAAAACACATTTCTTTTCATAGAATATATAAACCAATAATTTTGACTTATTAAAAAAAATAACAAAAGTATTGTTTGTAATTTAAAATTTTTGCTTCTTTAGATAAACATTCAACATGTTCATAAACATCAAAGAAGGTTCGAGCTAAGGCATCCGGTAAGTAGGATAAACAAAAATGGTAAGAATGTCTGCTCAAGCTTTGAGTAAGTGTACAGCCTGAAGAAGCAACATATAGAGTTTTGGTGTAAGGTCGATGCCGTACCGTGGCACCTTCTACAGGATCAGGTAGGAGGTTTTAGAAAGATAGAGGAAGCAGGTACTAGCTATTGATTCAGAAGAAATTAGTGAATAGGGTTTAACACTTTCTTTCCTGATTAAGAAGCTGCACCAAGTTAAGTTCAAAAGATTATAGGATAAAGTAGATAATAGCTGATACAATTTAGAAGCGTTTCGCCTGGAAAAACCTGAAACGCCATTTTTTAAAGTAGCAGTTGAATCACTTTTAAGTAATAAACCACTGTGTCAGGAATGGCTTGGAAAATATACTCCGGCCACTGAAGTGAATAGGCTATTGCTTTAAAAAGCCCAGCCTGCAGTACTTATTTTAATCAGGAACAGAATAACCACTAAACTTTCATGTTGTTATGAACCAAAAGTTACAATCAAGAAACAGTGGAGGCTCGCGTCGAAGATGCTCGCTGCTATTGTTGGCCGTGCTCGGTTTCGCCCCTATAGAAGGCTATACCCTCGGGCATGAAAACGCAGCCTCCGGTTCGATGGTTGCCATGAATTCCCCCCTCGACAAAAGCCAGGACAATACGGTAACAGGTGTAATAAGAGGCACCGACGGGCAGCCACTGCCTGGCGTGTCGGTATCGGTTAAAGGAACTAGTACCGGAGCCATTACAGATGTAAATGGCCGTTTCACCATTAATGTTGCTGGTGTTTCAGATCCGGTTCTGGTTGTATCCTATATCGGTTTTCAGCGTCAGGAGATTACCATAGGCAGCCAAAGTACTTTCGATATCTCCCTTCAGGAAGATGTTAAAATGATGGATGAAGTGGTGGTGGTAGGTTATGGCACCCAGAAAAAGGCCAACCTGACAGGTGCAGTAAGTCAGGTTACATCGGAGGTGCTGGTAAACAGACCAATTACGAACTTGAATTCTGGACTACAAGGTACTATGCCAGGGGTTACTATTACAGGTGCCTTAGGAGCTCCAGGTAATAATGCAGGTAATATTAGAATCAGGGGTATTGGTACCTGGGGTGATGCATCACCACTAGTAGTGATTGATGGTGTGCCGGGTGGTAACCTTAACATTTTGAACCCAGATGATATTGAAAGCATATCGATTCTTAAAGATGCTGCTTCCTCTTCTATTTTTGGAGTACGAGGGGCCAATGGGGTAATTATGGTGACCACAAAAAAAGGTACAACTGGAAAGCCTAGTATTTCTTTTAATACTTATTTTGGTTTGCAGACACCTACAGCTCTGCCTGAATTTTTGGGATCACCGGAGTATATGGAGCTCTTGAATGAGGCAATGGTCAATGCAGGAAGAAATCCTACTTATACTGATGAAGATATTGCCATTGCCAGAAGCGGCTCTGATCCTAATTACTTTGCTAACACCAGGTGGATGGATGAAATCTTTAAAAAGCATGCTCCGCAACAAAATCACAGTTTAAGTATAAATGGTGGTACAGATGGTATGAACTACTACATCTCTTATGCATATCTTAATGAGGGGGGGTTAGTTACAGGGGATAATTTTAGTGCTAACAGACATAACATACGTGCAAAAATTTCTACGAAGATAATTGATAGAATAGATGTGACTGCCAATATGGGTTATGTAGATAGAACTTATACTAGCCCAGCAAATGGAACAGGTTCAATTAGCGCAGCTACATCTATTTTGCCACTTGTACCTGTACGCAATACTGCTGGTAGTTGGGGGTATATCGGCGGGCAAAGTAATCCTGTTGCTTTAGCTACAGACGGTGGATACAATGATTTTACTTCACAAGAGTTTACAGGAAATTTAAATGCTACTTTAAATCTATTTAAAGGGTTTAATCTTCGTGGTCAATATGCCTTATTTAGATCTAACTCCAAACGAGATATTTTTAATAAAACTATTAATTATTTTAGTCCTGAGGATGGAAAATTAGTTTATCAAACAGGAAACCCTAATAAATTTGAGACAAGAGATTACTCAAATATTAAAAAAGGTATTATTGCTACTGCTGAATATGAACGCAGGTTTGCTGATAAACACGACGTCAAGCTGTTGTTAGGTGTTTCTCAAGAACAAGAATTAAGTGATAATTTTGAAGCATCAAGGACCCATTTACCTACTCAATCAGTAGGGCACATCAGGCTAGGTACAGACAATCAACTGAATGATGGTAGTGCTACTCAAAGTGCTTTACGCTCTTTGTTTGGCAGGGCAAACTACGGTTTTAATAATAAATATTTAATTGAAGGAAACTTTCGCTACGACGGCTCATCCCAATTTATAAGCAACCTTCGCTGGAAATTATTTGCGGCTGGTTCAGTAGGGTGGGTATTTACTGAAGAGAACTTTTTTGCTGGACTAAGAGATGTTGTTGAGTTTGGTAAAATTAGGGCTTCTTACGGAACACAAGGTAATGATAGAATTGGAAATTATGCCTTTATGGACATTTTAGGTCCCGTACAGACTATGCCAATTGGAAATGCAAACAGGATTGGCTATAGACAAACAATTGTTGCTAATGAAATTCTTACTTGGGAGTCCGCAATTAAATCAAATATTGGAATTGACTTAGCATTCTTAAGGAATCGCTTAAATATTTCAGCTGATTACTTCATTAATCAAAGTGATAATCTGCTTCTTAATTTACAAAATCCAGCAGTGTTTGGTGCTCCTGATCCAATACAAAATGCCGGTAAGATGGAGAATAGAGGTTGGGAATTGCAACTAAACTGGAATGATAGAATCGGGGAAGTGAGTTATGGTGCGAATTTTAATATTTCTGATGTAAGAAACAAAGTTGTTGATTTAGGAAATTCTAATCCAACTTATGGTGATCGAGTAAGGTTTATAGGCCAACCCCTAGAAGCATTTTATGGTTTGGTGGCAGAGCGAATTGCGCAAGAGTCTGATTTTCGATATGATCCAGAATCTGGAGAGTTTGTACCTGACTTTCCGTACATCGCTACTGATCCAGTTCGTCCTGGAGACATCATCTATAAGGATCTAAATGAAGATGGCAAAGTTACACTTGACGAAGATCGTCAAGTAATTGGTAGCCATATACCAAGGTATACCTATGGCTTCCGAGGGAATATCGGCTGGAAAGGTTTTGATCTTAACTTTTTCTTACAAGGCGTTGGTAAAGTAAACGGCTATCTGACTGGCTCTACTCGACATGCTTTCATGGATCAAAGTACAATGCCGCAGCCTATCCATTTGGATCGTTGGACACCCGACAATCCTAATGCAAGCTACCCTCGTCTTTCATTTCAGCAAACTTTTAATCAACGTTTATCAACCTTTTGGTTAGAAGATGCTTCTTATTTAAGACTAAAGAATGTTCAGATCGGCTATACACTGCCGTCGACTATTTCGGAGAGATTAAAAATTAATCGCTTAAGAGTATATGCTTCTGCTGATAACCTGTTAACCATAACAAATTTTTTCTATGGATATGATCCTGAATCACCGGTAGGTGGAGCAAATTTTTATCCGCAGGTGAAAACCTTTGTGTTTGGTCTAAATATCAACTTAAAGTAAGAATTTTCAATGAAAAATAAATTTATATTCGGCTTAGTCTTTAGTACAATGCTTCTTAGTTCATGTAATAATGATTTTTTAGACATAGCACCTAGGGATGTTCTTTCAAATGATAATTTTTGGGAAACTGAGGAGCAACTAGTTTTGGCTGTTGATGCACTATATGCCAACGTGAAAGCAAAAAACACGGTCGATATGGAAAACATGGGCGATAATACTTTATGGCCTTCAACGACAGCTTATCAACAAATTGGTAGTGGGGTTTATGGGCATGACCTTCCGACTTTAAATACTGAATGGACAACCCAATATCAAGCTGTTCGCCAAGCAAATGCCTTTCTAGAAAATTATAATAAGGCAACTTCTGTAAGTACAGCCAGAAGGGAAGCATTGGCAGCTGAAGCACGTGTAATCAGGGCACTTGGATATTTATTTCTAACTAGTTTTTTTGGTGATGTACCTTTAGTAACTACCACTCTAACAATTGAAGAAGTGTATGGGCCAAGAAATCCAAAGGAGGATGTAATAGATTTTATCCTTGAGGATCTTGAACTAGCTGCCACGCATTTACCCGCCGAGATTCCATCAGGTAATAATTTGGGAAGAATGAGTAAAGGGGCTGCTTTAGGTTTGAAAGCTAGGATTGCACTTTATAATGGGCGGTATGATATAGCTGAAAAAGCTGCTAAAGATGTTATGGATCTTAAGGTTTACCAATTATTTAACACAGGAGATCCTACACGAAATTATTACGAGTTGTTCACTTATAAAGGAAGGTTAGCAAATGGCCTGAATAAGGAGACAATGATTGCTCGCATGCACTTACCTGATATCTTAATGCACAATCTTAGTCGTGAAATTCAGGTGCCTGACCAAGTAATTCGGTGGAATCCCACCAAATCACTGGTAGACTCTTATCTGATGAAAGATGGTTTGCCTATTGATAAATCGGAACTTTATACGGAGAATAGTTATGCAGATATTTTCAAGAACCGAGATCCCCGTATGACACAAACCATATTAAGTCCGGGTGCTGCCTGGGGAGGGCGAGTTGATGGTAGAAATGTGAATGACGGTACATTTGTTGAACCTAAATTTGATAACGACCGCAGAGGAGCTGTAACCATAACAGGTTACTACTTTACCAAGTATGCTGAAATTTCTACTATTGGTCAGGTTGGTCGGGATCATAATGACATTCACCTGCTGCGCTATGCTGAAGTATTGCTGACCTATGCAGAAGCAAGAATGGAACAGGGTAAATTAACACAGAATGATCTAGATATAAGCATTAACCTGTTGCGTGATAGGGTAGGAATGAAGCACATGGAGCTTTCAGAACTGGCAAATCATGGTTTAGATGTTCGAGAGGAAATTCGCCGTGAAAGACGTGTGGAATTAGCTTTGGAAGGACAGCGTTGGTTTGACCTGATGCGCTGGAAACAAGGCTCAAAATTGGCTGAGGATGTAAAAGGTATGAAAAAGTCATGGGCGGCAAACCAATCGCATGTGGCAAACTTTGCACAGGATCAGAATGGCTATATCGTAGCTTTTAGCGGCAGAACCTTTGTGGCGCCACGTAATTACCTGTGGCCGGTTCCGTTGGCTCAACTCCAGCTCAACCCTAACCTGGGTCAGAATCCGGGCTGGTAATTAAGATATGCCTGTTGCTCCTGGTGCTTCAGCACTTGTGGTACAGTTGTAAGGGGCGACAGCGGCAAACGTTTATCATGTTAACATCAAAAACATCAAATGATAAAGAAATGGAAAAAGTAAAAGTCATGTTATTAAGCGTTTTGTTGAGCTTAATTGCATTCAGCTGTAAAGATGATGACTTAGGTGATCTGGTTCCGCCTGAAGTAGTTTTTAATTACACTCCAGCTACTCCTGTAGAAGGGCAGGAGGTTTTGTTTTACGCAGACAGGGCCGTTGGTTCCGGAGAAGTATCTACCTGGAACTGGAACTTTGGGGATGCCAAAGGTTCTACTTCGAACAAGCGAAATCCTTATTTCACTTATGAGGCAGCTGGTACTTATAACGTAACCTTAACAGTTACGAATGCTGCCGGGGCCACACATCAGGTTTCCAACCAAGTAGTAATTGCACCAAAACCGAAAGAGTTGGTAGCAAGCATTGTGTGGGAGTTTAACAATAATACAGCCGTTACTGCCATTAACGAAGGTTCTAGTTCACCCGTTATTGGCGATGATGGTACCATCTATTACCTCGAGTCTAGGTTTGGCAATAATGGTAAGGTTGTGGCTGTAACAGATCAGGGGCAGACAGCTCAATTAAAATGGGCTAGAGAAGTAGGTCACTATATTGCTAATGCTCCTTCAATTGGTCCAGATGGAAATATATATGTAAATACCTGGGATAATGCCAAAGCCATTCAAAAGCTGAATGGTCAGGATGGAACAGTTATGTGGACTGGTGGAGGTTCTGGAGTTTTGGGCGCTTCTAACACGACACCAGCCATAGACTCTCAAGGGAACATTTACCATGGGTCAAGGTTTACTGCACCAAATGGAGGATTCTTCTCTTTTAGTCCAACAGGAGAAAAACGCTGGCAAATTATTGGAGTTGGTGCCTTCTATACCGCGCCGGTTCTTAGTCCTGATGAAAAAACTGTTTACGTGCTTAATACCAACGAAGGTAAACTTTGGGCGGTGAACACGGCAGATGGTACCAGCAAATGGACAGAGTCGGTAGGTATGGGCAGTGGTACACATGGTAGCTCTCTTTCAATGGATGCTGATGGTACTATTTACTATACAACTAATGCACATGTTGTTGCTATCACTGATAATGGTACAACCGGGGCTGTTAAATGGTCAGCAACTGTTACCGGAGCAGCTCAGTCTGGTGTGGTAATCGGAGCCAACGGAGACCTTTACACCGGATCAGCCGCAGGCCTGGTTGCCTTAGAACCGGCTAATGGAAATGTTAAATGGACTTACAATTTAACAACTACTGAAAGTGTGCCTGCAGTAGACAAGAACGGCTATATCTATATTGGTTCTGCTGACGGAAAATTGGTAGTAGTGAGCAGCGAAGGTCTTTTGGCTAAAGAATTTCCGTTGGGAACAGGAGCTGTAAATTCCCCAACCATTGCTAATGATGGAACTGTGTATGTGGAGGCATTAGCCGGATCAAACATCAAGCTTTATAAAATAGCTGTAGAAGAAAGTGGTCCTGCCGATTCGCCATGGCCTATGAAAGGTCGTAACGTGAAAAATACGGCACAGACGAAATAGTATATTAGCAGTTTATGCAAAGCCATTCATCCCGGCAATCTTACAAGACTTGGAGATTGATGCGGATGAATGGTTTGCTTTCCAACATCTAAAAATTGATGGTAAAGTTGTTCATGCAAAAGCTTTGCCTTTCTGTATCTTGAAATTCAGTATGAAAAATATATTTCTTAGCCTTGCTGCGGGTATTGTTTTGTTCGCGAGTGCTTGTGGTAGTTCTTCAGAAGCACCTGCGCCATCACCGGAAGAAAAGCCGGGTGTAGAACGTGTGGCATCTTTAAAGGTAATGTCTTATAATATTCATCACTGTAATCCGCCATCCAAAGCCAATGTAATAGATGTAGGGGCCATCGTAAATGTGATCAACGCAGAAAAGCCTGACCTGGTAGCGCTACAGGAAGTGGATGTAAATACTCAGCGATCGGGAGTCAGTTTAAACCAGGCGGCAGAAATTGCAACCAGGCTGCGCATGAGCTACTACTTTGGTAAGGCAATAGATTACCAGGGCGGCGGATATGGTGTGGCTATTTTGTCTAAGTACCCCTTATCCCAGACGGTAGTGCATCGCCTGCCTACACTGCCGGGTAGTGGTGGAGAAGCAAGGGTATTGGCTACAGGTATAGTTACCTTGCCCGATGGCACTCAACTACGCTTTGGCAGCACTCACCTGGATGCCTTGTCAGATCCGGCTAACAGGCAGGCACAGGTAGACCAGATCAACAGCATTGCCTCCAATGAATCCCTGCCGTTTATTATTGCCGGAGATTTTAATGCTGTTAATGGTTCTGCCATCATCAACACCCTGGATCAGCGCTTTCAAAGGACCTGCAGCGGGTATTGTGCCCCAACCATTCCTGTAAACAATCCATCAAGAGCCATCGACTTTATAGCTTACAGGCACCCGCTAAATAAATTCAGCACCGGAAGTCATAAGGTAATTGATGAGCGCTATGCCTCAGATCATTTACCGGTAGTGGCTGTCATCAGCATAGCAGAATAATGAATACTCATATTGAATAAGTTCTTTCTGATGTTTTAGATTAAAGATCCTTTAAATATAATTAAGCTTATATTTGTTCTTTATTTTAAAGTATATATTAGCTAAAGTCGGAATTCTTTTTTAAAAATTTTATAAAAGTTCTTGCTTTAAAAGGAATAAATTACATTCTTTAGGTAATTAATAGCACGAGACGAAATGAGTACTTTGATACTTGAGGATTCCTACCTGGATACACTTAACCACGTTGAGAGGAAGAAGCATACTCAGAAGATAAAGATAATAAAGCACTTATATGTAAAAGGGCCTAAAACAAATGCTGACCTCTGTAGCGATTTCAATATCAGCTCACCTACATCTATAAATTTATTAAATGAGCTGATGGTTGAGGGACTGGTGGAAAAGCAGGGGAGAGGTAAATCGGAAGGTGGCCGCAAACCTGACCTGTACGGTTTGCGTGATCAGTCTTTGTTCGTGCTAAGTATCGCCATGGGAAGATTTAAAACCCGAATGGCCATCTTCGATAATAACAATAACAACATTACGGGGGTTAAGACTTTCCCTCTCAAGATATCAGAAGGTATTGCCGTGCTGGAGCAGTTGCAGCAGTTTGTGCAGGGCCTGATTGAGGAGTCGGGTATCAACTCAGATAAATTGATGGGTATCGGTGTAAGCATGCCGGGTTTGGTGGCTTCCAAAGAAGGAAATAATTATACCTACATGCATACAGATTCCGAACTGGAATCCTTACAGCAGGTGCTAACCAAAAGATTTAAAAAGCCGGTTTACATACAAAATGATGTGAAAAGTGCTGCAATGGCCGAACATCGTTTCGGTCTGGCCCGTGGTAAAAGAGATGTGCTGGTGCTTTCACTGGATTGGGGTGTTGGTTTAGGCGTGATCATGGATGGGAAACTTAGAAGCGGTGCCACAGGATTTGCAGGTGAGATTGGCCATATTCCCTTGGAGAATGATGGAGCCCTGTGCTACTGCGGAAAACGCGGCTGCCTGGAAACAGTGGCGTCGGGTATTGCTTTGGCAAACATGGCGAAAGAGGGGATCAAATCCGGTCAACACTCTTTGCTTAACCAGCTGTCGGATCAGGAAATAGACAGCATAGAGCCACAACTGGTTATAGATGCTGCCAACCGTGGAGACCAGTATGCCATTAATATTCTTTCTAAGATAGGTATGAACTTGGGGAAAGGTATTTCGATTCTGATTCAGCTGTTTAATCCGGAGCTCATTATTCTGGGAGGAAAAATTGCAGAGGCAAAGCAGTATATCACTACTCCGATTCAGCAGGCGATAAACACTTATTGCATGGCCCAGTTAAGAGAGAAAACAACCATAGCCTTGTCTGGTTTAGGACAGGATGCCGGCATACTAGGCTCTGTAGCTGTTGTTATGGAAAATATTTTTAGAGATCAGATTTGACCGGAACAGTGGTTTGGCTTAGGGTAAGGCTTGTCATAAATTAGCTTTTTCTGATATAATAACTTTGTTATATGCTTTAGGCGATAACACTATCATGTTACCTGCGTAGCAGTGTTTTAAATTTATTTTATAATAAACTAAAAGCTTAATCAGCACCAAAATAAAACTATACATAAGTCTATGGCTCGTTTAAATCTCTTGGAAGAAACCCGGTTCGAGAAACTTCCGGTTACCGTTTATCCCGATCAACATATTGCTTCCGTAAAGGTGGCTTCCCGAATTGCTAACCTGATCCGGGAAAAGCAGGAGCTAGGCGAGAAAGCTGTGTTGGGGCTGGCTACAGGTGCTACACCGGTTGGAGTTTATGAAGAACTGGTGCGTCTTCACCGGGAGGAAGGGTTGAGCTTTAAAAATGTGGTAACATTCAACCTGGATGAATACTACCCGATGCATCCTGCTGCCGTGCAGAGCTATGTTACCTTCATGAATGAAAACCTGTTCGATCATATCGATATAGCTAAAGCTAACATTCATATACCGGATGGAACACTTCCGAAAGAAGAGATACATGCCTTTTGCCTGGAGTATGAGCAGAAGATTGAGGCCTTGGGAGGCCTGGATCTGCAGATTCTGGGTATCGGGCGTACAGGCCATATCGGCTTTAACGAGCCAGGCTCAGCACCCAATTCTGGCACCCGGCTGGTAACGCTGGATGATCTTACCCGCCGCGATGCCTCCAGGGATTTTGGTGGTAAGGAAAACGTGCCCCGAAAGGCCATTACAATGGGTGTTGGCACTATTTTTAAAGCCAGAGAAATTATACTGATGGCTTGGAGCCGAAAAAAGGCTCCGATTATTAAAAAAGCTGTTGAAGGCGAAATTTCTGCTGAAATACCGGCCACTTATCTGCAGCTCTCCGATCATGTAGAGTTTGTGCTGGACCAGGATGCTGCCGCTGACCTGACTCGATTCGATACTCCCTGGCTGGTGAAAGACTGCCAGTGGGATAATGCCCTGATCAAAAAGGCAGTTATCTGGCTGTCTTTCCAGGTGAAAAAGCCTATTCTGAAGCTTACGGAAGAAGATTACAATAACCATGGTATGGCACAGCTGGCTACCGAAAAAGGGCCGGCCTATAACATTAACATCGATATCTTTAATCAGCTGCAACATACGATTACTGGCTGGCCGGGAGGAAAACCAGGGGCAGACGACTCTCAGCGACCTGAACGTGCCGAGCCGGCACAGAAGCGGGTGGTTATTTTCTCACCCCATCCCGATGACGATGTCATTTCTATGGGAGGCACTTTTATACGTCTGGTGGACCAGGGGCATGAGGTGCATGTGGCTTACCAGACGTCGGGTAATACAGCTGTTTGGGACGATGATGTGCTTCGCTACATGGAGTTTGCGATAGATTTCGCCAAGAGCCTTGGGCAGGACAGTAGCAGGTTAAGTAAAATCTACGAAGATGCCAGAAAATTCATAGAGCAAAAGCAACCTAACCAGATCGATACGCAGGAAATACGCGATGTGAAAGCCTTTATACGTAAAAGTGAGGCCATTGCAGCTGCCCGTTATGCAGGCTTGCAGGACGATTATATCCACTTTATGGCTTTGCCTTTTTATGAAACCGGTAAAACCCGAAAGAATCCTGTTTCGGACCTCGATATTGAGATGACAATGGCGTTGCTGCAAAAGGTAAAGCCGCACCAGGTGTTTGCCGCAGGCGATTTTGCAGATCCTCATGGCACCCATGTTGTCTGCTTTAAAATTATACTGGAAGCTTTAAACCGCTTGCGTAAATCCGAAGCCTGGGCACAGGACTGCTGGTTATGGATGTACCGCGGTGCCTGGCACGAATTTGAAACGCATGAGATAGAAATGGCTGTGCCACTCTCCCCACAAGAGGTGGAGCGTAAGCGGAATGCTATTTTCAAGCACCAGTCGCAGAAAGACACCCCTGTTTTCCCGGGAGATGATTCACGTGAGTTCTGGGTAAGGGCAGAGGCCAGAAACAGAGAGACGGCCCGCTGCTACGATGACCTTGGCCTGGCCGATTACGAAGCCATGGAGGCTTTTGTTAAATGGAGATTTGACTAGGGCGCTGCCTCGTGTGTATGGATTACAAGGAGTAAGATTTAATTATTGAAGCTGCGTTTCTCACAAACTGACGAGCAGTTAAGGCAGCCTAATGAAAACGTTATGATATATGGGAGAGGACAACAAAGTTATAGGGATAGACATTGGAGGTACAAAAGTGCACATTGGATTAGTGCAGGATGGAAAAGTATTGGAAGAAGTTAGGTTGTCTACCTCTGCCCATGCTCCCCAGGAACAGATTATAACTGAATTAATAAATGGCATTGAGCAGGTGATGGAGCCTGGTGTAGCCGGAATCGGCATAGGTGTGCCGGGCCTGATAGACGAAGAGAATGGGGTTGTGCATAACGTGCAGAATATTCCCTCGTGGCGGGAAGTATACCTGAAAATGCACCTGGAAGAGTACTTTAAAAAACCGGTTTGCATTACTAACGATGCCAACTCCTTTGCTGCAGGAGAGAAAATGTACGGCAATGGGCGAAGCTACAAAAACATGGTCGGAATAACCTTGGGCACCGGGTTTGGCACCGGTATCATCATAGAAGATCAGGTATACGCAGGCAGGTTTTCCAGTGCCGGTGAGTTTGGAGGCATCCCTTACCTCGACCTGACTATTGAAGACTATTGCAGTGGGAAGTACTTTAAAAGAGTACACGGCATGTCTGGTCTAAAGGTACAGCGATTGGCCGAAAAAGGAGATGCTAGTGCTTTGGCAATACTTCAGGAGTATGGGCATCATCTGGGCAATGCCATTAAAGTAATTTTATATGCCATTTCTCCTGATGCCATTTTTCTGGGTGGCTCGGTTAGTGGCTGCTATACTTATTTTAAAGATGCCATGTTGGAGAGTGTGCAGTCATTTCCATTCAAAGTGGTAACAGATCAGCTCGTTATTGAGCGTTCGCACATCGGTAATGTAGCCATTCTAGGTGCTGTGGCGCTCTTCAGAATGCGTAATGCCAGCAGTTATGTCAACACCAAAGCTTTTGTATAGGTCTTGCCTCAGATTATAGCTTAACCATACCTTTCATATGAAAAAAGAACTATTTTACTGCGCTACTTTTGTTGCCTTTGTCGTGCTACTTATGTCCTGCACCGGGAAAACAGTTGGTAGTACCAGCAATTCGGCTTCCGCCTCTGCTTCTACAGGAGTCCGCCAACTGAAGGTAATGACCTATAACATTCACCATGCCAGCCCCCCGACCAAAACGAACACTGATATAGACCTGGATGCGATCGCCAATGTGATTCGAAAGGAAAATCCTGATCTGGTAGCGCTGCAGGAGGTGGATGTTAACACAGGGCGTTCGGGGCCTGGAAACCAGGCCGAGGCCATTGCAGAGAGAGTCGGCATGAAAGCCTATTTCGGCAGAGCTATCGATTACGAAGGAGGCTACTATGGCGTGGCAATACTATCCAAATACCCAATGTCTGAGACTACGGTTATACCATTGCCAGAAGACGCAGACCCAAAAGCAGAAGACCGGGTGCTGGCTACTGCTAAAATAACCTTACCCGATGGTAAGATTATCCGCTTTGGAAGTACACACATTGATGTGCGCAACCTGGAAAACCGTGATCAGCAGGTACGGAAAATAAACGAAATAGCCGCTAAGGAAACATTACCTTTTATAGTGGCCGGCGACTTTAATTCTCTGCCGG
Source organism: Pontibacter sp. SGAir0037 (assembly GCF_005491705.1). Lineage (NCBI taxonomy): Bacteria > Pseudomonadati > Bacteroidota > Cytophagia > Cytophagales > Hymenobacteraceae > Pontibacter > Pontibacter sp. SGAir0037. Next base: position 1,889,682 of record NZ_CP028092.1, on the reverse strand, counting down.
AAAGTACGGCTATTGCAGAACTGGATCAGGTTTTTACCCGCACCTGCACTACCGACTGCGAGCCCACGATTCCGGTTGTAAACCCGAGCAGAACAATAGATTATATTGCCTTTACCAAAAAATCTCCTTTCAAAGTTGTGTCTCAGCGAGTGATTCAGGAAAGCTATCCGTCAGATCATTTGCCTGTCATAGCCACGCTCAGCTACTAAAGCAGTTTTAAATATAAAATAGAGCGTAAGTTGTCTGCTTTTGAAATTGTTAAGCTTTGGGAGGAGCTGTAATTCAATCTGCTAACCAGTAAAAGCTGTATGTCTTGTATCGTGATACCTGTGTCTCATTTTCAAAAATAGAAGCTTATGCGCCCACTCTATACTTTCTTAGCTGTTTTAGTGCTGTTTTGTGCCTTCTCCTGCAGCACCTCAACCCACAACAAGACAGAAGTAGCTGCCAGTACCCCTGACAGTAAAGCCATAACTGCGGCAAGAGGTGTGATGCAGCGCCTGATAGGTGACAGGGCAAACAATATCAACCTGGAAATTATAGCTGCCGAAGACAGCCTGGATACCTACGAAGTGGAGGCAGTTAATGGGGAGCTTACAGTAAGAGGCAGTAGTGCTGTAGCGCTTACTTTTGGCTTCTACCAGTATCTGAAAAAAGGAACGCTCAGCATGGTAAGCTGGAGCGGTAATCACCTGAATTTGCCAGACGAGTGGCCTGATTATCCCAAAGAACGCGCCACCTCACCTTACAAATACCGTTATTTCCTGAATGTAGTCACCTATGGCTATACGACACCCTACTGGGACTGGGAGCGCTGGCAAAAGGAAATAGACTGGATGGCGCTGCATGGCGTAAATATGCCCTTGGCTTTGGTCGGCAGCGAAGCCATTGCCGAACGGGTATGGAAGAAACTGGGCCTGAGCAACGAAGAGACCAGGGAGTTCTTTACAGGGCCTGCACACCTGCCCTGGCACCGCATGGGCAACATTAACAAATGGGATGGTCCTATACCGGACGGCTGGCACGAAGATCAGTTAAAGCTGCAGCACCAGATACTGGACCGTATGCATGAACTGGGCTTTGAACCTATAGCCCCTGCCTTTGCCGGCTTTGTGCCGGAAGGTTTTAAAAAACTGCACCCGGAGCTGGAAGTAAATGCGCTGAAATGGGGCGGCTTTCCGGCTGAGTATAATGCATATGTGCTGCCACCAAACTCGCCCTACTTCGAGCAGATCGGGAAGCTTTTTGTGGAGGAGTGGGAAAAGGAGTTCGGAAAAAACAAACTTTACCTTTCCGATAGTTTCAACGAGATGGATGTGCCCGTGCCGAAGGATGATCCGGAGAAGAAGTATGCACTGCTGGCTGGCTACGGCGAAGCTATTTACAAATCGGTAGTGGCTGGTAACCCCGATGCGGTTTGGGTAACACAAGGCTGGACCTTTGGCTGGCAACATGAGTTCTGGGATAAAAAGACCCTTAGTGCTATGATGTCGAAAGTGCCGGATGACAAAATGATTATACTGGACCTGGCGAACGAATACCCGGACCTGGTATGGAAGATACCAATGGTCTGGAAAGAGCATGAAGGCTACTATGGCAAGCAGTGGGTGTATAGTTATGTGCCTAACTTCGGAGGCAAAACACCTTATACAGGAGTACTTTCAATGTATGCTTCAGGTGCTGTGGAGGCTTTAAACTCGCCTTACAGCAAAACCTTGATCGGCTTTGGATCTGCTCCGGAAGGCATCGAAAACAATGAAGTAGTGTATGAGCTCTTGGCCGATATGGGCTGGTCTCACGAAATAATAAACCTCGACCAATGGCTGAAAGGGTATAGCCAGGCACGCTATGGGGCTTATCCAGACAAAATGAAAACAGCCTGGGAACAGTTGCGTGAGTCGGTTTACAGTAGTTTTTCGCCTTATCCAAGATTTGTGTGGCAAACGGTGGTGCCCGATACACGTCGGAAAGGAGTGGTGCATGCCAGTGCTGAGTTCTTAAGCGGAGTAGAGCATTTCCTGGCTGTTTCAGAAGAGCTGAGCGCGAGCGAACTCTACCGTAATGATGCCATAGAGCTGTCCATGCTGTACCTGGGTATTAAAGCGGATGAATATTATCAGGAAGCTTTAGAGGCGAAGGCTGCCAATAATACTGCAGCCATGAAAACAGCAGGCGAGAAAGCTATTAACATACTACAGGATATAGATCGTTTGCTGGAATCTCATCCAACAAACCGCCTGCAGCCCTGGGTTGACTTTGCCCGTTCACACGGTACCACCGCTGAACAGAAAAACTATTACGAAGCCAACTCTAAGCGGCTAATTACAACCTGGGGAGGTACCATCGAAGATTATGCAGCCCGATTATGGAGTGGCATGATCAGAGACTATTACATCCCACGCATTCGGATGCACCTTTTTGAACCCAATACGGATCTCAATGCATGGGAAGAAGCCTGGATTCAAAAGCCGGGAGTAAGCAAAGCAGTACCATTTAATGATCCATTGGCTAAAGCAAAGGAACTGGTAGCAAAGCATAGTCGCACAAAAACCCGGTAGAGGCATAAAGCCCTAAAAAATCTATGATTACCTATATGAAGCCAACAAGAAAACATAGCTTACAACGTACTGTCGGAGCGCTGCTGCTGTTTATGCTGCTCGGCACCTCCTGTGCTGTTCCGAAAAAGACCGCAACAACAGCTGAAAGTCCGGCAGCAACTGCTGTTGCCCGATCAGCTGCAAATGCTGAAGCTGTTTATGGACTGATTAAACGGGTAGTGCCGACGCATGCCAGGCATTTTACAGTTGAATTTATACCAAAGGAAGCCGGCAAGGATGTGTACGAAGTGGAGAGCCGTGATGGCAAAATTGTATTGCGTGGAAACAACGGTATTTCGGTAGCCAGTGCTTTGAACCATTACCTGAAGTACTATACGAACAGCAGCATCACGTGGAACGGCTTTAACCTGAATCTATCGGATACACTACCTGTTGTAGCGCAAAAGGTGCGGCATGTAAGCCCCTATAAGTACCGCTACTACCTGAACTATTGCACCTACAACTATACCATGAGCTGGTGGGACTGGGACCGCTGGCAGTGGGAGATAGACTGGATGGCGATGAACGGCATCAACATGCCTTTGTCCATCACGGGCCAGAATGCGATCCATCGCCGGGTGTATAATAGTATGGGCCTTACCGACAAAGACCTGGAAAGTTTCTTTAGCGGTCCTGCCTACTTTAGCTGGTTCTGGATGGGCAATCTGGATGGCTGGGGAGGTCCGCTGCCCGTTAGCTGGATGGAAAGCCACGAAGCCTTGCAGAAGCAAATACTGGAACGGCAAAGAGGCCTGGGCATGACACCAATACTGCCTGCCTTTACAGGGCACGTTCCTCCTGCTTTCAAGGAAAAGTTTCCGCAGGCAAATCTTAAGAAAACAAATTGGGTGAGCTTCCCTGATGTGCACTTGCTCGACCCCGACGATCCGATGTTTGTGGAGATAGGAAAGAAATTCATAGAAGAGACAATCGCCACATATGGCACCGACCACCTCTATACTTCTGACACTTTTAATGAGAACAGACCTCCTTCCGATGATTCTGTTTTCCTGAACAATGTGAGTCAGAAGGTATACCAGTCTATGGCGGCAGCCGACCCGGAGGCCGTCTGGGTTATGCAAGGCTGGCTCTTCCATTTCTCCCGCGATTTCTGGAAGCCTCGGCAGATACAGGCGATGCTGCACGCGGTGCCTGATGATAAAATGATTATCCTGGACCTGTGGAGTGAGAAGAACCCGATGTGGCTGAAAACGAATGCCTACTATGGCAAGCCCTGGATCTGGAACATGCTGCATAATTTCGGCGGTAACGTGAACATGTATGGCCTGATGGACAGAGTAGCTACCTGGCCTTCTGAAGCCCTGCATCATCCTGAAAAAGGAAAAATGATAGGTATCGGTTTAACGCCTGAAGCCATCGAGCAGAACCCTGTGGTGTACGAGCTGATGATGGAAAATGCCTGGCGCGAAACACCGATTGAACTTGAGTCGTGGCTGGAAGGCTATACCAAACGCCGCTATGGCCGCGAAAATGCCAGTGCCAGCAAAGCATGGGAAATATTGCGTCGTACAGTATACGCCGACACCCTTACCTCAGGCGGACCCGAATCCATTATAGTGGGCAGGCCGACCTTCAATAAAAATACCGGTGGCGTTACGACTACCTTAACGTATGAGCCGCTGGAGCTGGTGAAAGCCTGGGATCACCTGATAGCTGCTTCAGAGGAGCTGCAAAACAGCGAAGGTTACCGGTTTGATCTCGTTGACCTTACCCGGCAGGTAATGGCCAACTATGCCACTGTAAAGCAACAGCAGTTTGCACAGGACTTTAAAAACAAAGATCTCGCTGCCTTTAAACTACATAGTGCAGAATTTATCTCTTTAATAGATGATATGGATAAACTGCTGGCAACGCAGAAAGACTTTTTGTTGGGCCGATGGCTGAATGCAGCCAAAGCCTGGGGAACGACAGATGAAGAGAAAAAGCTTTACGAAAAGAATGCCCGCAACCTGCTCACCCTATGGGGCAACAAAGACAACAAACTAAGTGAATACGCAAACAGGCAATGGTCAGGCTTGCTGAACGGCTATTACAAACCACGCTGGCAGCAGTATTTCGATTATGTAGTAAGCCAGATGGAGAAAGGGCAGGAGGTAGATCAGAAGGGTTTTACTGAAAAGATCAAGAATTGGGAATGGCAGTGGGTGAACAGCCACGAGAGTTACCGAGACAAAACAGAAGGTGATGCGGTAGTAGTTGCCAGTGGCATGTACCGCAAGTATAACCAACGTATTAAAAACGGTTATCGAGCGCAGTAAAGCTATTGCTGTTCTTGATTATTTTTTTAAGTAAGTTATGACTGCTGGATTTCCCTTCGAGGACAACCTAAAGCGAGAGCTTTAGAGTTGCAGGCAAAGCCAAGAGGGGTGTTAAAAGCAGACGAAGTGGTAAAAGCAATAGCAATTTAAAAACCAGCAAATGTAAACACCCCTCTCTTGAGCTGCACTGGCAAGCTATGAACTCTCGTTCTTGCTTGTCCTCAAGGGGAGGATATACTTTATGAACTAGGTGGGTGGAGCACTGAAATGAAGTAGTACGAAGAGTCTGTTCCGGTTATACATCCAAGTAAAAGAAGGTCATGTATAATGATCCTTGTGTCGTTTTATATAAAATTATATTGCCATGAATCGTAGAAATCTACTCAAATCATTGGGCCTTAGCATTGGGGCCGCAGTTATCAGCACAGAGGCATTGGCTAAACTCGGAGAGAATAGCTACGGGTATCAAATACCTGCTAACCCGCTGCACAAGCCAATGGCGAAACCCATAACAGCCATCACTTTAGGGGCAGGTAACAGAGGTACGGTTTATGGTAATTTTGCGGCAAAGTTTCCAGATCAGATGAAGATTGTTGGCGTGGCAGAACCTGTAGAGTTCCGCAACGACCTTTATGCAAAAACACATTCCATCCCTGATGAGCACAGATTCGATACATGGGAGCGAGTGTTCGATAAGCCAAAGTTTGCTGATGCAATTATCATCTCTACACCAGATTATATGCACTATGCTCCCTGTATGAAGGCGCTGCAGATGGGCTACGATATTCTGCTGGAGAAACCTATTGCTCCCACCGAGAAAGAGTGCCGCGATATACTTGCCCTTGCCAAGAAAACAGGGAGAATTGTAGCCGTTTGCCACGTTTTGCGATACGCACCATACTTTGTGAAGATGAAGGAACTGGTGGCACAGGGTGCTATTGGGGAAGTGATCAGTGTGCAGCATTTCGAGCCGATAGAGCACACGCACATGGCCCATTCTTATGTGCGCGGCAACTGGTACGATTCCAAAGCAACTACTCCCATCATTCTGGCAAAGTCTTGCCACGATCTCGACATCGTTAAATGGGTAATTAACAAGCAAAGCAAACAGATTGTGGCCATGGGCGACCTGAAGTGGTTCCGTAAGGAGAATGCTCCTGAAGGTAGCACTGCCCGTTGCACTGACGGTTGTAAAGTGGAGCGGGAGTGTCCTTATTCAGCCATCAAAGAGTACCATGAACGCCGCACACGCAACAAAGTACTAGATTTGCCTGCCGATAAAAGCAAGCACAGCGAGGTGATAATGGAGCGTTTGCGCACCACCAACTATGGTCGATGTGTGTATCGCATGGAAAACGACCAGCCCGATCACTACATCACCAGCATCATGTTCGACGATAATGTTACAGCCAGCTTTTCTATGGAAGCGTTTACCTCTTACCACGGCCGTCGCACCCGTGTAATGGGTTCTATGGGCGATATGGTGGGTGATATGAAAGAACTGGTGGTAACGGACTTCCGCACCCGTGAATCCACCAAATTTATACCTCAGGCTGAAGATGTGGAAGGTTACAAAAACAGTGGACACGGAGGAGGCGACTGGCTTTTGGTGAAAGATTTTGTGCAGGCCGTTTCTCAGCAGGATCCGAATTTACTGACTTCAACTATAGACGAATCTATCGAAAGTCATATCATGGGCTTTATGGCGGAAGAAAGCCGCAAGAAAGGCAAAGTAATGCCGATAAAGATGCAGAGAGTATAGCCGGAAAAAGAGCAGTTCTAGGTCAGGCTTTCCAGCTTCTGAGTTAGCGTCTCAATCAGCTCGTCACACCACTGGCGTGAAACAGATTGATACTCCAGGTTGTCCCAGGGCTGCTCATATGTTTTCTCTAGCCAAACCTTGTTTTTGTCTGGCCCGACTTCGTAGCTGTAAGGGTGCAGCTTAAAAAGCAGCTCTTTTTCCAGATCGAAAGCAGCAATTCCTGCTCTCTGAAATCCCTCCAGTTTCAGGCGCACACCCAGCAGTTGTATGTTGCCGTTTTCTATACTGATTTGTTCTGTTGCTCCTAGGTCTGTGCCTCTCGTCCAGGTATCAAGTACCCGCTCCAGGCTAAAGTCGTGAAATAAAGGAACAATTTCTGCCAGGTTCTGGTGCAGGTGTTTAGCCAGAACAGGCAGTATGTTATCATACAGAGCGGTTATAGTTTGCTTATTTCTCATGCTGTTTTTTAAAGGTGTAAAAATAGCTAAATCTTCCAATAAAAAAGGGCTGCCGTATGGCAGCCCTTTTTTGTTAGAAAAAGCATGACTACTGCTTTAGTACCACCCACTTATTGGCCATGTTGTGAGGAGCTTCTAAAACAATTTTGTAATAATCAGATGGCAAATCAGCTAAAGCTATACTAGCTTTTTCATCTTTCAGCGATACAGTTTTAATAAGTTTATAGAAATCTTTGCCTCCTGTTTTAAAATGGTTGGTAGTGCTTACCCATACCTTTACCTTGCCTTGCTTTTCCAGTGCTTTCCAGTTTAACTGAAGCATGCCTTTATCCAGGGTAGCTGCAGGTTGTATAAGAGAGATTTTACCTATAAAGGGTGTTCCGTCTATTTCCATTTGTGTTTCGCGCGGTAGCTGAACATCCATAAAACGCGCTATACTAGGCATAATGTCTACAATGCCGGGCGTTTGAGTAAAAGCTGTATTCAGACCCGAGGCATTGGTAACCATCCAGGTGGTTCTTTCTCTTTCTGTTTGGCCGCCATGGTGCCTGCCGCTTTTGCTGTCACGCCCGTGGTCCGTTGTAATCACAATCAGCCAGTCCTCCTGATGCTGCTTCTGCCTTTCTTCTATTGCTTCCCATAGCCTGCCTATCTGGGCATCGGCTAGTTGTACTGCTTTATAAAGTTGCTCGCTATCACCATAGTAGTGCCCCATGTCGTCGGGATACTCGAGGTAAACCCATGAAAGATCAGGTGCATTGGTTCTGATATGTTTTGCTGCTTCGTTTGTCACATGCTCGTCGATATGGTGCATAAACAGCCTGCCCTTATCATGCGGAAACTTCATTGTATCCAGCTCTAATCCATCCACTGCATAATCTACTTTTAAATGCCCTGTTTCTGCCAAACCATCGCCTACTAACTTAGTGCGGTTATCGAGCCAGCTGGAAAACACCGCCGTTTTCTTTTCCGGGTACTGTGTTTTCAAGTATCTGAAAATGGTAGGGTAGTGGTAGTTCGGCTCTTTGATATCGTTCCCCCATACATTGTGCTTGTTCACCCAGGTGCCGGTAAGCAAGCTGTTATACCCTACCGCAGAAATAGTGGGTGTTTGGGAATAACCATCTTTTTCGCCTCCTACATAGGCCCTTGTATATCCCCCAACAGACGAAATTTTATCTAAGTGAGGTGTTGGCTGCTTTTCCAGCACATCAGCAGGAATACCATCTACTATGACAAAAACAGTTTTTTTAACCCTTGACTGCGCAATTGCCGAAACGGATAGTAGCAGCAAGAGAAACAAGGATATATTCTTAAATTGTTTGAGATAAAAATTCATGGTTATTCCTCTTTTAAAATCCACATAATACTGTTGATGTTATCGCCATCGGGATATTGACGGGCAATGGCTGCTTCTACGTGTGGCCTGTTCAGGTTAAACTCACTTTCAGGGTACATCCAGCGTTTAGGAATTCTTTTTTGGTTTAAGGCTCCGTCTCCACTCACATCGAAGGCGGGCAGGCCTGTGCGACGCTGCTCATAAAAAGGTTGCCAGCCTGAGTTCATGAAAAAGGAAATGTATTTCTGAGTTAAAATAGTTGCTAATTTATTTCCGGCTGATAGCTGTACTTCAGGCTGATTAAGGTATGCAGCAATGGCAGCTGTTGGAATATTATAAAAAAGCATAGATGCTTCAATGCCTTTTTTATAGTGCTCTTCTGCATTGGCGTTTACCCACCCTTTTGCGGCTGCTTCGGCCAGAATAAACTGCACTTCGGCATAACCAATCGCAATACTTGGTTCGTTGGTTGGGCTGCTGTAGTAGCGCGAGGCAATTTTAGAGGCCTCTCCGGCTACCACCCGTGCTTTGTTTACATCTAAGGTTTCGCTGCCTTTCACACCGCCGTAGGCTGCTAAGTTTTCTGCAGGAAGGTTAGCAGCTTTGGGAGCCGGATCAGCAAATTTTGGCAAGCGCGGGTCCTGCAGATTTTGAAGTAAAGCTACGAAGGTTTCATCCATATAATATGCCGTTTTCATATCATTGTTGTTGAAATAAGGATAGCGGTTGCTTTCCAGATCGTAGAATGTTAAGCTGGCATTATCGGCATTGGAGGTAAAGATGGGAAATTTGGCAGGATCGTTTACAATCTCCTGGAAGCGTTGCTTAACCCCTAGCTTCGTATTTCTTTCTTTGTGCGACAGGTTGATGAGCACCCGTAGCGTAAAGGAGTTCACGAGCTTTTGCCATTTCTTGAGGTCTCCTTTGTAAACGACGTCTCCGGTAATACTCTCCTGCGTTGTAGCCAGCATTTGGTTTGCTTCTTTCAGCTCTTCCAGCACGCTTAGGTAAATATCCTCCTGTTTATCATATGCAGGTGTAAACATACCTTCATCCCCTTTTAAGGATTCGGTATATGGGATATCGCCAAAAGTTTGTGTAAGGCCGATGGCAAAGTATGAACGGAAGAATTTAGCCAGTGCACCATAAACAGGTTGGTTCGTTCGCTGCGCCTCTTGTTCCAGCTTTACTACCTGCCTTAAATGGTCGTAGCTTTGGTAAGAACTTCTTTGCCAGCCGTAGTATTGGTTTAGAGAAACGCCATCGGTATATACCAGGTACCTGGAGGCAAGCCCGGCAGAGAGCTGCACCTCATTAAACGCTTTGGTTTCTATGTTGGTGAGGAGCAGGGCAGGAGAGGCCTGAGTAGTTCTGTTCGGGTCTAGCTGCATTTCCTCAAAGCTGCTGCAGGCAGATATGCAGCTGGCTATAACTAATAGAATAATGTACTGTATCTTTTTCATGATGATGTCAGGAATTAAAACTTAAGATTAAGGTTAAAGCCCATGCTGCGAGTAGATGGTGTTTGCAGGTTGTCTACTCCTGAATCAGGATCTACATTAGGTAGTTTAGACCACAGCAGCAGGTTGCGCCCTACAAATGAAAGTGAAGCCGCTCTGACAGGTATCCGCTGCAGCAGTTGTGCAGGCAGATCATACGTCAGTGTCACTTCGCGCAGTTTCAGGAATGTTTCGTCGTAGTAGTGGTAATTGTGATTATGCGCATTGCTGGTATTAATCATGTAATTGATGTAGCTTACATTTTTGGTATTGGGAGCGAAAACACGGGTGTCTTCTACAATATTACCCTTGCTGTCGTATTTCACATCTCCGCCAACTACTACTACGCCTTCTCCTACAAAAGTAGCTTCTCCTGCATTAGCTTGATCCCTGAACTGGTTCACTGTACCCGGATGCGTGCCTCCCCACCACATTTTTTGATTTGTAGTAGAATAAAGTAGCCCGCCGATGCGGCCATCCACCTGAAACCTCAAGCCAAAGTTGCCATATTTAAAGCTGTTCTCAACTCCGTATACCCAGTCTGGTTCGTCGTATCCTACAAAACGGGAGAAAGGATCATTTTTAGGATATCCGTTGCTGTTATAGATGATGTTGCCCTGCGGATCTGTTTCATAAACAGTAGCAAATATTTTATCTGTTCTGTCGCCTGGCTTTAATCTGTTAAGTTCTTCGGAACCGCCGAAAATTTCTTTCAATTGTCTGCGGTATTGGCTGAAGTTGGCTGCTACATTCCAGGTAAATTTATTAGCAGCAATGGGTGTTGCCCGAGCTACCAGTTCAATGCCTTTTCGCTGGTACACGTTACCGTTTTCTAACCGATAACTATAGCCACTGGTAGAGGAAACAGGAATCTCGTTAATGATATTATAGTCTTTCGCCTGGTAATAAGTAACATCGAAGCCCAGCCTGTTCTTTAGCAGATTTACTTCCAGGCCTGCCTCCCAAGCGTCAGAGGTTTCAGGATGTAAGTTAGGGTTAATGTAAGTGCTACCATAGTATAAGGAAGGGGTGCCGTTCCACTTTACTCCATTTTCGTAGGCAGCTATGTGGCTGTAAGGATAGGACCTGAAACTACCTTCCGAAACACGTGACCAGGAGCTACGTACTTTCATGTAAGAAATAGTATTAGGCATCGTGATCAGATCAGAAAGTACAAGCGATCCAGTTACGGAAGGGTAGAAAAAAGAGTTGTTCACGAGTGGCAAAGTTGAAATCCAGTCGTTCCGGCCTGTAAGGCTCAGGTAAAAAGCTCCAAACATTTCCATATCCACCACACCGTATATACTATTTTTCTGCTGCTCTTCTATGGTATTGGTACCTAAAACCGGATTTGCGGAGTTGCCCAGGTTATAGAAGCCAGGAATGGTAAGACCATCGGTGCTGATGTTCTGGCTTTTCAGATTTTGATAGTTATTGGCTGCTCCCGCCTGTGCACTGATAGTGAAGTTATCAGAAACCTTGCGCTCATAGCGAAGGATAATATCTGATATGATATCAAAATAATTCTCGTTGCTCAGGTAGTAGTTACCTCTGGAGATATCGCTATACCCCACATAGCTTTTCGGCTCTTTGGTAGATCTGGTAAGACCATAAACATTTACACCTGTTCGGTATTTGGCACTGAAAGACGGGCTTAGTTTATAGTCCAGTGTAACTGAACCAAAGGTATTGTCCTTGTAGTAGCCTCTCTCATACTCGTAAGCCTGGAAGTAAGGATTATTATACCAGGATTGGTTATAATGTCTTTGCTGTTCACCTTCCCGGCCAGCTGCCCAATAATTTCTCAGGTCACGAATATCCACATCCGGGCCCGTCCATAGTATCAGGTTGTACAGATAATTAGTAGGTCCGTATCCGGTTTCCGGAAAGTTATCGGTATACTGCCTGTTGTAGCTGATACGCACATCAGAAGTCAGCTTAGGCGATAAGGCATAATTGGCTGCAAGGCTAAAAGAAGTGTTGTTCAGATCGGTGTTAGGTACAATGCCTCCCTGATAGATGTGTGAAGCCGCTGCTCTTATGCTACCGTTTTCAGATGCTTTTGTGATGCTGATACTGTTGGTAGATATAAGCCCTGTTTCAAAGAAGTTCTTTACATTGTCCTTGCCTCTTGCTATCCAGGGTAAAGGCTGGCGTTGACCAGTAACAGGATCTACCGGGCTGTTGTATTGGGGAGTTTCCCAATATCCGCTTGGCGTGTTTGGGTCCGGTTGGTTTAGTTTTGGTCCCCATATCCAGCCGGAACCTTCTACACCACCTCCTGAGCCGTTAACATAGGCATAGCGTCCGTTATTTCCATTGCCATAAGTAGTCTGCACCTCTGGGATACGGATAAAGCCCGGCTGAAACATGGTAGAAGAGTTAAATTCAACACTAAGGTCTTTGCCTTTCCCTCGTTTAGTTGTAATCATGATAGCACCGTTACGCCCTATTGAGCCATAAAGGGCAGAGGCGGTAGAGCCTTTCAGTACTGTAATGCTTTCCACATCATCTGAATTAACTTTCCACAAATCAGCTGTCTGATCGGGTACACCATCTATAACCAGAAGTGGCTTTCTGCCACGCAGGCTGATGCTGGGATCCTGAAACAGGTCGGTAGAATTTCGTATAGTTAATCCAGCTACCTTGCCTGTAAGTGAACTCACCATATTACCTTCGCGCGCTTTTACCAGATCTTCCCCCTGTACTTCCTGCACGGCATAGCCCACTGATTTTTTATCTTTCTTGATGCCCAGCGCCGTCACCACAACTTCCTGCAGACTTTTCGTATCTTCTTGAAGGACTACCGTAAAGTTTTGCTCGTTGCCAGGTACAAACTCACGCGTTTTAAAACCAAGGTATGCGAAAACCAGAACAGGCTGGGTTGTTCCAGATAGATTAAGTGTAAATTTTCCATCAGCATTAGTTATGGTACCTGTTGTGCTTCCTTTTAAGTGCACAGATACACCAGGCAGGGGCTGGCCGGCATCGTCTTTCACAAATCCGGAAACAGTTGCAGCATCTTGTTTTTTAACATTGCTGCTGCTGGCTATGCTCACTGAGATCGTGTTATTTTCTCTATGAAAAGCAAGATCACCTTCTTTTGCTAACGTTTGAAGCACCTCATCGATCGATCTATTGTGGCCGTTAAGAGAAAAGGTCCTGTTTAAGCTTGCCACATCCTGTGTATAGGCAAAGTTGTAATCTGTTTTTGCCTCTATTTCTTTAAAAACCTGCTGAATGCTGCCTTCTGCTATCGAGAGGTTGACAGCCTTGGTTTGCATTGCCTGGGCATGTCCGGAGATTGGACCAAACCCCAGGAGAGCTAGCAGTAGAGCAGAACACCTGCGGTTGGTGCTACTCTTTTTTTGAGCCTGTAAATTTTGAGACATAGGTTAAATGGTTTATTTGTAGTTTTTTGTAAGTTGAATAGTGCCGTCAGGTAGTACTTGGTAGTGGAAGTTCTGCAGGAAGGCTATACTTTTCAGGACATTTTCTGCAGGTTCCTGCTCGTAGCGGGCAGTGAGGTTGGCGTTTTTTAGGTGCCTGTCGTATCGAATTTTAATGCCGTACCACCTCTCAATGCGTGCAATGGCATCTTCGAATGGCAGATTATCGAATTCCAGAGTGTTTTTTGTCCAGCTAAAATCAGCCTCGCTTGTTGCTTCTGTTTTTTCAAACGTGCCACTTACATCGCGAAAAACGGCTTTCTCAGCAGGGTTTAATAGAAAGAAATGCTGTTGTCCTGATTCGTTTTCAATCACTTTTACTTTTCCTGTAGCTACTGTTACAGTATAGTTGTTAGCGTATGAGTTAACATTAAAGGAGGTGCCCAGTACCTTGGTAGTAAGCTTTGTGGATATTACTTCAAAAGGCCTGGTGGTGTCTCTTTTAACCTCAAAAAAAGCTTCTCCCAACAAGGCGACCTGGCGTGTAGCTTCGCCAAATCTGCTGCTATAGGAAATTTCGCTTTGGCTGTTCAGATGAACTTTAGATCCATCAGGTAGGGTAATTTGCTTTCTTTCTCCGGGCGCAGTACTTATTTTTACTGTGTCGGCTATAGTCGCTGCATTAGCGCTCTCTTTCGTATGTGTTTTGAGCTGCAGGTAAAGCACACTGCTGATCGTTAGGAGCGTGATTATGGCAGCAGCCGCACGGATAAATCTATTTTTGCTCCAGCTAACTTTCTGAGCGGGCTCTGCAGGAAGGCGAGCGGCAATTTTTTTCCGGATGTTGTTTTTTACTTCTTCTTGCGATGCCTCTATATCATTCCAGATAGTAGTGTGGTCCAGCTTGTGTTGTTCAAAGAAAGTATCCAGTAGTTTCTTTTCAGAGCTACTTGCCTGTCCTTCTAAATAATTCCTGAAGATTTGTTGCCAGTGTTTCTGCTTATTCATTTGTGCCGCTTTTCACAATTAAGTATCCAAAACAGGGTTTTGTACTCAGTGAAAAACGATTATGGATTTGTTAAAAAAGCTTATTCAGTATTAACAATAGCATAACAGGATTCAGGTTGTTCCGAAGGAACTTAGCCGCTTGGTACAAGTGATTCTCCACCGTACGGATAGACATGTTCAGTTTCTCTGCTATTTCATCTACAGAAAGGCCTTCATACTTCCTTAAAACAAACACTTCTTTGCAGCGGGGTGGGAGTTGCTCTACTGCTGATTCGATCGATATGCTGATTTCGTTCCAGATAAGCTTCTCTTCTGGTGAACTTTCCAGTAGAAGGCTTTCGAGTAGCTGAAGATTGCGTTCGGGTATCCTGGTTCGGGATAAAGTGATAAAGGACCGATTCTTTACCATTTGTGTCAGGAATGCCTCTGTATTGTGTATCAGCAGATGCTTTTTTCTCGTCCATAGGTCTACAAAAACATCCTGCACCAGGTCTTCCGCGGCCTCTCTGTCGCGTAAAAGCTTATAGGAAAGCGCAAAACAGCGCTGCCAATGCACATCGAACAAATCCTGAAATGCCTGTTCGGAGCCATTCTTTATACCAATCCAAATGTCAGCTTCAGCTAAAGGCATAGTTTTTTCTTAACTATGCAAATGAAGTGCTGCAGTATTATACTATTGTTTAGCAGGTATTATTTTAATGTTAAATATAATGAAGAATAAGCCACGTAAGCAGTGGTAATAAAAAAGCAACCCCTGTTTGGAGCTGCTTCTTATGTAGTACATTATCTGGTTATCGGCAAGACGGTTAGCAGTTATGAAGTAACGCCACCAAAGCACAGGTACTTTATTTCCATAAAATAATCTATGCCGTATTTAGAACCCTCCCTTCCGAAACCTGATTCTTTTATGCCTCCGAAAGGTGCTACTTCCGTTGAAATTAAACCTTCGTTGATACCAACCATGCCATATTCTAAAGCCTCTGCTACACGCCAGCAACGGTTTACATCTTTGCTGTAGAAGTATGAAGCCAGGCCATACTCGGTATCATTTGCCATTTGTATAGCTTCTTCTTCTGTATGAAACCTGAAAACAGGAGCCACAGGTCCAAAAACCTCTTCACGTGCAATGAGCATGTCTTTAGTGGCATTGGCTATTACGGTTGGCTTGTAAAACAATCCTTCGAGAGGCTCTCCTCCATAAGTCAGCTTTGCTCCTTTAGCAACAGCATCTTCGACATGTTCTGTTACTTTTTTTACAGCTTTCTCGCTGATAAGCGGCCCCAACTGTACATTTTTATCTAGTCCGCTCCCAATCTTAAGTTCAGATACAGCCTGGGTGAATTTAGCGACGAAGGCATCGTATACCTTGTCCTGCACCAGTATCCTGTTTACACAAACGCAGGTCTGTCCATTATGCCGGAACTTAGACTGAACGGCCCCTTTTACAGCAGCGTCAAGATCGGCGTCATCAAACACAATAAAGGGAGCGTTACCGCCTAGCTCCAGCGAAAGCTTTTTTAAGGTAGAAGCACTTTGGCTCATCAAAATCTTGCCTACAGGAGTAGAACCTGTGAATGAAAGTTTACGCACCTTCGGGTTTTCACATAGTTCTTTGCCTATTTCGCTGCTTTCTGTTGAAGGTACTGTATTATAAACACCGGGAGGAAATCCCGCTTTTTCCGCCAGAACAGACAATGCTAAAGCTGTTAAGGGTGTTTCATGAGGAGGCTTTACAACTACTGGGCTGCCCGCAGCCAGGGCTGGCCCAACTTTACGGGTGATCATAGCCATAGGAAAATTCCAGGGAGTAATAGCGGCTGCTACACCCACTGACTGCTTAATCACCACAATTCTTTTGTCTTTTGCCGGAGCAGGAATTACATCACCGTAAGTGCGTTTGGCTTCTTCTGCAAACCATTCTATAAAAGAGGCAGCATAGTTTACTTCTCCTAAACTTTCAGAAAGAACCTTTCCTGATTCGATGGTCATGATATAAGCCAGTTCTTCCTGGTGCTCCATCATCAGGTTAAACCAATTCCTGAGTAGGGTAGCTCGCTCTTTTGCTGTCGTTTCTTTAAAGGATAGCCATGCAGCATCCGCAGCATCAATAGCATGGCGTACATCTTCTCTGTTTAAATCTGTTACAGAGGCAATCACTTCTCCTGTCGCCGGATTTTTTACATCAAACGTTTTCCCGCTTTTAGCTTTTACCCATTGCCCATTTATATATGCTTCCGTTTTAAGCAGATTTTTCTTATCCATATATTATATCTATTGCCTGTTGGAATTTACCAAATATAAGAAGATGTTCGTTTGCTCCCTTTTACTACTGCTTCTTCAAACTAGATTTAGTATACCACTCGCTGCCTTCGCTGCATGTAATTTATTCCTGGTAGGGTTTTGAGCAATTTCTTGTTGAACAAAACTAATTAATCTTAACGCTATAAGGAAGATCATCAGCTGGAACTCATGCTCTACTTTTTAGCGTTTTTCTCTGGTATGTGCTCAGGCAGGGGAGGCCAGAAGAAGTAAAAATATTCGCTTCTTTTGCGGAACTTCAGTTGGTGGCTTTGCTGTTACCACATTTGGTGTGCTTACTGGAAAAATTATTACTTCTGAAACAGAATGTATTAGGTAGCAAAGAGCGTCAATAGGAAGTATTTTAAGCTTTCTCTGCTTGCGGGGCGGGGAAAGATTGCTACCTTTGCCTCCCCGTTCGGCAGGAGCGGTTTGGCTAACAGGGGCTGCAGGGCCCTAAGGCCGAAAATAAAAAGTTGCCTGGTTGCTTGCAAAGCGGGAAAAGGTTCTTACCTTTGCATCCGCTTCGGACGGCAGGTCCGGGAGTGAGGGTCGGAGGCTGCGACGCCGAAGGGCAGAAAAAAGAAAAAAATATTTCTCGCTTTTGCTTGCAGATTGAGAAAAAGTCCTTACCTTTGCACTCCCTTAACGAAAGGGGCTCAGCAAAGCGAGAGCGACACAGTGCATCACACGGCAGGGAAGGCTGCCGCAGGCGGGAGGGGGAAGTCCTCCCGGCAAGTTCTTTGAGAGATTGCAAGAGACAGACAGCAACACAGGGCAAGGCGGCGCTACCGGCGGTAGCGCCGGAAACAAAGGGGCTCGGGGTCGGACGAACACATTTGCGGTAGCGATGCTGCATTAAGTAATTTTTACAATGGAGAGTTTGATCCTGGCTCAGGATGAACGCTAGCGGCAGGCCTAATACATGCAAGTCGAACGAGTCCAGGGGCTTCGGTTCCTGGGTTAGTGGCGCACGGGTGCGTAACGCGTATGCAACCTGCCTTCCATAGGGGGATAGCCCACCGAAAGGTGGATTAATACCGCATAAGACAGCGGGGTGGCATCACCCTGCTGTTAAAGCTGAGGCGATGGAAGATGGGCATGCGTGCCATTAGCTAGTTGGCGGTGTAACGGACCACCAAGGCGACGATGGCTAGGGGTTCTGAGAGGATGGTCCCCCACACTGGTACTGAGACACGGACCAGACTCCTACGGGAGGCAGCAGTAGGGAATATTGGGCAATGGCCGCGAGGCTGACCCAGCCATGCCGCGTGCAGGAAGAAGGCCTTCTGGGTTGTAAACTGCTTTTACACGGGAAGAAAACGCCCCTGCGGGGGTAACTGACGGTACCGTGTGAATAAGCACCGGCTAACTCCGTGCCAGCAGCCGCGGTAATACGGAGGGTGCAAGCGTTGTCCGGATTTATTGGGTTTAAAGGGTGCGTAGGCGGCCTGCTAAGTCAGCGGTGAAATCCCGGGGCTCAACCCCGGAACTGCCGTTGATACTGGCGGGCTTGAGTTCGGTAGAGGCGGGCGGAACTCATGGTGTAGCGGTGAAATGCATAGATACCATGAAGAACCCCGATTGCGAAGGCAGCTCGCTGTGCCTGCAACTGACGCTGAGGCACGAAAGCGCGGGGAGCGAACAGGATTAGATACCCTGGTAGTCCGCGCCGTAAACGATGGTCACTCGATGTTGGCGATAGACGGCCAGCGTCCAAGCGAAAGCGTTAAGTGACCCACCTGGGGAGTACGCCCGCAAGGGTGAAACTCAAAGGAATTGACGGGGGCCCGCACAAGCGGTGGAGCATGTGGTTTAATTCGATGATACGCGAGGAACCTTACCTAGGCTAGAATGCGCGTGACGGCCCCAGAGATGGGGCTTCCCTTCGGGGCACAAAGCAAGGTGCTGCATGGCTGTCGTCAGCTCGTGCCGTGAGGTGTTGGGTTAAGTCCCGCAACGAGCGCAACCCCTACCTTTAGTTGCCAGCGGGTCAAGCCGGGGACTCTAAAGGGACTGCCTTCGCAAGAAGCGAGGAAGGCGGGGACGACGTCAAGTCATCATGGCCCTTACGCCTAGGGCTACACACGTGCTACAATGGCGCATACAGAGGGTCGCTACCTAGCGATAGGGTGCCAATCTCAAAAAGTGCGTCTCAGTTCGGATCGGAGTCTGCAACTCGACTCCGTGAAGCCGGAATCGCTAGTAATCGCGCATCAGCAACGGCGCGGTGAATACGTTCCCGGGCCTTGTACACACCGCCCGTCAAGCCATGGAAGTCAGGGAGACCTGAAGCCGGTGACCGTGAAAGGAGCCGTCTAGGGTAAAACTGGTAACTGGGGCTAAGTCGTAACAAGGTAGCCGTACCGGAAGGTGCGGCTGGATCACCTCCTTTCTAGAGACGGCTCCGGGCCCTTTTCCGACCGTCTTGCCCGTTTGCCGGGTGTCTCTTGCGAAACCTCAAAAAGGAAAAGAAGGATGCGGCACAAGGCCGCGCCGCGGGCTTGTAGCTCAGGTGGTTAGAGCGCTACACTGATAATGTAGAGGTCCGTGGTTCGAGTCCACGCAGGCCCACGAGCCAGGCGCAGCCTGGCAAGTAGAATTAGGAATTAAGGATGATGAATTAGGAATCGCTCTTAGCTCATAACGCTTAACTCAAAAGCCGGGGGATTAGCTCAGCTGGCTAGAGCGCCTGCTTTGCACGCAGGAGGTCAACGGTTCGACTCCGTTATTCTCCACACGGATCACGGCCTATGCAGCAGGCATAGGCTACTATTTGGGGTACCTGAGAGAGAGCGGGGTGAAGGGTTAGACAACTCTTGGCTCTGGACTCTGGACTTGTGCCCTGGGGAAAGTTCTTTGACATGATGGGAGAGAGAGAAAGAAGGACGTTCCGGCCTTAGGGCCGGGACGGAAGAGAAGAGGCGGGCCGCCCCCACGCTTGTGGGGCGGCCGAGAACGCAGAGAAGGGCGCACGGGGGATGCCTAGGCTCTCAGAGGCGATGAAGGACGCGACAAGCTGCGAAAATCCGCGGGGATCGGCACATACGATTTGATCCGCGGGTGTCCGAATGGGGCAACCCAGTGCATTGAAGATGCACTACACCTTCGGGTGGGCGAACCCGGGGAACTGAAACATCTAAGTACCCGGAGGAAGAGAAAATAACAATGATTGCGCAAGTAGTGGCGAGCGAACGCGCAGGAGCCCAAACCAGCGCTGTCACGGCAGGGCTGGGGTTGTAGGACCACGCCGTCGGACCAATGAACGAAGCTTAACTGCCTGGGAAGGCAGGCCGGAGCGGGTGATAGCCCCGTGAGCGCAAGTTGATTGGCCGTAGTGGAATCCTGAGTAGGGCGGGACCGGAGGAATCCCGCCTGAATCCGGCGGCACCATCCGCCAAGGCTAAATACTCCTGAGAGACCGATAGTGAACCAGTACCGTGAGGGAAAGGTGAAAAGCACTCCGAATAGGAGGGTGAAAGAGAACCTGAAACCGTGCGCCTACAAGCGGTCGGAGCCCCTGTGTGGGGTGACGGCGTGCCTTTTGCATAATGAGCCTACGAGTTACTCCTCCCTGGCAAGGTTAAGCGTCTGGAGGCGCGGAGCCGCAGCGAAAGCGAGTCTGAATAGGGCGCAGAGTCAGGGGGGGTAGACGCGAAACTTTGTGATCTACCCATGGGCAGGATGAAGGTTGGGTAAAACCAACTGGAGGTCCGAACCAGTTTGCGTTGAAAAGCATTTGGATGACCTGTGGGTAGGGGTGAAAGGCCAATCAAACTGAGAAATAGCTCGTACTCCCCGAAATGCCTTTAGGGGCAGCGTCGCGGTGGAGTCATGTGGAGGTAGAGCTACCGATAGGACTAGGGGGAGTCACATCCTACCGAATCCTGACGAACTCCGAATGCCACTTGACATACGCGGCAGTGAGGCGCGGGGTGCTAAGGTCCCGCGCCGAGAGGGAAAGAACCCAGACCGCCGGCTAAGGCCCCAAAGTCCACGCTAAGTTGAACAAAGGGGGTCCAGCTGCCCGGACAGCCAGGAGGTTGGCTTGGAAGCAGCCATTCCTTTAAAGAGTGCGTAACAGCTCACTGGTCGAGCGGCAGGGCATCGATAATAATCGGGCATCAAGCGAGGCGCCGAAGCCGCGGATTATGACACGGGTCATACTGGTAGGGGAGCATTCCAAGGACGGCGAAGGCGTCCCGGCAAGGGGCGCTGGAGTGCTTGGAAAAGCAAATGTAGGCATAAGTAACGATAATGCGGGCGAGAAACCCGCACACCGAAAGACCCAGGTTTCCTGATCAACGCTAATCGGATCAGGGTTAGTCGGGTCCTAAGGCCGAGGCGAAGGCTAAGGTCGATGGACAGCTGGTTAATATTCCAGCACCGGCGCGCCATAGCGATGCGGTGACGGAGAAGTGAAAGGACGGCGCACTGACGGAATAGTGCGTTTAACACCGTAGGTATTGGGCCGGTCGTCAAGCACGCCGGGCTAGCCGAAAGTGGAAAGTACTCCAACCCCCCGGGGGCGGAGATCGTCCCTAAGCAGGCTCCCTAGAAAACCCGCTAAGCGTTTAAATGGCGCGCCGCCCGTACCGCAAACCGACACAGGTGGTCGAGGAGAGAATCCTAAGGTGCTCGAGTGAATCACGGCCAAGGAACTCGGCAAAATGGCCCTGTAACTTCGGGAGAAGGGGCGCTTCCTTGCAGCGATGCAAGAAGCCGCAGTGAAAAGGCCCAGGCGACTGTTTAACAAAAACACATGGCTTTGCCAAATCGAGAGATGACGTATAAGGCCTGACACCTGCCCGGTGCCGGAAGGTTAAGAGGGGGGGTTAGCCGCAAGGCGAAGCTCTGAATCGAAGCCCCGGTAAACGGCGGCCGTAACTATAACGGTCCTAAGGTAGCGAAATTCCTTGTCGGGTAAGTTCCGACCTGCACGAATGGTGTAACGATCTGGGCGCTGTCTCAGCCGTGAGCTCGGTGAAATTGTAGTATCGGTGAAGATGCCGATTACCCGCAACGGGACGGAAAGACCCCATGAACCTTCACTACAGCTTAGCATTGCCTCTGGGTCACTCATGTGTAGGATAGGCGGGAGGAGAAGAGGCGGCGTCGCCAGGCGTCGCGGATCCGTCCTTGAAATACCGCCCTTGAGTGGCTTGGAGCCTAACCGCGTGAGCGGGACATTGCTTGGCGGGTAGTTTGACTGGGGTGGTCGCCTCCAAAACAATAACGGAGGCTTTCAAAGGTTCCCTCAGCACGCTTGGTAACCGTGCGCAGAGCGCAATAGCAGAAGGGGGCTTGACTGTGAGGCCCACAAGCCGAGCAGGGCCGAAAGGCGGATATAGTGATCCGGTGGTTCCGCATGGAAGGGCCATCGCTCAAAGGATAAAAGGTACTCTGGGGATAACAGGCTGATCTCCCCCAAGAGCTCATATCGACGGGGAGGTTTGGCACCTCGATGTCGGCTCGTCACGTCCTGGGGCTGGAGAAGGTCCCAAGGGTTCGGCTGTTCGCCGATTAAAGTGGCACGCGAGCTGGGTTCAGAACGTCGTGAGACAGTTCGGTCCCTATCTGTTGCGGGCGTCGGAGATTTGCGGGGCTCTGTCCTTAGTACGAGAGGACCGGGATGGACGAGCCTCTGGTGGACCTGTTGTGCCGCCTGGTGCAGCGCAGGGTAGCTACGCTCGGACGGGATAAGCGCTGAAAGCATCTAAGTGCGAAACCCGCCCCAAGATGAGATCTCCCTTGAAGGGCCGTGGGAGACGACCACGTCGATAGGCCGCAGGTGTAAAGCCGGAGACGGCAAAGCCGAGCGGTACTAATTGCCCGGGCGCGTTCTCCAGGAGGCCGGAAACGGCCCGCCGCTTCCCCCCCTTTCCCTCTCCCCCACAAGGTCAAAGACACACCACAGCATCAGGCACGGACAGCAACCGTGCGACGGCAATGGTGGCTATGGCGCCGGTGTTCACCTCTTCCCATCCCGAACAGAGAAGTTAAGCCCGGCTGCGCCGATGGTACTGGGGTCACACCCGGGAGAGTAGGTGGCCGCCAACCACATCACGAAGGGTTACCCCCACAAAGGGTAACCCTTTTTTCATTCCACACACCTCACCCCACACGCGGCAGGGCCAATCCCTTCCCGCTCAAGCACGCCCGCATCCGACCCCAGGCAAAGATCACGTTCTTCAGCAAAGTAATTTTCTTTACTAATTAATCAATAGTAGCAGAAACAGTATTAAAGCTTGATAGTAACCTGAAAATAATATTATTTGTAGATTGTCTTACAGCCGAATTGCGTTTCATTTCAGATAACCGCTGAGCATGACGAAGTATAATTTTGCTTCTTGTTTATCCGTTAAAAAATTAAGATTTTTGTGCTAATATAGAAGCAATTACTTTTTAAATGCCCATCAAAAGCAAATACACTCTTCTGGTTCTAATTCTGATCTTCAAAGTAGTTGCCGTTTTTGCCCAATCAGGAATAATACAAAACGTAGGTGTGCCCTATGTGCAGAACTATACGAAATATGCCTACAAATCCGGAAATCAGAACTGGTCTCTGGTAAGAGGGGAAAATGGTGTAATGTATTATGGAAACTCAGACGGATTGCTCTCATTCGATGGGAACAAGTGGCAACTGTATAAAATGCCGCATAACATTATTGTTAGAGCAGTTACCACAGATAAATCAGGTAAAGTTTATACCGGCGGGTATGGAGAATTCGGATACTGGGATTATGATACCAATGGTAAATTCGTCTATAGCTCCTTCATAGATCTCATTCCTAAAGCAGAAAGACCCACTGATGAAATTTGGAAAATCTATACAGATGGAAATCGGGTATTATTCCAGTCATTCTCCAGAATATACATCTATGAAAATAACAGATTTACGGTTGTAAGAGGCAATAATTCCTTTTTGTTTCTGCATAAGGTTGGCAACAGATTCTTTGTAGAGGTTCTTTCTGAAGGTTTATACGAATTGAAAGGTAATGCTTTGAGCTTTGTTGAGCACAGTGACAAGTTAGGGACGTCCGGGGTTTTATCAATTCTCCCTTACAAGAAGAACAGTTATCTAATTGGTACTGCTAAGAGCGGCTTATTTATTTATGATGGTGTTGATGTGAAGCCCTGGTTAAATGAAGGGGATAATTTTCTAAAGACCTATCAATTAAACAATGGCTCCTTTGTGCTGAACAAGTACTATGCCTTCGGAACCATCCTAAACGGCATTATAATTCTTGATGAAGAAGGCAGAATAGTGCAACAGATCAATAAATCGAGTGGCTTGCAAAACAATACAGTTCTTAGCCTGTACCTGGACAAGGAATACAACCTGTGGGCTGGACTGGATAATGGGATAGACAGAATAGAGATCAATTCTCCGCTGTACTTTTATTTTGATAAAGTAGGTCGCTTTGGAACAGTTTATTCCAGCATTATTTACCAAGATAAAATTTACTTAGGAACTAACCAGGGACTATTTTATAGTGAATGGGCTGATAATAATAAAAGCTTTTATCAATCTTTCGATTTTAAGCTGATTCCTAACTCTCAAGGGCAGGTGTGGGATCTTACATTAATTGATGGTCAGTTGATTTGTGGCCATAATAACGGCACTTTTAGAATCGAGGGTACGAAAATTATACCAATTTCTAATGTTAATGGTGGCTGGACAATTAAGAAGTTCACGCAAAATTCAGACAAGCTTATTCAAGGTACCTATACTGGTCTGGTTTTATATGCAAAAGACGAGTCAGGTAAATGGAAGTTCTCTCATAAATTAGAAAACTATGGAGAGCCGTCTACTTATGTGGAGATGGACAATTCTGGCAGTATATGGGCTAGCCACCCGAACAAAGGTCTTTACAGGCTTATAGTAGATAAAGACTTTAAGCAGGTAACGCAAAGCAAAAACTTTGGGAAGGAGCAGGGGCTGCCAAGTGATTTCAACATTAATATTTTCAAAGTTAATAATCGGATTATCTTTTCTACTGCCAAGGGCTTTTTCATTTATGATGATATAAGTGATAAGTTTATGCCTTATAACCAGTTAAACGAGAAGTTAGGAACCTTTGCATCTTCTAACAAAGTGATAAAAGCGGCAGACCAAAAATATTGGTTTATTAACCACGGAAAGGTAGCACTGGTAAATATGGCACAGCCAGGGAGGCTGGAGATTAATACAAGCCCGTTTAGTGTACTGAACGGAAGGATGGTGCAGCACTACGAGAATATTAGCAGGATCAGCAATACACTTTACCTGATCAGCATTGATGATGGTTTTGTGATTTATAACCAGGAAGCAGCCAATCAGTTTAAGGCTACACCATTACCTCCTGTGCTGGTGACACAAATAGAGAACATCACAGATAAGTCTACAGTTATAAGTGAGCTTGGGCACAAAGGACGACCTATTAGATTACCCTTCACTGAAAATAATATTCGTATTTCTTACGCATTGCCTTATTATAGCCAGGCAACTGTTAAATTTCAGTATTTTCTTGAAGGGTACTCTAACAACTGGTCGGAATGGAATTTTGAAATTCAAAAGGAATTTACAAACCTGGCCCAGGGTGACTATACCTTTCAGGTCAGAGCAAAAGTTAATGAGAATCAGCTTTCTGAAACGACCAGCTTTCAATTTTCAGTACTTCCTCCTTGGTATGCCACATATTGGGCTAAAATTATCTACGCTTTAATTTTGCTAGCCATTATTTTTTTAGTCAGGTATCTATTTAACAGGAAATTACGCCGTGATAAAATTATGCTGGAGCAGAAACTTGAACAGGAAAAGGAGGAGTACAAGCGGCAGCAGCAAATTGAAACCGAACAGAAGCTGGTAAAACTCAAAAACGAACAGCTGGAGGTTGATTTAGCTGGTAAGAGCAGGGAATTGGCTAACTCTGCTCTGAATATTGTCTACAAAAATGAGTTGCTGCAAACTATCAAAGATGAGGTGCTGCATCTTAATGACTTGTCAGACAAATCACTCCCTCAGGATCAATTTAAAAAAATTCAGAAGATTATTGATGAAGGTATGAGTGATGAGCAGGACTGGCAGCTTTTTGAGAGTAGTTTTAACGAAGCACATGAAAATTACTTTAAAAAATTAAAAGCAGATCACCCTGATCTAACTCCCAACGATTTAAAGCTTTGTGCTTTCTTGCGGATGAACATGAATAGTAAAGAAATAGCTTCTTTACTTAACATTACGGTACGGGGAGTAGAATTAAGGCGATACAGGTTAAGAAAGCGCTTGAACCTAGAACATGAAACGAACCTAACAGAGTATTTGCTGAACGTATAGCTCTTTGTTCAGACGACAAATCAATTTCTCTTTTACTCCTTTTCTATTACTTCACCATTTATTCTCTGTATTCCACTGCCTGCTGACAGTACAAGCAGGTATGGCATTTCATGCCCTTACTTACTGATCACATTAGTTTGCAATGCGTTTCCTCCCTTACTCTTATACAAAGCGAACTATTACGGTAAACCAAATAGTAAAGTTTTTAAAAATTTAGTTAAAAGTGAGTGTATACTCATGTTGTTTTGCCCGATTAGGTGCTATTGATTTTGTTTTCAAGCTTAAATCACCTCTCATCTTGCCATTATAACTTAAAGAACACCTCATCATTACCTCTCATTCTCCTCTCAAGCGCTGTAAAAAGACAATTTTGTAATTTTATTAAAATTGTAATATACGCATTAACTAGGACTTTTTTAGCTTTAAATTCCACTTATGCAAAAAACAGATTAGGATAATATCATGTTTTTAAAAGTGATGTAGTATTGTAGGGGTTTAAAATTTGAGTACTTACTCATTTGTTTTCAATTTTGAAGAAGATTTTACACGTCTAACCAATCGACAAGATATATGAAGAAAATTGTTTTACTTTTTTTCTGTTTACTGACAATTCAGTTGCTACATGCCCAGAATACTATAACAGTTCAGGGTAAGGTAACGGATGCCACAAACGGACAGCCGCTCATTGGAGCAGGTGTTCTTATAAAAGGAACAGGCCAGGGTGCACAAACAAATTTGGAAGGAAATTACACTTTAACAAATGTGCCATCCGATGCTGTGCTAGTAATTAACTACATCGGGTACGAACCTAAAGAGGTGCCTGTAAATAACCAGACAACGCTGAACGTTCAGTTAGGCGCCAGCGCTGCAGCATTAGAAGAAGTTGTTGTAATTGGCTATGGTACAGCATCCAGACGAGATTTAACGGGTTCTATTAGTACTGTAAGAGGGAGCGAAGTAGCAGATCGACCATCAACTAACCCCATTGCATCTATTCAAGGTAAGGTGGCAGGTGTTCAAATTGTAAATAACGGACGTCCTGGTGAACAGCCTGATGTTCGCATTCGTGGTACGAACTCCATCAATTCTGTTCAGCCGCTGTATGTAGTAGATGGTATTCTGAATGATAATATCAACTTCCTGAATCCTGCTGATATAGAGTCTATGGAAGTACTTAAAGACCCGTCTTCACTTGCTATTTTTGGTGTAAGAGGCGCTAATGGTGTAATTATAATTACAACAAAAAGGGCTAAAGAAGGTCAGTTGCAGGTAAACTTTAATTCCACTATAGGTTTTAAAAATGTAGTAGATCGCATTTCGCTTACCAATGCCGCACAATTCCAGGAGCTTTACAACGAGCAGTTAATGAATCAGGGAAGTGCGCCCTACAATTACTCCAACTGGCAGGGAGATACAGATTGGCAGGATCAGATTTTCCAGAGAGGCGTGCTAAACTATAACAATGTAAGCATAACAGGGGCTACTGAGAAAAACAGATTCTATATGGGCTTAGGTTATATGACGGAGGAAGGAGTAATTAAGCATGAGAAACTCGAAAAAATAACTCTGAACCTGAATGACGAACTTAAAGTTTCAGATGCTTTGAAATTTGGTTTTTCATTAAATGGTTCCAAGTCAAAACTGCCTCAAACAAGAGATGTAGGCGGGGCTATATTGGCAGCACCTATCGCCGAGCCTTATAATGAAGAATGGGGGCTGTACAGTACACTTCCGGATTTCCAGAGAGCACAGGTTTGGAACCCACTAGTTGATGTGGAGCTAAGAAAGAACACAAACCTCAGAAATGAATACAGATTGGTAGGGAACATATTCGGAGAAGTAAATTTTCTGAAGAACTTTAATTTCAGAGCTGCTTTTTTAGCTGATTATGGCTTTAACCAGGGCCGTTCTTATAGCCCACTTATCAGAGTCTACAACCCTGATATAGTTAATGCTGATCCGGTTGAACTGCTGGTGCAAAGCACTTCGGTAAACCAAAATCAAAATATATATACTAAAATACAGTCTGATTACTTGCTTACCTACAAGAACACGTTCGGAGAGCATAATCTTACTTTGTTAGGTGGTTTTACAACTTATTATAACTCCTATGAGAGCATTAATGCAGCTTACAATCAACCACCTACCAGTGATCCTGTGCCGAACGATCCTCGCTTCTTCTATGTAGGCATAGGAGATGCGGCTAACAGAACTGCTGGTAGCGATCAATGGGAAAGGGTTACAGCCTCCTATCTTTTCCGGGCTCTGTACAACTATCAGAATAAATATTTACTGAATACTTCTTTCCGGCGAGATGGTAGCTCAGGTTTCAGAGTTGATTTCGGTCAAACATGGCAAAACTTCTTTGCGGTAGGCGGTGCATGGGTTGTAAGTGAAGAATCCTTTATGCGTAACCAAACCTTCCTGGATTACCTGAAAGTTAAAGGATCATGGGGAGTGCTGGGAAATCAAAACACAGGAGGATCAGCATACCCAGCTTATCCGGTTTTAACAAATGCTAACTCAGGTGTATTTGGTAATAATGTGATTCCAGCCTTGGAACCAGAGTATATTGTAGATCCTAATCTTCGTTGGGAAAGCGTTCGTTCGTGGGAAGCTGGTGTAGAGCTGGCCACTTTAGCAAACAGGTTAAGCTTTGAAGGAGTCTACTACGACAAACGCACTGATGATATTATAACGCAGGTACCAGGTATATCCGGTACAAAACCAGGTTTGAGAAACCAGGGATCTGTAGCCAATCATGGTATTGAGCTGGCTGCTTCATGGAACGATAAAATCGGCAACGACTGGAGCTACTCTATCAGCGGTAACCTGACCACCATCAACAATAACGTTTTATCACTGGCTAACACAGGATATCGCATCGTGCAGGACCCATCCAGAACGGAGGCAGGTTATCCAATAGGCTACTTCTATGGCTACATTTCAGATGGCATCTACCAGACGAACGAGGAAATCATACAATCACCTGTTAATACCTTACATGAGGTAAAACCAGGAGATATCAAATACAGAGACGTGAATGGTGATGGTATTATCGATGAAAATGACAGAACCATGATTGGTAATCCTACACCTGATTTTACGTATGGTGCTTCTGTAAGTATAGGCTATAAGGGCTTTGATTTAAGTGCTGACTTTATGGGTGTATATGGAAATGAGATTTTCAGAAACTTTGGTCGTAGCACTTTTGCCCAATTTAACTATCCTACCTACAGAATGGATCGTTGGAACGGCATAGGAACTTCTAACTGGGAGCCTATTCTGCACACAGGCCGTGCCAATAACTACATGGTTTCTAATTACTACATAGAGGATGGCAGTTTTTTCAGAATTAGAAATTTGCAACTAGGTTATAACTTCAACGCTGATCTGCTTAAAGCCATTCGCCTAAAAACGCTTCGGGTATACCTTAATGCTCAGAACCCGCTTACCTTTAAAAGGACGACAGGCTATACACCTGAGTTTGGAGGAAGCGCTACTTCTTTTGGTGTAGACAACGGTTCATACCCAATACCAGCCATTTATACAGCCGGTATCAATGTTAATTTCTAATACAGACAAAGAAGATTTATGAAAAGCATATATAAAATTAAAACCTGGGCTATATTACCCGCCATTGCCTGTACTTTAACTTTAACAGGTTGTGGAGATGATTTCCTCGATCGTCAACCTTTGGGCAGATATACAGAAGATGATTTAACAAGTGGCTCCCTCGAAAGCCAGGTATTTGCGGCCTATGCTGGTTTAAGAAATGAAGGTGTTGGTGGGCTACCGTTTATAGCAGTACACAATATCAGGTCCGACGATGCAGATAAAGGCAGCTCTGTGAGTGATGGTATCGATGCAGAAAATATTTTTGATAATTTCCAATACAATAAAGATTTTTGGTTAATAAATAATTACTGGACAGGTCATTATAATCTGATCTCACTGTCCAATAATGTTATCACTGCTGCTAATGAGCTGGAAAACCCTGATCAGGCTACACTTGTAAACCGAGCCGAGGCAAAGTTTCTCAGAGCATACGCCTATTTTAATCTGGTGCGAGCATTTGGCGAAGTTCCGCTTATAAATTTTAGAGTTACAGAAGAATCACAGGCAAATGTTCCAAAATCTACTGTGGCCGAAATTTATGCTCAGATTGATGCTGATTTACAGGAAGCCTCTGCTGTACTTCCTGCTTCATGGGATGCGCGTTTTACCGGAAGGCTGACAAATTATGCCGCTCATGCCCTGCATGCGAAAACCTATCTGTATCGGCAGAACTGGGGAGCAGCACTTACTTCAGCTAAAATGGTAATAGGTGGGCCCTACAGCTTAAATGCTTCTTATGAAGGAATTTTCAGAGAAACAGGTGAAAACTCAAGCGAATCTATTTTTGAGATACAAGCTATTTACACTCAAAATCTTACTAACCTCGGTGTGGCTTATGCTCAGGTACAGGGTGTTAGAGGCGCTGGAGTTTGGGATTTAGGCTGGGGCTGGAATACGCCAACCGAATCACTTGCAGCTGCTTTCGAAGCAGGGGATCCCCGTAAAGATGCCACTCTACTTTACTCTGGCCGGGTAAACCAACCTTATGGAGAAACAGTGCCAGCAGCTACAGCCACTGTACCAAGGCCTTACTGGAATAAAAAAGTATATACTGATCCTCGAATAAGGCAAGAAGTAGCCAATCGCTTCGGGCAGTGGATGAATGTAAGAATTATCCGGTATGCCGATGTACTGCTAATGGCTGCTGAAGCTGCCAATGAGTTGGGAGGTGCACAAAATACGGCTGATGCACTCTCTTATCTGGAAATGGTAAGAGCACGTGCGAGAGGAAACAACAGTAATGTTCTTCCAGAAGTTACAACAACAGATCAGGTGGAGCTAAGAGAAGCTATCCGTCACGAAAGAAGAGTCGAGTTAGGTATGGAAAATGAACGATTCTTTG
This sequence comes from Pontibacter sp. SGAir0037, assembly GCF_005491705.1. Classification (NCBI taxonomy): domain Bacteria; kingdom Pseudomonadati; phylum Bacteroidota; class Cytophagia; order Cytophagales; family Hymenobacteraceae; genus Pontibacter; species Pontibacter sp. SGAir0037. The sequence goes on along the minus strand of NZ_CP028092.1, from coordinate 1,858,777 downwards.
ATTTGGTGAGATGGGGAGTTGATGTGGAGGTACTGCATGCAGCTGGCAAAACAGGTTATCAGGTTAGAAACCGCTATTTACCTATTCCACAGCCTGAGATCGACAGATCTGGTGGTGTTCTGGTGCAGAATCCAAATTACTAACTTGTAAAAAATACGGAGACGTTAATTCAAAAATTACTTCTTATGAAAGGAAATAATAGCATCTTACATACTCTTTTTGTTGGTGTATGTATGAGCCTGGGCATACTAACTTCCTGCCAGGACATGGACAGGCCAGAAATGAACATTATACCAGACGATCTGGAAAAATTAAATGGGCCTCTACAGCGGTATATAACCTTCGAAAACAGTGCTATAGATAGTATACACTATGTAAAAGGTACAGCAACTAATATTACCTACGTTGAGGGTGTTAGCGGGAGAGCTTATAAAGGAGCCTCTAACGGACATATAGAATATCCATCAGCTGGTAAACTGGCCGAGATGACCAGCTTTACCGTTGCCTTCTGGATGAATACGGAAAAACATGTAGGAGGCGCACAAAGTATTTTTATGATGCCAAATACAGATGACTTCTGGGGCAATATGTTTGCCATCATTGAAGGAAATAACAATGCAGCGGATAACTCTATGCTAATGAAAATTTTCTTTAATGGACAGTGGGTTGAATTTTCAGGTTCAGGTACCCATCCTGCCCGTTTACCAGATATGTACGGCAAATGGAAACACGTTGCTTTTTCATATGATGAGACTACCTCTAAATTCTCTATGTACATAGATGGCCAAAAACTCAACCTAGGTGCATCTAATACAGACCGCAAGAATGGCGCAAATCCTTTGGGACCGTTAGCCTTTAGAAATGTTTCAAAGTTTGTAATCGGCGCGTATCAGCAGCATATAAATATCAAAGCTCCGGCTGATGCCTGGATGCTTCGCTATACTGGAATGCTGGATCAGTTCAGAGTATACACAACAGTGCTGACTGATGATGAAATAAACACGCTGTATACAGCAAAAAGGTAAAGTTGATTAAGTAAGGGCTGGCCTTCATACTACCTATGAAGGCCACGCCTGTTTTTTCTAAAGGGCTATACTTCTCTCTCTTACAAATTATTCGCTATGATCAACAAAATTATTATAGGACTGGTTTTTCTGTCGGGGATGCTTTGTTCCTGTAATAAAGAAAATGATACACCGGGTCCGGCAGCCTCTTTCAATTATACAGGAATAAGTGTAAATGGAAAAAGCAATAACAGCTTTACCTACGACTATATCAGTTTGTCTCCTGCCATCAAATTTTCTTTTGCGGAACCTGTCAGTCAAGCGTCCATAGCAACGAGTATCTCTATGAAAACTCAGGCAGGTACGGCTTTAGAATATAATTCAACTTTAGAAAACGGGAATAAAACAGTTGTCATACAGCCTAAAACTCCTTTGGCACCGCTATCGAAGTTTTCTGTAAATGTTTCCAATGAATTGCTTTCCGAAGCACAGGGTAAATTAAGATCAGCAATCAGTCTAACTTTATCTACCGGAATAGACTCCACAAATAAATTTCCGGTTATTTCGGATGAGGAGCTTTTAACTCTTGTTCAAAGACAAACTTTCAAATATTTCTGGGATTTTGCCCATCCTGTAAGCGGGTTGGCACGGGAGCGTAACACTTCAGGCGATGTGGTAACAACAGGTGGATCCGGTTTTGGAGCTATGGCTATCGTAACGGGCGTTCACCGCAACTTTATCAGCAGGAGCGAAGGTCTTGCACAAATGCAAAAAATTGTCGGCTTCCTGAAAAACAGGGCCGAGCGCTTTCATGGTGCTTATCCGCACTGGCTGAACGGCAGTACAGGAGCGGCCATTGCTTTCAGTAGCAAAGACAATGGCGCAGACCTCGTGGAAACATCTTTCCTGATGCAGGGTTTGCTGACCGCGCGGCAATTCTTCAATGGCACAGATCCTGCTGAAGCTGCTCTTCGAGCGGATATCAACACACTATGGAGGGAAGTGGAATGGAGCTTCTTCAGAAAAAGCAATGAGCAGGTGCTATACTGGCACTGGAGCCCTGACTACCAGTGGGAAATGAACATGCCTGTGAAAGGCTGGAACGAAGCACTGGTAACGTATGTACTTGCTGCTGCCTCTCCTACACATGCCATACCTAAATCAGTTTATGATGCAGGCTGGGCCATGAGTGGTGGTATGCGTAATGGAAATACGTATCAGGGAATTACATTGCCGTTAGGTCCGGCGAATGGAGGCCCGCTATTCTTTTCCCATTATTCGTTTTTGGGTATCAATCCGAATGGCCTTGCTGATGCTTATGCACAGTATAAAACCCAGAACCAGGCCCACAGTTTAATTAACTATAACTACTGCAAGGCAAACCCGAAAGGCTTCTACGGCTATAGTGCCTCTTGCTGGGGCCTTACTGCCAGCGATGATATAAACGGATATATGGCCCATGAGCCGAACAATGACAATAGTGTTATTTCACCTACTGCGGCTCTATCTTCTTTCCCATATACACCAGCCGAGTCGATGGCGGCTTTGAAGTTTTTCTACTATAAACTGGGAGACAGAATCTGGAAGGAATATGGCTTTGTAGATGCCTTTTCGCTGCACCACAACTGGTTTGCTGATTCTTTTCTGGCCATTGATCAGGGGCCCATTATCATCATGATCGAAAACTACCGCAGTGGTTTGTTATGGGATTTATTTATGAGTTGCCCTGAAGTGAAAACAGGCATGCGTGAGCTCGGGTTTCAGAGTCCGAATCTATAGAAAATATAAAAATGAACAATACACTTAACACTACGAAATCAAACACAGCCTTTAAAAAATATGCTACTGTGGCTGCACAGGCTTTGCTTGTGTCAGGCGCGCTGTTTTTGAACAGCTGTAACCAAAGCCCTGCACAGTCTACAGCCGTAGCAGAAGAATCCACAGCTCGGCTAAGCGACGAGCAACTGCTGACGCTGGTACAGAAAAACACATTTCAGTATTTCTGGGATGGAGCTGAACCAACTTCTGGCCTGGCGAGAGAACGTATACATTTGGATGATCATTATCCTGAAAACGATCAGAATGTAATAACCACAGGGGCGTCTGGTTTTGGTGTGATGGCCATATTGGTCGGGATAGAGCGGGGTTTTATTACGCGCGAAGAAGGCTTTCAGCGTTTACAGAAGGCAATCAACTATTTGGAGAAAGCCGACAGATTTCATGGCGCCTGGCCGCACTGGATACAGGGGGAAACAGGAAAAGTAAAACCCTTCAGCAGGAAAGATAATGGCGGCGACCTGGTAGAGTCTGCTTTTTTGGTGCAGGGGCTTCTGTGTGTGCGGCAATATTTTGCTGATGGAAATGCACAGGAGAAGGCACTGGCAGCACAAATCAACAGACTTTGGGAAGGGGTTGAGTGGGATTGGTACCGAAATAACACAAATGCACTCTACTGGCACTGGTCACCTAGCTATGGCTGGGAAATGAACTTTGCAGTGTCAGGGTACAATGAGTGCCTGATCATGTATGTACTGGCGGCTGCTTCTCCCACACATACAATTCCCGCTGAAGTTTACCACGAAGGATGGGCCAGAAACGGAGCTATTAAAAACAATACAGAGCGTTACGGGTACAAGATCGCTTTAGAACATAACGGGCAGCAGGGGGGAGTCGGGCCTTTGTTCTGGGCTCATTACTCTTACCTAGGTCTGGACCCGCGCGGCCTTAAAGACCGCTATGCAGATTACTGGCAGCATAATGTAAATCACACCCTCATTCACCGGGCATATGCTATCGATAATCCTAAAAATTTTGAAGGCTATGGCGCAAATGCCTGGGGCTTTACCTCCAGCTACTCTCCGAGAGGTTATGCAGGGCACAGCCCGCAGGAAGATCTGGGAGTAATTTCTCCTACAGCGGCTCTTTCGTCCTATCCTTATACACCAAAGGAATCGATGCAGGTTATCCGGCATCTTTACGAAGATTTGGGTGATAAAATGTGGGGCAAGTATGGCTTTTACGATGCCTATAGCCTTAAAGAAAACTGGAACCCGCCACGCTACCTGGGCATAGACCAGGGACCTATTGTGGTGATGATCGAGAACCAGCGAAGCGGATTGCTCTGGGATCTTTTCATGAGTTGTCCTGAAGTACAGTCCGGCCTAAAGAAACTTGGCTTTGAAAGTCCGAAACTTAATTAGAATTATTTACTAACCTTTTAGCAATTGCTAATCCTTCCATAGAGAATGAAAAAATTTAATACCGCTTTCCTCATCCTGGCCTGCATGGCATGTTCACAAAACGTAACACAGCCGGATAATGCAAATACTTCTGCTTCAACAACAGCTACGGTAACACCAACCGCTACCAGTGCAACTGCTGATCCTGAAATGGACAGGTTTATCAGTGAATTGATAGCTAAAATGACAGTAGAAGAGAAGATCGGTCAATTGAACCTGGCGGCAGTCGGGTTTGATGTTACCGGGCCAATTGTGAGCGAGAATGTGGATGAGAAGATACAAAAAGGCCTGATTGGAGGCGTGTTTAATACTTTTACGCCTTTAGCTGCCCGTAAATTACAGGAAATGGCAGTCACAAAAACACGTTTGGGTATTCCTTTGCTGTTTGGTTACGATGTTATACATGGGCACAGAACCATTTTCCCGATTCCACTTGGTCTGGCTGCCAGCTGGGACCTGAATGCCATCGAAACCAGTGCACGTATTGCCGCAGAAGAGGCTAGTGCCGATGGCCTGAACTGGGTGTTCTCGCCGATGGTAGATATTGCCCGTGATCCGCGATGGGGACGTGTAGCCGAAGGGGCCGGCGAAGATACCTGGTATGGAGCACAGGTGGCCAAAGCAATGGTGAAAGGCTATCAGGGCGATGACCTGGCAAAGTTTAACACGGTTATGGCTTGTGTAAAGCACTTTGCCCTTTATGGCGCTGCAGAAGCCGGCCGCGACTATAATACTGTAGATATGAGTATGCATCGCATGTACCAGGAGTACCTGCCGCCATACAAAGCGGCTGTAGATGCCGGTGCCGGTACAGTAATGACATCCTTCAACGAGATTAATGGTATTCCTGCCACTGGAAATAAATGGCTGATGACTGACCTGCTCCGCAAGCAGTGGGGCTTTAACGGTTTTGTGGTAACAGACTATACCGCCATTAATGAAATGGTAGCACATGGTGTGGGCGACGAGGCAAAAGCTGGTGAACTATCCCTGAAAGCAGGTACTGACATGGATATGGTAGGGGAGGTATTCCTGAACAACCTGAACAAGTCTGTGCAGGAAGGCCGTGTAACTATGGAAGAACTGGATACGGCCGTTCGCCGCATTCTGGAAGCAAAATACAAGTTGGGCCTCTTCGAAGACCCGTACCGCTATACCGACGAAAGCCGTGCTACCAGCACCATCATGAAAAAGGAATTCGTGGATGCTTCCCGTGATATAGCCCGTAAAACCATGGTATTGCTGAAAAACCAGAACAACATACTTCCTTTAAAGCAGGCTGGTTCTATTGCACTGGTGGGGCCGCTGGTTAACAGTCAACGGGACATGATCGGTAACTGGAGCGGTGCCGGCGACTGGAAACAGGCTGTGTCGGTAGAGCAGGGGATACGTAACGTGGTTGGCAATAAAGTTAAGATCAACTACGCTAAAGGAGCCAACATTGCAGACGATCAGCAGATGATCAGCCGCCTGAACGCACATGGAGGAGAACTCGATATAGACAAACGTTCAGCGGAAGCAATGATACAGGAGGCGGTAAAGGTAGCCCGCAATTCTGATGTTGTGGTAGCCGTGGTAGGAGAATCGCAGGGGATGAGCGGGGAAGCCGCCAGCCGTTCAGATATTACTTTACCGGGCCAGCAACTGGAACTTCTGAAAGCACTGAAGAAAACCGGTAAACCGATGGTGGTGGTGCTGATGAGCGGCAGACCTTTGGCGCTGAGCTGGGAAGATAAAAACGCAGATGCTATTCTGCAGACCTGGTTCTCGGGTACGCAAGGCGGCAATGCTATTGCCGATGTGCTCTTCGGCCTCTACAACCCTTCTGGTAAAATCACCATGACATTTCCGGAGGTAGTTGGGCAGGTGCCGATCTATTATAACCACAAAAGCACAGGTCGTCCGTTCAACGGGGAACTGCTCGATAAGTATAAGTCGCGGTATATGGATGTAACCAATGAGCCGCTTTATCCTTTTGGCTATGGATTGAGCTATACTACTTTCAGCTACTCCAAACCGCAACTGAGCAAAACGACCATCCGTGCCAATGAGGCGCTGGAGGTGAAGGTAGACGTCCGGAATACCGGCAACTACGATGGCGAGGAAGTGGTGCAGCTGTACGTGCAGGATGTGGTAGGCTCTGTAACACGGCCTGTAAAGGAGCTTAAAAACTTTCAGAAAATCTTCCTGAAGAAGGGAGAGAGTAAAACAGTTACATTCAGAATTACACCTGAAGACTTAATGTTCTACAATTATGAACTGGAGCAGGTGCTCGAGCCGGGGGCTTTTAAAGTGTTTGTAGGCACCAATTCAGCCCAGGTACAGGAAGCAGACTTTACAGTTCAGGGAGAATAAAGCGGCATCTCCTAACCGGGAGGCTTAAGATCATGCAGCAAGGGCCTGTTTTAACTAAAGCAGGCCCTTGCTGATCATTCAAAATTCTAGAAGAACTAGCGGAGAAAATATACACATGTATTTGAGAGCAGGTTTAAACATTATTTCGAAACAAAAGAAGGTAGCTCTTTACGCTGCCTGTGCACTTTTCTGGCTGACAGGTTGTGGTTCTGGAATAACTTCTTCTGGTGAGGAAGATTTCGAGCGAAAAGTAGTTGATCAGAATCCGCCTGCTACTCCTTTATCGCCGGAAGAGAGTATAGCTAAAATGCAGCTGCCTCCTGGTTATCGGGTAGAGTTGGTGGCAAGCGAGCCGATGGTGCAGGAACCGGTGGCTATTTCCTGGGACGGTAACGGTAGAATGTATGTGGCTGAAATGAACACCTACATGAAGGATGCCGAAGGAACCGGCCAGTTTGAGAAAACCAGCAGGATAAAGCTGCTGGAAGATACCAACGGAGACGGCAGGATGGACAAAGCCACCATTTTTGCCGACAGCCTGTTGCTGCCCCGTGTAGTGCTTCCCGTTGGCGATCAGGTGCTGGTGCAGGAAACAAATGTGCAGCATATCTGGAGCTACCGCGATACCAACGGCGACGGTAAAGCTGACGAAAAGAAAATCGTTTTCCGGAATGATGTGCTGGACGTACGGAACCTGGAGCATCAGAATGGCGGCTTGCTCTGGAACCTGGACAACTGGATTTACCCCTCCCGCGACAACCTCAGATTCAAGTATAAGAATGGTGCGCTGGTAGCTGATACATTGGTAGACAATATGATTGGCCAGTGGGGGATGACAACCAACAACTACGGGCAGTTGTTTTATTCTGAGGCTGGGCCTGGTTTGCCGGCAGTTCAGATTCAGCAAATGCCAGCCTACGGAGCCCTTAACTTCAAAGATCAATATACTCCTGAATTTGCGGTGCCCTGGCCTGTTATCGGTACCATAGATGCACAAGGCGGCCCTGATGCTTTGCGGCCAGACAGCACCCTGAGCCATTTTACCTCCGGTTGCGGTCAATCTATTTTCCGGGGCGACCGCTTACCCGCCGATATGCAGGGCGATTACTTTATACCTGAACCGGTTGGCAGAATCATCAAGAGAGGCAGAGTTACAAACAGAGACGGTAAGAATTACATCGATAATGTGTACCGGGAGAAAGACTGGCTGGCTTCAGCGGATATGAATTTTCGCCCGATCAATACCTATACCGGACCGGATGGTGCCTTTTACATTGTAGATATGTATCATGGCATTATACAGGAAAGCGAATGGTCGGGCCCCGGTACATACCTGCACAAAATTATACAGGATAAAGAATTATATAAGAACAGGGGAATGGGGCGCATCTATCGTGTGGTGCACGAAGATTTTAAACCGGATCAGAAAAAGCCAAACATGTTAAATGAGCCGGCAGCCCAACTGGTAAATCACCTGTATCACCCGAATGGCTGGTGGCGCGACAATGCGCAGCAACTGCTTATTGTACGGAACGACCGCTCTGTTATTCCAGCTCTGAAGCAAATGGCTTTAGGAGAAAGCGGTTCTTCAAAAGAGAAGTCGAACGCGCTGGCCCGCATCCATGCGCTGTGGACACTGGAGGGAATGGAGGCGATAGATAAGAAAACCTTGTTCAGCGCCTTTGCCGATCCGGATCCACAGGTTCGGAAAACCGCTGTCTGGGTAAGCGAACTTTTTATAAAGCAAAACGACCAGGAAGTTATAGACCGTGTAGCCGCTTTAAAGCAAGATGCCAGTGCAGAGGTGCGCATTCAGCTAATGCTATCGCTGCGAGGTAACATATCCAGAAAAGCACAGGCTACAGTAAAAGAGTTGCTGGCAGAAAATCCTGATAATGAGCTTATGCAGTATTCTTACCAGACCTTTGCCGAAACTCAGAAAGTGCTGGCGGCAGAGCGCGAAAGAACGCGGAATCTTGGTCCTGCTGATAGAGAATTGGTAACGAATGGCGCTACAATCTTTAAGCAACTATGCTCGAACTGCCATGGTGCAGATGGCCGGGGCCGCCAGTTAGGCGGAGACGAAATGCCTGCACCTCCATTGGTTGGTTCACCGCGTGTAAAAGGAGATAAGACCCTGCTGCTGCAGTTAATGCTGAACGGCTTGAGAGGACCCGTCGACGGGAAAACATATCCGAATATGATGCCGGGCATGTCGCACCAGGATGATGAATGGATTGCAGCAGTGGTAAGCTACATCCGCAACAGCAGTGAGTTAGGCAACAACGCCTCAATTGTTACACCGGGAGAAGTAAAGACTGTCAGAGCCAACACACCCACTATTCCGGAAGGGATGACCCTGCAGATGCTGGAGATTTTCAAACTGGGGCGTGCCGAAAGGACCAACTGGGGAGAGGGAGAAGATTCAGATGCAAAGAAGTAACTGCTAAATTTATATCTGATGCCGATACAACTGAAGTTGCCCCTATTACTGCTGTTTTTTTGCCTTGCCTGTGGGAGTGGGCTGTATGCACAGGAGGCTACCTATACCAATAGTCTCGGAATAGAGTTTATACTGATCAGGCCCGGGAGTATGGTAGTCGGCAGGTATCAGCCAACTGTCGGAAAACCGCAGCGGCAAGATCCAAACCGCAGAAGTCTGCCAGACACTGTATATCAGCTTGCCCATGAAATGGCACAGCAGGCTGCAAGGCCTGGTTTTCCTGTTAGCATAGAGAAGGCTTTTTATATAGGTAAGTTTGAGGTAACACAGGAGCAGTGGCTAAAAGTAATGGGAGAGAACCCTGCTTTTTTTCAGGGCGAAAAAGTAACAGGAAATGCTGCTAAACACCCTGTAGAGAATATTACCTGGCAGCAAACGCAGGCTTTCATAAAAAAGCTGAATAAGCTCGACAAATTGCACCATTATCGTTTACCAAGTGAGTTTGAATGGGAATATGCTGCCAGAGCAGGGGCAGAAGATGATATTGCCTGGTCAGAAATTGGAGCTACTGCAGTGTTAGGCGGTAAAACTACGCTAGAAGCCGGACAGAAGAAACCGAATGCGTGGGGGCTGTACGATATGCTGGGAAATGTTTGGGAGTGGGTGCAGGACTATTACAACGAAAAAATTTTTGCGGATCCCGTACCTCCAACTTCAGGTAAAGTGCATGTACTTAAAGGAGCTTCTTTTACAGGTGATGTGAAAAACGCTACTTATATGACGCACGCTGCAGGACCAGGGAACGGATTTGATGTTGGTTTCAGGCTTGTAATGGAAGTAAAGAAACAGGGAAATTAGCATGAAAAGATATCTGAAACGCTACGGTAGCCTGGCTGCTTTTATCTGTTGCCTGCATGTTGCAGAGGCTCAGGTTCCTGATGGCTTCAAACCTATTTTTAACGGCAAAAACCTGAAAGGCTGGCACATCAGCAGAACCACGCACCAAGGCACAACCCCTGATGTACAGGTAGAAGATGGAGCAATTGTGCTAAGGCAACAGCCATACGGACAGGGCGGTGTGCTTTTATCTGACAGGAAGTATAAAAACTTTGAGTTGTATTTGGAGGCTAAAATAGACTCTTTTTCCAATGGGGGCATTTTCATCCGTTCGTCCGAAAGCGGTATAGCTTACCAGATTGAGCTAGACGAAACAGCTGGCAGTACGGGTTATCTGCTGGGCGAGCGCATGCCTGTGAGCAAAGGGGCTGAAACGGCAGGGCGTGATAAGGTTTGGAAAGCTAACGATTGGAATTCGTTCCGGATACGCATGGTAGGAGACATACCTCACATAACCCTCTGGATTAACGGTGTGCAGATGTGGGACGTGGTGCAGCCGGCAAATGATTTCCCGGCCGAAGCAACAGAGGGCATGATTGGGTTTCAATCGCACTGGACGGCTCTGTTCTCTCCTGCTGCTTTCGACTGGAATGGCCTTGAATCCTGGGCACCGGGTGCGGTACATCGCTTCCGGAACATTGCAGTAAGGCAGCTACATGATAACTTGACAAACTAATTTATTTGTTTTACCTATACTATTCCATTATTCCTGATAAACTAAGAATTCCACTAATGAAGAAAACAGTTGTTCTCCTGCTTTTAAGCATGTTTTTCCTGCAGCGAGGGTTGGCGCAGGACCTGGAAATGTACCAGCGAAAAGTATATGTTGCCAAAGCCGATAGTCTGCCTTACCGCATTCTGTATCCCGAAAATTTCGATCCGGCAAAAAAATATCCTTTAGTGATGGTCTTACATGGTGCCGGGGAGCGTGGAAATAACAATGAGTCGCAGCTGGTATATGGCGCTACGTTATTCCTGGAGCCGCAGAACAGGCAGCAATATCCTGCTATAGTTGTGTTTCCGCAATGTCCGAAAGACTCTTACTGGTCAAACGTGAACATTGTAACAGACGAGAATGGAAAGCGAAGCTTTCATTATCTGCAGAAATCGGGTGAACCTACCAAAGCCATGAAGTCGCTGCTGGGCCTTTTAAACGAACTGGAAAAGTCAGGTTCAGTAGACAAGAAGCAGCTTTATATTGGAGGCTTATCAATGGGCGGCATGGGAACTTTTGAATTGCTTCGCCGGAAGCCAAAGAAGTTTGCTGCTGCTTTTCCGATTTGCGGCGGTGGTCATCCTGATGGTGCTAAAAAATATGCAAAGCGTGTGCCGCTATGGGTGTTTCATGGAGAAGTGGATGGTGTTGTTCCGGTAGAGAAGTCAGAGGTTATGGTGGAGGCAGTTCAGAAAGCTGGAGGTAACGTTAAATTTACTGTATATCCCGGCGTGAACCATAACAGCTGGGACTATGCCTTTAAAGAGCCTGAGTTGCTCCCCTGGCTGTTTTCACATAAAAAATAACAGAATCTAATGTAGTGCAGAAGTCTGTTGCCTTTTGCTGCTTTTGTAATTAAACCGGCTTCTTTCTCAGCTCTTGTTTATATCCTGAAAATAAGCTGCACCCCTGGTTTAAAATGATAGTATAAGCAAGTTGATAGTTAAACAAACCACCACTAAACAAGAACGCCAGCAAATATTTGCTGGCGTTCTTGTTTAGTGGTGGTTTTAATAAATGTTATTTATCTGTCAGGATAGTTCCTGTATAACTGTATGTTAATGCTGTTTGTGTTATTGGCCGGAGGAGTCACCATCCCTCTTACAATAATTGTATAAATTTGTTTTTCGGATAGCGTGAGCTCATTTGGTGTAGTAAATAAAACTTCGCCTGTTTCTGAATGCACCAGGTTAAGCTTAACATTGCCTGTGTTTACCTCCATAAAATCAGTGTCTTCTTTGTATGCTACATCAGAGAATAGCGTGTTAGGAGTTGTGCCTACAGTCTTGATATCCACACTTGGTGCATCCGGTGAAAGATGAATAACCCTGATACCAGCCTTACCCGTTGCAGGAATCTCTAATTCATCTTCTACCACCAACACTTCCTGACCTTTACCTGATGCTGCCGTCTGGCTTCTCAGCCCTATTGTAAAAATGGAGTAAACTTTATCTTTTTCAAGAGAAACAGACTTTTCAACGGAAGGTCCTGGATCAGTTGTTGTAGCAGGGGAGAATTTAAAGTTATATGTTCCGGGCGTGAAGTTTTGATAGATATAAAATTTCGAGTATCCGAACAAATCATTATTTACACGTACATTGTTTACCAGTATATTAAAATTCTGGGCATCGGGTGAGGCCTGGTAAAAAGATGCATAAGAATACTCTGCCGGTGCCGGAGCCTCAGAATCATTCATACAGGAGGTAAAAGAAACAGCTACAAAGCTGAGTAAAAAAAGGGCCGTTTTTTTTAAGGGCATTCGATTAAAAAATTTACGCATAGAAAAGTAAAATTTAGTTTAAATTAAGTTTGAGTAAAATGATTGGTATTACTTGCTGCAGTAAGTTACAACATGCATAAGTAAGACCCAAGCCTGGCTCCGATGGTTGCAAGCATTCTAAAAAATATTCTTTTTCTTGAATCTGTATTTCCTTGCCAGATCAGGTGTGTGCGTATTTATACTTATGTACCGTATTAACTAGTATTTAAACGCGTATATGCTTATTTAAAGTATGCCGCTTGTTCCAAAGCCTTTTCGGTGCGTATAGTCCTGTAACTGTAAAGCGTTTATTTATTGGGAGTAGCTATTGGTTGGTTGAGTTATTACTAAATAGGTAAGCATCAATTTTTATCTGTCTGAACAGGTAGAAGAACTGCTTTACAAGTATGGAAGGCTACCCCTGTTGGGTGCTTGGGGTAGCCTTAACCATGCCTGATCAGGGTCATTCGCTAAGTGTAGGCGTTTGTCCCTTTTTTGTTGCAGAAACCTGGCACAGGATGTAGCATAACCAAGGAATGCATATGCTGCTTTAGCAGTAAATAAGTTAACTGTAGTTACTTCTACTGTACCTGTAACCGTATAAAAGCAGTGTTTATTAGGAGTAAATATTTGGAGAAGTAGCGGAAACTAATGAAAAGCTCTACTGCTGTATCTGCTAAAGTCTATAGCACTTACAGTATTTTTATCAAACCAATTCAAATATGGCTAAAAGGCAAGTATCAAAGCGACATGAACACCATAAAGAAGCTCCATTTCCTAAAGGAAAACTTATAGCAATAGGAGGGAAAGAGGATAAAGGAAATATGGAGCTCAAAGAAGAGCAAAAAAGAAATTCCGGATTTATAGCTGAAGAAATTCTAAAGCGGTTCGTGCATGATCTGAAAGGCAATGATCCTCAAATTGTTATTGTACCCACTGCATCTACAGTTCCAGAAGAAATCACCCAGGATTATGTAGACGTGTTCAAAAGCCTGGGTTTAAAAAACCTGGAGGTAATGGATATAAGGAACAGGGTTCAGTGCAAAGATCCTGCCTTTTGCGCAATGGTAGAACATGCGGCTGGATTTATGTTTACAGGTGGCGACCAGCTCCGGCTCACTTCTATACTGGGAGGATCACCTGTACTGGAGCTGATTAAAGAGCGTTTTACTTACGATGAAATAATAATTGCCGGTACAAGTGCCGGGGCTGCTGCTTTATCTACTCCTATGATCTACGAGGGAGAAACAGTGGGTGGTTATATTAAAGGAGATGTCCGTATTACCACAGGACTGGAGTTTTTGAGAGATGTAGCCATAGATACTCACTTTATCCAAAGAGGAAGAATTGTGCGCATGGCACAGGCTATTGCTACCAACCCTGGGTGTATAGGCATAGGCTTGGAAGAGGATACCGCTATTTATGTAACCGATGGCTATAAGCTTGAAGTACTGGGAAGCGGCCTGGTTACTATTGTAGATGGCATGGACATTTCGCGCACGAATATTTACGAGATAAATACGGGTGAGCCTTTTACGGTATGCGATTTAAAAGTGCATTTGCTTTCGAGAGGTGAAAAATATGATATCCCTACTTACGACCAGTTGCACTTATAAGAGAGCAGCCTTAATCTAACATTATACCTGAAACTACTGTATGAAAAGAGCTGAATGGATAGCTTTATGCCAGGGACTTTACTGGACCGTACCCGGCGTCTGGCCATTGATTCATATGCCGAGTTTTATTTGGGTAACAGGCCCTAAAGTGGATTTGTGGCTGGTGCGCACCGTTAGCATCCTGCTTGTGGTAATAGGACTTGTGCTCTTATTTGCTGCTGTCAGGAGAAGAGTGACACCCGAGATAAAGTGGTTGGGAATAGGAGGCGCGGCCGGTATGGCTTATATTGATTTCTACTATAGCCTGATAGATCGGATTAGAAATGTGTATATGCTCGACGGGGTTCTGGAGATTATTCTGATCATACTCTGGTTATGGGCCGGGAAAAAAGGGGTTCAGTATACAAGCAGACCAGATACAACCTGATCCTGAAGAAATATTGAACACGCCGGGCGTAGTTGCAGCTAGAAAGTTTTCCGATGAATTGAAGCAGGATCTGCCAAGGGCTACCTGAGTTTCATTTCCATCTGGTACAAATCAAAGCCTTCGGCCCAGTAGTCTTTCTGTTTCCTGACGAGCTTAAATCCTGCCTTTTCATAAAATTTATAAACTAGCTGCGAAGTTCTGACAATTAGTAGATTTATAGCGGGCTGTGTTTTCACTTCTGTTATTCGGAAATGAACCAACTGGCTGCCATAGCCTTTGCCCTGTGCATCAGGGTGAACAAGATCCCAGGATAACTTGGCACTTCCATCATCTTCGAAATAATTAATTCCGCCGGCACCTAAAACCATGCCTTCATCTTCTATAACATAATAATGCCGGGCATGATGGTTCAGGTAATCTCTAAAGTCCTGCTCTTCGTCAGGATGAAAAAAAGCTGGCATGTTCAGCCGTATCAAAGCTAAAAGATCATCTTTGTCTTTGCTGGAATATGCTCTGATTATCACAATGCAGTTTTTAAGATTTTTGTGCGTCAGGTTAAAAGCTTTAGTTGATGCGCTTATCCTGCTTTATACTTTAGCAGGTAATAGTATGGAAATATCCGCAAAATATTTACCTTGTTGTATAAGATTCAAATCTAATTCTCTCTCCTTCTATGTCAACAAACCGACGTCAGTTTTTGCAGCGTATGGGAAGTATAGCGGCAGGTGTTGCTGCCTTATCCGTTTCAGGGATGGATGCATTTGCATCTGGGGCTCCTAAAAAGCTGTTCTTTAAAATTTCGCTGGCTCAATGGTCGCTGCACAAAGCCTTGTTCAGCAATAAAATGAACACCCTTGATTTTCCGGGTATGGCCAGAAATACGTTTGGCATAGATACCGTGGAGTATGTGAGCCAGTTTTTCCAGGACAAGGCAAAGGATCATGAGTTTTTAAGGCAACTCTTAGCCAGGTCAAAAGACAATGGAGTTACCAATCATCTGCTGATGGTAGACCAGGAGGGGGAACTGTGTACGCCTGATCAGAAGAAGCGGGCTGAAGCTATAGAAGGTCATTATAAATGGGTGGATGCTGCCAGGTATCTGGGCTGTAAATCGGTACGCGTAAATGCTTTTGGTTCCGGATCAAGAGAAGATGTAAAGGCAGCGGCTGTGGATGGATTAGAAAAATTAGGGGAGTATGCAGCTAAAGCAGGTATTACGCTACTGGCAGAGAACCACGGTGGATATTCGTCGGACGCGGCCTGGCTTGCCGATGTGATAAAGCAGGTAAACAGTAAAAACGTAGGTACACTTGCCGATTTTACGAATTTTTGCATAAAACGGGAAGGCCCGGGCTTCTGGGAAGGGAAGTGCCTGGATTCGTATGACCCGTATAAAGGAGTGAGTGAACTTATGCCATATGCAAAAGGAGTGAGCGCTAAAACTTTCGAATTTGATGCACAGGGGAATTGTGTTGAAACTGATTATCCAAGAATGCTCAAGATCATTAAAGAAGCAGGCTTCAAAGGCTACCTGGGAATTGAGTACGAAGGTGATAGTTTACCTGAAGAGGAAGGCATCCGGAAAACGAAAGCTTTGCTGGAGCGGGTAGGGCAGGCGTTCAGTTAATCACTTTTGTTCCATTGCTCAAGAGTGTTCCCTCAAAGGCATTTTAACCAAAAGAGCGGCTTCCGTTAGCCTAAGCTAAACAGAAGCCGCTCTTTTTAATTGAGCTGTAAGAAGTGGTGCTATAGGTGCGCTTGTAATAATTAAGCCGTTACCATCTCCTTCAGCTCACTTACCACTTTGGTCATAGAAGATTTGGCGTCTCCGAACAGCATGAGACAGTTCGGGTAACCAAACAGCTCGTTCTCTATACCGGCATACCCGGCACTCATACCTCGCTTGCAAACAATTACAGTGCGTGCCTTGTCGGCATTCAGTACAGGCATACCAAAGATCGGGCTTCCGGGATTTGTTCTGGCTGCAGGGTTTACCACATCGTTGGCGCCTATAATAAGAGCTATATCTGTATTGGCAAATTCATCGTTGATGTGGTCCATCTCGATCAGTTTATCATAAGGTATATTTGCTTCTGCCAGCAGAACATTCATGTGCCCGGGCATGCGCCCAGCTACCGGGTGAATGGCAAACTTAACTGAAGTCCCTCGTTTTTCAAGCAGGTCGGTTAGCTCGCGCACCACGTGCTGGGCCTGTGCTACTGCCATACCATAACCGGGTACTATAATCACAGAAGAAGCGGAATCAAACAACATGGCAGTTTCTTCTACACCTACTTCTTTCACAACGATTTCTTCGCCACCGGCAGCGGCAGCGCCCGAACTTGTCTGTCCGAAGCCGCCTAATAGTACGTTTATAAGTGATCTGTTCATGGCTTTGCACATGATCTGCGTCAGGATGATGCCAGATGCTCCCACTAAGGCACCTGTAATGATAAGGACCTGGTTATTGAGCACGAAGCCAGTGGCACAGGCCGCTATACCGGAGTATGAATTCAGCAGGGAAATAACTACAGGCATATCAGCCCCACCGATCGGAATAACCGTCAGGATGCCCAGTAAAAGCCCGACACCAATCACACCTATCATCCAGATTTCATCATTCGGATTAAGTACCACCATAACCGATAACGCAAGTGCGGCAACAAAAAGAACGGCATTTAGCGCATGTTGTCCCCCGAAAGTAACGGATCTCCCGTTTATCAGGCCCTTCAGTTTGCCAAAGGCAACCATAGAGCCCGTAAAAGTGACGGCACCGATAATGATACTGATCACAACCGTTACGCCAACTACTACCGGCATGCTGAGATCCGCCTCATGGGCCAGCCTCCAGTATTCTGAGGCAGCTACCAACACCGACGATGCACCTCCGAAGCCGTTGAAGATAGCTACCATTTCCGGCATCGAGGTCATTTCTACACGGCGGGCGGCAATAAGACCAATGGCCGAACCAATCAGAATGGTAACAAAGATTTCTGTAAAGCTTAAAACCTGGCTATCGAGCAGCGTAGCCAGTACAGCTACCAACATGGCTACTGCCGATAAGGTATTGCCTCTACGTGCTGTGGCAGTTTTGCCCAGCATTTTGATGCCTACAATAAACAGCACCGAAGCGATGAGATATGCTATTTTAATGAGTAAGTCTTTCTCCATGAGCTGCTATTTTTTCTTTTTAAACATTTTCAGCATGCGGTCTGTCACCACATAGCCTCCAACCACATTCAGGGTGGCAAGAAGCAGTGCGGCAATACCAAGCCCTTTACTAACCGACCAGTGTAGGGAGCCGGAGGCAACAATGGCGCCCACAATGGTAATGCCCGAGATGGCATTGGAGCCCGACATCAGCGGTGTGTGTAGGGTAGGAGGAACTTTAGAGATAAGCTCAAAACCAATAAAACTGGCCAGTACCAGTACATAAAGGAGTACTAAGAGTGATTCTGCATTCATACTGTTTTAGCTAAGATTTCTTTTGTAAACTGATGTACCAATTTCCCCTGGTGAGTGATCAGGGAGCCTTTGGTGATTTCTTCTTCCAACTCCCACTTAAAGCCGTCTTTACCGGCCAGGTGGAGGAGTAGCGTACTGATGTTTTTGGCGTAAAGCTCGCTGGCGTTCACAGATACCATGGCCGGCAGGTTGGCCTCTCCGATAATGGTTACGCCATGCTTTACCACCGTCTGGTTAAATTCGCTCAGGGCACAGTTCCCCCCGGATTCTACGGCCATGTCCACAATCACAGAGCCTGGTTTCATACTGGCCACCATTTCTTCTGTAACCAGAATAGGAGCCTTTTTACCGATAACCAGCGCTGTGGTAATTACCAAGTCAGCATCAGCAATATGTTTGGAAATCAGTTCTTTTTGCTTTTGAAGGTATTCAGCAGATACCTCTTTCGCATAGCCTCCCTCTGTTTTTACACCCTCTGCCTGTACTTCCAGAAAGCGTCCTCCAAGCGATTCCACCTGCTCTTTTGTTTCAGGCCTCACATCGGTTACCTCCACTACCGCACCCAAACGCTTCGCTGTGGCAATAGCCTGTAAACCTGCTACACCCGCTCCGAATATCAGTACCCTGGCAGGAGTGATGGTGCCTGCAGCCGTCATCATAAGCGGGAAAATCTTACCCAATGCATTGGCGCCTAACAACACAGCTTTGTAGCCACCGAGGTTTGCCTGCGAGCTGAGCGCATCCATTTTCTGAGCACGGGAAATTCGAGGCACGGCATCCATGGCAAAAGCAGAGATCTTTTTCTGCAGGCAAACATCCACGACTTCCGGTACGGTATAGGCATATAAGAATGAAATGACGGCACTTCCTTCCCGCATCATCAGTACTTCTTCCGGTGTTGGTGCATTTACCTTTAACAGGACATCGGCATCACCGAGAAGGGGCGTCTTATCTGGGAAAATAATGCCCCCTGCGTTTTCATAGGCACTATCGTAAAAGCCTGACGCCATACCGGCTCCACTTTCTATGCCACATTTAAAACCGGCTTTTGTGAGCGACTTCACAACATCCGGCGAAAGCGCAACCCTTTGTTCGGGTACCTTGCTCTCTTTTACAACTGCTACATTCAAGGTGAAATAATTTAAGGTTATAACTATAGATTGAACATCAAGAGTGATTCCTCACTTTGTAAAAGTGTTAAAAATATAGCTGTAAATATATGATTTCATTTCTTAAACCAAGAATAATATATTAAATTAAATATCTGTATTTGATAAAGTGTGAATTTCGGACTGCATAGAAGCTGTTTCTATGAGAATTCAGTAATTCTACCTGACGCTTAAGCAGAGACTAATTTAGAATTAGGAATTAGGAATTCGGAATTAGGAATAAAGGAAAGGTGTGAGCCCCTCCGTAAGTATGATAGGAGCAGTTGCACGTTAACCTTCATTCGCGCATCTCCTAATTTCCACATCACCTAAAATAAACCTATTTCAGGTTGCTGAACTTGCGCTGCATGATTTCCTGCACAGGTACATTCTCAATCTTACTTTCCAACCAGGAAATAATATCGAGGTAAAGGAAAGGCCGCCTTTCAAAAGGGTTGGCAGCAATGGTGATAAGCTTCTCTTTAAGAGTGATGAAAGCGTCTTTCAACTCATGTGGCGTAATGTTGCCAAGGTTACGGAGAAATTTAAAGATCTCGACCTGCATCTGCTGCTGATCGTTCATTTTTCCCAGGAACCGGTATACCGAGCGAATCTGGTAATCGAGTTCATAGTCATCACCGGCATCGTAATGGGCAATTAAATTCAGGATGCGGGCAAAACACTGGATGTCTTCGCGCAGGTTAATGTCTTTATAGTGGATAATTTTGTTCAGGTACTTAATAGCCATCCGGTTATCACCGCTTCCGAAGTACAGGCTGGCAATTTTAAAGTAAAAGACCAGCATGCGGTGCGGGTCTAGCTGTGCCTGGTATTGTTTGAGCAGTTTTAACAATTCCGGAACAAGCTGCACCCCCTCCGAAAAATTACCTTTCATAAAAAAGGCGTTGATCTTATTGGTGTAAATGTACAGAAACAGCAGTACATCTGTATTAGGGTTACTGCGCCTGTCTTTGTCAGATGCGAAAGCCTCAAGCCTATCGAGCACCTTCACAAACTTGGTATAATAAAGCAGGTTGTATAAGGCCAGTAGCAGGTTATGAAGTCCTTTAATATACTGTGTGGTATGCGGGTTCTTCATCTCAGGATATTCCTCGAACAGGTCTACCCACTTCTGTGCATAGCGGTAGCAGGATCTGAAATCCTGAATCACATAATAATACCACACATTCGACTGGTAGTAATAAAGCCTTTCCAGGAAACTGGCGGTACGGATGTTCAGTTCAGGCAGATTAGCTTTAAAATAGGCTGTGATGGCATCATGATCTTCGCGGTTACGGGCATGTCCCAGGTTGATATACATCCCATACAGCCGAAGCGCCACATTCGACAGGCTATGAATACGGGATACATGAGAAGCAATTTCTATGGCTTCTTCAGATAAGGACTCGGCTTTGCCACGCAGACTTCGGGTTATGTACTGCGATTCGATTAGCTTCTCAAAATCGATGGCATTAAGGGCAATATGAGGCATTTGTGCCTGTAAGGCCGCTAATTTTACTTTCTCCAGCATTTTAAGGCTCTGCTGGTAAAAGCCTTTGTTGTAGAGTACTCGCGCAAAGTCTAGTTGCTCCCTGAGCTGTATATCCATATTCTGGCTGCCATGGTAGAGCCTGAGGCTGGAGAGCATCTGCTTGTACAGGTTAGCCTTTAGGTTAGCCAGTTGTACCCGTTTTATGCTCGGAACCTGTTGCAGTATTTTTTCATCGTCGTACTGCTCCTGGCTATCCATGGCATCAAAAAGTTGCAGGAACTTTAAACCTTCGTTAGATCCTTGTCTGTTTGTGAACAAACGGAAATGCCTTTTCTCTGAGCGGGTTAGAGATTTCACTAATTGAAAAACAGGATCATTAATTTCGTTAGACATTGTAGTTTTTTATTGTCTATCTATTTGTTATTCAATAATATATAATTTATAAAATTGTACTTAGAAATAGTAGGCAAAAGTTTAAATAGTTTTGGAAACCATCCTGAAAGCAGGAAATTTGAGGCAATACTATAAAAATGTTTCTGCATTAACGATCAAATAAAAGATGTCAGCACAGAAAATACAAATTTTTGATACCACATTGCGCGATGGAGAGCAAGTACCAGGTTGTAAACTTAACATGCAGGAAAAGCTTGTTATAGCCAGGCAACTGGAGCTCCTGGGAGTTGATGTGATAGAAGCTGGTTTTCCTGTTTCAAGTCCTGGTGACTTCGAAGCGGTAAAGGCTATTGCTGCACAAACCAGAGAAGCAACTGTGTGTGGCCTCACCCGTGCCGTTGAAAATGACATTCGTGTTGCTGCAGATGCTTTAAAATTAGCTAAATATCCAAGAATACATACGGGTATTGGCACCTCTGAATCGCATATTAAATTTAAGCTGCGCACCACACAGGAAGACGTGATAGAACGTGCTGTGGCTGCTGTTAAGCTGGCTAAAAGCTTCGTAGAGGATGTAGAGTTTTATGCCGAGGATGCCGGTCGTGCCGACAATGTTTTCCTGGCACGCGTTTGCGAAGCCGCTATTCAGGCGGGGGCCACTGTCTTAAACATTCCGGACACTACGGGTTACTGCCTGCCACATGAGTACGGCGCTAAAATAAAATACCTCTACGAAAATGTAAAGGGAGTAGAGAAGGTACGACTTTCTACCCATTGCCATAACGATTTAGGATTAGCTACTGCTAATTCCATTGCCGGTATTATGAATGGTGCGCTTCAGATTGAGTGTACTATAAACGGAGTAGGAGAGCGTGCCGGTAATACTGCCCTGGAAGAAGTGGTCATGATCATGCGTCAGCACCCTTACCTGAACCTGGATACCAACATCAATACAAAGTTACTGACAGAAACCTCTAACCTGGTTTCGCACATGATGCGCATGCCGGTGCAGCCTAACAAGGCAATTGTCGGCTCAAATGCCTTCTCTCACTCCAGTGGTATTCACCAGGATGGTGTGATCAAACATCGTGAGACGTACGAGATCATCGATCCGCGTGATGTGGGCGTCGACAATTCGTCTATTGTGCTTACAGCCCGCTCCGGACGTGCTGCCCTGGCTTACAGGTTGCAGAAAATTGGCTACGATTTCAGTAAAGAAACATTAGACAAAGCTTACGCGCTTTTCCTGCAGGTAGCAGACAATAAAAAAGAAGTAGTGGATGAAGACTTGCATTCATTGGTGGAACAAGAGAATCTGATTGCTGCAAACTAAAAGATGGCAAAGACATTATTTGAAAAAATCTGGGACGCACATGTGGTGCGTTCTATACCGGGTGGCTTAGATGTTTTTTACATTGACAAGCACCTGATACACGAAGTAACGAGCCCGCAGGCTTTTGATGAAATTGCAGCACGTAATCTGCCTTTGTTCCGCAAAGACCAGATTGTGGCAACTGCTGACCATAATGTTCCGACACGTAACCAGCACCTGCCTATACAGGACCCGCTGTCGCGCTCGCAGGTAGATAAACTGACCCAGAACTGTGCCAAGCACAACATAGAGCTTTTCGGCCTGGGGCACCAGAACCAGGGTATTGTACACGTAATTGGCCCTGAGCTGGGTATCACGCAGCCTGGCATGACCATGGTTTGTGGCGACAGCCATACGTCGACGCATGGTGCCTTTGGTGCTATTGCTTTTGGTATAGGTACCAGCCAGGTAGCCCAGGTAATGGCCTCGCAATGCTTGCTTTTAAGTAAGCCTAAGAAAATGCGTATTACCATAGAGGGAAATGTGCGTGCCGGTGTTACTGCCAAAGACCTGATCCTGTATGTGATTTCTAAACTGGGAACAGGCGGTGCGACTGGTTATTTTGTGGAGTATGCCGGTAGTGCCATCAGCGCGTTAAGTATGGAAGGCCGTATGACGGTTTGTAACATGAGCATCGAAATGGGTGCCCGTGGAGGTATGATTGCGCCGGATGAAACCACATTCGATTACCTGAAAGGCCGCACTTATGCACCGCAGGGAGAGCGTTGGGAGCAGGCGCTTGCTTATTGGCGTACCCTGTATTCAGATGCAGATGCTACTTTCGACAAAGAATATTTCTTTGCGGCGGATGAGATAACTCCTATGATTACTTATGGCACTAACCCGGGCATGGGCATAGCTATTACGGAGCCTATTCCCTCTACCGTGCCTTCAAACGAGGTTGTAAGCTTCGAAAAATCCTTAAAGTACATGGGCTTTCAACCAGGTGAATCACTGCTGGGGAAAGAGATCAATTACGTGTTTATAGGCAGCTGTACCAACTCCCGCATCGAGGACCTGCGTACAGTAGCTGCCTATGTTAAAGGCAAGCAGAAAGCACAGCACGTGGAGGCCATCATAGTACCGGGCTCGAAGCAGGTGGAAATACAGGCGAAAGAAGAGGGGCTTGACCGGATTCTGGCTGAAGCTGGCTTTGAATTGCGTGAGCCTGGCTGCAGTGCCTGCCTTGCCATGAACGAAGATAAAATTCCGGTAGGCGCTTATTGTGTATCTACTTCCAACAGAAACTTTGAAGGCCGCCAGGGCCCCGGCTCCAGAACCTTGCTGGCCAGTCCGCTTGTGGCTGCCATAACCGCTGTAGAAGGTAAGATTGTGGATATAACTCAATATCTGAACTAATGGAAAAGTTTGAAGTGTTAAGATCGTCGGCAGTTCCGCTTCCGATTGAAAATATAGATACAGACCAGATCATTCCGGCACGTTTTCTGAAGGCTACCTCCAGGGAGGGTTTCGGTGAAAACCTGTTCCGCGACTGGCGCTACGACAGCGATAACCAGCCGAAGTCTGATTTTGTGCTGAATGACAGCCGCTATAGCGGCAGAATTCTGGTGGCCGGGCAAAACTTTGGTTGCGGCTCCAGCCGCGAACATGCGGCCTGGGCCATATATGATGCTGGCTTTAAAGTAGTTATATCGAGCTACTTTGCCGATATTTTTCGGGGTAACGCCCTGAATAATGGGCTGCTGCCTTTGCAGGTATCAAACGAAATGCTCGAAAGGCTTTTTAGGCAGATAGAGCTGGACCCGGAAACAGAACTTGTAGTTGATCTGGTGAATGAGGAGTTTTTTGTTCCGGCCTGGAATGAAAAAGTTTCTTTTCAAATAGACCCTTATAAGAAAGAGTGCCTTATAAACGGGTATGATGACATTGATTTTTTAGTAAACCAAAAAGAAGCAATCGAAGCTTACGAAAAGAACAGAGCATGGGCGTATTAAAAAAGAGAATAGCCGTTCTATCAGGAGATGGAATAGGACCGGAAGTGTGTAATGAGGCAATTAAAGTTTTAGAAGCCGTAGCAGAGCGTTTTGGGCATCAGTTCACATTCGATGCCCAGTTAATGGGTGCTTGTGCAATAGATGCCACCGGTAAACCTTTACCGGAAGAAACACTGGATGCCTGTTTCGATGCAGATGCTATTTTGTTAGGCGCTATCGGCGATCCGAAATACGATAACGACCCGTCGGCTAAAGTTAGGCCTGAACAAGGATTGCTGCGTCTGCGCAAGTCGCTTGGGTTGTATGCCAATATTCGTCCTGTAACAGCTTACGATGTGCTGGTAGAGCACTCTCCGTTAAAGAACGACCGCATAAAGGGAGCTGATATGATGTTCTTCCGGGAGCTTACAGGAGGCATCTATTTCGGCGACAAAGGCAGAACAGCCGATGGAGCCTATGACCACTGTACCTATAGCCGCGATGAAATTGCACGGATTGCGCATCTGGCTTTTCAGGCTGCCGGAAACCGCCGTAATAAGCTAACCTTAGTAGATAAGGCCAATGTGCTGGAAACTTCGCGCTTATGGCGTGAAGTAGTACAGGAAATCGCTCCAACCTATCCTGATGTAGCCGTTGACTACCTGTTTGTAGACAATGCCGCCATGCAGTTGATCCTGAACCCAAAACAGTTTGATGTTATTCTGACGGAGAATATGTTCGGTGATATTTTATCAGATGAGGCTTCGGTTATTGCGGGTTCGCTAGGCTTATTACCCTCTGCCTCTGTAGGAGACCGGGTAGCACTTTTTGAACCGATACACGGCTCCTATCCTCAGGCCAAAGGCCGTAATATAGCCAATCCGATTGCCACTATCTTATCGGCTGCCATGATGTTGGAGCATTTTGGTTTACAGGATGAAGCGGGGCTTGTAAAAGAAGCGGTATTGAATGCTTTAGATAAAAAAATATTAACTCCGGATTTAAATGCAGCCACGATGGCTTATACCACAGACCAGGTGGGTAGCTTTATTGCGTATTATGTGCTGGAGGGTGCTACAGAAACCTTGCCTCACAGAAGTAATATTGAACTTGGGTTAAGCACCATCATTTAAATTTGTTGCTATAGTAGTAATAAAAAGTCCCTGGACTGTCGATCAGTCCGGGGCCTTTTATTTTATCAGCTCATGTATTCATTATACTCCGGGTGTCTCCGTGTATAAGCTTCTACTGCGGGGCAGGATGGTATAAATTTCAGGTTGTTCTCCTTTACATAATCCAGACCTGCCTTTACAAGTTTATTGGCAAGCCCCTGGCCCCGGTAATCTTCCGGGATAAAAGTATGATCAAAGTCCAGCACACCGTCCTCGGGATACGTATAAGTTAGTTCTGCTTCCTCATCTCCAAGCTTGGCATAAAACCTCAGATCATCGTCATCGTGAATCACATTCATTTCCATATTTCTACATTCAAGTGTAAAAGGTATACGGCAGTACCAGAGAGGTGTTCTGCTAAAGAAGCAACCACAAGCAGTTGCAGAGCGAGTATAAAAAGCAAGAGGTCAGACAACTTTAGCCTGACCTCTTGCTTTTTATATGATACTGGATGACTTAGTTACCAGGCCAGGAGATCCAGGGAATTCTGGCAAGTATTAGAATCAGGCCAATCGCATAAAATATGTAGATGCTGGAGAAGCCCTTGCGGTTCCCGATCATTCGTTTTGCTCTGGAATATCCAACAGTTATCAGTACAACTGCAATAATCATGGTAAGCGGGTGTTCCAGAAAATACAATCTTGAAACAGAGTCACTCATTGTTTCACCGGAGGCGAGGGAAGCACCACGGGGAGAAACAAAATACAATATAGCACCAAATACCCATTGCAGGTGAGTTGGGATAAGGCCCAGTAAGCCAAGCTTTCGGTCTCCATCTGTAAAAGGTCTGTTTTTGCTATAACCTACCAGGGCAGCTATAATAGAAATAGCCAGGCCTGTAAGAACCAGGTAAGCCATGTAGGAGTGTAAATGCAGTATTCCTGTATACATAGATTAGGTTTTGAAATTTGAGCGAAAGATAATTAAAAACCTATAATAAAGCGAGGTTTAACCACCTTCTACGCCTAAAAAACAGCAAAGCCCTGTACTCTGAGTACAAGGCTTTGCTGTCTGGTTATATCTTTAATTAAGCGCGTTTCACATTTACGGCGTTTAATCCTTTTCTCCCGTCCTGTAAGTCAAAAGTAACTTCATCGTTCTCTCTGATCTCATCTACGAGGCCAGAAACGTGTACAAAATACTCTTGGTTTGAATCTTTGTCTTTGATAAAACCGAACCCTTTCGAGTCATTAAAAAATTTTACTGTTCCGTAATTCATGATGTATGTTTTTATAGAAACCTTATACGTAAGAGTATCTATATTGGGTTTTATGAATTTTGATAAAAATGCAATAAAATAATTTATTTGTGCTAAAGGATTGATAATGAGTAAATTTATTATGAGTAGGAGGTGGTTCTCCTAACCACTTAGCACCCAGGAGGTATACCAGAAAGTCAGAAAAGCTAAAATCTAAAGGTTTGTAATACCTGTACCTTCCCTTTTCTTTGGTACCAGTCGTTGTACACCAGTTCTGCCTGCACTATCTCTGAGGAACCGAAATGGTAGTCCCTGTATTCCTCCAGCTTCAGCAAAAGCCTTTCATGTTGTTCTACCTGGCGGCGGAATCGTATAACTGTGCTATGTGCTGTTTGTATTGTATAGCGGCGGTCCATGGACTGCTGTAAGCCTGATCTTTTAAAAGTTTCCCTGATAACGTCTCGAAACTTGTTTAAGCTATTAGCTGCAGGAAAGCCCTGCACCATAATACAAGAGGGTGAGGCCGTAATACCTTTAAAGTGAATAGTGAAAGGATTAATAACAGAGACTGCTTCGGCTACCAGTTCAGTATAGTCTTGCAAGTTGATAGAGGAAAGAAGAAAGCCTTCGTAGCAGGAAATGATTGACATCACTGTAACATGAATATCTGAGGCAGGATAATAATACTGATGCGGCTCTAGCAACCTGATGTCTGCTAAAAAACCTTGTGTTTTTTCTAAAACGTGTGGGGCTGGCCTGAGAAGTAATGTAAGGCCATACCTCCGGTCGGAAGAGGCATCAAGGAGCGGGTCCAGCTCAAAAAGTCCTTGTTTGAAGGACTGAGACGACTGCTGCCAGAGCTGTCTATAATGCGTTTCTAGATTCATAACCGGTAAATTAAAATAAATACATATTAAGTGCTTCTGAACCCGTAGATGCAGATGGTATAGCTCGGGAAAAGAAAAAGAGAAATCTGTTTTTCAAATTTCTCTTTTCGGAAGCACGAATACAGGATATGCTACTTCTGTAATTTATAATGCACTTTAGGCAGCTTTCGCATGAGAGCAGCGCTTGTTTCCGGTGTTATGTCTCGCTGCGGATTTGCCAGCATCTCGTAGCCAACCATAAATTTTTTTACAGTTGCGGAACGAAGCAAGGGCGGGTAAAATACCAGGTGCATGTCCCATTCCGGGTGTTCTTTGCCATCGGTAGGGGCCTGGTGTATGCCTGCTGAATAGGGAAAGGAGATGCCGAAAATATTATCGTACATCACCGTAAGCTGTTTATAGGCATCGGCCAGCGAGCGTGTTTCTGCATCAGTTAATGCCGTTATATCCGAAATATGCCTTCGTGGAATAATCATGGCTTCGAATGGCCACACTGCCCAAAACGGAATTAAACCTACAAAATGCTCATTCTCGAACAAAATACGATCTTTTTTTTCAAGCTCGGCATGCAGATAGTCGATCAGCATGGTACGGCCGTACTTTTCGTAATAGCGGGAAAACTGAAGCTGCTTCTTAAGCGGTTCATCCGGAATGGATTCCTGTGCCCAGATCTGCCCGTGAGGGTGCGGATTAGAGCAACCCATTACCTGACCTTTGTTCTCAAAAATCTGCACATAGTTAACATAGTCCCTGGCGCCAAGCTCCACATATTCTTTCTTCCATAGCTCCACGACTTCTTTTATTCCTTCTACCTCCATTTCGGGTATGGTAAGGTCGTGGCGGGGCGAGAAGCAGATTACTTTGCAAAGCCCCCTTTCACTTTTAGCCAGGAAAAACTCTCCTTCCGCCATTTCGCCACTCGGTACATCTTCTGTAATAGCGGCAAAATCGTTCTGAAAAGAATAGGTGCCTGTGTAATCAGGATTTACTTCGCCGTTTGCACGTGTATTGCCGGGGCACAGGTAGCAGGTAGGATCATAAGCTGGTCTTTTAGCCTCAGAGACCTGCTCTTCCTGTCCTTGCCAGGGCCTTTTGGCGCGGTGAGGAGAAACCTGAACCCATTCAGCTGTTAAAGGATTATACCTTCTGTGCGAATGGTCCTCAAAATTAAACTGACTCATGTAAATAGTTTTCTAGCGTTAAAAGTAAATCTGGTAACGTTTAGGCTGTAGCAAGCTGGCTTGTACCGTTTGAAATAGCAACTTCATAGGTCTTCATGTCGACTCCAAATTCCTGCCTATAAGCCTCCCTGATCTGGCTGATGAAAGCTTCCTTCTCTTCTTTAAGTACAAGGTTAATGGTACAGCCGCCAAAGCCGCCTCCCATCATTCTGCTACCTACCACGGCAGCCGTATTTTTCGTGAAATCTACCAGAAAGTCAAGTTCAGGGCAGCTCACTTCGTATAAAGCGGATAAACCTGTATGCGAACCATACATCTTTTCTCCGAATCCTTCTATATTGCCCTGCTCTAACAAGGTACAGCCTGCCAGCAAACGCTCGTTCTCTTCAATGACATAGCGGCAACGGTTATACACTACTGTCCCGATGGCTTGCTTTACTTCCTCCAGCATTGGCAGCGTTACATCGCGCAGGCTTTTCACTTCCGGGTGTTTTTGCTGAACTGCGGCTACCCCTTGCTCACATTCCTGCCTTCTGGTATTATACTCTGAACTGGCCAGCGAATGTTTTACCTGGGTATCGCATAAAACGATCTGGTAGTTCTGCAGGTTTATCGGGAAATAGCTGAAATCAAGGGAGCGGCAGTCGAGCCGCAGGGCGTGGTTTTCTTTACCCATTACGCTGGCAAACTGGTCCATGATGCCACATTTTACACCGGCAAACTCATGTTCTGCTTTCTGGGCAAACTTAGCAAGCTGTGTTCTCTCTACCCCAAGGTTAAATAGCTGGCTCAGGGCAAAGGCTGCTCCGCATTCCAGGGCTGCAGAAGACGAAAGTCCGGCTCCAACAGGAACGTTTCCCCCGAAAACACAGTCGAACCCACCGATGGTATACCCAGCCTTTTGCATTTGGTCCACCACGCCTAAAATGTAGTTTGCCCAGCCCGTTTCAGAAGGTTTCAGGTTGCCGAGTTCTGTTTCGAAAGATTCCTGAAAATCGTAAGAATAAAGGCGGCAGTTGGTACGGCCGTTTTCAGAAATCGCAATGATCATTTCTTTATCTATAGCAGCCGGGAGTACAAAACCATCGTTATAGTCGGTGTGTTCACCAATCAGGTTAATTCTTCCGGGAGAGCGCACCAGCATCGGCGCTTTTCCATACAGTTCTTCAAACTTTTCTTGGATACCTTTAAAGTCCATGTTTAATTATTTACTTTAAGTTTATGCTTTTGTAAATTATAAATCCGATCAATAAACACTTCTATAAAGCAATACTGGTAAGCACGCTGCTTAAAAGGGCAAAACGGGCTTGGGTGCAGATTTTCAAAGTTATCAATTATCTTATGTCTGTACTTATATTATCTAAATTATTAGAAGCAGGATAAAGGCTTTTTTGGACATGGAACAGCGTAAGCAATTTATACAGCTCTTATATAGTACCAGGCAATTTATAACTAAAAGTAGTGGGCGCTCAAGAAGCTTTTTTTTGATAACAGGCGGCTTTTTTATACCTGTTGTAACTTATACTGTGTTTAAGCGTTGCAATCTGTTACGGAATTACAGGTGCAAAGCCTGTATATAAATTGGACTAAACGTATAACATCGATAATGAAAAAATATATTGCCATCTGTTTTACCTTTTGCAGCATGCTTTTGTTGGATTCCTGTGCCAAAAACCCTGTTACTGGTAAACGAGAGTTTATGTTTATTTCGGAGGAGCAGGAAATTGCTATGGGCAAAGAAGCCGATCCGCAGATTGTAAGTGAATTCGGCCTGTACGATAATGCCACCTTGCAAAACTTTATTAAGGAAAAAGGCCAGCAGATGGCAAAGATCTCTCACCGGAATAACCTGCAATACGAGTTTAGGGTGCTTGATTCGCCTGTGATTAATGCCTTTGCCGTACCGGGAGGTTATGTTTATTTTACAAGGGGCATACTCGCACATTTCAACAACGAGGCGCAGTTTGCCGGTGTGCTGGGTCATGAAATAGGGCATGTGGCGGCGCGGCATACCGCGCAACAGCAAAGCAAGTCTGTTCTGGCTCAGGGAGCTCTTATTGTGGGTATGGTGGTATCGCCGGAGTTCGGGCAATTTGCCGAAGCTGCCTCTCAGGGGGTTGGTTTGTTGTTTCTTAAATTCGGAAGAGACGCCGAACGCGAATCGGATAGGTTAGGCGTGGAGTATTCTTCTAAAATTGGGTATGATGCTCAATATATGGCAGACTTTTTTCAGACACTGCACCGCCAGCAGGTAGCAGCAGGAGGAGAGGAGATACCTGATTTCCTTTCTACACACCCTTCTCCGGAAGACAGGTATGCTACTGTGCAGCAACTGGCGGCTGAATGGAAGCAGAAATTAAGCTTAACCAGTCCGCAGGTAAACCGCAACAATTATCTGCGCATGATCGACGGTATTGTGTATGGCGAAGACCCTAAGCAGGGCTTTGTAGAAAGCAGCGTTTTTTACCACCCGGAACTCAAGTTCCAGTTTCCGGTACCGAATGGCTGGCAGCATCAGAATTCGCCTACCCAGTTCCAGATGGCCCCTAAAGATGGAAAAGCTATCATGAATTTAACTTTGGCAGCAGGATCGTCTTTGTCAGCGGCGGCACAGCAACTGGTGCAGCAATACCAGTTAGAGGTGCTGGAGTCTAAGAACGTGACGGTGAACAATATTCAGGCGCTTGCCATGGTCGTTGATCAGAAGCCGCAGCAACAACAGCAACAGCAGCAGCAGCAGCAGCAGCAGGCAATAAGAGGACTGATATACCTGTACCAGTACGGCGGCAATATCTACAACCTTATGGGGATCAGCACGCAAACCGATTTCAATAATTATGCACCTGCTTTTCAGGCTACCATGCAGGCATTTAAAGCTTTAACTGACACAGAAAAGTTAAACAGACAGCCGGAAAGGGTGCGGGTGAAAACAGTAGCACAGGCTACGACATTAACCCAGGCCTTACAGAACTATAAAGTAGCATCTAACAGAATGGAGGAAATGGCCATCCTCAACGGCATGCAGTTATCAGACAGGCTGGAGAAAGGCACACTGATTAAAGTAATCGAAAAATAAAGAATTGTTTTTAGCTTTTTCAGTTTTTCAGTCTTTTGTCCGGGGAGGTAATACAGTAATGGTGCTGTCTCCCTGGGCATCATAATTTATGATGATTTGCTGTCCTTCGCTGTCAGTGGTCATTTTAAAGCTGTTTTTCTTCACAAAAGCAGGTCTTTCACCTGGTTTATACTTTTTAACAGCTGCTTTGGCTGGCTTGGAGACTACTACGCGTCCATCGGCATAAGTGGTTTTAACCGGCCATCCGTCCTCATACTTTTCTTTCCGGTCGAGGGAAGCATCCTGGTGATAGTAAACCCACTCTCCGGTACGGTAATAACGGGTGCTATCCGGTATCAGGCTGTATGCTGCGGTGCCCGTAACGGCCACCGTTCCGTTAGGATAGTATTGGGTAGTATGAATAAGGCTTTCCCAGCCTTTTTTCCGGCATTTTTCTACCAGTTTTAAACTGTTGTCGGGGTAGAAGGTGCGCCATTTGCCTACCATAAAGCCATGTTTGTAGCGGCCCTTCACCTTTGTTCTTTCTTCAGGAGCTGTACCTTCGGTAAAGGTTACCCATCTGCCATGGTGTAAGCCCTGCTTGTCGAACTGGTTTTTAAAGAACAGGTTGATAACAGGGAAATGTTTTAACTGGGCATGGGCTTTGTTTGCTTCTAAAAACAGCGAAAAGCTAAAAAGGGAAATAAGGACGGTAATCTTTTTCATAGTAGTTCGATTAAGTTAAGAGCATCGGTAAAATCAAATTAACTATATTTTTAGTTAAAAGCAACTTAACTTTTTTGATTTTTAGCAGAACTTAATTTATACAGCTGAAACATCAACATTAGAAGAGTAAAAGCGGTAAGACCTAAAGGAGGTGGGCAAGTATGAGGCTGCATATGGCCGTAAAGTTTAATAGCTACCTTTGTATAAACAAACAGCAAGAAGATGCATTACAGAAAACTAGGAAAAACAGGATTCAATATTTCTGAAATATCATTAGGAACCTGGCAGGTCGGTGGGCGCTGGGGCGATCCTTTTAATGATAAGAATGCGGAAACGATCATCAACAAAGCAATTGATGCCGGAGTTAATTTTATTGATACTGCGGATGTATACAGTGATGGCCTGAGCGAAGCGGCTGTGGCGAGAGTTGTAAAAAACAGAAGCGAGGAAATTTTCATAGCTACGAAATGCGGTCGCCAGATTCAGCCGCACACGGCTGAAGGATATACGGCGGAAAAGCTGGTAAAGTATGTTGAGGAAAGCCTGCAGAACATGAAACTCGACACGCTCGATCTGGTTCAGCTACATTGCCCGCCAACTGAAGTATATAATCGGCCTGAGATTTTTGAAGCCTTTGACAGGCTAAAGGAGCAGGGGAAGATAAAGAATTTAGGTGTTAGTGTGGAACTGGTGGATGAGGCGCTGATGGCAATGCAGTACCCGAATGTGGCGACGGTGCAGATCATCTACAACATGTTCCGTTTAAAGCCTCATGAAAGATTCTTTGCCAGAGCCAAAGAAAACAACTGCGGCATAATTGTGCGGGTGCCGCTTGCCAGCGGTTTGCTGACAGGTAAAATGTCTGCCGACACTACATTTGGTCCTGAAGATCACAGGTCCTTTAACCGGAACGGAGAAGCGTTTGATAAAGGCGAGACGTTTTCGGGTGTGGATTTTAACCTGGGGTTGGAAGCGGTAGAGGAGCTGAAAAAGCTGTTTCCCGGTCAGGAGCCTTTGGCAGCCTGGGCCTTAAGATGGGTGCTGATGTTTCCGGAAGTTAGCACGGTGATTCCTGGTGCATCCAAGCCGGAGCAGGTAGATTCCAACATACAGGCAGCAGAACTGCCTGCCCTCACACAAAATCAGATGCAAGGGGTGCAGCAGATTTACGATAAGTACATCAAACCCACGGTGCATGATTTATGGTAATTTGTCTGATATGTAAGCAGGTGAAATGAAGTATAGTAAACTAGGAAAGTCCTCGCTTCAGGTGAGCGGGGTAAGTTTTGGATGTATGTCTTTGAGCGGTAGCGAAGACGAGAACATCAAATTGCTGCATCGTGCATTCGATAAAGGAATAAACTTTTATGATACCGCTGATCTGTATGGGGCAGGTGCGAATGAAGCTACCGTGGGCAAAGCCTTTAAAAACCTGCGCAACAAAGTGCTTTTAGCCACAAAAGCAGGTAATCAACTGCGCGCAGATGGGAGTGGCTGGGACTGGAACCCGAGCAAAAGCTACATCCTGGAAGCTGTAGAGAAAAGTTTAAAGCGGCTGCAAACTGATTATATTGATTTGTATCAGCTGCATGGCGGAACCATAGAAGACCCGATAGACGAAACCATCGAAGCCTTTGAACTGCTGAAACAACAAGGTAAGATCAGGTACTACGGTATTTCCTCTATCAGGCCCAATGTGATCCGGGAATACGTGAAGCGCTCAGGCATTGTGAGTGTTATGATGCAATATAGCCTGCTCGACAGAAGGCCGGAGGAAACTGCTTTAGAATTGCTGCAGGAAAACCAGGTGGGGGTGCTGGCAAGGGGAAGCTTTGCACAGGGCCTCTTACTGGGGAAGGAGCCTAAAAGCTACCTGAGTTATAGCTCGGTTGAAGTTTCGAAAGCAGCTGAAGCTATTACGTCTGTTGCAGCTACTACTAGAGATGCGGCAACAGTGGCCGGGCGGTTTGTGCTACAAAATGGGGCTGTCACTTCGGTAGTGGCCGGTATACGCACCGAGGAGCAACTGGAGCAGGCGTTGCTTATAGCGGATGCTCCGGCTTTATCTGAAGAAGAAATGGCTTATTTAAAGCAAGCAATAGCTGTTAATCAATACGAGCAGCACCGTTAAAAACAAAGTCGCTGCCTGTACATACAAGGCAGCGACTTTGTTCTTCTTTTCTAAAACGGGCTGTTATTCCACCTCTTCCTGCTGTGCAGCTAATTGTATGAGATTGGTAGTTGAGGTATTATCGAACAGATCCACATCCGGCCATACCTGGTGTTGCAGAATCACATCTTTTATAGCATTGTTAATCTCTTCAGCCACTAACAGCGGTTGCTCTTCGTTGCGGGTGTTAGCCAGTACAACAAAGCTAAACTCGTCATTCAGCCTGGTTAGCATCGCCGAAGTGCCCGGTAAAGAGCCGGAATGGCTCCAATTCAGAAATCCCAGGTAACTTCTTTTTAAAAGGCTGCTCAGTACAAAGTCCTGCTTAGACGGGTTCCTGTCTATGCGCACCATAAACTTCATCAGGTCTGTAGCGGTTGCTACCCAGCCTCCATTGGCATCCATGCGGCTGATGTTATACATATAGGGCGTAGCATCGTTCTGGTAGTACTTTACTTCTTGCGGAAGGTGTTGCTCAAAGGTATTTCCGGCAATCTCCATATCTGTAATGCCCGAAGGAAGCAGTATTTCTGTTCGGATATATGCGGCATAAGGCATGCCTGAAACTTTTTCGATGATGCGGCCTAGTATGCAGTAGCCTAGGTTGGAGTAGTTGTAACTGGTGCCGGGGGTATATTTCAAAGGCTTGTTAAGTAAGGCGTCAGTTATCAGCTCCTTTTGTGAGGAGCTAAAGTTCATGAACATCGGGTCTCCCTTCTCGTTCACCCAGCCTGATTTATGCTCCAGCAGATGCTCCACAGTTATTTTATCTATATCAGAGCCAGGTCTTGGAGTACCATAGTCAAACTGAAGCACACCACGGCTGCCAAACACTCTGTCGTTTAAGCTTAACTTACCCTCTTGTACCAATTTAAGAACGGCAATGGCTGTAATAGGCTTTGAAAGACTGGCAATCCTGAACTTACTGTTGTTTTTGACCAGTTCGTTCTGTTCGATGTTTGCATACCCATAGCTCTTGGTTGCTACCAGCTTTTCGTTCCTGACAATGGCAACCGACAAACCCGGTATCTTATACCGTTGCATTACCTGTCGCGCCGCGAGGTCCAGATCAGGAAAGTAAGAGTTAAGCTCTACATTAAAACTAATCGCAGCGCCTGTTTCAGTTACCAGTTTATAATATACGGGGCTGGAGAAATCATTCCTTGTCAGGCTGCTGACCTGCTCAGCATCGTCTACATACAGCTTCGATTTGGCAGATCGGGTGGTGTAGGTTGCAACAAGCTGCTCCGGGTTAACATGGTCCGGAACTGTAAGTATAATGTTTGGTCCTGAAATGTCGGCAGCAATGTCTGCCGAAAGGCTTGGGTTATTCGATTTTAAGAAGACATAGGAAAGCAATTCCGATTCGGCAGAAATCGCCTCTGGAATAGCAGCTTCGCTGGCTTCGTTAATCTGGCAACCAAATATAAAAATCAGGAGAAAAATGGCTAAAAGTTTTCCCGTTTTCATTTAAAGTTGAAAAGTAAATATGGCTGATTTGTAGCTGGCTATAAAAAAGCTATTGATTTTTTATATCATTGTTAAGTATAATTTTTAGTGTTAGATGTTAAGCTATTCACACAGTGGCCGCTTTCGAATAGGCCTGTTGCGTCTGATGCAAATATAAAGATAAGCTTCAGAATTCAGATAAATTATAATATGAATAAATAAAGAATATGCTTGAAAAATAACAATAAAATATAACTTTATATATGCAGTTAAAAAGATATTGCTATTTCAAATTTTATCTGTTCCTGATAAAGTTATAAAATCAACATAAGCTATATAGGAATTCTTGTGGCCAAGCCTGATCATGGTAATGTTCTAACTATGGGTCGGGCGTGTGCTGTAGATAGCATGTGCGGGACAACTGGTAGAGGCTTACTATTGATTGGGGTTACCTGTTCTGAATAGATTTTTCAGGAATTGTAATTATAATGGATAGCGCTTTTATAATGCGATAAAGACGTACTATCAGTGAATTTACTGCTTATTAGGTAATCTTATTATAGGCCTGTAAGCTTCCGGTATTACAGCTAAATGTAAGGAGTTATAAGATTGTAGAAGTGGCAGAAGCATAGAAAAAAGCTAATTTTAAAAAAAACTCCTTATATTTAAGAATTCAAAAAATAGTGCTCTTTTGCTGCTATTTTTTAACACAAAATAGCTTTTAGTGGTATTTTTTCAAATATAGTCCTGGTTTACAGGGAGAACCTATAAATTAACGTATTATTGATTAAAGAAAGAACTTTTATGAGCGGCACTGCTAATAGTACCTTACAGATTTACAATAAACAGGTAGGTCTAAAATTCCAGTTGTACAACAGCCTTTTTACTGCACTTCCTTTTCACCGCGTGGAGAAGACAGGTGTGCTGTTATCTATTTTCCTGGTGCACTGCGAAGAAGGTTATGCCAAGCAACAAAGCCCTGTAGAAATCATCAGTTCATTCCTGAAACAATATACCTCTTATAAGCACGAGCAAGAGCAGATTGATCTGTTATATCGTTTTGTACAGTATGCAGAACGGCAGGTTGTTCTTTTTGATGCTTTGGAAGATGCTGCCTACCGCGATATAAACGATACTACCGGAGCAGGAACTTTAAAGCATCTGAAGTCAGAACTGATGCACCCGCAGGCACAGGTGCAGCTGGCCGAAAAGTTAAAGGATTTTTCGGTAAGGCTGGTGTTAACGGCACATCCCACGCAGTTTTACCCGAGTGAAGTGCTGGGCATCATCAATGATTTGTCGAAAGCGCTTATGAGCGACAATACGGCCCAGGTAAACAGCTACCTTCAGCAGTTAGGAAAAACTCCTTTCTTCAAAAACGAAAAGCCGACACCTTACGACGAAGCCGTTAACCTGATCTGGTACCTAGAAAATGTCTTTTATCAATCAGCCGGACAAATCCTGCATTACCTGAAAAGCCAGTTTCCGAAAGAAGTAAGTAATACAAACCAGCTTATCCGGCTTGGCTTCTGGCCGGGGGGCGACCGGGACGGCAATCCTTTTGTAAATGCAGGCATCACTCTAAAAGTAGCGCTGGCTTTACGGGGCAGTATCATTAAATCCTATTACCTGGATGTGCGCCGGTTAAAGAGAAGGCTCACCTTTAAAGGTGTGGCTGATGTTTTGGCTAAACTCGAAGATAAGCTATACAACAATCTGTTTATACCGGGTTATGAAATAGATCTTACCAAAGAAGAGATTCTGGATACCCTCACCCGTATCCGTGAAACTATTATTCAGCGCCACAACAGCCTGTTTCTGGACATGGTTGAAACGCTTCTCCGGAAGGTGGAGCTGTTCGGGCTATTCTTTGCCTCGCTTGATGTTCGCCAGGATAGTTCAGTGCATGCTGAACTTCTGGAAACAATTGCCCAGGAAACCACTGCGCTGCCAAAAAACTACAAAGAGCTAACGGATGACGAGAAAATGGAGGCTTTGCTTGCAGCAGATGCAACAGTTGATGCTGCTGAGCTGGAAAATGAGCTGTTCCGTGATACGATAGAGACAATGCAGGCCATCAAAACCATTCAGCTCGGAAACGGGGAGGATGGCTGCCACAGGTACATTATCAGCCACAGCACAAAAGCACTGGATGTAATGGAGGTTTATGGCTTGTTCCTGCTAAGCGGCTGGCAGCGCCACGAATTAACGATAGATATAGTACCGCTGTTTGAGTCTATCGAAGACTTGAGAAATGCAGCTGATGTCATGCAATCGCTTTATGAGAACAAAACCTATAGAGCTCATCTGAGAGCGCGCGACAATATCCAAACCATTATGCTGGGCTTTTCGGATGGTACGAAAGATGGTGGATATTTAATGGCGAACTGGAGCATTTACAAAGCAAAAGAACAGCTTACCCAGATATCGAAGCAGTATGATGTGGAGGTGATCTTCTTTGATGGCAGAGGAGGACCTCCGGCACGCGGCGGCGGCAGGACCCATCAGTTTTACGCTTCGATGGGAAATAATATCTCCAATAAAGAAATACAGCTGACGATTCAGGGGCAAACCATCAGTTCTAACTTCGGAACAAAAGATTCTGCCCAGTTTAATATGGAGCAGTTGCTGCATGCGGGTATCAGAAGTAACCTGTTTACGTCGCAGGATACTACCCTGAAACCTGAAGAAGAAGAACTGCTGGTGCGGCTTGCCGATGAAAGTTTCAAGGCATACAGTGAGCTGAAGAATCATCCGGAATTTCTGGAGTACCTGAACTATGCCAGCCCGTTGCGGTATTATGCCGAAGCGAATATCGGGAGCAGGCCCTCTAAACGCAAACCGGGTAAGTTAAACCTGAATGATTTGCGCGCCGTGCCTTATGTCGGCTCCTGGAGCCAGTTGAAGCAGAACCTGCCGGGTTATTACGGAGTAGGTTTTGCCATGCAGAAACTCGAAGAAGAAGGCAAGGGAGAAGCTATAAAAGAGCTTTACCAGCGTTCGCTTTTCTTTAAGACGCTGATGGACAACTGCGAAATGGCCATGAGTAAATGTTTCTTTCCGCTTACGGCTTTTCTGGCCAAGCACAAGAACTATGGAGAACTCTGGAAGAAAATATACGAAGAGTTTGAGCGATCGAAGAAGTATGTACTGGGCTTGTCCGGTGCTACTCATTTAATGGAAGACAAACCAGTGAACAGGCTGTCAATACAGATGCGCCAGCGCATTGAATTGCCTCTTTTAACCATACAGCAATATGCACTTACCAAGATAAGAGAAATGGAAGAAGAGAATAAACCAGCCGGCAACAAGCAGGTATACGAAAAGCTGGTAATGCGCTGCTCGTTTGGTATTATCAATGCGGAGCGAAATTCTGCTTAAAGTATATTGCTATTTTAATGGCTTTGTAGTGGCGGTATTAGCATTTATCGTTTATTTCCACCACTACGTTGTCTCCTGTTTTGTGTGAACCTTTTATAATAAACAATGCCAGCTTATATTATTGTTGAAGTAGAAATTACAGATCCTGAAGCTTATATAGGATATACCAAACTCACACCCGCCACCATTGCTGCCTATGATGGTAAATTTATAGTGCGCGGCGGTAGTACAGAATCGCTGGAAGGAGAATGGCAGCCTAACCGGATGGTGGTGCTGGAGTTTCCCAGTGTTGATCGGGCAAAAGAATGGTGGAACTCTCCTGAATATGCTCCAGCCAAAGAGATACGGCAGAAAGCTGCCAATACTAAAATGATTGTCGTAGAGGGCTTTGCTAATTAGCAAGGCCTTTTTTATAAACAAGTATAATATTTCAAAACTTTATTGGAATTCTCCTGATTATATTGTTGATTAAAGTGATGTGATTAGTGTGTGAGTACTCTCATACAGTTTATACTACTGCTGAGGTTCGTTTGCCATCATCTCATGCATAAGAAGGTTTGTTATGAATAAAGCTACTCGTAAATCTTCCTTGTTTCAATCAGAACTTGTATGGCCGTTTGTTCTGATTACCAGTCTCTTTTTCCTTTGGGGCTTAGCTAATAACATGACGGATACACTCTTGTCTGCTTTTCAGCGGATCATGTGTATGTCCGACTTCCAGACCTCCTGGATTCAGATGGCTTTCTACGGTGCCTACTTTTGCCTGGCGCTTCCTGCCGCCATTCTTATCAAGCGCTATACTTATAAAACTGGTATACTGGTTGGGCTGGGTATGTTCATAGCAGGCGCACTGTTGTTTTACCCGGCCAGTATCACCATGAGCTTTGGTCATTTTCTAATTGCTATATATATTCTGGCAGGCGGACTGTCCGTTCTGGAAACAACTGCCAATCCTTACATTGTGGCAATGGGACCCGAAGCATCAAGTACCAGGCGTTTAAATCTGGCGCAGTCGTTTAACCCCATTGGCTCTATCACCGGTGTTTTATTGAGCAAGTTTTTCATTCTTTCGCAGCTAAACCAGTTCGGTGCAGCCGAAAGGGCCGCTATGAGTAGCGAAGAGCTGGCTGCAGTGCAATCAGAAGAATTAACGGCAGTAATGGGACCGTACGTAGGTGTGGCTGTCTTTTTGTCGCTTATCTGGCTGTTGGTAAAGTTTACCAATATGCCCAGGGCGTCTGATTCAGGGTCAGTCCTGCACATCGGTTCTTCTTTTCAGCGGCTTATCCGGACACGCCATTATGTATGGGCGGTGGTGGCGCAATTTTTCTATGTCGGAGCTCAGATTTGTGTCTGGTCTTATACTATTCGCTACGCCATGCAGGCATTAAGCATAAATGAGGATGCTGCAGCCACTTACTATACCATCGCCCTGGTTGTCTTTATGGCGTCGCGTTTCATCTTTACCGGCCTGATGAGTTTTATTAGTCCCAGGGCGCTATTACTCCTGACAGCTGTGGTGGCTGCACTGCTTACCTTTCTGGTTATTTATAGCGACGGACAAACAGGAGTTTATGCGCTTATAGGCATTTCGGGTTGTATGTCGCTGATGTTCCCGACTATTTATGCCATGGGTATCAAAGGTTTGGGAGAAGATACAAAATTAGCCGGCTCAGGTTTAATTATGGCCATACTGGGTGGTGCTGTCTTAACCTCTGTGCAAGGCTATGTTTCCGATGCCACACAGAATATCCGTATAGCCTTTTATGTGCCTCTGGCCTGCTTCGCCCTGGTGGCTGTTTATGCTGCCATTGCCGGGAAACTAGAAGCGGCTTTCAGGAATAAGAGCGTGGGGGATACCATGGCCACCGACCACTTGCCAATACATAAAGTGGCGGGCTGATCAGAAAATTACAAAATGATTCTGCGAAAGTATTTGGCTATGTTAGATCAAATGCCAATATTAACATATAACATTAAACTTCATGTTTGATTTAACTGATAAAGTGGCTGTTGTAACCGGGGGAGGAAGCGGAATCGGGAAAGCCGTTGCGCTAACTTTTGCTGCCCAGGGTGCCCTGGTGCATGTGCTGGATGTAAACCCGGGTCAGGCCATGCAGACTGTAAACGAAATTGAGCAGTCGGGAGGACAGGGAGTACCGCTGGTATGTGATGTAACAAACCAGCAGGAAGTTGTAGCCGCGTTCCATCGTTTGGATAAAATCCATATACTGGTTAACAGTGCCGGTATCTCGCATATAGGAAAAGCAGATACCACTTCTTGAACAGGATTTTGAGCGTGTGCTGGCTGTAAATGTAAAAGGAGTTTACAATTGCCTTTTTGCAGCCATACCACGCATGAAAGCAAACGGAGGAGGTGTTATTCTGAACATGGGTTCTATTGCGGCAGTAGTTGGCTTACCGGATCGTTTTGCTTACTCTATGAGTAAAGGAGCTGTGATGGCCATGACCATGTCGGTGGCGAAAGATTACCTGCAGGAGAATATCCGCTGTAACAGTATTTCGCCTGCCAGAGTACACACACCTTTTGTAGATGGGTATCTTGCCAAAAACTATCCCGGACAGGAGGCGGAGATGTTTCAGAAGCTCTCCAAAACACAGCCCATCGGCAGAATGGCAAATCCGGATGAAGTAGCCAAGCTGATTCTGTACCTCTGCTCGGATGAGGCATCTTTTATCACCGGAAACGACTACCCGATTGATGGCGGTTTTGTTAAATTGAATAACTGAAAACTAACAGCCTGCTTGCAAGGCCAAACCAGAAAATGAGATTGATTCGACACGGAGAACTCTCAAAAGAGAAAACAGGCATTGCCATAGGAGATGTTTTATATGATACATCTGCTTTTGGAGAAGATTACAACGAACAATTCTTCGAAAGCGATGGCTTAACACGATTACAGCAATTTGTGGAAGCCAATGAAGGGAAATTAGCGCGTGTGCCCGAGGGCAGCCGCCTGGGAAGCCCTGTTGCACGTCCTTCAAAAATAGTATGCATCGGATTGAACTATGCCGACCATGCCCGCGAAACCAACGCAACACCACCCGCAGAGCCGGTTATATTTATGAAATCCACCACGTCCCTGGTTGGTCCGAACGATGCTGTGATGATTCCGAAAGACTCTGTTAAAACAGACTGGGAGGTAGAACTGGCATTTGTGATAGGTAAAAAAGCCCGCTATGTAGAAGAAGCTCAGGCAATGGACTATGTGGCAGGCTATGTGCTGCACAACGATGTGTCTGAACGGGAATTCCAGCTGGAGCGGGGAGGGACCTGGGACAAAGGCAAAGGTTGTGATACGTTTGCGCCACTCGGACCATACCTGGTTACCACAGACGAAGTACCGGATGTAGACAACCTGCGCCTCTGGCTGAAGCTAAATGGTGAAACAATGCAGGACGGCAATACAGCTGATTTTATTTTCAGGATACCGCACCTGGTTTCTTATGTCAGCCGTTTTATGACTTTGCTGCCGGGCGATGTTATTTCTACGGGTACTCCGGCTGGCGTAGGACTCGGCATGAAGCCGCCTGTGTATCTGAAGCCGGGGGATGTGGTGGAGTTGGGTATAGATGGTTTGGGAACTTCCAGGCAGCAAATTATAGCCTATGCTACGCATTGATGCACATCAGCATTTCTGGAAATACGATCCGGTAAGGGAGGAGTGGCTGACAGACGAAATGGCTGCCATCAGGCGTGATTTCATGCCCCAGGACCTGCAGCCTGTGCTGGCGAAGTATCAGTTTGACGGTTGCGTGCTGGTACAGAATGGCGAACCGGAACTGGAAAATGATTTTCTGCTGGAATGTGCTGCAGCGCATGATTTTATTAAAGGTGTTGTAGGGTGGGTAGATTTACTGGCTCCGGATATAAATGAAAAACTGGCTAAATACCGGATATACCCGAAACTGAAGGGTTTCCGGTATATCCTGCAAAGCAGTTATGACAGGGCGCTTATGTTAAAGCCGGACTTTATGAGAGGCATCAGCGCCTTGGGTGAAAACGGCTATACCTATGATATTCTTATTTACCCGGACCAGCTTAAGCATACCAAGTATTTTGTCGCTACCTTTCCGGATCAGGCTTTTGTAGTGGATCATCTGGCTAAACCTAATATCAGAGAACAAAAACTTTATGATTGGAAACGGGATATGCTTACCCTGGGGCACTTCGAAAATGTTTTTTGCAAACTATCAGGTATGGTGACGGAAGCTGATTTAAAAAACTGGAGAAAGGAAGACTTCAGGCCTTATCTAGATACTGTTGTGGAGGCTTTCGGAACTAAAAGAATTATGTTTGGCTC
Source organism: Pontibacter sp. SGAir0037 (assembly GCF_005491705.1). Lineage (NCBI taxonomy): Bacteria > Pseudomonadati > Bacteroidota > Cytophagia > Cytophagales > Hymenobacteraceae > Pontibacter > Pontibacter sp. SGAir0037. The sequence continues at coordinate 1,814,974 of NZ_CP028092.1, read as the reverse complement.
AGACTGGCCGGTATGCCTGGCGGCAGGTTCTTATGATGAAATACTGGGAATTGTGCAGGATTACTTCGCTGAATTCAGTCAATCGGAGCAAGCTGATTTTTTTGGTGGTAATGCAGCAGCCTTTTATAAACTCAGATAAACAGGCTTCACATGGATTTGAATCTTCAAGATAAAGTGATTATCGTTTCTGGCGGGGCCAAAGGAATAGGGCTTGGCATCGTAAAAGTGCTGGCGGCAGAAGGGGTTGTGCCAGTTATCCTGGGGCGCGATGAAAACGATAATGCAAAGGCTCTGCAAGAAGTAGAGGAAGCTGGTGGCAAAGCTTATCAGGTAGTGGCGGAACTGACAAAACCTGACGCCTGTGAAACAGCTGTACAGGCAGTACTTCAAAGATGTGGCCGAATAGACGGACTCGTGAACAATGCCGGTTTAAATGATGGGATAGGGCTGGAGAACGGGAACTATGAAATGTTTCTGCAGTCATTGCACAACAGCCTGGTACATTATTACCTGCTGGCACATCATGCCTTGCCGGCTCTTAAAATATCCAAAGGCGCCATTGTAAATATCAGCTCCAAAACGGCAGAAACAGGTCAGGGCGGCACTTCAGGCTACGCTGCTGCAAACGGTGGGCGCAATGCACTAACCCGGGAGTGGGCTGTGGAATTGCTCAAGTATGGCATTCGGGTAAATGCCATTGTCGTAGCCGAAAGCTGGACCCCTCAGTATGAGAAATGGATTCAGACCCTGCCTGACCCTAAGGCAAAACTTAAAGAGATAACAAGCAGAATTCCGCTGGAGAACCGAATGACTACACCCGAGGAAATCGCCAATACCGCTGCCTTTTTGCTTTCGGAACGAGCCAGCCACACAACAGGCCAGATGTTGTATGTGGATGGAGGGTATGTACACCTGGACCGGTCTCTAGCCAATGCCTAAGAACACGCTTATTAACTTATTTACACGCGCAGGCTCTTCATGATGAAGCCAATGAGTGGCATTGTTTAGGAACTCGAGTTTGCCATTGGGGCACTTGCCGATGCTGGGTTCCGCCATTTCCTGCCCTAGCGTCGCATCGTTTTTTCCCCATATCAGCAGGGTTGGCGTTTCTACTTCTTTATCGATAAAGAGGCTGCTGTATTTGTAGGCTCTGTACCAGTTAATCATGGCTTCGATGGCATTGGGTTGTTGCCAGGCTTCTTTATAGGCTACCAGATCTTCTTCTGTAAAAGCGCCTTCTCTGGCTGTGCCCGTCATGCTCTTGACCAGAAATTTAAAGTCGAATGCTTCAGCTGTTTTTTCTGGCAGAAAAGGCGCCTGAAAAAAGCCGGTATACCAGCTCTTCAGCATTTGCGAAGGGTTCTTTTGCAGGTTTTCTTCCATAACAGCCGGGTGTGGCATATTCAGGATCACCAGTTTTTGGAGCAAATGCGGGAAGTGCATGCCCATTGCCCAGGCTACAGCTCCGCCCCAGTCATGGCCTACCAGTATTACTTGCTGTTTCTGTAACTGTGCTATCAGCTTTACAATATCACCTGTGAGCTTCTCCAGCGTATATTCCTGCACATCCGAAGGCTTGCTGCTGAGGTTGTAGCCCCTTTGGTCAGGCACTACCACATGGTAGCCTTTCTCAGCAAAAAAGCGAAGTTGCTTATGCCAGCCATACCAGTGCTCCGGGAAACCGTGCAAAAAAATTATAGTGTCGTTCTTCGAATCACCGGCTTCAACTACATGTAAACCAATGGCCGCTTCTGTGTGATAGGTGCTGTGATGTATTTCCATAGTGCAAAGCTTGAGCAGTTGTTCTACGTTGCTTATACACGAGCTAACGGAAGAGGTTTAGAAGCTGCCTTGCATTTTCTTTTGCAGGTTTGAGGCGCTCCAGTGGCCGCTGGCAATCAAGCGACGTATGGTATACAAAGGTTCTTCTTCATCGCGGGAGGTAGAAAGCTGAAAGGCGGCCGCTATGCCACGGCTTTTCAGTTCCGGAATAGCTTCTTTGTTCCAGAGGCCAAACGGATAGGCAAAATACTTCACAGGCTGGCCGGTGATCTCCTCCAGCTGCCTGGAAGGCTTCTCCACCTGTGTTACCCAATCCTGTTCCTTCAGCTTTTTTACATTCTGATGATCCCAGGTATGGGAGCCGATAACGTGGCCGGCATCTGCTAATTCCTTTACTTGTGCTCTGCTCATGTAGCGAGGTCGCCCCAGCGATACTGTCATGATAAAGAATACGCCCTTAAAACCATGCTTCTCAAGCTCGGGCAACGCTACTGTATACTGGTCCAGATTGGTGTCGTCGAAAGTGAGAATAACAGGTTTGTCAGGTAAGGGAGCACCCGTAGCCAGGTAAGCGAACAGCTGGTCTGGCAGGATGGTTTGATAGCCACTATCGGCCAGCATCTTCAGCTGCTCTTTAAACCGTTCTACCGGCACAATATAATCTTTGGCAGCCTGTGAGTCTCTGGCGTTCCAGTCCCTGATCTGGTGGTAGCAAAGAATCGGAACCTGCTTTCTGGCTAAAATTTCAGCAGGAGTAGCCATGGCAGGAGAGGGAGCTTCCGCCGTTTTTTCTGCAACAGTATTTATTGTTGGGATAGAGTCGACTGGTGCTGCCGTACTGCTTGTCTGTACTGCCTCCTTCCTGTTTAATTGAAATCCTGATGTATCACCTGACTTATTATAAAAACACACATACACAATTCCTGCAGCTAATATAGCAACAGCCAATAGCTTTAAACTTCTCCTCATCTGCTAATCCTAAATTAGAGGTACAAGATAAGGTTTGTCGCTGATTATGCCTTTGGGATAATCAAAAAGAGCAATAATTTTCTGAGGAAAAACCGTGTGTCATGCTTCATCTTGGTTGCGGAAAGATGAAGCATCTACCGGGCGGCCGTCAGGGTTAATAAACTGTACCTGCTGCCTTGGATAAACAGGTATGATTTTATGAAGGTATACTTCTTTGTTCAGCTCTTTGGTAATGCGGATGGTAAGTTCACTTTTCCATTTTCTTCTTTCACGGGCACCAACCAGGTAGCGAATGGTGATGTTGGACCAGGAATCGTCCATCGAAAGGAACACCTGGGGCTTATCCGTAACCACATCATGCAAACCTACTTTTTGCAAAAGCAGCGCATAGGTACGTGCCGGTTCTATCATATAGTTGCCTAACAGCTCTAGTGCAACCCTTTCCAACACCTCCATTGCCAGCTGCATGTCAGATTCATTGGCTACGGCTACAGCTAGTTCATCCCATACATAAGGGAAATCTCCTGTCAGGTTGATGACGGTGCCTGAAAGAATCTCATTGTTCGGAAAGGTAACCATTCTGCCTGTAGGCTGCTCTGCCTGCACAAAACCGGACTGGTAGGGGCCCCCGATTTCCCAAACTGTGGTTGTGAGGAAATCTATGCGGTATACATCTCCGAACACATCTCCCACACGAATGCGGTCGCCTACGCGGTAGTAGCCCTGGAAAGAGTTCAGGAGCCAGCCTGTAAAGCTTTCGATCGGTGTTTGCAACGACCAGGAAAGCGCAAGGCCTATCAGTCCGAAAGAGCCGACTAAAGCTCTGATATCACCGGCAACCACACTAAAGGCAATGCCAATGGAAAACAGCCATACTGCAATAGTAGCCATGGTTATAATGGCATTAGAGCTGTGCCAGTTCCCGATCAGTTTCTGAAGCAGCATCTTCACAAGCCGTGCAAACAGCCAGGCAAGGAGCAATGCAATAAGCGCAATAAAGATTTTAGGAAGGTTATACAGAAATCCTTCCCACAGGTCCTGCAGCGCCCCGATGGCTTCGTCGGCCGATTCTTTTGTAGAAGGCCCTTCATTTACTGTAGCTGCTGTATCGGTTTGCTGCAGATCATCTACCGCTATTTCATTTATTGTAGCAACAGTGTCAGAAATTTGTTCGGTTTGCTCTGTTTCCTGTTCCAGCAGCCCTGCTTCTCCGGGTGTGAGAAGCAGCAGGATAAAACCAGTAATGGCAACAGCCAGAACAGATGCCTGCCGGAAGTTCTTTAGCCTCTTTTCCGCAGCACCTCTTACGTTGGCACCTCTTCTCATTTTCTTTTGCCTGGTGCCGTTGATGCGCTTCTGCTGCGGCCGTGCACTTACAGCGCCTGTCGGATGCTGTTGTAACAGTTGCTGTTCTCTTCTGGTGGCGGGCCTTGTATTAGTGTTTTTATTCCTGGCGTTTTTATTGCTGTTTGGATTTAGCATGTTGTGCAGTAACAGTTCATGGTTTTATTTCTCAGAACTTATACGGCTGTTACAGGAGAATAGAAAAGGTAAATGGATCAGTCTAAACGAATGCGGCTGTTCTGCCAGATAAAATGGAGAAGTGCTCACTTTAAATCAGCTCAGCAGTTCTCCCACATGCTTGCGGATGTTGTGGCAAATCTGGTCGATCGGCAAATCGTTGGCATCCGAACCAAAGGGATTTTCAATCTCTTCTGCTATCAGTTCTAAACTTACCAGGGCATAAAGTATCAGAATAACCACAGGAATAACAAAATAGCCCATGCTGAACACCCACCCGAAAGGAAGCGTCATGACGTAAAAGAAGACGAACTTCTTGATAAAGACACTATAGGTAAATGGTATAGGCGTATTTTTGATGCGTTCACATGCGCCACAGTGATCAGTCAGAGCATGCACATCCTGCTGCAGCGCCAGTGTTTGTGAAGTGGAAAGATGGCCGATTTCGTGTAGAGCGTTTACCTTGGAAAACAGAGATGCTGCAATCTGGTTGGGCAGATGCTTTTCCCGCTTCAGGTCCAGCACCGGGTCAATTTCATGAAAGTCCTCATTTTCCCGGAGGAGGTACTTTAAGGCAAATGCATAACTCGGAATAACCTGCCGGAAGAATTTGCGGTCTTCAGGATCTTTCACACAAGCCTGCACTTTTATGGCCAGGTTACGGGAAGTGTTGGTTAGTCCGCCCCAGATTTTACGTCCTTCCCACCAGCGATCATAAGCCGTATTCGTTCTGAAAACAAGTAACAGTGAAATGACGAAGCCCAGCACACTATGCATCATTCCTACGTTGCGGATGTACTGCGACTCGGCCAGGTTCAGGAAATTAAGTTCTACATAGGCAATTAAACCGGAGTAAATACCTATGCCAATCATCAAGGGCAACAGTTTGCGAAAAGTATCGGCCCTGGAAAACCTGAAAATAAAGATAAACCAGTCTTTAGGATTGTAGTTGATCAAGGGTAGTTAGATGGTTAAATGTTAGAACGATAAATGCTTAAGAGTTAAGTTTTTAACTGATGGGTAATGTAGGCTTCATGGGGGGTGCTTGTTCTAAAGCAAGCATTTGCAGCACCATTGAAAGTTTAAACATGTTTTCAATGGTGCTGGTGCATGATAGGGAATGAGCTCCTTTTTTGATAAGCTTTAGGTTTAGTTTCCGAGATACGGGGTAGCTTTATAGCAAGCTTACTGTTTTGTCCATATCTCATAAATAGGACTGCCGGTGCTGCTTAAGCCTTTATGGTGCCATTCATTTCCTTTCACCTCATAATCGAAGCTTAGTACCGCGCCGACTCTCTTCGGATCGCGGGAGAAGAAATCAATCGTTTCGGTATACTTACCGTTGGCAGCGGTATAGGTGCCGCCGCCTGTGCCGGAGAACTGCTTGGTTTCGGTATTATAGGCAACCCACTGAAAGCGGGAGCCGGAAAGAAACTTGATCGTTTTGCGGGCCCCCTGCTGCATGGCGTTTACCTTGCCGTCCTGACCGGCTCGGCCTGTAATGCGCCAGGCTCCTGCCAGAGGAGTTTGCGTATTTGCCTGATCCAGCCTTTCCCAGGTTTGCTGTTGATTTCCAGACCCACTGAGCTGCCACCTGCCCTGCTGTTGCCTTACCTGAAAGCTTGACGAAGTTCCGACCTGCGTCGAATCCCAGGTATTGAATTCATAGGTTTCGGTATAGGTGCCATTCGAAAGTAGGTAGGTGCCGCCATAGGTGCCCAAAAACTTTTTATCTGTTTGGTTGTAGAAGGCGATAGTAAAGTAGCCATCAGAGGCAATTTTTACAGCAGTTATGCCTTCGCCAAGCTTACTTACCGCATCGCTGGCCGCTACCAAACGCCAGGCACCGGCCATATTAGCTGCCTGTGGTGCTGTTGAGGCGCTAACTGCTGTACTGTGTTGCAGCAGGCCAGGGGAGGAACAGCTCAGGCAAAGCACGCTGAATAAGACAATGGCAAATAGCCGGGTTAAGTTTAAAGAAGCTTTCATGACAATAGTTGGTTTTAATGTATATAGGCAGGATGTTAGCGATCAGAGGCCAAGTACCCGGTTCAGCTCCGGCATCTAACATTCTGCCTGTTCTTATCATTTCAGCATTTCATCCAGCGTGCTGGTAGATACAGCATGGTAATTAGGTCTGGCTTTGGCATAAATAGCCGCAGCTTTTCGTTTACCGGCCGGTGTGGCTGCCAAGGCCTTGTAAATAGGCACCAAAAACTTACGGCGGCCTACATGCGTCAGGAAATTGTCTAAAGCCTGATCGGCAGCTGTATAGTTGTTGCGTATGGTATGCAGGAACCAGGCGGCCAGAATTTCTGAGTTGCCAGAGTTGGTAAAGTTAAAAGCCTTATCCAGTGCCGCCATCTGTTGCTGCGGCATCTGCTCAGGCAGCAGCCTGATAAAGTGCAGCCATTCATGGCTCGACCAGTCCTGGGTTTGTAACTGTGCAGCAGGCGTGCCCTGGCTCCAGGAGGTGTAAGCCTGTTCTACATTGGCGAAGCGGCTGGAACTTGGCTTGTAATGGTTTTCGGGTAAGCCTGGGGAATAAACCCAGCCATTGATGTTGATTTTTTCTTCCAGTTGTTCGTCTCCCCGGATTAGTTCTGACTTCAGGAAGTTCAGGAAGCGGTCGGTGTCGGTTGTTTGAAAGGCAAAGGTTTTAAAGTATTTGTTCAGAAAAGCATCAAAACGCTCACGGCCTACGGCTGCCTCTATGTTTTTCAAGAAGAAGTTTCCTTTTTCATAAGCAATATCTGTTAAGCCCTCGTCCGGATCACGGCCTTCCAAATCCAGTTTTAAACGGGTGTCTTCGCTGTCTCTGCCAATATCATCCAGGGTATGCTGCAGATCCTGGTAACCGAGCACCTGTAGCATATCGGCATATTCTTTTCCATAAAGTTCTTCCATAATGCGCTGCTCGAAATAAACGGTAAAGCCTTCGTTTAACCAGAAGTCGTTCCAGGTAGCATTTGTAACCAGGTTGCCGCTCCAGCTATGGGCCAGCTCGTGTGCAATAAGGCTGGTGAGGGAACGGTCTTTGGCTAAAACAGTTGGCGTAACAAAGGTCAGACGCGGGTTTTCCATGCCTCCGAAAGGGAAAGAAGGTGGCAGTACCAGCAGGTCGTAACGGTCCCAGCGGTAGCGACCATAGAGTTTTTCGGCAGCCACCAGCATCTTGTCCATCTCTGCAAATTCATAAGCTGCCGCATCAATGGTGGCAGGTTCTGCATAGATGCCGGTTTTCTCACCTATCGGCCGGAAGACCAGGTCTCCTGCTGAAAGCGCCATCAGGTAAGAGGGGATAGGCTGACGCATAAAGAACTTGTATTCGCCGGTGGCATTCTTTTGCTGTGGGTTTTCGGCACTCATCACAGCCAGCAGCTCTTTCGGCACTTTTACCTTGGCGCTATACGTAATGCGGATGCCCGGGCTGTCCTGAATCGGAATCCAGGTGCGGGCCAGGATAGCCTGTGACTGGGTAAACAGGAACGGGTATTGTTTACCGGCTGTCTGCTGCGGATTAAGCCACTGCAGGGCTGCCGCCTCAGGCGAAGTGCTGTATTGGATGGTGATAGACTTTGTTTCCGGCTTAATGGCTATCGACAAAGGCTGGCCGAAAGGTTCTTTTGCCTCTCCTAATTTAAAGGTAGTTTCTGTTCGTTCATCACCTAAAAAAACTTTTTCAATCTGGAGATCGCGGGCATCCAAAATAATTTCGTCCGTCTTTGCCAGATTTTCTATCTGGTAAGTAGCTGTGCCGCTGATGATTTTTTGTTCAAAATCCACGGCAATATCCAAGTCGAGATGCTTTGTGACTGCCTCAGTTGGTTTCGAATAGCTGTGCACATCCCGTGGTAAGGTGCCTGAATTTTCTTCTGTAGTACTCATTGTCTGGTCAGATTTAGCATTCTGGTTATTGCAGGAGGTAAGCATTAAAGAACCAGCCACGCAACATCCTAATAGGTATCGGTACGTTTTATTCATTTTTATAAAGGTGCTTTACAATTGGAAAGTTACAGGTTTTATGGGGAAAGGGAAAATCAAGTGACAGGAAGCATATCGAAACTTTTTTAGGAGGCAAGGTTAAGCTGGGTATAGTTCTTGTAGTGCTTTTATTATGTTAAATATTGATTACTTAAATTATTCTGTTGTGGATAAGGTCTGACACAAAACATTTTACTGGAAATTGAAGTACATAAAGCTTAAGTAGCTAAATGCCCTTATCAGGAGTAGTTAATTAGCACTAATCTAATATTAATATACTCGAAATTCTATACTGGACAAAGCTCCGGCGCAATTAAATACTAAAAGATATTAAAATGAACCCTTATATAAAAATGAAACCAACCTATCTGGCTGCTCTTTGCCTGCTTTTGTTGGCCACCTTTGGCTGTAACAGAAACGGAGGCGATGGTAAAAATGGCGACGGCTCAGGCGGACTTTTCGGAAGTAAGTCTGATGAGGTAAAAACAGACAGCCTATTCATTAAAAAATACATCAGCAATAAGCAGGCATTCAAAGAGCAGGAAGAGCTGGTGTACTTGTTCTACGGCGACCGTGACTATACGTTGGGCTGGTTTAAAGATGATAAACTGGTGCCTCAGACAGAGCGGTTTTTAGAAGTCATTAACCGGGCTACCAAGGAGGGCCTTGACCCGAAAGAGTATAAAGTGGTGAACTTCGAGGAAATGTTTAAGCGGTATGATGCAATGAGCAAGCGCGATACAGCCCGTCACCAGCTTCAACAGGAAATCGATGTGGCTTTAACGGCATCTTATTTTAATTATGCTTCTGATTTCTATACCGGGCGTATCAACCCTTCTGATACAAAGCAGGTGAACTGGAATGTCAGGAAAAATAAGATAAAGCTTCATAAAGCCCTTCAGACGATTCTGAAAGAGCGGGAGAGTACATACCCCTATTATGAATTTGAAGCCCTGCACGATGGCTATGTGAAGCTGCGGGAAGCCCTGCAGACTTACAGAGCTCTGCAGGAAAAAGGAGGCTGGCCTAAAGTAGAACTCGGTGCCAGTAAGTCGCTTAAAAAAGGAGACACGGCTGAGGCTGTTCTGACTATACGCAAACGCCTGAACCCCGGGCAGCAGTTAGATCCGGCCAATCCGAGCTTAAGGCTATTCGACGACAACCTGGACAAGCAGGTGAAGCAGTTCCAGCGTTTACACGGCCTTGCCGAAGACGGTGTTGTGGGTGGCAATACTCTTAAAACCATGAATGTGTCTATTGAGGACCGGATTGACCAGATTATGATCAATATGGAAAGGTGGCGCTGGATTCCGAAACGCATGGTTCCTAAAAAGCTGGACCAGAAGTATGTGTGGGTAAATATCCCCGAGTACAAACTTTATATCTACGAAGATCCTGATAACGACCCGGAGGCGGAGCGTCAGTATAAAAAAGTAGAGGAGATGCGGGTAATTGTAGGTAAAACTATGCACTCGACCCCGATTTTCAGTGAGAAGATGGAGTATGTGGTCATGGCGCCTTACTGGAACGTGCCCAACAGCATTGTTGCCAATGAGATAAAGCCTGCTATCATGCGCGATCCGAACTACCTGAACCGCAATAATATGGAGATTGTGACTAAAGACAAAGCAAACAATCCGATCTCACAGGATGCTATTGACTGGGCTAGTGTAACCGAAGAAAACTTTCCATACCTGATCCGTCAAAAGCCAGGACCAAAGAACTCTTTAGGCTCTATTAAATTCCTGTTCCCGAATGAGTATTCCGTATACCTGCATGATACACCGGCAGATGCACTTTTCAGCCAGACAGACCGTAACTTCAGTCATGGATGTGTGCGTGTGGAACGGCCCGTCGATTTAGGAACTTATGTCTTGAAAGATATGCCAGAGTGGAATGCCGGCAAAATTCAGGAAACGATTAACGGCGGAGAGGAAACCTGGGTTACTTTACCGAAGCCGATACAGGTATACCTCGTCTATTTTACCAGCTGGGTAGATGACAATGGCAACCTGAACTTCCGGGAAGACATTTACGGGCATGATAAGAAGCTGGAAAATGAGTTCTTTAGCTAAGGGCTCTCTTCCGATTTAATTTTAGATTATGAAGAACTATAAATGGACAGGTTTATTTCCGGCGCTTCTCTGTATAATGATGGCTTGCGGGCCACAGCAGGCAGAGGAAACAGCTTCTGCTCCGGCAAAGACAGAAGACTCTCTGGCCGCTAACCAACAACTGCAGATGGCCGGGGATGCGCAAAAAGAACCGGACAGCACCTTACAGGACCTGGAGGAGCTAACCCTGCATGCCATTGGCGACGATAATGACAGCACCAGATTCGATCAGGATACGCTTGAAGTAAAGGCTGGTGCCAAAGTGGTTCTCCTCTTGATTAACGAAGGAACAGAGCAGTCCATGATACACAACATCATCATTACAAAGCGTGGTAAAGCAGGGGCAATCGAAAGGGCAGGTAAGAAAATCGGAGCATCTGGTAGCTATGTGCCCACCAGCCCAGATGTAATTGCTTCGTCACCTCTGGCCCTGCCAGGGCAGAAGGTGACGATTGAGTTTAACGCGCCTGCAGAGGCGGCTACCTACGACTTTGTCTGTACTTATCCGGAGCATCATCACCCAAGAACTGGTCTGCTTGTGGTGAAAAAATAATTAGACTAATTTTATATGGCAAAAGCCTGCTCTTTTTGAAAGGAGCAGGCTTTTTTATTTAGTATTTCCTGTGTCTGATGGCCATATACTGCATAGGTGTCTGTAAAAGTACAATTTTGATTGCCCTAGGTGTTTGTTGTTGCCCGAAAGTTTTCAGTAGAGCGGTCAGGGCCCGATGCTTCCATTCATATGCTAAGCCGCATAACCCAAGGCAGGTAATGCGAGTGGGGGAGAGGAGGAGGCAGGCGCTTCCGATGGTTAAGGAAGGGGTAATGTTATGACTACCTAACTGGCAAAACTGAGGCGTCTACAGAAGAAAGTTTCCCGCTTATTAATCCTTCTTTGCCTACAGTCGTGCCGGTGAAGGCCTGCTGTTATCTATAGTTAGGTAAAGCTTACAGGTGGTTTTCGCTGTTAAAACGGCAGAAATTATAGAGAAGAATCTATGAGTCAGAATAGGAGACCACAATATAAGTTTAAAATACTGTTTACAAATGTATATAGAAATGTAAATAGTAAATTATAGTTCCTATCGTAAATGTTATAATTGTATTATATTAGCTTGATTATGAGTGTAAAATGATGATGATTTAAAGTTTTTGTTTGCATTTAAAGAGACTATTTATTTTACCTTATAAACAAGCATTATTAAGCTTCAGAAATAAAGTTTACATTTGTATTACAATTGTAAATAGTGATATGATTGATCGGATAAGGCAATTAATGGAGTATAAAGGGCTATCTTCGTCTCAGTTTGCAGATAGCATTGAGATTCCGCGGGCGGTGCTCAGTCATATACTGAGCGAAAGAAATAAACCCAGCCTGGATGTAATGGTCAAGATTGCTGCAGCCTTCCGGGACATTCGCATGGCTTGGCTTTTTATGGGTGAAGGAAGTATGGTAGAAGCAGCAAAGGAATCTACGGCTCAAGCTGCTACTGCTGCGGAGGAGGTAACAAAACCAGAGACTCCATCTGAACCATGGCAGGAAGGGGCAACAGGTCCTGCGCCTGAAAGAACGCAGCCATCTCCGGAAAATGCGCAAGCCAAGGCTGCAGCTGATACTGGAAATGTTATAAATAAAGAAACTAATGCCTCCTTTCTGCAGGCGATACTTGCCAACCCTAAATCAATTGAGCAGGTTATGATCTTCTACACAGACAGGACATTTGCCGTCTATAAGCCTGGTTAAGAATTGAATTTTGCCAATATCTGTCATCGTGTTGCTTAAAGTACCTGTTAATTGATCCGGACATCAAATCCGGCTCCGCTATGTGTAATCAGGCAGTGAAACTTATAGACCTTTTAGCGCTGAACCGGCCAGTCCTCCTTTACCTCTATCCGCCGGTGTTCCTGCTTAAATCTGGGTGTGGCCTGATATGAATCAGCTCCTGTGCTGACAATTGTCATCTTTTCCAACAGAGCGTCCTTCTACTTTTGTACTAGTCTTAAACAAAGAAACAAGAGATGGAAGCCGCACTCCAAACCGATGTTCATACCTGTTATCATTGCGGGGACACCTGTAATGAAGCACCCATTGTCGCACATGATAAAACGTTCTGCTGCGACGGGTGCAAAGCCGTGTATGAGCTCCTTGAAGAAAACAACCTCTGTACTTATTATAACCTGGAGCAGAGCCCGGGTATTACAGGTAAATCTACTGCAGGGGAAGCCAGGTTTGCCTACCTGGATGATGCCGGTGTAGAGCAACAACTGATCAATTTCAGGAACGAGTCTATTTGCAAGCTTACTTTTTACATACCCCAGATGCATTGTAGTTCCTGTATCTGGTTACTGGAAAACCTGTTTAAGCTGAACCCGGGCATTTCTGAAACCACGGTTAACTTCCTGCGCAAAGAAGTAGCCATTACTTATTTTCATCAGAAGACAACTTTAAGGGAGGTAGTGCAGCTGCTTTCCCGCATCGGGTATGAACCATCCATGACACTGGCCGATACCGACGGGAAAAAGAAATGTACACAGAGCCGCGCCATTATCTATAAATTAGGAATAGCAGGCTTCTGCTTCGGTAACGTTATGCTGCTGGCTTTCCCCGACTACCTGGCGGTAACCGAAGGGTTGCAACGTACTTTTGGCTCCTTCTTTGGCTATTTAAGCATTATCCTTTCCATTCCGGTTTTCCTGTATAGCGCCAGGGGGTTTTTCACTTCCGCACTGGAAGGCATCCAGCAGCGTATGGTGAACATCGATCTGCCTATCTCTACGGGTTTGCTGGCCCTGTTTATAGTTAGCATCTTTGATATTGTGACCCATCGCGGCCCGGGGTACCTCGATTCGTTTACCGGGCTCGTGTTCTTTATGCTGATCGGAAAATATTTTCAGCAGCGAACCTACGATACCTTATCGTTCGATAGAGACTACACCGCTTATTTCCCGGTTTCAATTACAGTGCTGAAAGACGGAGTGGAAGAAGCAGTGCCTGTGCGAAACCTGAAAGTGGGAGATCGCATCCGTATCCGCAACCAGGAGCTTATACCTGCTGATGCCATACTCCTGCGGGGGCATGCAATGATCGACTATAGCTTTGTATCAGGCGAATCAGATCCGGTGCAGAAAGTAGCAGGCGAAGTGATTTACGCAGGTGGTCGCCAGGTAGGGGAGAGCCTGGAACTGGAAGTGGTAAAAGAGGTGTCGCAGGGTTACCTTACGCAGCTGTGGAACGACCATGTCTTCTCCAGGAAAGAAGAGCAGAAATTACATACTTACTCCAATGTGGCGGGTAAATGGTTTATCATTGTTACCTTGTTTGTAGCCGCCGGGGCACTTTGGTACTGGGTGCCGCGCGACATGGATATGGCCATGAAAGCTTTTACCTCGGTTCTTATAATTGCCTGCCCATGTGCCTTATCGTTGGCGACTCCATTTGTACACGGGCATACCATGCGGGTATTTGGCAGAAACAAATTCTATCTTAAAAATACCTCTGTTGTAGAAACACTGGCAAAAATTGATACGGTTGTTTTTGATAAGACCGGAACCTTGACGGAGCCCAGTGCTGCTGAGATTACCTTTACAGGAAAAGCCCTGAATGCCGCAACAGAGCAGACGGTACGGTCGGTATTGAGCCATTCCACTCACCCGCTGAGCCAGCGCATTTACGAAGTGCTGAAAGGGGATACACTGGAGGTGCGGCACTTTAATGAAGTACCCGGCAAAGGCCTGGTTGGTGAGGTAAACGGACACCTGGTGCGCATTGGCTCTGCCAGCTACCTTGGGGTTCCGGGCGATGCTTCTAAAGATACTTTAAAGACCAATGTTTATGTTGCTATAAATGGGGTACTGCTTGGATTTTATACCTTCTATAATGTATACCGCGAGGGAGTTCAGCAGGTATTAAACGGACTTCAGGATAAGAAGATTGCTGTATTATCAGGTGATAACAACCACGAAGAGGCCAGGTTGAAGGAGCTGCTGGGAGATGAGGCCGAACTGAACTTTAACCAGTCGCCGGTGCAGAAGCTGGAGTATATTCAAAAGCTGAAGGAACAGCACCACCAGGTACTGATGGTAGGGGACGGACTGAACGATGCCGGGGCTTTGAAGCAGAGCGATGCGGGCATTGCCTTGACTAACAGCATTACCAACTTCTCCCCGTCCTGCGATGCCATTCTGGATGCATCTTCTTTTGGCAGGCTCAGCACCTTCCTGGCCTTCTCAAAAAAGACGATGAACATTATCCTGGCCACTTTTGCGGTTTCGCTGATCTATAATGTGGTAGGGCTATCGCTGGCCGTGCAGGGACTGTTTTCTCCTATTGTATCTGCTATCCTGATGCCGATCAGCTCTCTCAGTGTAATCTTGTTTGCCACCTTGTCTGTAAAAATTGCAGCAAAGCGTGCGGGATTGTAAGTATCTGAACCAGGATTTTCAGGATTAAAGGATAATCTGGATTGCCTTCAGACGATGAGTCGTCCTTTCAACTCTTAACTCTTAACTCCCAGCAATATGTTCATCATTTTTCTATTGATAGGTATCAGTGTAACAGTGGCAGCTGCCTTTTTAGGAGCCTTTCTCTGGGCTGTACGCTCCGGACAGTACGACGACGATTATACACCAGCCGTGCGCATGCTTTTCGAGAACGAAGTGCCTGATAACAAGAAGCCAGCAGCAAAAGCCGACTAACAAAAAGAGATTACTTCTTGCCAAGGCCTCACAGTGTTTTTCAGGCCTGAGCGTGTCGGAACCACCAGCAGCAACTGACTACTATCATCGCTTAAACTGACATCGGTCATCTTTTTAAAAGCTCTTCTTTCGGAATTTTGAAACATCAAATTCACCATGGAATCAACATCAATACACATAGCACAATTAACTAAAATGGAGGACACCGCACATGTCAACTAATGTAGCAGCAGTCTTAGAACATGCTCCAAAGAGTATTACACCTCCGCGTAGTAATGACCCAGGGGCACCCGAAACGTTCTATTACGATAATACGATCGTTCGGAATTTTGCCATTGCCTCGGTTTTCTGGGGTATTGCAGGTATGATTATAGGTACCCTGATCGCGTTTCAGCTGGCAAACCCAGACCTGAACATGGGTACCCAGTATACCACCTTTGGCCGTATCAGGCCCCTGCACACTAATGCGGTAATTTTTGCGTTCGTAGGTAATGCAATTTTTATGGGCGTTTACTACTCCCTGCAGCGCCTTTGCAAAACGCGCATGTACAGCGACAAACTCAGCAAGCTCAATTTCTGGGGCTGGCAGCTGATTATTGTGGCGGCACTCATAACCTTACCGCTTGGAATTACCACTTCAAAAGAGTATGCCGAGCTGGAGTGGCCAATCGATATCATGATTACCCTGGTGTGGGTGGTATTTGGCTGGAACATGTTTGGTACCATTGCGAAGCGTCGTGAGCGCCACATGTATGTTGCCATCTGGTTCTACATTGCCACCTTCCTAACAGTGGCTGTACTGCACATCGTAAACTCGTACGAGATGCCTGTAAACTTCCTGAAAAGCTACTCTGGCTATGCCGGTGTGCAGGATGCGCTGGTACAGTGGTGGTATGGCCACAATGCGGTGGCGTTCTTCTTAACCACTCCCTTCCTGGGCCTGATGTACTACTTCCTGCCAAAAGCTGCCAACAGACCGGTTTACTCGTACCGCTTGTCTATCATTCACTTCTGGTCCCTGATCTTTATCTACATCTGGGCTGGACCGCACCACTTGCTTTACACCGCGCTGCCAGACTGGGCACAATCATTGGGTGTGGTATTCTCTGTAATGCTGATCGCCCCGAGCTGGGGTGGTATGATCAACGGTTTATTAACCTTGCGCGGTGCCTGGGATAAAGTGCGTGAGGAGCCGGTGCTTAAGTTCATGGTGGTAGCTGTAACAGCTTACGGTATGGCTACCTTCGAAGGCCCGATGCTGTCGCTGAAAAACGTAAACGCCATCGCTCACTTTACCGACTGGATTGTAGCGCACGTGCACGTAGGTGCTCTTGGCTGGAATGGCTTCCTGACCTTTGCACTGCTCTACTGGCTGTTCCCACGCCTGTACAATGTAAAACTACACTCTAAGAAGCTGGCAAATGCACACTTCTGGTTAGGTACGCTGGGTATTCTTTTCTATGCTATTCCCATGTACTGGGCTGGTTTCACACAGGGTTTAATGTGGAAACAGTTTACTGCTGAAGGTACGCTCCAGTACTCAAACTTTCTGGAAACAGTGCTGCAGATCATTCCAATGTACTACCTGCGCGGTATTGGCGGTGTGCTTTACCTGAGCGGCGTATTCCTGATGGTGTACAACCTGTACAAAACTGCAAAGGCTGGTGCCCTGGTTGGCGACGAAGTGGCTGTGGCTCCTGCCAGAGTAACTGAAGAAAGCCATAATGCGAGCCACTGGCACAGCTGGATTGAGAAGCGCCCGATGCAAATGGCGGTATGGGCAACAGTTGCCATCCTGATCGGTGGACTGGTAGAGTTTATTCCAGCCTTCGTGATTAAGTCGAATGTACCGACTATAGCCAGTGTGAAACCTTATACTTCGCTGGAGTTGCAGGGCCGTGATATCTACATGAAAGAGGGATGCGTTAACTGCCACACGCAAATGATCCGTCCATTCAGATCAGAGACAGAGCGTTACGGAGAATATTCCAAAGCAGGCGAGTTCGTGTACGATCATAACTTCCTGTGGGGGTCGAAGCGAACCGGCCCGGACCTGCACCGCATCGGTGGCAAGTACCCGAATTCATGGCACTACCACCACATGCTTGATCCGACCTCTATGTCGCCAGGCTCTATTATGCCTCCTTACCCGTGGTTGTTTGAGCAGGACGTGGACCTGAGTACTACCCAGGATAAACTGAGAACGCTGAAAAAGCTTGGTGTGCCTTACGAAGATGAGTATATCGCTAATGCCAATGAGGAGCTGATGAAGCAGGCGAACCAGGTAACAGCTGATCTGGCCAAAGAAGGCCTGGAAGTAAAACCGGAATCAGAAATCGTGGCCCTGATCGCCTACCTGCAACGCCTGGGAACCGATATTAAAGCGAAAACTGAGGAATAGTTTGTTAGACACAAGACTCAGGACGCAAGACACAGGACTAGAATTGGAAAGTCTATTGTATTGAAGAATAAGTGCAAGAGGAGAAAAATGTCTTGAGTCTTGTGTCTTACTTCCTGAGTCTAAAAAAATAAAAAAATGTATAAAAACGTACTGCAAGCCATAGACGGCATCGAAATATATCCGCTAATATCGTTCTCGATCTTCTTTCTGTTCTTTCTCGGGCTGCTGGTATATGTGGCGCTGCTGGATAAGAAACATGTGCAGGCCATGAGTGGCGTTGCCTGCTCACCGGAAGATGAATCAGACGCAACAATAGGAGGGAACAAGCAATGATTTCTTTTATCGGAACAATCATAAAAAACGGGCTGGCTCTGCTGGCCAGCCTGCTGCTGCTGGGCAGTTCAGGCAACACAGCCTACGCACAGGATGCTGTTGCCGGGGAAAAGATTTTTGAAAGTAATTGTACCGCCTGCCACTCTATCGATGCGGATATCGTAGGTCCGGCACTGAAGGATGTCCATAAGCGCAGGGGAGACGAGTGGATTACAAAATTCATCAAAAACTCACAGGAACTCGTAAAAGCAGGCGACAAAGACGCTGTTGCCTTATTCGAGAAGTTTAAGAAGGTACCGATGCCAAGCTTTGGCAGCACGCTTTCGGATGAAGAGATCAGTCATGTGATTGCTTATCTGAAAGAAGCCAGCGATAAACCGGCTGACGTGATGGCACAAGCTCCTGCAGCAGATGCCACGGAAGGTGGAACACCCGCGGTACCTGTAGAAGTGGCTTTTCAGGACATGCCGTTCATGTTACTTTTTACAGTTGCCCTCACAGCTTTAGTGGTCATGTTGCTGATAGCTACCCTGTTTTTGCTGGTGCGCCTTTTCATCCCGATGATGGGAGATTCTATTTATGAAGAAGATTTTCGCGAATCTTGGGCTGGCCGCCTGATCTTCCTGCTGCGAGGTGATTTTGCGGTGGTAACAGGTAAAGCAAAAGACGTAATTCACTCGAACCACGATTTTGATGGCATTCAGGAATATGATAACGACCTGCCGCCATGGTGGAAGTATATGTTCTATGTGTCTATTGTGTTTGCAATAGGGTATATGCTGCACTTCCACGTATTTAAAACAGGTGCTTTGATGGCACAGGAGTATGAGATGGAAATGGAAGAGGCTGCCTTGCTTGCTGCGAAGAATGCCGACGCCGTAACCAATTACGAACTACTGACAGAAGCTGCAGCCTTGGAATCTGGTAAAGCGATTTTTGCCCAAAACTGTGCTGCCTGCCACGGTACCGAAGGACAGGGCACTGTAGGTCCAAACCTGACTGATGCGTACTGGTTGCATGGTGGTGATGTGAACGATATATTTAAAACAGTGAAGTTCGGGGTGCCAGCCAAAGGAATGGTTCCCTGGCAGGGTAAACTTACCAAAGATCAGATCTTAGAAGTAAGTAGCTATATCCTCTCATTGCAGGGGTCCAACCCGGCTAATGCCAAAGAGCCGCAAGGAGAGAAAATGTAATTTGGAGGTTTGAAGGTTAGTTGTATTTCCTGAATTTAATCGGAATAGCAGGCGCTGTGTGGCCTGCTATTTTTTTATACTATAGCTGCTGTAGTAGACCTGGCACTGGATCTGAGCGTTGCACCAGGTGGCAGTTTGTGTTATGCAGAAGCTACCGCACATAAAGAATTACTGCAGGAATTTAGCTATATAAGTGCAGTAGCAGAGCAACCTTACTGATTACAATCAGCTGGCCTAATGACTTTGGTCATCTTTTTAAAGGGGGCGAATATCGAATTTTGTACCAGCAGATTATTCTAATCTCAGAGTTCACCTTTTATAAATAAAACAGGCAGGATTAATATCCGCACAAATTAAACTGCCATGACAGCTACAACGAAAACAAAACCAACCGATGAATTTCGGGACCATATTTCCACAGTTGACGCTGAAGGGAAAAGGGTCTGGGTTTATCCCAAAAAGCCCCAGGGCAAACTTTATAAGTATCGCTCCTGGGTAAGTTATACCTTGCTTGCGTTTCTTTTTGCAGGACCGTTCATCAAAATGAACGGCTTACCGCTGCTCATGCTGAATGTGGTGGAGCGTAAGTTTGTGATATTTGGTGTGCTGTTCTGGCCGCAGGATTTCTTTATCATGGTGCTGGCTTTTCTGGCCATGATGGTGTTTATCATTCTTTTTACAGTAGTATACGGCCGCCTCTTTTGTGGCTGGGTTTGCCCGCAGACTATTTTTCTGGAGATGGTGTTCCGCCGGGTCGAGTATGCCATTGAAGGCGATTATACCAGGCAAAAGGCTTTAAACAAAATGCCTTGGAACACAGAGAAAATCCTGAAAAAAGGAGCGAAAACTACTGTCTTTCTACTGATATCCTTTGTAATTGCCAATACTTTTCTGGCTTATATTATTGGTATAGATGCCCTCAAGGCAATTGTTACAGACAACCCGGTAAACCATTTGGGCGGTTTCGGTGCTTTGCTTGCCTTTACCGGGGTTTTCTACTGGGTTTTTGCTTATTTCAGGGAGCAGGTTTGTACCATTGCCTGCCCGTATGGTCGCCTGCAAGGGGTTATGCTGGATAAGAAAAGCATGGCCATAGCCTACGACTATGTACGGGGCGAACCACGTGGAAAACTGCGCAAAGGGCAGCAGCGGACCCAGGGAGATTGCATCGACTGCAATCAATGTGTGCAGGTTTGCCCTACGGGTATAGACATCCGGAACGGAGCGCAGCAACTGGAGTGCATTAATTGTACCGCCTGCATAGATGCCTGCAATAACATAATGCGCATGATTGAAAAACCGGAAGGACTGATCCGGTACGATTCAGAGGAGGGTATTGCGGAGGGCAAAAAATGGATGCTGTTTACACCGCGTGTCATGAGTTATTCAGCTATACTGGTACTACTGGTAGCTGCTCTTAGTACCTTACTTCTAACCCGAGACGACGCTGAAGCAACCATCCTGCGTACGCCGGGCCAACTATACCAGAAAACAGAAGCAGGCACCATTAAAAACCTGTATAACATTTCTGTGATCAATAAAACAAATGCCGAGATGCCGCTTACTCTCAAACTGCTTTCACAGGAGGGAGCCATAAAAGTGATCGGGAATGATCTGATTTTACCTGCACAAGGCATAGCAGAGGGCGTTTTCTTCACCGAAATACCAAAATCACAGTTACACGGCATGAACTCTAAGATAGAAATAGGGGTGTACCACGGCAATGAACTGATTACAAAGCAGGAAACAAAATTTCTGGCTCCGGCTAAGTAAAAGGTTTGATTAATAAAGTACCAGGAATTGAAATGAAAGGCTGTTGCTCCGGAAAATGCCTGGGTGAGCATAAGCAAACAAACCTCCTTCTGCAGGACAAAGCATTCTTCTAAAATATTTAAAAGATATCTACTATGACAACCGGAAATAATCAACAGAAAAAAAGCTTCACGCTATGGCCTTATGCTATAGTTGGTTGTATGCTTCTTTTTATGGGCTATATCGCTTCTTTTGTTTACAAAGCCATGCACCTGGATGTGAACTTGGTAAGTAAGAATTACTATGAACAGGAAATTGCTTTCCAGGAGCATATTAACACCGTAGACAGAACCAGGGCAGCCGGGGATGTTGTCATCAGTTACAACGAAGCAAACCAGACTATCCTGTTGCAGTTACCTGAAAGCTTTAAAGGACAGGCAGTGGCAGGTAAAATAGATCTTTTTCGTCCTTCTAATGATAAGCTGGACCAGCAGCTGCCTTTACAATTAGGTAGAGATCTGAGCCAGCTTATCGAAGCTCAAGGGCTTGAAAAGGGGCTGTGGAAGGTGCGCGTGAATTTTCATGCGGGCGAAGCTGCCTATTATGCAGAACAATCCATTCAATTGAAATAAGGCCATGATCTGGGCAGGATTTTTATTTGGTTTAGTCGGCAGTTTCCATTGTGTCGGGATGTGCGGCCCTATAGCGATGGCCTTACCATTTGGCGGGAGCAGCGGCTGGCGTTACTATGCTGGCCGGCTCCTGTACAATGGGGGGAGAATAGTAACCTATTCTTCTCTAGGGGCTTTGGCAGGTGTATTCGGGCAATCATTACAGTTAGCGGGATTACAACAAACGGTTTCCATTGTTTCCGGCATTATTATTCTTTTACTGCTGGTTTTACCCGCTGCTTTAAAAGGCAAGGCTTCTAGTGTTTTGCGTACAGATAGAGCGATGAACTGGCTCAGAAAGAAACTTGGGTATTTCTTTCGCAAGCAAAATTTAGGTGCCTTGTTTATGGTTGGATTGCTGAACGGCCTGCTGCCTTGCGGCTTTGTGTACATTGCCCTCGCAGGAGCTATCAGTGCACCCGGTATAGGGGGAGCTATGCTGTATATGCTGTTGTTTGGCTTCGGAACCTTTCCGCTGATGTTCCTGGTATCTCTTTCCGGAAAACTCATCAGTCTGAAGCTTCGCCATACGTTCAATAAGCTGGTGCCTTATGTCGGCATTTGCCTGGCCATGCTTTTTATAGTGCGTGGAATGGGCTTAGGCATTCCGTACCTCAGCCCAAAAGTAGTGCAAACCGCCAGCCACACCACCGAAATGAGCTGCTGCCATAAACCTTAGGCTTCGCGGCATAAAAAAAACAAGAAAGTAGTTTCATGAAATTACCTTCTAAATGCGGCGCAACGATCCTGAAACAGCTAAAAAATCATTACGCATTCACAATTAATTAGGCAAAATTCTTTAACGCTGATATTCGTCATTTTTTAGCTGGTGCTACAGCTCTAATTTGCGGCTTCAGGAAAGAGACCATAAAACCGGAAAAGAAAACTATGTGCAAGTCAAAGTATGTGAAGCGAATACTGGTTCCAGTACAGTTCAATAAAGAAAGTGAAGAATTGCTTCGTTATGCTGGCAACCTGGCTGAAACAATGGGAGCAGAGCTACTTCTGCTGTTTACCAGCCAGACAAAGGACCTCACCTACACGCAGCAGAATCAGCATATAAAGCTGTTGCGCGCGTTCGGTGAACGCATTTTATCACAGGAGATGAAGTTCAGAGCCAGGGGCGTTGGGTTTGAGTGTGTGGTTCGCCCTGGTACGGTGTCTGATTGTATTGTGGCTGTTGTGCAGGATTATGCAGCAGACCTGGTTTTAATGGAGACCTGCCCGCTACACCAGGAAGAGGAGCAGGCCGACCCAAACCATGCGGCAGTGGTGATGGAGCTGGTTGCCTGCCCGGTGCTGGTCGTGCCGTGTACTGCCAGGTATCACAAGCTGGAGAACCTGGTATTTGCAACCGACTTCACAGACCAGGAAGAGCACGTACTAAAACAGATTATTGCCTTTGCAAGCCAGGTGGGAGCTCATTTAACATTTGTGCAGGTATTTGATAGGAGCGAGCGACAGTACCTGAGCAGCTATAAAGCCGCTATGACCCACTTGCAGCAAAGATGGAAAGATAAAAATATTAGTTTTAAATTGTTGGAAGAGGAGGATGTGCTGGAAGGGATCAGTGACTTTGCCGAACTTGCTGCCGCCGATATGCTGATTATGGCAACGCAGGATAATTATTTGTTAAAGCGTTTGTTCAGCAGTAACTATATAAAAACCAGGGCCTATCACACAAGGTTTCCCATTCTTACATTCAGGCAGCTAAAGCGCAAGCCTTGCTCCGGCGCCTGTGCCAATTGTAAAAGCAGGCAGCAACATCAGCAGGCTACCATAGCTGTGCAAAGCCTTCCGTATTAGCTTCTTGTTATAGTTAAGCTAAATCCGAACCAAGTGGTTTAACCATAGATGGTATGTAAAAGCAAAATATACAAGAAGGTTTTTTGATTTGTAAAATGCTGTTCCGGCACCTGGAGCAGCATTTTTGTTTTAACCATAAGATCAGAATTGAAGTAGAAGGAACAGGTATTACGCCAATTCAGGAAATCAGTCCCCTTACTTCATGAAGAAAATTTTAAGTAAGATCAAGCTTATCTACTATTACATCATCAGTAGCATAGGGTTCTTCCCCACTTTGATCAGTGTACTGTTTGCTGCTTTGGCAATCCTGATGGTTTACCTCGAAACCAAGGGAATCAGTGAGGGACTGCACGACAGATTTCCTTTCTTAATCATTACAAGCGGCGAGACAGCACACACCATCTTAAACTCAATTGCAACAGGTATCATATCGCTCATTGTGTTCAGTTTTACAATGGTGATGCTGGTGCTGAACCAGGCTGGCTCTAATTTTTCACCGCGAGTTATTCCCGGACTCATCTCCCATCAGTCAAACCAGAAAATATTGGGTATATACCTCGGAACACTTATTTACTCCCTCATCATCATGGTCAATATCCGTTCCGAAAGTTATTATGAAGAGCTACCGGGTATTGCTGTTTTCTTGTCTATGGCATTTACCTTCGTATGCCTGGGATGTTTTGTTTACTTTATCCATTCCATTTCGCAGTCTATCCAGATTGATCATATTTTAGCGGGCATTCATCGCATAACCAAAAAGAAGCTAGAGCAGCTCATCCGGCAGGATAAGCATCTTCTGGTTACGAAAGCA
Organism: Pontibacter sp. SGAir0037; assembly: GCF_005491705.1. Classification (NCBI taxonomy): domain Bacteria; kingdom Pseudomonadati; phylum Bacteroidota; class Cytophagia; order Cytophagales; family Hymenobacteraceae; genus Pontibacter; species Pontibacter sp. SGAir0037. The sequence continues at coordinate 1,790,939 of NZ_CP028092.1, read as the reverse complement.
TTCGAAGAAGCCACCTGGGTGGAGCTGAATAGTCCCCGTTCAGGCTATGTGCAAAGTATAGACCTGGAGTCGGTGCTGGCATTGTGTTATAAATATGATGTGGTGATGGAGTTTCTTCAGCCTTTGGGGAATTATGTACTTGAGGCAACTCCTTTTGTGCGTATCAACAGGCCGGTGGCAGAACTGGAGGAATTTTGCAAAGAGTTAGCAGCACATGTAAACTATGGACAGGGAGAGCTGCCGGATTTAAATTATTTGTATGGCTTTAAGCAGATTACAGAAAGTGCTGTAAAAGCACTGAGCCCAAGCGTAAACGATCCTGGTACGGCTATGAAAGCCATCGATTACCTCTCCGAACTGTTTGCCCTGCGCATGAAGCTGACGGATGAGCAGTTAGTGGCTGATAAAGAGAAAGTAGTCAGAATCAGGTTTAAGCAGGAGACATTTGATCACTTGTTTTCGCTTTGCCTGTCTTCAATCCGAAACTATGGGAAGCACGACAGCCTGGTAATGTCACGACTGCTGTACATGTTCAAAAACCTGCTGTATATAACCATTCATTTTATACATCGCCGACAGATCCTTTACAAAGAAGCACTGCTGCTGGTGCATGCGTCCAGGAAATCGCTATCAGACCCGGGAGACAAGGAGATGATAAACCGTCACCTGAAAGAAATAAATGCAATGAAGGTGCTTGCGAAGGACTTGCCATTGCTCAGCCTGACAGATTAGGCTACTTTAGCTAAAAAAGCTATTTTTACCCTGTTTTGACCAACCAGCATATTTCATGCCTCTAAATGCAATAAAAAATTCGATTGATAAGATTTTAGATATTTTACCCCAGACAGACGAAGCAGGCACTATACGCGAAATAAACGATAAGATACCTGTTCGTGGCAACAACACCTGGATGCTGATCTGTTCGGCTATTCTGGCTTCTATTGGTTTGGATACTGGTTCTGGAGCTGTGATAATCGGGGCCATGCTTGTTTCTCCCCTGATGTCTCCTATATTGGGTGTAGGCCTGGCGGTTGGCATCAACGATAGGGAAATGATGATAGACTCTTTGAAAAACCTCTCTATTGCAGCTATTGCCGGCCTTTTCTTTAGTACACTTTATTTTAAAATAACGCCGCTCGGCGAGCCAACCAATGAACTGCTGGCCCGTACTACACCCACTTTACTGGATGTGATGGTGGCGTTTTTTGGGGGTGTGGCAGGTATCATATCAATTTCGAGATCAGATAAATCGAATGCCATACCGGGGGTAGCCATTGCAACTGCTTTAATGCCTCCGCTCTGTACTGCAGGTTATGGCCTGGCACTGGGCAGGTTCGACTTCTTTTTTGGAGGCTTTTACCTGTTCTTTATCAATGCGGTTTTTATAAGCCTGGCTACCTTTCTTATTGTAAAGTATCTTAAATTTCATACAAAGACATATATCAACAAAGAGACAGAAAGACGTGTAGCCAGGATAATGGCTGTTGCACTGTTTATAGTTGTTTCCCCCAGCATCTATTTTCTCTATAATATTTACCAGGGAGTACAGACAAGAAAGAAGATCGAGAACCTGATCATCAGCGATTATACCAATCGTGAGAATGAAATTATTAAATGGGAAGTAGCGCAAACAGATTCTATCAATACAATCAAAATATACAGTGTTGGCAATAAGGTAGATGAAAGCGTAGCCAGCCACTATAACCAGGTGCTGGAAGAGAATGATCTGCCTTCTTACAAGGTAAAGCTGATCCAACTGGATATTTCGCCTGATGAGGTCAGAGAGATGGCTTCGGAAGTAACCAATAATATTACCAAAGACTTTCTGAAGACGGTTGAGATTCAGAAAATGCAGCAGAGCAGGTTAGACAGCTTGCGCAGGCAAAGCACTGTTTATACCACTGCCAATGCTACTTCCGATCTTAAACTGCTGTACCCGAATGTTACCAAGCTGCAGATCGGGGAAATGCTGATCACCAACCAGCAGTCGAAGCAAGATACGGTAATGGTGGTGATGATTGATTGGGAAAAACCTGGCAGAAATACCCAGAACAGAGCTGGCAGGGCAGACGCAGCCAGAATCAGGGAAAATGAACAGCAGATCAGGCGATTCCTGGCAGCTAAGTTAAAGAAAGATTCGGTGCAGGTTGTTTCTAGCTTTTAAGTTTGCTTCAGCTGTTCGTTAGGATCTGAAACACCGTATACATACCAACAAGCCATCAAGATAGATGAAGCGCATAAAGGACACACTCTATACCGTTATTTTCGAAGCTGAAACACCTGCCGGAAAAGCGTTTGATATAGGGTTGCTGGTCTTTATTTCTATTAGTATACTCACTGTTATGCTGGAAAGTATAACAGCTATCAGACGCGAATACCTGCAGGTGTTAATGGCAGTAGAGTGGGGGCTGACCTTAGTTTTTACCATAGAATATTTTCTGAGGATTTACAGTTCGCCACAACCGGCCCGCTACATCTTTTCAGCTTTAGGCATTATTGACTTTCTGGCTATTATTCCGACTTATTTAAGCCTCTTTATAGTCGGGGCTCAGTACCTGCTGGTAATAAGAGCACTAAGGTTGCTGAGGATGGCCCGGATATTAAAGCTGACCCACTTTATCTATGAAGGCCAGATACTGGCCAATGCCTTACGGGCAAGTTTACCCAAGATTACCGTCTTTATCGGAACAGTAATAACGTTGGTTATAATTGTTGGCACGGTGCAGTACGTGGTGGAGGGAGCTGAGAGTGGCTTTACCAGCATACCCGTTAGTATTTACTGGGCAATAGTTACTTTAACTACTGTTGGTTACGGCGATATTTCACCGGTTACACCGCTTGGTCAGTTTCTGGCCAGCTGCCTGATGATTACCGGCTATGGTATAATTGCAGTGCCTACCGGCATTGTTACCGTAGAACTGGCGCAGGCCGACAGAAAAGCGGGCAACACAATTGTGTGCCCTAATTGCCATAAAGAAGGGCATGCAAAAGATGCCAACTACTGCAGTAACTGTGGTTATCGGCTTCGAGAAGATGTACCTGTATGATTAGCGGCCTGTAAGGCAATGCCACTAATCATACAGGTACTTTATTATTAAGCGGTAGCTTAAAATTAATTTTTATTGATCCTGCCTCAGTTTTTCAATTACCTGCTGCATAACCTGGGTTAAATATTGAATATTGCTATGAATATCCGCCAGGTTTTCTGATTTTTTAGCATCTGTCTCGATTTGACGCACTACCTCCTTCAGTTTTTCAATTCGCATCGTGTCAATAGTAGATTTTAGCTTGTGGGCTGCTGAGCTAACACCAAGCCAGTCGGCCTGTTCTGCTTTCGTACTTAGCTCTTCTACAGTAGCCGGCACGGTATCCACGAACAGTTGCTTGGTCCGGTTTATAAATGCCTCATTTCCTCTCGACATCTTGTGCAGCAACGACAAATCGTATAGCTGCTCCTGGCTTTCGTTTGAATTCTCTTTTTGTTCTATAGGTCTGTTATTTCTTTCGTTTGTCACTTTTTTATGGGGCAGTAATGCTTCTATTTTAGAAAATAATACTTCTTCATCAAAAGGTTTGGATATGTAATCATTCATTCCCGCACTCATATACTTTTCCGCATCGCCTTTTAAGGCATTAGCTGTTAAGGCAATGATTGGGATTCCGGCTATTGTCGGATTCTGATGAGAACGGATATGTAGGGTGGCATCTATACCACTCATTTCGGGCATTTGAATGTCCATCAGGATAATGTCGTACCTGTTTTGCTCCACCAGTTCTGTTGCAGCCCGGCCGTTATAGGCAACATCAACAGCAAAGTTCCATCCTTCCAGAATAGACTTAGCCAGGAAAACGTTTACCTCATTATCTTCAGCCAAAAGTACTTTTACACTCGCAAGGCTATAAAAATCGGTCTCCTGCGCCTGGTGAATAACCATTTGCTGGTCTTTCGATTTAGGATAAGTGATCTGTATTTTAAAGATACTGCCCCTGCCTTCTTTGCTCTCTACCCAAATGCGGCCGCCCTGCATTTCCATCAGGTTTTTACAGATGCTCAGCCCAAGACCGGTACCCCCATATTTTCTGGTAGTGCTGGAGTAAGCCTGGGTAAAGCCTTCAAAAATAGTTTCGAACTTGCTCGTGGGTATTCCTATACCTGTATCTTCTACGGTAAAGCACAGCGTGGTGGCATCTTCTGTTTCTTCCACTATTTCGCCACTTAACGTGACGCTACCGCTATCTGTAAATTTGATGGCATTGTTGAGCATGTTCAGCAGTACCTGGTTCAGGCGGTACGGATCTCCGATCAGCAGCTGGTGTCGGAGGTGGAATGGCTTAAAGTGATAGCCGATTTCCTTTTCTTCAGCCTTGTAAATAAAAGTCTGAAACGCTGCCTTAACCGTATCTAAAATATTAAAAGGGATAGACTCCAGTTCCAGTTTACCAGCTTCTATCTTAGCTATATCCAGGATATCGTTGATAACGACCAGAAGATTATCGGCAGATTGCTTTATTATTTTGAGGCAATTCTGCTGAGAGCCGTTTAACGCTGTTTTACTTAATAAACCAGCCATGCCCAAAATTCCGTTCATTGGTGTTCTGATCTCGTGGCTCATGTTTGCCAGGAAATTTTCTTTTACCCGGGCAGACTCTTCAGCCGCTTCTTTTGCTTTTACGAGTTCGCGCTCCGTGAGCATCCGATCAGTTATGTCTTGGGCAATAGCAATGATAAAGGGTTCCACATCAGGCTCCTGCACCTTGTAGGTCTGGTATTGCAGGTAGCGTTCTTCTTTTTCTTTGTTTAAAATGGTTAAAACTCCCGGGACGACGCTCTCTGTTTCGAACTGTTGCAAATAATCTTTGAAATAGGCCTGGTAGCGTAGCGGGAAGAAGCTATTGATCTTTCTGCCCACCATTTCATGTTCCTGGTAGCCGAGCTTCTCGAGTAAGTAAGGGTTAACAGAAAGAATGGTACCTTCCATGTCATGCGTACAGATATAGGCCTGGCTGTAGTTAACCAGGTCTCTGTATTTCTTCTCGCTGTTTTTTATCGTTTCTTCAGAGTTTTTCCGGTCAGAGATATCCCTCAGCGAAGACTGCACCTTTTTTATTTCGCCGTTCTCATCTAATATAGGCTTAATATCAGTCTCAACCCACAGATAATCCCCCTGCTTATTACGCTTTCTATACTGCACCGAAACATTCTTTTTCTGCATCAGGGCTGTTGAAATTTTTTCTGATACTGCCGGAACATCATCAGGATGCGTGAAATCAAAGGGCGACAAACCTATAATTTCTTCAGGCATAAAGCCCAGCAGTTCTTCTGAGGCCCTGGAAACATATAAATAGGTACCGTTGATATCGTGTAAAGAAATAAGATCTTTAGAGTTTTCGGAAAGCAGGCGGTGTAGTTCCTCACTCTGCGCAAGGCGCTGTGTGGATAGTTTCTGGTCTGTTATGTTCGTGGAAATACCTAAAATGTGCACTTCTCCTTTAGCTGTCGTAATAGGCCGTTTAACCGTATTTAGCCAGACTACCTCGCCGTTAGACATAGTATACTTTTCCTCTACCACAATCTCGCGCTTCTCTTCAACTACCTGACGGTCAATCTGCGTATATACATCGCCTTCCTCTTCTAAAAAGGCAAGTTCGAGGTTAGTAGAGCCGATGATTTGCTCTACCGGCCTGTCCAGCAGATTCGCGAATTCCTGGTTAGCCAGCACAAACTTACTCGAACCATCTTTTACATAGATCAGACTCGGGCTGCTATCCAGAACAAGCTGGATAAAATCGTTTTTCTCTTTTACCTCTTTGGCTGTTTCCAGTTCTTCTGTAATATCACGAATGATAGCCAGTATCTGATCAGCATTGTACTTAATTATTCTGCCCTCGAAATGCTTGATCGTATTTTGTAATTCCAGCTCATATTCTGTTTTCTCTGAAATCCCGGAGCTTAATACGCGGGAGATAATTTGCAGCGTAGGAGTGGTTATTTTATCCGGCAAAGATTCTTTGATGTGTTTTCCTACAACCTTATCCTTTGAAACCAGTAAATGCTCCTGCTCCACATTCTTCATGTCGAGGCAGATACCGTCTTTGTCGATAATAAAGATCAGGTCAGGAATAGCCGCCAGAATGGCTCTGTTCTGGGCTTCGCTGGCAACAATAGCATCCTGTGCCTTGCGCAAGTCTGTAATGTTCAGTCCGTGACTTATGACCAGGTTTACCTCTCCTTTCTGGTCCAGAACAGGGTTTAACCGGCGGATATGGTAGGAACTGTTGCCTTTAGCGTCTGTTAACTTTTCTTCGAACTCAATTCTTTTCTTTAGCTCGAAAACGCTTTCGAGGTGGTTTTGCCGGTTCTGGAAACGCGCAAAAGGAACATTTCTGTAGGTGCAATAATCTTCGTTGTTCTTACCGATCAGCCACTCGCGTATGCCCTGATCCGGAATGGCAGCAGGATTTACAAAAAGGTACTGCATCCTGTTGTTATAAACAGCTATGTCGGAAGGAATGTGGTTTAGAATAGACTCGTAAAACTCTTTTTGTTCCAGAATCTGCCTGTTCTTCTCCCGTAATTGAGTAACATCCTCCGAAGAACCGATAATCTGTGTTACCTGTCCGTTCTCTTTTCTTTTAAAGACCGTTTCCCGGCAATAAAGCTCTTTTAATTCCCCGCTTTTAGTGGTAATGCGATAGGTTACTTCCAGCACCTGGCCATCCGCAGCCACACACACCTGTTCTATATGGTGAAGTACTTTATCCAGATCTTCCGGCACTACTTTGTCTGCCAGTTGTTGGCTCGAAACGGTTTCTATTTCATCGAGATGGAAGCCCAAAACAGAAGCAACGTGCTGGTTAGCGTACACCAGTTTCTTCTGTTCAACATCATAGATGTAGATAATATTAGGAACCGTGCTCGTAATTTTTCGCACCATCTGCTGGCTTTCTTCCAGCGCAAGCTCGGCTTTACGTCTTTCTGTTATATCAGTTAGATAAATATTAACGTAGCCTTTGGATTTTAACGGGACGAAAAAAAGAAGATAGTATTTTTCGTTGATATAGGTTTCAAGAGAGTTTTTTGTTCCTGCAGTTTCAAACTTGCTCAGTTTCTGCATCAATAGCCGTTTAAAGCCATTCTCCCAGTTCTTTCTTACTCCGTTAAACAGCTGCTGGCCGGCATCATTCATAAAGATTATTTCGCCACTATAGCTGAGCCTAATAACCGGGTAAGGATAATCAGCCTGTAGCTCAGACAGGAATTCCAGGGTATTTCTGGCTTGAATCCGGGCTGTTATATCTCTGTAAATAAAAGCACAGCCATGCGTTAGTTCATCCAGTTTCACCTGAAAGCTTTCCTGCTCAAGTACTACCCCATTCGGTAAAGTAAATTCCTCTAGGCTCGTGCTGAACGCATCAGGCTGACATATTAAGTTAGAAGAAACATTGTTAAGTAGTCGAAAGCGATTCAGATAATCAGCCGGATAGCCCAAAAGTTCGTTTGGATGCTGATCGATGCCAAAGAAAGTACAAAAGGTCTGGTTAATCAGCATTATGACACCGGTTGAATCTATCACCAGAATAGCTGACTGGGAATAGTTAAAAAGGGATAATAACACTGTATTAAATTTCTCTTTCTGAGCCATAAGAGCTCCGCTAACTGCTTTATCGTTTCGCAGGTAGTGCAGCTCTTTCTCATATTCCTGCGCCAGTTCCTGAGCCTTAAGGCGAGCCTGCCTCTCTTGCTCCAGTTCCTGGCGAAGTAATGCTACATCATGAATCATTTCCATTGAACAGGATTTACAACCTACAATTTAAACCAAAAAATTATGTTATGGTTCATGATCGGATAAATCATTGTGGTAAAGTAAAATAAGCCTTTCCAATCTTATATTGTTGCTATAACTGATTGGACTTTTAGTTGATAACAGTGGAAAAGGTATGTTCTAAAAGAGAACAAAGGTTATAGTTCAGTTACTGCAAGGGCTTCGGTATTATTTCACCCGAAGCTCTTTATTCTGTATCATACGGTAAATAGTAGATTTACCAATGTCGAGTTTGTCGGCCACAAGCAAAACATTCTGATCATACTTGTCCAGGTAGTATTGTATGATGTCTGCTGTGAACTGTTTCAGGGTTCTCTCCGTAGCCAGGAAGTCTTTTTCGGCGTTGTTCGCATGAAAATTGATGTCATGCTCCTGTATCACATCTTCATCGGCCAGTACAACAGCCAGTTCTACCAGGGCCTTCAGTTCGCGCACGTTACCCGGGAAAGAGTAGGAGAGAAGCTTTTCCTGCGCTCCCGAAGATAAAGTTTTTCTGGCCATGCCGTTTTCCTTGGCGAAGGCATCTATAAAGTGCTTGGCAAGTACCAGGATATCGCTGCCGCGCTCACGCAGGGCAGGCAGGTGGATAGGCAAACCAAGCAAACGGTAGTAAAGGTCTTCCCGGAAGTTACCTTTTTTAACTTCATCCGCCAGGTTCTTGTGAGTAGCTACAATTATGCGCGCATCAACAGGAACTACAGTATTTCCACCAACCCGGGTTATTTCTTTTTCCTGCAGCACACGCAGTAATTTTGCCTGTAGGCTGATGTCCAGCTCGCCGATTTCATCTAAGAAAATAGTGCCTTTATTGGCCTCTTCGAACTTGCCTAGGCGGCGGGACACAGCTCCGGTAAAGGCTCCTTTTTCATGACCGAAAAGCTCGCTTTCGATAAGTTCTCTGGGTATGGCTGCTACGTTTACGGCCACGTAGGGCATCTTTTTTTTGATGCCGTTGTAGTGAATAGCTTTTGCAACCAGTTCCTTACCTGTACCTGTTTCTCCTGTTATCGAAACCGTGATGTTGGTTTTGGCAGCTTTATCCATCATCGTGAAGACACGTTTGATAGCTTCGCTATTGCCTATGATAATGTTGCCGAAATCGTACTTCTGGCCTATCTGTTCCCGCAGCTGGTTAATCTCTTCCCGCAGCGATACGTTTTCCCTGATTTTGTTAACCGTATTCCAGACACGTTCAGGTGTTTCTTCATCTTTTACGATATAATCGTAAGCGCCTTTTTTGAGCAGATCAACAGCAGTAGCCACGTCTTCCTGGCCGGAAATAATAATAACCTGCGTATCCGGATTCTGCTCTTTGATTTTCTTTAGTACTTCATCGCCATTTTTATCAGGTAAAGAATAGTCCAATGTAACAACATCAGGCCGCTCATACATGCTGGTAAGACAATCCTTGGCAGAATGAAATTTCTTAAGTTCGTAATCGGGATTTAAAGAAAGATGATACTCAAGCAACTCGCTATACCATACATCGTCATCGAGGATAAAAATCTTGAAATTGGAATTTTTCATGAAAGTACTCTAGCACACTCAGTTCTGATTATCAAATATACTACAATATGATACCAAATAAACATTAATTAGTAAAGTTTTCCATTTTGGGAAAATGTAAATAATTAAATTATTGATAATCAATGTTTTGTTATAATGGGCAAATCTTTGCTAAAGGGCATGAAATCCTGATATTCTGCCGGGTTTAGCAATGCTCAGGGTACAGTGTTTACGCAGCGTGTTTTCAGTATGCTGCTGATTATTGCAAGCTGCACTAAAAAGGTAAAATATTGATAATTAGCTTATTAATGGGTGTCTGCCACAGGTGACTAATTAAATACCTCTTGCGGCTAATTATAAAGCCTGGTACCGGGCCCTTACAAACATAAAGATTCCATAGCAAATCAGTCCAAGTGCTACAGTACCGAGTAAAAAGGAACCATAGGAAGATTCCTGTAAAAATCGGAAAGCACTGGTGGTATTCCCCGCTTCCTGCGGGTTTGCATCCAGGGCGGCTTTCAGGAACAGGTAACCAATGATGTTTAAGACTACTCCTCTTGCCAGATAGCCAACCTTGCCTGTTTTTAGAAGGATGTTCTCGGTGGTTCGGGTGTGGTGCGCCCGCTGAACAGATTTTTTATACTTACCTGAAAATGAACGGTAAATTTGGGACAACCCCCAGATCATGGTGCCGATTGCCACTGCGCCTGCCAGCCATTGCCCGAAAGGTTGCTGCAGTAACTCCCTGGCCAGCGTTTGCCTTGAATCCTCGCCTCCATCGGAACCCCGGCTGCCCATAACCATCTTAGCAGCCAGCACAGCAAATGAGCCATATACAATCCCGCTGAAGGCGTAGCTGATACGGCGGCCAATGCCCATGGGGTCAGAACCTTTCTGTTCGGTATCCTTCACAGCCTGTATAATCCTCCACAAAGCAAAACATAGCAGTCCCACAGCAATGAGCGCCAGCAAAACCTGTCCGAATGGCTGTTGCAAAATAAAACTGAACACGCTGCTGCGGCTGGCATCTTCGGTTGAGTTGCCGTTGATGCGGAAGGCTGCCATAAAGGCGATTGTGCCAACAAGGCAGTATACAATACCTTTGGCCGTTAAGCCAAATTTAGCAAAACGCTCTACCCAGTGCGGCGGCGGAGAAGGTACATAGGTGGCAATATCTTCCATAGATAGTAAGAGCAACAATATAGCTGTTGCTCTTACACGGAAATTTCCTGTTTATGTTGCTTCTGCTTACAGATGTTTGAAGCGGGAATAGGCTTCCCGTTCCAGGTTCTCCTGGTGGTCGGGGTGAGCAATACGAATAAGCTCTTTTGCCCTCTGGCGCAGATTTTTTCCGTATAAATAAGCGACACCATATTCTGTAACCACATAGTGTACGTGAGCCCGGGTAGTGGTAACAGCCGCTCCCTGGTTGATGAAAGGCGTAATTCTGGAAATACCTTTGGCCGTGACAGAAGGAAGCGCAATAATAGGCTTGCCTCCGGCTGACAAGGCCGCGCCTCTGACAAAGTCCATCTGGCCGCCAATGCCGGAGAACTGCTTTGTGCCAATGGTATCAGCCACTACCTGGCCTGTTAAATCTATTTCGATGGCACTGTTTATTGCCGTTACCTTTGGGTTTGAGCGGATAATGGAGACATCATTCACATAATCGGTGCGCTGCATCAGGATAAGCGGGTTGTCATCTACAAAATCGTATAGTTTGCGGTTTCCCACTATAAACCCTGTTGCTATGCGGCCCGGGTGACGGTATTTGTGTTCGTTGGTGATCACACCTTTTTCGATGAGCGGCATCACGCCATTGGAAAACATTTCAGTATGGATACCCAGTTCTTTGTGGTTGGTAAGGCTACCCAGTACAGCATCGGGAATAGCGCCTATACCCATTTGCAGGGTGGCACCATCTTCCACCATTTCTGCTATATAACGGCCAATTGTTTCCTCTTTGCTTGTGATACGCTCGCTGTAATCTACTTCCGGTAAGGCCTCGTCTACCTCTACCAGCACATTAAATCGGCTCACATGAATCAAGCCATCGCCATGTGTTCTCGGCATTTGCGGATTTACCTGCGCAATTACATGCTTTGCGCTCAGTACAGCTTCGCGGGTTACGTCTACAGAAACCCCTAATGAGCAGTAGCCATGTTTATCGGGTGGCGAAACATGCACAATTGCTACATCTAAGGGCAGGATACCGGAACGGAACAAGTGCGGGATTTCACTTAAAAAAACTGGTACATAGTCTCCGCGGCCGCTGTTTACGGCATCCCGCACATTGGCAGAAACAAAGAGCGAGTTAATAAAAAACGAATCTTGATAACGTTCTTCCGTCAGGGGGATTTCTCCATAAGTTGTGATACTGACAAGTTCTACATTTCGGAGCTCTGAGGCACGTTCTGCCAATTTGTGAAGCAGGTACTGAGGTGTGGCAGCGCTTCCCTGCATAAACACACGGTCGCCTGATTTAATTACTGACAGTGCCTCTTCGGCTGTCGCATAGTTAGGATTCGTATGAGTCATTTTCTTATAAACTTTATAGGCTATACCTTTAAGCTCTGCCAGATGTTTTTAATATTTGCATTTCTAATTTGCTGCAAAGCTATACAGCCTTGCTGGCAGCAGGAATGATATTAATCACCTGAAAGAAAACCGTTAATCGTTGCTTTTTTAACTCTTTTGTTTCGGGTAAACGTTTATAAGTAAAACTATTGGAAAGCTTTAACACTGTACTCTACATGAAGAACAGATTTGCCTCAGGCCTTTGCTCGTTACTTTTATCTGTTTTATTTACTGCCTGTGTGGCCACCTCGGGCATTAACCGTACCAGCAGCATAGCTGCGCCCGAAGCAGCATTGGGTAAACCCAAAACCTATGCGTGGTACCAGGACCAGCCCGCTGCACCAGTTGAATTTGAGAAGAGCTTTGGTAAAAGCCTGGATAAAAACCTGAGACAGGCTATTGAGGCAGAACTGAAAGAAAGAGGCTATCAGAAGGTAACCTCTGATCCGGATCTGCTTGTTGCATACGATGTAAGTGTTTCGGTTCCGCTTGAAAAGGATGCCCCCGGCACCTATCCTCCAGGCTTTGGCTACAGCTATGCATATATGGCAGGCTACCGCTATAACTATAAACACGAAGATATGCCCGGTTATCGTTCTGTAGACTTGTTCAAACAAGGCACCCTGATCGTTGACCTGGTTCAGCCACAGACGAATGAACTCCTATGGCGGGGTTGGTCGGAAGAAGCCATTTCAAATTTCAATGCCAGCTATAAAAAGGTGCAGGCGCAGGTAGAAAGCGTTTTGGAAGAACTGTAAGTTCTTCCAAAACGCTTTCTGTAAAATACCAGTGCTGTTATTTCAGGTTATTGTTAAAGCGCATCACGTCCTCCGGCCTTCCCACCACATAAACCAGGTCTCCCTGCCGAAGCTTGGTTTTGGCATTAATATCCAGCAGGGTAGTGTTTTCCCTTTTGATGGCTACGATCGTGATGTTAAATCTGAGCCTGAAATCCGCTTCCAGCAGTGTTTTATCTACAATCGTTTCATCTTGTGTATACACCCGAAGGCTGGCAACCTCTATATCCGGTAAGTCAAAACCAATATTCGATACTGCATTAGCATTGCGTGTGAGGCTGCGGAGCATTTCATAGTTATCGGCCCTGATGCTGTTCGTGAACTCCTGGATTTCATCCCGTGGCATCAGGTATTTGGAAAGAACCCGGGTAAAGATTTCAATAGAAGTTTCAAACTCCTCCGGTATAACTTCATCTGCTCCGAGGCGGTAATTCTCTTCCATTTCCTGCACAAAGCGGGTCCTGACAATAATGTGTACCTTCTCACTTATTTCCCGAATGCTAACGATAATTCGCCTGGTGGCTTCCGGGTCTGAAATAGCAACCACCACGACACGCGCTTTCAGAATATGCAGGTGAGACAGGATAGTGCCATGTACCGCATCACCATATAGGATAGGTTCTCCCTGTTCCCGCTCTGTTTTTACGGTAATGGCATTTAGCTCAACAATAATGTAAGGTATGTTCGCATGTTTGGCTGCTTTGGCTACATTACGTCCATTTATCCCGTAGCCGATTATCACGATGTGGTCGTTCAGGTCGTGCAACAGATCATGATGCGTTTCTTCATGGGGTAAGGTTTCTTTCTGGTGTGGAGCCAGTTTCAGGCTGATCTTGGAAGAAATAGGGTGATAATACTGAATAATAAAAGGAGTAATAGCCATAGTGAGCAGCGAGATCGAAAGGAAATACTGGTAAACCTCTGGTGAGAGCAGACCGCTTTCGATACCGGTTTTCGATAAGATAAAAGCAAATTCACCTACCTGGAAGAGCGACAGACCTACCAGCATGGATGTACGGACAGGAAAATGAAGCACTTTTGCTGCTGTGAAAGCAACCAGGCATTTGAGAATTGCTGCTGCCAAGGTTAAAAGCAAAATTACCGGCAGGTGCTGCACCATAAAGCTGGCATCGAGGAGCATACCTATCGACACAAAAAAGAAACTTGTAAATATCTCCCGGAAAGGCAGAATATTGCTTGTTGCCTGATGGCTGTACTCAGATTCTGAAATAATTAAACCTGCCATAAAAGCTCCCAGCGCCAGAGAAAGACCCAGGGAGGAGGTCAGCCAGGCAACAGCGAAGCAGATCACGACCACGCTTAAAATAAACAGTTCTTTGCTTTTGGTTTGTGCCACCAAGTATAAAAGCTTTGGTACCAGGTAGCGCGCACTGATCAAGACGAAAACGATCACAAACACACCCTTAAGCGCCATGAGCAGCAATTCGGTGAGAATATCATCTGAATCCCCGGCCATTAAGGGGGTAACCAGCATCATGGGCACCACAATAATGTCCTGGAAGATTAAAACACCCAGCACTATTTTACCGTGCGGACTGTTGATTTCACCTTTGTCCTGTAATAGTTTCAGCACAATGGCTGTACTACTTAAGGAAAACAGGAAACCAATAAAGGTTGCATGTGTGAGTGGCATGCCTGTACCCCAAAGTATAGCCGCAACAAAACCAATGGTCAGGAAAACCTGGGTTGTACCGCCCACCAGTACTGTTCTTTTTATAAGTGCCAGATTGCGGAGCGAGAACTCCATCCCTATAATAAACAGCAGCAGGATAACGCCTATCTCTGCCAGTATTTCAATGTTATGGGTATCGGCAATAAGGCTAAGGCCATGCGGACCCGTAATAATGCCCGTAGCCAGGAAGCCCAGGATAGTGGGCAGCTTCAGTTTCTGAAAGATGAGGATTACGACTACTGAAAGCCCTAAAATGATAACTATATCCGTGAGTAAGGGTATTTCCATCCTTCAGAATTTTAATAATTTTTAATCGTATATTATCGCTCCCCATCCCATTCGGCCAGAAACCGGGTAACAAACTCATCCATGAAATCGTGGCGTTTCGCAGCCAGTCTTCTGGCAGAAGCTGTATGCATACGGTCCTTTAGCAGGAAGAGCTTTTCGTAAAAGTGGTTGAGGGTGGGCCCGCTGTTTTTCTTGTATTCCTCGAAACTGGTATGCAACACAGGCGCTACAGCAGGGTTATGCATTTCACGGCCTTTATGGCCTCCATAAGCAAAGGCCCTTGCAATGCCTATAGCTCCTATGGCATCAAGCCTGTCGGCATCCTGCACAACCTGTGCTTCCAGTGAGCTGACAGCCGAAGAGGTTCCGGCACCTTTGAAAGAAACTTCATCTATCACCTGGCAAACCCGCACAATCTTACTTTCGGGCACCTGTTGCTGCTCCATCCAGGCGCGGGAAAGTTTTGCCCCCATGGTTTCATCCCCGTTATGGAATTTATGATCCCCAATGTCGTGCAAAAGGGCCGCCAGTTCCACTACAAACATATCCGCCTGCTCTTCTTCGGCCAATGCTTTTGCTGTTCGCCACACCCGCCGGATATGCCACCAGTCATGGCCGGATCCTTCTCCTGTTAACAGATTTTGTACATGCCGGGCAGTATTGTCAATTATTGAGGTGGAGTATGTGCTCATAGTATAATGGCTGAAAAGAAGAACTGCAATTTGCTTACAAAGTCGTGGTATTACAAGTATGCCTTTCTTTTACCTGAAAAAACCGGTGAAATTCGCGTTAATATCACATAAGTTTTGCAAGAGGTATGGCGTAATGCCCTACCTCTTTTAAGAGGACGAAGTTATACCATGAAAGATAAGCCAGTTATTCATAATTTTCCTTAGCCATTCCTAAACTTTAATGTAGTGAAAAATTTCAAAGGAATATCAAGTCATATTTTCAAAATCAGATTAGCTACTGTCTTTGCCCTCGCTTACTCCAGGTAAAAATTTCCTGTGCTGCACAACACCGTTGAAAAACTTGTCACGGATAGGTATTGCTTTAGCTGCATTTAGTTTTGTTACTAATCCACCTGAAAGGTTATATTTGTCTCTATGGATGCACCTGATCTAGCTTTAGCTAAATTTACAATTGCCTTGCCTCGTACATTTCTCTTTACAATTTTGTTTATCTTATTGTCTACCACTGTAAAGAGCCAGATCCTGAATATAGAACGAGCCCGAATTAGTAAGGATACCACCCATTACTGGACAGGGAAAGGTGGCGTGGACTTTTCTATGTTCAACCGGAATGCAGGAAAAGATAACCCAAATAATTACCTTAGTTTAACCTTGAATGCCGATATCGCTTACATTTCTAAGTACCACGCCTACATGCTTTTTAATAATCTGAATTATGTGCTGATCAATTACACATCCAGGGAAGAGCGGAATACGGTGGCTAATAATGGATTTACCCATTTCCGGGTAAACCTCTGGCACCGCCGTAAGCTGACGTACGAGCTTTACACGCAATATCAGTACGACGATGCACGGGGTTTAAACATGCGGCTGTTAAATGGAGGCGGGGTTCGGTATACCTTGCGCCATACAGATAAGGTGAGCTTTTTTGTTGGTTCAGGTTTTATGTGGGAGCGGGAAGAGTGGCGTGATCCGGAAGTGGAAGGACTGGTACGGGTCTCTGATCTGCCGAAATCTTCTAACTACTTTAGTGCCAGGGCAAAGTTCAGCGAAGCGGTGGGGCTGAATTCAATAGTTTACTTCCAGACAGGTTACGATCATCTGATCGATGCTTTCCGGAACAGGGTGAGTGGTGATGTCAGCCTTAATACGCAACTAAGCAAACATTTAACGATGCGCACAGGCTTTAACTGCACCTTCGAGAACCGGCCAATTGTACCCGTAACGAATTTTATCTATTCCATTACGAACGGAATTCAGGTCTCATTTTAGGAATAAACCATGTGAAATCTATACCAAGATATTAATTTCACCTTTTAATGTATGCTCTTAAGAAGTTGAGCAGTAGAATGCTGTTAATTTTCTGAAAGCAGATGAACAACAAGCTTTTTGAATTATTTTTATTTTTACATAATGAAATAAATTTAGCCTGCTTTTTGTTGCAGGTAAAATCCCAACCATGTTGAATTGCTTACATGACGCATAATCGCTTATTATTAACAGGAGTATGGCTGCTGATTTTTATCCTGGGATCTTGTGTCCCACAAAAGAAAATCACGCTCCTGCAGGATAATCCACCTGTTTCTAACCAGGGCCAGGCCGATGCTTTGCTGAAAACTTATTCGCTGCAGCAGAAAGTGTATACCTTAAAAGCGGGCGATGTCGTTTCCCTTCAAGTGCATAGCACCACAGCTACCGAATTCAACTTTCTGAATGCAGATGCCGGGGCAACTGGATCTGATCCGCTGTTAAGTGGCTATACAATAGATGCAGCCGGCGATATTCTTTTGCCTGTCGTTGGAAAAGTAAAGCTGCAGGGACTTTCTCTGCCAGATGCAAGAATTAAAGTGACAGAAGCCTTAAAGCCGATGCTGGAGAACCCGACCGTTACTCTTCGCTTGCTTACCTTCCGGTTTACTGTTTTAGGAGAAGTGCCCGGGCAGGGGCAGTACGTTACCTACCAGGACAATCTGAACTTGCTGGAAGCAATTGCAATGGCTGGCGGTTTCAGCAATTACTCTAACAGGAGCAGGATAAAGCTTATCCGATACGAGGAAGGGCAGGCAAAGCTTTATACTTTCAGTGTTTTAGATGATGACATTATCAGCCAGTCGAACTTTTTTCTTCAGCCGAATGATATGATTGTGGTTGACCCCTTGCCGGCTCGTAACTTACGGGAAAACTATGTGGCTAATATCGGGCTTACGATCTCCATTATTACCGCTATCAGTGTTTTAGTTACCAGGTTCTTTTAGAACTTCATATTTATACGACAGTTAAATTGGAAAACAAAGCTTTAAAGCCACAAGACAACGGCCTTGATATACAGAAACTACTTTTAAAGGCCCTTTCCTACTGGTATTTTATTGTTGCTGCTGTTATTGTAACAGTGTCTATTGCTTATATTATAAACCGCTACACTATTCCGGTTTATGAGGTAAAGTCATCGGTAATGGTAAACGAACCGGTGGAAGAAGGTGCTTCGGCTGCAGGTCTCTTATATGGGGCAGAGTTTTTTCCGGGAGCCAAAAGCCTTACCAATGAGTCGATTGTGCTTAAAACCAAAGCGCTGGTGCTGCATACCCTCAAAAAGATCGATTTTGGCGTTTCCTACTATTTGCAGGGTAATATCAAGCTTACCGAAGTTTATGGAGGTGCTTCACCTATTCATGTCGAATTCGATTCAGCGTCTGCCAATGTTCCTTATGGGGTTATGTTTAATTTCAATGCCAGGCCAAACAGGCACTATACCTTATCCTCTGAAGATACTTATTGGAATAGCTTATTAGCAGGCAAGAGCTTTGAAAATGGCAGGTACTATGTCGTAAATAATTTTACTTTTAAAATCACCTACGCTGGCGACGGCTTCAGTAAAGACCAGCCGCAGGTAATTTTTAAAATCAATAACCTAGATGAACTGGCCTCTTATTATGCCGGCGCATTGGATGTTTCTTCTCTGGGACGAGATGCATCTGTTTTGACGCTTAAGTTGTATGGGACCAATCCGGGTAAGGAGATTGATTTTCTGAATGCCCACATGATTTCCTATCAAGAGAATAACCTGGCTATCAAAAATAAAAATGCCACCAACACACTGACTTTCCTGGATGAACAGCTGCTGCAGATAGGAGACTCTTTGTCGTTTGTGGAAAGCAGGTTAGAGAACTTTAAGAGAAGCAACAGTGCCCTGGAAATGAGCAGTGAAGGTGGGAGAGTGGTGCAGGATGTGCAGACGCTTGAAGATCAGAAAGCTTCTCTGTTAATGAATGAGCAGTACTTTAAATACCTGGAAGCTTATATCAGGAAAGGTATTGAACTTGAAAAGGTTGTCGTTCCTGCTAATCTTGGAATGGAAGATCCTATTCTGAACCAACTGGTAGGAGCGCTGGTTGAAAAACAAACGCAGATAGAAGTTCTGACACAAAATGACATTCAGGCAAACCCCCTGATCGCGAACCAACTTAAAGTGCAACGGCAGGAGCTGAATGAAATCAGGAAAAATATCTTTGAAAGCTTGTCCAGTTTGTCTGCTGCAAACCAGATGGCACTGCGCGAACTGAATAAAAAAATTGCGGTAGCTTCCAGAACTTTAAGTAGTCTTCCTTCAGCAGAAAGACAATTTATTAACATACAGCGGCTCCACAGTCTGAGTGAAAAGCTTTATGTGTTCCTGATGGAAAAAAGAACAGAAGCAGGAATTGCAAAGGCGGCTAACACTTCTGATGTGACCATTATAACGGAGGCAGCCGTAAGTGCCCAGATAGCGCCTACCACTTCTAAAAACTATACCTCCGCTCTTTTTATAGGGATAGCCATTCCGTTGGCGTTGATTTTTGCCAAGGAGTTCTTTAATAATAAAGTTACCACCTTAGATGACTTAAAGCGACTTACCAGTATTCCGCTTCTGGGTTTAGTTGGTCGTAATACCAAATCCAGCTCACATTTGATAGAGCTTAATCCTAAGTCAGCCCTGGCAGAGGCCTTTCGAACATTAAGGTCTAACCTGAAGTTTATGATTAACTCGAATGTGACAACGGGTGGGAAAATCATTGTGATTACCTCTTCTATCAGTGGAGAAGGCAAAACCTTCGCCGCCAAGAATCTCGCTTACATTCTGGCTATTTCAGGGGAGAGAACGCTGCTTATTAACGCAGATATGCGCAAACCTAATAACAATACAGAATTAGGCGTTAAAAGCATGTTAGGCTTAAGTAACTATTTAGCCGGAGAAGTACCAATCGAAGCAGTGCTGCATCACACGCTGCAGGAGCATCTGCACATTATGCCTTCAGGGGAAATCCCTCCAAATCCATCTGAGTTGCTGCTCAGCCAGCGGTTTAAAGTGCTGATGGAGCATGTAAAGCAAATGTATGACTACATAGTGATAGATACGCCTCCTGTTGGCATCATATCGGATGGCATGGAGCTGATGCAAATGGCTGATGCCAATATTTATATGGTACGGCAGAATTATACCCTTAAAAACTTTCTCAGCAACATTCATAGCCAATACGAATCAGGAAAAGTTAAAAACCTTTCGATACTCTTTAATGATGTAAATTATAAGAAAGCACAGTATGGCTATGGTTATGGCTATGGGTACGGCTATGGTTATGGCTACTATGCCGAAGATGCTGAAACAAAACCTTGGTGGAAGAGAATTGGCTGATAAAAGAGCAAAGTAAATTATTTTAAATAAATATATAGTTATTAGTAAATATTAGTGAAAATGAGAGGAATACTGTAAAAATACTTGTTCTTTTGTAAATATTTTTCTAAGTCTGTAATATAGATGAATATATTTACTCAAATATAAAAACTCTTTTTTCCATTTGACGTTTTCAACACTGTTTCAATTTTTTTAATTCTATGGAAATTACTTCAAAGATCTATGTTGTTGGGCATAGGGGTATGGTTGGCTCTGCAATTACTCGCAAATTAAAAGAAGCCGGCTATAACAATATTATCACCAGTACATCATCTGAATTAGATTTAAGAAATCAGCAGGCAGTGTTTGATTTCTTCGAAGAAAACAGACCTGAGTATGTTTTCTTAGCTGCAGCAAAAGTAGGGGGAATTCATGCTAACAATACGTACAGAGCTGAATTCTTATATGACAATCTTATGATTGAAGGCAATGTGATTCATGCCTCACATACGTATAATGTAAAAAAACTGCTTTTTTTAGGCTCCTCCTGCATTTACCCCAAAATGGCTCCACAGCCATTAAAAGAAGAGTATCTGTTAACCGGTGGACTGGAAGCTACAAATGAGCCCTATGCCATTGCAAAAATTGCTGGTATAAAACTATGTGAAGCTTATCGTGATCAGTATGGAGATAACTTTATCAGTGTTATGCCAACTAATTTGTTTGGCTATAACGACAATTATGATTTAGAGAACTCTCACGTGTTACCGGCATTGATTCGTAAGTTTCATGAAGCAAAGCAAAACAATGAACCTTCTGTTACCGTATGGGGCACTGGTAGTCCAAGAAGAGAATTCCTTTTTGCGGATGATCTGGCTGAAGCATGTATCTTTTTGATGGACAATTATAGTGATCGTGGCCTGATCAATATTGGAACAGGTGAAGATATCACTATTAAAGAACTTGCAAGTTTAATTAAGGATGTAGTTGGTTTTGAAGGTGAACTTACTTTTGATACAACAAAACCCGACGGAACGCCAAGAAAATTAATGGATGTTTCCAAATTACATAGCCTGGGCTTTCACCACAAAACAGAATTAAGGAAAGGCATCGAACTGGCCTACCAAGACTTTCAAAAATCTTTAGTAACAGCTTAAATCACCTTTATGAAAACCGCATTAATTACAGGTATTACAGGCCAGGACGGAGCTTATCTGGCAGAATTATTATTAAGCAAAGGCTATAAAGTTCACGGCGTAAAGCGTCGTAGCTCCTTATTCAACACGGATCGTATAGACCATTTATACCAGGATCCGCACGAGAAGAATATCAACTTTAAGCTGCATTACGGCGACTTAACCGATTCGACCAACCTTATCCGCATCATTCAGGAAACACAGCCTGACGAAATATATAACCTGGCTGCCATGAGCCACGTGAAGGTAAGTTTTGATACACCGGAATATACCGCCAATGCGGATGGTATCGGAACACTTCGTATTCTGGAGGCTATCCGTATTCTGGGGTTAACTAAAAAAACCAAACTTTACCAGGCATCTACTTCAGAGCTTTATGGCTTAGTTCAGGCAGTACCACAGTCCGAAACAACGCCTTTCTATCCGCGTTCACCTTATGCCGTGGCTAAAATGTATGCTTACTGGATTACCGTAAACTATCGTGAAGCTTATGATATGTTTGCCTGCAATGGTATCCTGTTTAATCACGAATCACCACTCAGAGGAGAAACTTTCGTTACACGTAAGATTACCAGAGCTGCTGCCAGAATAGCCATGGGCTTACAAGACTGTGTTTTCCTGGGTAACCTGGATGCCAGACGTGACTGGGGCCATGCGAAAGACTATGTGGAAGCCATGTGGTTGATCTTACAGCAAGAGAAGCCGGAAGATTTTGTCATTGCCACAGGCGTTACCACTACAGTGCGTGATTTCATTAAATTAGCTTTTGCTGAAGTAGGCATTGAAGTTGAGTTCAAAGGAGAAGGCGTGGAAGAAAAAGGCTATATCGCTGCCTGCAACAACCCGGAATACCAGGTGGAGATCGGCAAAGAAGTAGTAGCCGTTGACCCAGCCTATTTCAGACCAACTGAAGTTGACCTGCTGATTGGTGATCCAACTAAATCGAAAGAAAAACTTGGCTGGACTCCAAAATATGATTTGGCTGGCCTTGTGAAAGACATGATGGAGGCTGACCTTGACCTCTTTAAGCGTGACACTTATCTGCTGGAAGGTGGCCACCGCATATTGAATTACCATGAATAAGTGTTAGATTTGTGAATGCAATCTAATTCGAAAGATGAAGAAAAGTGGGACCTGGTCATTGAGCCCAGGTCCTCTTTTTTTGATTTAAAATTAAAGGAGGTTTGGAGGTATCGGGACCTTCTTTGGCTTTGGGTGCGGAGAGAGTATGTTGGTGCTTACAAGCAGACAATTTTTGGACCGCTCTGGCACTTTTTTTCTCCAATTTTTGGAACACTGATATACATCTTTGTGTTTGGAAAACTTGCAGAGTTACCAACTGATGGTGTTCCGATGTTTTTATTTTATAATGCAGGATTGGCTATTTGGAATTTTTTTAGTGGCTGCTTTAGTAGTTCCTCCAATGCTTTTCTTAATAATGCGGGCATTTTTGGTAAAGTCTATTTCCCAAGACTCATCATGCCCATTGCCAGTATAATCTCCAGTCTAATTAAATTTGGCATTCAATTCTCCTTTTTTCTCATCATTTATTTTTATGTTATATTAGTAGAAGGTTATCAACCGAGTGTAGGTTGGGGTTTATTTTTCATACCTGTTACTTTAATACTATTAGCAGGTACTGGTTTTGGCTTTGGAATTTTGGTTTCTTCTATAACTACAAAATACCGTGACTTAAATATGCTGATAGGTTTTGTTATGCAGTTACTAATGTATGCGACTCCTATTATCTACTCTTACACATCTGTAGAGCCCGCATTAAAAAAATACCTGGTTTTTAATCCTCTTGTTGCGCCTGTTGAAGCTTTTAAATTCGCGTTATTTGGAGTGGGCGAGTTTTCTGCGTTTTCATTAGCTTACAGTTTTTGCTGGATGATTTTTTTGCTGCTCATTGGGATGATTGTTTTTAACAAAGTTGAGAGAAACTTTATGGATACTGTTTGATCGCTTTAAGATGTATCGAACATTTTATTAAATTATCGAATGAGTGACGTTGTTATCAAAGTACAAAACTTAAGTAAGCAGTACCGTCTGGGGCAGGTTGGTACAGGCACCTTAAAAGATGACTTTAAAAGGTGGCGTTACCAAATGATGGGAAAGGAAGACCCTTTCTTAACAATTGGTGAAGTAAATGACAGGACAAAGAAAACTACTGCTAATTATGTATGGGCTTTAAAAGATATAAACTTTGAAGTAAACCGAGGGGACGTATTGGGAATAATAGGTAAAAATGGCGCTGGCAAGTCTACTTTACTTAAAATTCTTTCTCGTACAACTGGGCCTACAACCGGTTCTCTTAAAATGAAAGGCAGGATTGCCAGCCTACTTGAAGTTGGTACAGGCTTTCATGGAGAACTTTCAGGAAGGGAAAATATTTTTCTGAATGGAGCAATCATGGGGATGAGTAAGGCTGAAATCCGGAACAAATTCGACGAAATTGTAAATTTTGCTGGTGTAGAAAATTATATAGATACGCCTGTTAAAAGATACAGTAGCGGGATGTATGTTAGATTAGCTTTCGGAGTTGCAGCTCATCTGGAGCCAGATATATTAATTATTGATGAAGTGCTTGCAGTAGGTGATGTAGAATTTCAGAAAAAGGCAATAAGTAAAATACAAGATGTAAGCAAAGGCGAAGGCAGGACTGTATTGTTTGTTAGTCATAATATGTCTTCTATAGAAAGTTTGTGTAACAAGGGGATATTGCTTCATAACGGTACAGTTATATTTTCGGGCAATAGTGTCGATACAGTGCAGCAGTATATACAAGAGAATACAACAATAACTAATTCTGATCTGGCTACAAGATCTGATAGAACAGGGACTGGTGAATTAAAATTCAGTAGCGTTAAACTGCTAGATGAAAGAGATGTAGAGACAGATATATTTAAGCAGGGAGACGATATTATTATAGAGTTACATTACGATATTTTTAATAAAGCATACAATTTTTCAGGTAGTCATTTTTCTATTAATGTCTTTGATAAACAAGGTAATCTTGTAGTATGCCATCAAACATTTCTTAATGGCTTAGCTTTTTCTAATGCTGACATCATATCAAAACAGAAAATACAATTTAGATTAACGCATTGCCCTTTAAAAGCCGGTGAATATCAGCTAGCATGCGATATAATCAATGCTGGTAAATATATAGATGCATTAGAGAGTATTATATCATTTACTGTTATTGAAGGAAATGTTTATGATAATATACGTCCCATTACACATGGATTGGTTGCAGTAAATGGGAAGTGGTATATTTAATTCTATGTTCACCACACCCATTCTCCTTTTAATATTCAATCGTCCGGAAACGACACTTCAGGTCTTGGATAGGATAAGAGTTGTGAAGCCATGTAGTCTCTATGTGGCTGCCGATGGTCCCAGACCCGGTAAGGAAGGAGAGGCCGAATTGTGTAACCAAACCAGGCAACTTGTAAAGAATGGGATTGATTGGGACTGTGAATTGAAATTCCTCTTTAGAGATGAAAATCTGGGATGTGGATTAGCTCCGTCATCTGCCATAACATGGTTTTTTGATCATGAAGAGGCAGGTATAATTCTTGAAGATGACTGCCTGCCTTCGCCCTCTTTCTTTACTTATGCAGCTTATTGCCTGGAGAAATACCAGCACAACCCGAAGATAATGCATATTGGCGGTAACAACTTTTTAGATAACAGTTGGGGCGAACATACTTATTTCTACTCTGCCTATAACCATGTATGGGGCTGGGCAACCTGGCGTCGGGCGTGGCAATTGTATAATTTCGATTTATTAGCATTTGATAAAGCTAAACTCTACAGATCTATGAATGCTTATTTCCCCAAAGAAATAAGTAAAAGCTGGGTTAGCTTTTATAAGTCTTTAACAGAAAAGCATAAAGAAGATCCGGAACGCAGGTGCGACTTCTGGGATTATCAATGGTCCTTTTGTATCTGGTTAAACCAAGGTTTGTGTGTATACCCAAATGTTAATCTTGTTTCAAATATTGGTTTTGGACCAGGAGCTACGCATACGTTTGATGTAGCGCATAAATTTAGTAATTTGCCATATCAAAAACTTCAACGTATTTCTTCACCTCCTCACATAAAACAAAATAAAGAAGCTGACCTTCTATCGAGTGAAGTTGTATTCGCTTTAAAATCTAAGTCTGATTCAAAGGAGCTTACTGTACAATTGCAACAACTGAATCATTTCGCGCTTATGAAAATGAAGCAAATTGCTGGTCGTGTTATTCCTCGAACTATTAAAGAAAGTATTAGAACTGTTTTATACCCAAATAGATTACACCAGGAAGTTAAAAAAAGCGATGAGCAACTTGAGTTAGAAAGAATTAATAACATTCCACGATACATTGAGGGAATGACATCTCTTCTTACTGGTAGCTTTAGTTTTGTGGATAGTGCCTCCTTTATATTTATGTATGATGAGATATTTAAAAAGAACATTTATGCTTTTAATTGTGCTGATAAAAATCCTTACATTATAGATTGTGGTGCTAACATAGGTCTAAGTATCTATTATTTTAAAACTTTATTCCCTGAAGCTAAAATTCTGGCATTTGAGCCTGACCCAAAAGTGTATCAGGTGCTTCAGGCAAATGTACAAGGGCTAAGTGATGTGGTACTAAAAGAAAGAGCATTATGGGATGAAGAGACCAGCATGGAATTCTTTTCTGAAGGTGCGGATGGTGGCAGCTTAAATGAAGTATCCGGAATAGTAGATAGGGTGGAAATTCTGACTGAAAAACTCAGCACTTATATAACCCAAAAAGTCAATTTTCTAAAGATTGATATTGAAGGGGCAGAGCTTAAGGTTTTAGCAGAATGTGAAGGTAAATTACACTTTGTACAAAATATTTTTATTGAATATCATTCTTTTGTTGAGAGCAGCCAGGAACTTGCAGCATTATTGGCAATACTAGAGAGAAATGGTTTCAGGTATCATATCAATAGTCCGGGTTTATCTTCGGGACAACCCTTCATGCATCTGAATACATACAATGGGATGGATATGCAGTTAAACATTTATGCTTTTAAGAAATGAAAGTGCTGCACGTTTCTACCTATAAAACGGGTGGTGCAGGCATTGCAGCTTTCCGGCTGCATAAAGGCCTATTAGCTTTAGGGGTTGCTTCTGAATTCTTGTACTTAAACCATGAAACAGAAAATTTCTTAAAAAAGCCTGCACCTCCGTTGCCGCCGCCACTCCCTTTATACAAAAGAATTTTTTCTAAGATCATAAGCAAAGCTGTCAACAGATCACAAAATAAAAATGATGTTACTACTGGCTCAGCAGATGAAGCGAAAGGTAGTTACGAAGCTTTTACTTCACCTATAACTGACCTTGACATTACGCAGCACCCGGCTTACGAGGCAGCCGATATTGTGCACCTGCATTGGGTGGCAGACTTTCTGGATTATCCATCCTTCTTTTCAAAGAATGTAAAGCCGATCGTGTGGACCCTGCACGATATGAATCCCCTACAAGGAGGCTTTCACTACCTAGGTGATGCTGCAGCAAACCCTCATTTGGCCGCTCTTGAACTTAAGTACCTAAATATGAAAGAGGTGGCGCTATCAGCTGTGCGTAGCATGTCTGTTGTGGCGCTGTCAAGGTGGTTATTACAGCTGTCTACTAATAAATCAATACTAAATCGCTTTTCACATACTCTAATTCCGAATGGTGTTGATATAAATGTTTTCAAGCCATTAAATAAAGGTTTTGCAAGAGAAGCTTTGGGGTTGCCTGCAGCTAAAACAATTGCATTGTTTGTAAGCGAACGGCTTAGTGTCAGAAGAAAAGGGTTCGATCTGATGCAGGATGTTATAAGTAAGTTCAGTGATCAAGATCAGGTATTATTTTGTGCAGTGGGTATACAAGATACGGCACCAAAACCTAATACTGTTTATCTCGGTGCTATACGAGATGAGCAACTTATGGCTATTGTTTATGCCGCCTGTGATGTCTTTATCTTGCCAAGTCGAGAAGATAACCTTCCCAATGTTATGCTGGAAGCTTTAGCATGTGGAACTCCTGTTGTCGCAACTAATGTTGGAGGCATACCTGATGTTGTTATTCCAGACTTTAATGGCCTGCTTGCTCAGGATACAACTGGTGAAGCCTTATATGAAGCGCTTCAGATATTTATAGAAAGAAAAAGCTTATTTGATTCAGGTCAGATAAGAGAAGATCTCTTGAAGAAGTATACTATAGCAAAACAGGCATCTGCTTATTTAAAACTATATAATGAAATTTTATAATTGCTTAATTCTTATAATTAAAGTAGTTGCAGAAAGATACCTGAGTTTTTAGTATGAAAATTAGTGTACTTACAATATGCTTTAATGCTGAAGCCTATATTGAGCGAGCCATTCAATCGGTATTACAGCAGCGACATGCTGATTGGGAGCATATTGTAATTGACGGTGGAAGTACAGATGGTACTGTTGACATATTAAAAAAATATAGTCATTTGAAGTGGATCTCGGAGCCGGATCAGGGCCAGTCTGATGCTATGAACAAAGCCTTTGCCTTATCAGGCGGTGAAGTAATCGGCTATTTAAATGCAGATGATTATTATCAGGATGATGTGTTAAGCGAGGTGATACAATTGTTTAACAGTCCTGCTTTGCCTGATATTGTAACCGGGAAGCTCAGAATTCTCTGGAACGGGGAGGTTGTATATAGAGATGCTGTAGATGACTATAAATTTATAGCTCATTACTGGTTGCATAAGTTTCCTGCTAATCCCGTTAGCTACTTTTATAAAAGAGATGTACAGCTTAAAACAGGGAACTTTCCAGTGGATAACCATCAAACTATGGACTACTGGTTTCTGCTCAGAGCCTTTCGGAACAGAAAGATCTGCAGTACAGAAATTGAGTTTGGGGTTTTTGATCTGCATGCTGATACCAAAACATTTTCCAGTCTCTCTAATAATAGTCTTAACGATAAACTGCTGCGCGAATACCTGAATTATGCTAACACATTGCCTTTATTTCATAAAATAGTATTTCTGTATCCATGGTTTAAGCTTACATATGGCAAAAAAATTTATGAGCGGTTATATTATCTTGAAATCAGAACCAGGATGTTTATTAAGACTCGTTTGTTAAATGTCAGATAAGGCTGTAATTTCCATAATTATTCCCTGCTATAATTCAGGAGATTTTTTGACTGATGCCATAGAGAGCGTGTACAACCAAACTTTTACTGGTAACTATACTATCATCATAGTAGATGACGGTTCAACAGATGGTACTACGCATGTGCTATTGAAGCAACTGCAACAGCAAGATCAGAAGATAAAAATTTTTTACCAGGAAAATAAAGGTCCGGCGGCTGCCAGAAATAGAGGAGTAAGAGCATCTGATTCTAAGTATTTGCTATTTCTGGATAGTGATAATAAACTTAGACCCGAGTACATCTATAAGGCACTAAAAGTGCTTGAAGCAAATGAAGAAATTGGTGTGGTGTATGGTGCTCCCAATTTTTTTGGAGATTCTACAGTTCCCAGGTTCACCCCACATGAATTTGATATGTATACAATGCACAGAGGGAATTGTATAGACATGTGTGCAGTTGTAAGACGAGAGGCGTGGAGCAGTGTAGGAGGATTCGATGAGAATAGATTGCTGATTGGCCATGAGGACTGGGATTTATGGATCATGATAGGAGCAAAAGGATGGAAATTTCACTACATTCAAGAAGTCTTGTATGATTATAGGGTAAGGGAAGGCTCTGTTATTGTGAATGCGAATCAAGGCGACAAAGTGGCCAAGGTATTGGAATACTTTCATGTGAAGCATAAAGAAATATTACTAAGGAATTTCAATCAGCTGTATCAAAAAAAGCTTTTTTATGAGCAGGAACATAAAAATCCTTTTCGGCTTTTTGCAAAATATTTTTATCATGAATTTTTAATTAATTTACTCCCACCCAAGCTAAAGAAGTAATGATAAAGACTTTATTGAAAAGTATTCCCTTGATTAAGAAGTATACTGACGCTAAGACAGAGCTGGTAAAGAATAATTATGCTTTAAGGTTAAGGATAGAATATTTAGAAAAAGAAAATAACATTTTATGTAAAGAAGCTAACCGCTATAAAACGAAATGCAAGATACAGTCTTCTGATACTTTAAAATTAGTTGTAGGTAGCGGAGGTATATCTATAGATGACTGGATTCTTACTGACATTGACACCTTAGATATAACGGAGTATGAGGATTGGGAATTTTATTTTAAAGAGGGATTGGTTGATGTGGTTTTCGCTGAACATGTTTGGGAGCACCTTAACATAGTACAAACAGATGAAGCAAATTTGAATATTTTTAAATTTCTGAAACAATTTGGACGGCTTCGTATTGCGGTCCCAGACGGGTTACATCCAAATTCATCATATATTGAGTATGTAAAGCCGGGTGGAAACGGTCCTGGTGCTGATGATCACAAAATACTTTATACTTACCATTCTATTACTGAAAGTTTAAACAAAGCGGGTTTTACCGTAGAACTTCTGGAGTATTGGGACGAAAGAGGAAACTTTAATTTCAACGAATATGATGAAGCTTTTGGTAAAGTTAAGAGATCAAGCAAACATGATAAAAGTAATATAGGTGGGAGACTTGAATACACTTCATTGATTGTTGATGCAATAAAGGAGAAGTAATTAATGGTGATAACTACACTCGCTTTTTTAAAGGTTGGCTAAGTAGCCTCTTATCGAAGAAGTTAATTTAACTATATTTATCAATTACGTTTTGAACAATGTTAGCTCACCATAATAATTTCGATTTTCTTAGGTTGTTGTTTGCAATACTTGTTATCATTACCCATTCATATACCCTCACAGGCGTTTTCTATAACGATGGGATGTACCAATTAACTAATAAACAGATTACTTTTTCAAGAATAGGCTTATATGGGTTTTTTACTATAAGTGGTTATTTAATTTTGCAGAGTTTGAATAACAGCTCAAGCTTGTCTGAGTATTACATAAAAAGGGTTTTAAGAATTTTCCCAGGGTTATTTGTAGTACTTGTTTTAACAGTGATATTTTTTTCCTTACTGTCCAATACATTTAGCCCAATTGGTTATTTTACCCTCTCAAAAGAGCCCTATACTTATGTGATTAGCAACCTTTTGCCCTTCGGACCTTTTCAAGGTACAATATTAGATACTATCAAAAACAACCCATATCCTGTGTTCATAAATGCATCAATTTGGACTTTACGTTATGAGGTACTTTTCTATATAGTGCTTAGTTCTATCTTCTTTATTAGGAGGAGGAAGCAAATTGTTAATCTTTTATTAGCAGTGACATTTATTGTGTTATATGTGCTTAGATTTCATGATAGTAATTTTTTACAATTTGTATTGTTTAATCAGTTTAATATAGAGCCTGATACATTTATATTAGCAAGTCAACAAACTAATTATAAGATGACTGGTTTTAGACCTTTCGCATTGATAGACTTTGGGCTTTATTTTACTGCAGGTGCTTTGTTATCATCATTTAGATTTGATTCTTATAAGAATAAGGGAAAACTTGCTAGTATATTATTTATAGTTTCATTGATTGCTATAGCTTATAATATTTATGTTCTATTAGAAGTTTTTATGTTCCCCGTCATTATTTTAACAATAGGTTTAGCTAATACAAAATGGATTGGGGGGCTTAATAGTAAGATTGGTGACCTTTCTTATGGAGTGTATATATATGGATTTGTAATACAACAAGTTTTATTACATTTTTTTGACTTTAATCAGTTGGAGTTAACATTAGCAACTATACCGATTGCGCTAATAGCTGGTTACTTTTCATGGAACCTGATAGAAAAGCGGTTTATCAGGTTGAAAAATTCAAAACAAGTCGAACCACGCATACTGGTTTCGAGATAGTGTTTCTATGAATTACGTCAATATATCTTATTTTACTAGCCTAAATTATTTTTAAATAGTGATTATTGCACATCCAGAGTACAATGTAGATAGAAATCTTCCAAGGAATTTTGAAGAAAAAGACAGGGTGTTATTTCAATTTGCTCTGTCTGTTAAAATAACTCCTACAACTGTGGAAGTGGTAAATAATGTGGATATATTAAGAAATACTATATTTAACAGATATAAATTAAAGTTTTATTCAAATCACGCTCTCTTACAAAAAGACTCTATAAAGGAAAAAATTTGTAAGCTGCTAATGTTATGTCGTTCCTCTAAGAAAGTTGATAAAGCTATCTGGATTATTGACTCATGGAGTAGTGGCTATTTTCATTGGTTTACAGATGCTCTTCCAAGATTAATTGCCTCTGAAAAATTACTAAATAACCATGTTGTTTTGCTTCCTAAGGCATATCAGAAAGAAGAATTTATCTTACAATCGCTTGAAATGTTGGATATGCAGGTTGAGTTCTACTCCACTATACAGCGAGTACATTTAGCTGAACTAATATTGCCTTCCCATACTGCACCTGTGTCTGGAAACTATAACCAGGTTTACATAAATAAAGTAAGGGATAAATTTTTGAGGGAGAACAATCTTGCCCCAACTAGAAAAATTTATATAAGCAGAAAAAAAGCCAATAAACGCAAAATATTAAATGAAGATTCTATAGTTCCTTTACTTGAATCATTTGGATATGAGTTACATTATTTTGAAGATTATGAATTTAAGGATCAGTTAACTTTGATGCATCAGACTAAGTATTTGGTTTCACTACATGGAGCTGGTTTAACTAATATGCTTTTTATGGCAAAAGGCGGAAAGATTCTTGAGCTTAGAAACGCTAATGACCCTTATAATAATTGCTATTTTTCGTTAGCGTCAGACTTAAATCATAATTACTACTACTTGTCAAATATTGGTAATACAAGTGAAACCCATAACGTTAATATAACAGTAGACATTCCAAGTTTAATAGAAGTGCTTGAGCTAATGGAAGCTTAAAATTGTTAAATAACTTGTAAGTTGATTAAAACGGTTTAGGTATAACTGCAATTCCTTTGAATATATTAAACTTTTAATTTATTTTAAATTACTATTATTAAAAATATTGTGTTAAATAATCTAGCGTTCACAATCTGTTCTATTAATTACCTTGCTCAAGCTATAACATTAGGCAATTCGCTTAAGGATTCAAATCCAGAAGTAGGATTCAGGATATATCTGGTAGATAAGCTAAAGGGCAAAGAGGATGTTAAGGATAGGATTCCTTTTACAATGGTAGAAATAGAGGATGTGCCTGTAACTGACTTCGAAGGCATGATTGTTCGATACAATATAACTGAATTAAACACTGCTGTAAAGCCTTTTATTATTGATTACATTTTTAAAACAGAGGCAGATGTAAATAATATTGTATATTTTGACCCAGATATAATGGTTTTTGGAAGTCTTGAGCCATTAAAGAAACGGCTCTCTGAGTATTCCATTGTACTTACACCTCAGATTTTATCGCCCAGTAATGAGCATCCTCATGGTATTGATGAAAAAAGTTTTTTAGCAACCGGGGTTTTTAATTTAGGTTTTTTAGCACTCTCAAGGCATGAAGAAACCTTCAGGTTCCTTGATTGGTGGAAGTTACGACTCATTGATCAATGTTATAATAATTCAACACTACAACTATTCTACGATCAGAAGTGGCTTAATTTCGCCCCAATATTTTTCAATACGGTGTATATTGAAAAAGATCCAGGCTACAATATGGCTGGGTGGAATTTACATGAGAGAAAGCTGACAAAGAAGAATAATACTTATGTGGTAAATTATAAAACTGATTTGGTATTTTACCATTTTAGTAGCGTTAAGGTTCATTCTGATAATATTTGTGAATATTTAACACTAAAATTAGATGCTAGGCCTGATTTGAAAGATGTAATTGATACCTATAGAAGCAACTTATTAACGAATGGTAACGATCTTTTTAGTTCTTATTCGTGTTACTATTCGAAGTTTTATAGAGGAATGACGGTTTATTATCCAAGGTTTCATTGGGTTACTATTTACAGAAGAACAAGAATTAATCTAGGGAAGCTTAAAAGACTTATTTTTAAAGATTAATTAATTAGCTTTTTACATTAATTATGTTTGAGACACCAATACTTTTTCTGATTTTCAATCGTCCCGGTACTACAAAAAAAGTATTTGAAAAAATCCGTGAGATCAAACCTAAGATTTTGTTTGTTGCCGCAGATGGTGCTCGTGAAGGTAATATACAAGAAGTAAACAATTGTACTCTTGCCCGCCAAATTGCAACTGATGTCGATTGGGAATGTGAAGTAAAAACCTTATTCAGAAATAAAAATTTAGGTTGTAAAGTAGCAGTGAGTACAGCTCTTAACTGGTTTTTCAGTGAAGTAGAAGAAGGAATAATTTTAGAAGATGATTGTCTTCCATCTCTTTCTTTTTTTAAGTATTGTAAAGTGCTCCTGGAAAAGTTTAGATACAATCCTGAGGTTATTACTATAAATGGTTGCAATTACGGTTATCAGTATGATAAAGCTTCTTATTTTTATTCAAGACATTTTAATGCTTGGGGATGGGCTACCTGGAGAAGAGCATCAGAAGCAGTTTTATATGATCTTCCTGATTGGGATAAATTAACTGAAGATAATAAAAACTCTTTTTTATATGGCAGGCTTAAACTTTCACCAGTTGATCTAGATAAACCTTGGATTGAATACTGGAAAAAAATTTTTGACAGTATTTCTGATGGAGCATTAAATACATGGGATTATTTCTGGCTTTATTATCAGCTAAAGAATAAAAAGTATTCAGTTTTACCTGCCGTTAATCTTATTAAAAATATTGGCTTTGATGAAATGGCTACACACACAACATTTGCCACACATCCAGCTGCTCTATTAGATGCAAATGAACTTCCGTTCCCTTTGAAGGAGAATAAAGAAGTTAGAGTGAATATTGATTTTGAAGCAAATGCTTTACAGCCAATCAGTTATATGTATATAAGGAAGCAAAATTATTTCTACATAAAGAAACAACTTTTAAAAATTCCCTTCTTCAGGCAAATGATTTGCTTTAAAAAGAAAATGTTTAGTTAATATAGAGTGGTGTCCTTCCTGTCATGCCAATCAATGGTGTACACTATATAGGTGTTGATTTTAATAATCTTGCTTTATTAGAGGAGCAAATGGCTAAGGGGACCAATTTTTTAAAACAGGTTGGAGAACAGTGCAGGGAATGGGTACTTAAAAATTATTCGCCTAAGGCAACAGCTAGTCGGTTTATTAATTTGATTGATAAATTCTGATATACTATTAGAAGTGAGAACAATTTATTCAGGAGGCTGAAAATCATAAAATGTAATTCAGTTTTAGAGGATATTAAAATGAGCAAAATCTATATTACGAGTTGTGATATGACTCCGGAAGGGGGTAGGGCACAAAAACGAAAGATGCTTGAGCTATATGAATTTTCTGATAAAACGCATTATATTACAGATGATCCTGTTTCTGCCGAATATATATTGATTTGTGATGCAGTTTGGGAAAATTATGGCAAAAAAATTAGAGATAATAAACTTCTTAGAGAGCATCCTAATAAGTGTTTCATTCTTTCTAATCAAGATAATCCTTATTATTATGCACGGGGGGTACTCACAAGCGCTGAAAAATCTGGTAACTTTCTGAACAGATATAGAACCACATCTTATTCTGCATATTATGATCCTTACCATAATCCCTTTATACTTTTACATCCTGCAGAGCAACAAGTTATAGGAGGTAAAGATTTTCTTTTCAGTTTTGTAGGAAGGAATTCTCATACTATACGAGATGCAATTTTTAAACAAGAGTTTAATAGAAAAGATATATTTATTAATAACACTTCTGATTCTTTCAATTTGTGGGATTTCCCTGATCGAAAACTACAGGAAGAATATTATAATATATTATTAAGATCAAAGTTTGCACTTTGTCCCAGAGGTTTTGGAGTTAATTCAATTAGGTTGTTTGAAGCTATGAAGCTTGGAGTCTCACCCGTTATCGTTTCAAATGATTTTATGTTGCCACTTGGACCAAAATGGGATGATTTCGCAATAATAGTAAATGAAAATGATATCCTTGAAATAGAAACTATTGTTGAAAATTATGAAAATAAGTACCAGGAAATGGGGTATAAAGCTAAAGAGAACTTTGAAAAGTATTTTTCTGATACCAATTATTTTAACTATGTAATTGAAAACATAGAAGATATAGCTGCGAAACAAATTGTCCCAGAGGTAGTAATTCTTTATTTTCTCGACGCTAAAATTTTTTTTAAAAGAATTTCTGGGTTCATAACCAGGGCTAAAAACAGAAGTTCAAGTTATATCAGAGAATTGATATAAACATGTCTAAGGATACATCAATTGCCCCTCCCCTTAATATTGGCAGTAATATATTGGAAACAGAAAAATGGCCGTGGTCATTTACCAAACAAACTGTAAATTATGATACTACAATTATTTGGCCCAAGATTTCTATAGTTACCCCTTCTTTTAACCAAGGAAAGTTCATTGAAGAGACAATTAGATCTGTATTAGCCCAGAACTATCCTAACCTGGAGTATATCATTATAGATGGTGGAAGCTCTGATGAGACAGTAGATATTATTAAAAAATTTGAACCTTGGATTTCTTATTGGATTAGTGAGCCAGACAGGGGCCAAAGCCACGCCATCAATAAAGGATTGGAAAGATGTACTGGAGAGATATTTAACTGGCTAAATAGTGATGATTGGTTGGAACCGAATGCCTTATATGAAGTGGCTAAAACCTTTATCGATAATCCTTCTTCAAAAGTTGTTTCAGGATTTGAGAACCACATTTATGCTACTGGTGAAGTTTCTTTACATGAAGGCACCATGGTTCAAAAGACACTTTCTGAAACTATAGAGATGATTCATATAACTCAACCATCTACTTTTTTCCGATTAAGTGATCTTAAACATATTGGAACCATATCAGAAGATCTACATTATCTAATGGACGGGGAAATGTGGGTGAAGTTCCTGCTGATACATGGGCAAAAAGATTTTTATAAGATAAAAAAAACACTGGTTAATTTTAGACTTCATGAGCAGTCTAAAACGTCTATGTTCCTTTACAATAAGTTTTTGCTGGAAAGGAACAGCCTTATTATAAACCTTCAGCAGTTTATTGGTATCCCTGACACAATAACAGATTTTTGGCTAAAGCATGTATTTAATGCTAATGAAGTGATTCATTTTAATAGAAACTGGGTTTTTAATACTGAACATATTTCTCCCAAACAGCTTCGGCTATATTTCATAAATAAATATATTAACCTTCAATTTCATGCAAAAGCCTACGAAAAAGCGAAATGGGGTATTAAGCTTTTGATTAAGAATAAATCGTTGGACTTATTCTTAATCAAAAGCTTACTTAAATTAATAGTTAAAAAAAGATGATCAATTCGGTTCAAAGACCACTTGTTTCTGTTCTTATTCCCTGTTATAATGTTTCAGAGTTTGTTGAAAGAGCAGTTTATTCAATATTGAACCAGAGTTATGACCATTTGGAAGTTTGGTTAATTGATGATGCCTCAACAGATAAAACCCTTTCAATTTTAAATAAAATTGAAGACAAAAGAATAAACATTGTTAGTTTTGAAGAAAATACCAAAAAAATTGGGGCAGTAAATAGTGTTCTTAAAAAGGTAAACGGTAAGTTTATTACATTTCAAGATGCAGATGATTGGTCTGACCCTGATCGCATAGCAGAACAAGTAAGTCAGTTTTTGTTAAATCCAGATTTAGGAATTTGTTTTACAGGCTATAAATATTTTGGAAATTCCAATGCTCAGCCTAGACAGATTGCTCTTACTGATGTTGACTTAAAGAAAGAATTCTTGAACTTTTGGAAGAATAGGGATATAATAGTAGCACCAACTGTTTGTTCCTCGATGATGATAACGCAAGAGGTTTTAAAGAGCACCGGGGGATACCATGAATATTTCAGGGGCAGAGTTGCTGAAGATATTCACTGGATTTATCGAATTCTTAAAAACTACCCAGGCATTACTGTAAATAAACCTTTGTATCATTACAATATTAGAGAAGGGTCTTTTACGCAACAACAATTCACTGGTAAAAATGCAAAGCAGGCTTATTCCTGGCATTTGCTTTCTAAAATAATTCATAAGGATATTTATGAGAACATTGATCTGTTAATGGATGTAAATAAAGAGGAGCTTCTTAAAACTGAATTATTAGCTTGTGAAGAAGCACTTACTGAAAGTATTTTAGCCGCTCGGCAGCTACAAGAAAATTATGAGAGAAGTATGAGTTTCAGAATAGGAAAATTGCTTCTTAAACCTATACACTTATTTTATAAGTAATATGAATAAAAGATTAATTAACAAATTAAAATATTTTATTACCAGCTTAATAAGGGAGGTCCAGAAAGAACAAAATACACAAGTTGACCAAATTAAGACAGCAGGTCAATATGTGTTAATGAAAAAGCTTTTAACTCCAGCTGAGATGCCAACTTTCGGAGAGGTCGGATTTTCTGTTCATTCAGAGTTTGAAGAAGATGGTATTCTGCTCTACATTTTCTCTCTGATAGGAACAACAAATAAACGTGTTGTAGAAATTTGTGCTGGCGATGGAACACAATGTATGGCAGCCAACTTAATTTTGAATCATGGCTGGTACGGATTATTATTCGATGGTGATAAAGGTTCGGTAGAGAGGGGGAATACCTTCTTTGCAAAACACCAATCCACATTTGCTTATCCTCCCAGGTTTGTGAATGCATGGTTAACAAAAGATAACATAAATGAATTGATAGCCGAAAATGGTTTTTTTGGAGAAATTGACTTATTAAGCTTAGACATAGATGGGAATGACTATTATATAATGGAGGCAATAGATGTAGTAAAGCCTCGTGTTATAATATGTGAAACCCATAACATTATACCAAGCGACCTATCTTTAACTATTCCATACAAAGAAGATTTTTACTACAGAGATGGGAATCAGCATGTGGAATTCAGATCCGTTTCACTTTTAGCCATGAAAAAATTATTAGCTAAAAAAGGATACAGGCTTGTAGGAGGGCATCGGTACGGTTTTAATGCTGTTTTCATTTTAAATGGTGTCGGAGAAGACTATTTTCCCGAAGTGAGCATAGAATCTGTTCATGATAATCCTTATACTAAACATCGGGTAGAAACAGACTGGGATAAGGTTAAACATCTTCCTTGGGTACAGATCTGAGCTGGATCTTAGTATCAGTAGCACTTGTTTGTAGCTCTGCTGAGTAAACAATATTACACTACTTGCCCAATGGCTACTATCCTGACTATTATTCCATATTCATTTTACCCTCCTGTAAATGGTGGTGCACTACGCTGTTTCTATCTTCTCCGGGAAATGGCACGGTACCATACCATTTATGTACTTACCACCCAGGATCCTGAAGATTTTCACCATCAAGGGGAACCTGAATTCCCTGACAATGTGTGCATAATTAGTACGTATGGCGCAAATAAGTATCACTCTATTTTCAACATTCTACCGTCGAGGATCGCTGATGCGCTAAACTACAGGTACATAGTGAGATCTGTGTCCGCAACAGCCAATGAAACGCTTTTAAGGTCTTACTCAACCCTGCAGAAGCTGCTCCATGAACAATCATTTGATATTATTTTTTATGAAAGCTTGAACGCTCTGGGGCTCTTCGGAGATATTATCAGACGAAAAACTCCTACTGCTTACCATTTGTATGATGCCCACAATGTAGATTCTAGGTTATGGCTGCAGCAGGCTAAAGCGCAAAAAATTAAAAAGTTGAAAGCATATGCAAAGGATGCACTCTCTCTTGAAGAGAAGCTTTACAAGAAGGCAAATGCTTTTTTTTGTTGCAGTGAAGAAGATTATAGAAAACTAACTTTTTTGAATAAAAACAAAATACAAGGTGTTGTTATTCCGAATGGAGTAGACCTAGCCGAGAAACCTCTCGATGAGCGTAATGATAAACATTTGAGTAAGCAGCTCATTTTTTGTGGAAGCCTGGATTATCTACCAAATATGGAAGGTCTGCTTTGGTTTTACGAGAAAGTTTATCCTATGGTGAAAGGTAAAATTCCTGGTGTTAGCTTAACTATAATAGGGAGTAATTCTCAACCAAATACGTTTCAAAATTTGATGAATGACTCGTCTGTTGATTTTGTGGGTAGAGTAAGGCGTGTTGTGCCCTATTACCATCGATCTGCTATTGCTATTGCACCTTTACTAAGCGGGAGCGGTACCCGTCTTAAAATTTTGGAAGCCATGAGTTTAGGTAACCCGGTGGTATCTACTAAAGTGGGAGCAGAGGGCATTCTATATAATAATGGGGAGCATCTATTGATAGCAGATAGTGCGGAGCAGTTTGCAGAGCAAATTGCAAGTTTATTAAGCGACAGTTTGAAATTTAATACAATGAGAACTCAGGCATATGAATTGGTGAAAGCTAATTATAACTGGAAGATGATAGGGGATTTGGTTAATAACTATATTAGTAAATTAGCCAGTTAATAATGTTCAGACGAAAATGATTCTTAGCAGTGCCTTGCCCCCTACTATTTGGTTCAGGATTATATTATTAGCTTACTTATTACACACAGTATTCTCTTTCTTCGGATTCTCCGGACCAAAATATCTTTGCCAGCATAGTTGCAGGTTATAGTTTTGCTATTAATAAAGTAAGATGACACACCAGGAAAAAATGTATTTAGTCCGGTCAATTAAAGTATGCATAAAAGAAAAATTTGAAATTCATAATTAGGTTTTTGCCTTAAGATTTTATAAGATATAAAATATGCAGTATTACTCACAATATGGACAGGATAGCTTTATAGTTAAAAACTTATTTAAACATAAACGGAATGGTTTTTCTCTAGATGTGGGAGCTTATGATGGTATAAATATGAGTAATACATTTGTTCTAGAAAAAGAATTGGGTTGGAAAGGCATATGTATTGAGCCTAACCCTGTAGTTTATGAGCAACTTAAAAATAATCGCTCTTGCACAATACTAAATTGTTGTATCAGTGACAAAGTTAGTAATGTACAGTTTATGGCTGTAAGTGGTTGGGGAATTATGCTGAGTGGTATCTTAGACTTCTTTGACAAAGGACACATTCAACGCATAGATCGCACAATTGAAGAACACGGAGGAAGTAAAGAACTTATAGAAATTCCATCTCTGCCGCTTCAAAACATTCTAAATGAGTATAATATAAATGAAGTTGATTATTGTAGTATTGATGTTGAAGGAGGAGAACTCAAAGTTTTAGATTCTATAGATTTTGCAAAAATAAATACAAAGATACTCTCAATTGAAAACAATTATGGAACAGAACACATTAGAAATTATCTAAAACCTTTTA
The DNA here is from genome assembly GCF_005491705.1 of Pontibacter sp. SGAir0037. Taxonomy (NCBI): domain Bacteria; kingdom Pseudomonadati; phylum Bacteroidota; class Cytophagia; order Cytophagales; family Hymenobacteraceae; genus Pontibacter; species Pontibacter sp. SGAir0037. The sequence goes on along the minus strand of NZ_CP028092.1, from coordinate 1,750,302 downwards.
GGTATTCCTTACTAACAAAGATTGGTGCCGATGAAATTTATGAAAAGAATTCAAGAAATCTACTTCTAATATTAAGATTCAAGATGAAAATGATGAAGAAAGATTTATCTCAGTTCATAAAATTCTTGTCGAATAAGAAACAATAAAAAAATACTTGTATTGAGCGCTAAAATTAAAAAGCCGTTCAAAATTTGGTTTTCCGATATGTGGCCAAATTTTGATTTTCAAAATAACTACTTTACTATTTATTTAAGTCAACACTTTGATATAGAACTAAATCCTAAACCAGATTTCCTTATTCATTCTGTCTATAGCAAAAATTATTTGAAGTTTAACTGTTATAAAATCTGTATTACTGGAGAAGATACTAGGCCCAATTTCAGCGAAAGTGATTTCCACATCGGGTTTGATTATAATGACAGTCCCCGTTATCTAAGGTGGCCTCTCTTCTTGATGAACAAGTATAGCCCAGATTATTTAATAGAAGAGAAGGATGTTAATTTGATATTTAAAAAAAAGCAAAGGTTTTGCAGCTTTGTTGTAAGTAACTCATATGCTAACGAAAGAATAAACTTTTTTAATAAGCTCTCTGAGTACAAAAGAGTAGATTCTGGAGGAAAGTGCTTAAATAATATTGGTTCGCCCGTTGTTGATAAATTTGAGTTTATAAGTAAAAGTAAATTTAATATAGCTTTTGAAAATTACTCTTCTTCCGGTTATACCACAGAAAAAATTTTTGATGCCTTTATTGCAAACTGTATTCCTATTTACTGGGGAAACCCTTGTGTAGAGGCTGATTTTAATGAGAAAGCATTTATCAACGTCCATAAATATAATTCTATTGATGAAGTTATAGCATATATAAAATATTTGGATAGGAATGATGATGTCTATAAATCTGTTTTAAGTGAACCTGCTTTTCTTGATAACAAAGTTCCTGAACAATTTCAATTGAAAAAGTTCGTAGAGTTTTTCGCTTTCATTTTTGAGCAATCAAACCAAAAGAAAAAAGTTTATAAATTCGCTCACAAAGGCATATACCTGTGGTATCATATTAAAGCAGAGTTGAATCGTTACAAAGCAAAGTTGGCCAGATTTAAAAATAGCCTGCTGAGCAAAGTATCTTAAATAGAATGGGAAATCGTCCTTTGATTAGTGTATTGATGACAGCTTATAATAGAGAAAAATATATAGCAGAGGCAATAGAAAGTATTATAGGGTCTGTTTATAATAACTGGGAGCTTATTATTTCAGATGACTGCTCTACTGATACTACTTTAGAAATTGCAAAAGCATACGCAGCAAAGGACAACCGGATAAAGGTATATAGTAATGAGTATAACTTAGGTGACTATCCTAACAGAAACCGTGCAGCTAGTTTGGCATCTGGTGAGTTTCTGATGTATGTTGACTCTGATGATTTACTGTTCCCTGATGCGATGGAGCAGTGCCTGGGGCTTTTTGATCAATTCCCTGAAGCTTCGTTTGGTATTTATAACCCTGATGCTACCATAGCAAAGGCTTTAGAGGCAAAGCAAATTATTAATCAGCATTTCTTTGTAAAACCCTGTTTGTTAATTGGACCGGGTGGTACTATGATTAAACATGATTTTTTCAGGCAGATTGGTGGCTATCCTACTAAATACGGTCCAGCTAATGATTGTTATTTTAATTTAAAAGCAACTTCTAAAGTTATCACTATATTGTTGCCTTTTGAGCTAAGTTATTATAGAAGACATGAAGGGCAGGAAATAAATAATAAATATGCTTATTTGGCTAATAACTATCTTTACCTTAAAGATGCATTAAATGAACTTAATTTACCTTTAAGTTTATCGGAGAAAAATTTTATACTAAATAAAAACAAGCGTCGATTTTTAATAAATATTATAAAATACTATACCAGGACTAAAGATTTTGCTAGAACAAGAATAGCGCTGAAGGCAACTGATTATGGTATAAAAGATTTAATGAATGGAATATTTCATTAGAGTTATGAATATTTTTTACTAATTGACCTTGTTATGCTGCCGAAAGTCTCAATTATAATTCCTATATACAATGGTGAAACCTTTATTTCTAATGCAATTACTGCACTTTTAAAGCAGACATATCAGAATACAGAAATTATAATTGTTGATGATTCTTCGGTAGATGCTAGTTATGAATCTGCTAAGAAATTTGAATCTCCTAAAGTAAAAGTATTTAAGCAAAAGAATGCTGGTGCTGGTGTTGCTCGTAATACAGGGTTAGTACACGCAACAGGAGAGTACATTCAGTTTATGGATGTGGATGATTTCTTGTCGGAAGATAAAATAGAGAGGCAAATTAAAGCTTTAAAAGGTCAAGAAAACAAAGTAGCCGTATGCAATTACATTAGTTTCTTAGATGAAAGTGAAATACTGGGCAAGCCTACTCCTGGGGATCAATCCCACTTTATCTACTCTTCTGATTCACCCGTTGATTTTTTAATTAATCTCTGGGGTGGTTATGGTAATCCGAATTTTATCCAGACAAACTCATGGCTAACGCCTCGAAAAATAATTGACAAAGCAGGAGAGTGGCGTAACTATAGGTGCCCAGATGATGATGGTGAGTTTTTTGCACGCGTACTATTAGCCAGTGAGGGAGTTGTGTATGTGCCAGGTGTTTATAATTACTACAGAAGATTGGTTGCTGATGGCAGTTTAAGTAACAATACGAATAAAAAGCATTTGCAGAACACTTTGCTCACTATTGATTTAAAACACCATTACCTGCACCAACACGTAGAAAATTCTGCACTCAATATGGCAATGGCTACGCAATATCTAAATTTTGCCGTATCTACATACCCTCGCAACAAACTGCTATCCCAAATTGCTTATAAAAGATACAAGTCCTTGGGGGTAAAGGTTCTTCCACCCAAGCTAGGGGGGGAACTGGTTGAAGTGGCGAAGAATTTGTTTGGGTGGAAAGCAGCCAGAATATTAAAGTTTTATTTAAGGGAGCAGCGGTAAATGAAAAGATTACTGTTTTTAACTTCAAATAATTTAGCCACTAATCCACGATTGGTTAAGGAACTGCGACTTGCAGAAAATCAATTTGAATGCACTGTTTTTTCCTTTGATTTTTCTAATTGGAGTGATCCTTTAGATGAGAAACTTAGATCCTCTTTGGCGAATGTTGTTTTCAATCGTCTCTCCGCTAGTAAAAAACCATTATTTACATGGCTCTTAAGCTCTGTTATTGAAAAAGCTGCTAAAATTCTATACCCGCTGAGCAGGAGAAGCATGCTATTAAATGCATTTGGTCATTCTAAAAGAAGTTTTTTGCTTTGGGTGGTTTTAAAGTGGCATAAACCTACTTATGACTTAGTTATTGCACATAACTTAGCTTCTTTGTATCCAGCATATATCTTTGCTAAAAAGAATAAAATTCCCTTTGCCTTCGATGTTGAAGATTATCACCCGGGAGAAAAAATTGTAGATGACTTCGAGAATGAGCGCTCCAGACGGATATTCCTGATGAAGCAATTATTGCCAGCCGCTGCTTATATAAGTTATGCTAGTCCCTTGATTGGTGAGGAAACGTTGAAGCTTATAAAAAATCTGAACCGCAGTTCATCTATTCTGGTTAACAACTCCTTCTCTACTAAAGAATTTGCACCTCCAGTTGATAAATATAGTAGCAAGCTGCATTTTGTCTGGTTTTCTCAACATATAGCTGCAGGTAGGGGGTTAGAACATATTATTCCTGCGCTCTATAAGTTCAAAGATTCTGTTCAGATCACCTTGATCGGTAAACTGAATTCTACCTTTTTTAAATCGTATTTACAAACTTATTCTGATATTCTGGATATTCAAGAGCCGAAGCCTCAGTCAGAACTGCATAAGCAGCTAGGAGCGTACGACGTTGGACTTGCATTCGAGTCGGGAGCAGCCGACTTTAATAGGGATATTTGCCTAACGAATAAGATGTTTGCTTACGTACAAGCCGGATTGTTTGTAATAGCCACTAATACTAAAGGGCAAACTTTATTTTTAAAACAAAACCCATGGTGCGGCATGCTCACAGGAGTTACATCAACTGAGCTGAATAAAGCACTAAAAGAACTTATTGCTCAAAAGCAGGAAATAAGGAAAAATGCTAGATCTCGATTTGAAAATGGCAAAACATTGGCCTGGGAGAATGAAGAGGAGAAGCTACTTAATTTATGGAAAGTAATTTGAAAGGCTCAATACATTCAAAATTTATAGTATACTGAAATTCATAATGTATTGAGGCTTCATTCTTTTAAACTATAATAACAAATATACTTTCTTCAATTACAGACTTCTAAGAATTGTTTTCTAATGTCTGCTTTTTATATATGATCAGTAAATAAGTTATTTATATTTTGCTGGAATGGCTATAAATTAAGAAATTAAAGAATATGTTCAAAGTAAAAATATAGCAGTTTCAATTTTTTGAAAAACTTACTCATCATATACCCGCACTGGCCGCCTTCTAATCTAGCGGGAGTTCACCGCCCCAGACTAATTTCTAACTTTGTATCTGAGTTTGGATGGCATCCAATTGTGCTAACAGTGTTGCCTGGATACTATGAAGAGGTACCTGACCAAGATATAGCTAAAACAGTTGCAGATAATGTGGAGGTAATTTATACGAAGGCTTTTAAGCTTACTACCCCACGTTTGATAGGAGACATTGGATTAAGAGCATTTACTTTTTTATACAAGGAAGCTCTGAAACTAATTAGAGAAAGGCAGATTGATTTTGTCTGGATTCCAATACCTTCTTTTTATACGGCACTTATGGGTAGAATTTTGCACGAAAGAACTTCTGTTCCCTATGGCATAGATTACATTGACCCATGGATAAGAGATATCCATAATCGTAAGAACTGGCGTTCAAAACTTAGTCTACAGATTGCTAAAATTCTTGAGCCAATAGCGGTAAAGAAGGCGTCTTTATTATCCGGTGTCTCCGAAGCGTATTATAAACCAGTTAGAGACAGGAATTTTAAGAACAAAGAAATTGAGCACATTGGAATGCCGTATGGTTTCGATCCTCATGATCATGAAATTGTTGTTGATAATATTTTGTTTCCATGGTCAGACATTCCAGATTGCCATCCACTAGTTTATGCCGGCGCTTTTTTACCAAATTCTCATTTGTTTATCAAAGCTATGTTTAGTGCTGTCAGTAAAATGGTCAAAAATGGAGCATGGGACAGCAGAAAGCATTTTTACTTTCTTGGTACTGGCTTTTATGATGGTAAGTCTATTGCAGATTATGCCAAAGAATATGGTATTCAATATTTAGTGCATGAGTTTAGAGAGCGTTTTCCCTTCTTACATGTGCTTAACTATCTTTCAGCAGCCTATGCTGTAATGACCATAGGAAGTACAGAAAAACATTATACAGCCTCGAAAATTTTTCAAGCTTTATTAAGTAAGAAACCCGTTTTAGCTGTTTTTCATGAAGAAAGTAGTGCTGTTTGTTTACTAAAAGAATGTAAAGCACTCCGATTTCTGGTTGAATATAACCCAAGCATAAGCTTTTCAGAATTAGAGGGAGAGTTCACGAAGAGGTTACAGTTTCTTTTCGAAAATAAAGTAGTATGGGAGCCGGATTTAAGTAATTTAGAGCAGTATTCATCTAAAAATTCAGCTAAACTTTTAATTATGCATATAGAATTAGCTTTGAAGGACCAAGGCTCATAAACCTTAATTTATCATGCAGAAAATCAAAGTATTATTAAGGTATATCAACAGGTTTGGCATTGCATTTACAGTAAGCTTTTTAGTACAGCGCTTTATACTGAAGAAGAGTATAATCAAGCTTAACCTAGATAGTTTGAAAAGGCCAATTTATTTAAGAAATAATTATTCTGATTTTCAGGTTTTTACACAGATATTCTTAAATGATGAGTATTTAGTAGACAATTTATCTTCTCCTAAAGTTATTATTGATTGTGGCGCTAACATAGGATTAGCTTCTTTGTTTTTTATAAGCCGCTATCCCGATAGTAGTATAATAGCTCTTGAACCTGCAGCTGAAAACTATAAGATGCTTTCTAAAAATTTAGGTAAATATCATAATGTTTCAATTCTTAATAAAGCTCTGTGGAGTAGTAAAACTTTTATCTCTATAAAAGATAATGGTTGGGGAGATGCTGGATTTATAGTAGAAGAGTGTCAGCAAAATATCACGGGTTGTATCGAAACCATAACCCTTAATGACTTAGTTGAACAATACGAGCTAAATGAGATTGATCTACTTAAAATGGACATTGAAGGAAGCGAAGAGCAAATATTTTCGGGTGATTATAGTTCTTGGTTAGGACAGACTAACAATATGTTTGTGGAAATACACGAAAATTTAAAACCGGGTATTACAGACAAAATTCTTAGAATTACTTCGACCAATTATAGTGTTAATACGAATGGCGAGTATCATATTTTTTCTAGAATTTCATCATGATAGCTTTTGTTATACCTGTCAAACCTAAATTTAATTCTAAAGACTGGGGAAATGACAATGCATTACTGTCTAGAACTTTAAAATCTATTTGTAATCAAACAAATAGTGGCTTTTTAGTTTATGTAGTTTATCATGATCTACCTGAGCTAACCTTTGATCATCCTAATATCAAATTTATTCAATATCCTTTTAGCTATCTTAACAGTGATAGCATCGAAGATTTAGAAGATTATGCATTAAAATATTATAGCAGGAAGTATGCTGAATATATGTTTGATAAAGGGAAAAAAATAACTTTTGGCTGTGATAAAGCAAAGAGAGATGGTTGTAATTTTATAATGGCGGTTGACAGTGACGATCTTGTTTCAAATAAAATTGCAAAATTTGTAAACAGTTCTTCAGCTTCTAAGCCTGGATGGGTAATAGAGAAGGGGTATATCTACCTCGAGAATTCTAAATTTTTAATTAAATCCAAGCTCTTGCAGGGAATTAACGGTAGTACGCATATTATCAATAGCAATTTAGTCCCTATTCCTGATCTCGAAACTAATAGGCTATTTGATTTTAATTTTTTTGAATCGCATGGTTATTTAAGAACTAGAATTCAACAATTATATAATATGAATTTAGAAACATTACCTTTTTACGGTGCTATCTATATAGTTCATAAATTCAATTCATCTGCTATTTCTGATCTTGTAACTAAATTTAAAATTAAGACTTATCTGAAATATTTAATTTTTGGAAAATTGTTAGATAGTAAGACCAGAGAAGAATTTTCTTTATACAATGTATAAAATTAAATCCTCCGCAAAAAAATGCAGGATAGCAATTATAAGTAGTCATCCGATTCAATATAATGCACCTCTTTTTAAATTATTGGCAGCAAATCCTTATTTAAAAGTAAAGGTCTTTTATTCCCTGGGCGAATCTTACTTGAGAGTAAAAGATAAGGGGTTTGCAAAAAAAATTAAATGGGACATTCCATTATTAGAAGATTACGAATATAAATTTCTGACAAATTCTTCAGGCAACCCCAGCACTTCCAGTTTCAATGGCATAGTCAACCCAACGATCATTGATGATATTACTGAATTTAAGCCAGATATCATTTTAGTTTATGGATGGAGCTTTGATAGTCACTTAAAAGTTCTTAGGCATTTCAAAGGTAAAGTTAAAATATACTTTAGAGGGGATTCAACATTGTTAAATGAAAAACCAGGAGTTAAACGTTTCATACGTAAACTATTTCTAACCTGGGTGTATAGTCATATAGATAAAGCTCTTTATGTTGGAACAAATAATAGGCAGTATTATTTGAAGTATGGTTTAAAAGAGAAGAATTTAGTTTTCGCACCGCATGCCATAGACAACGCACGATTCGGAAATGATATATTATATAATCAGGAAGCGTTTCAACTGAGGGAAAGTCTAAAAATTTCAAAATCAGCTACTGTTTTTGCCTTTATAGGCAAATTTGAGGAGGTAAAAAATCCTCTTTTACTTCTTGCTGCGTTCAAGAAGATCAAGTTAAATAATATTGCTTTGCTGATGGTGGGGGATGGCGTTCTGGAGTCTGCATTAAAGCAGGAGGCAAAAGAGGTAGCCAATGTTCATTTTTTACCTTTTCAAAACCAATCCATTATACCATCGATTTATAGAATGGCTAACGTTTTTGTTTTGCCTTCTGTAAGTGAAACCTGGGGATTGGCTGTGAACGAAGCAATGGCATGTGGTTTACCTGTAATAACAAGTAGTAAATTAGGGTGTGCCGTTGATTTGGTGAAAGAAGGCAGGAATGGTTATATATTTGAATCTGAAAATTTGGAATCTTTATCCGAAAAACTGGTGTTGTGTGCATCTAAACCTATAGCAGAGTTGAAGGAAATGGGTTTGGTCTCTAAGGAGTTGATAGCAGATTGGAATTTTGATAGAGTTTGTCACGCATTCCTGGATAATTTACCATAAAATATAGTTTATTCAGTTCAGATGGACAAGCTTATAAAGCACAAAGTATCCGATAAAATCTATTTTCAATTTTTCTCACTATTGATAGTGGGTATATTGATCCTTGTATTCAGCTCTTTGTCATTTCTTGCATTAGTCGGTGCACTTTTCTCACTTTATATTCTAAATAATTTAATGTTTAGTTTTGGCGAAGGCATCCCAATTAATTTGTTAATTGTTTTTTTGGCTTGTCTTCAGTGGATAATAGGACCTATTTTAAGTTATTATACAGGTATAAATCATCCTTTTTACGGCATGCAGGTGCCAGAAGAAGAGTATTTTAATTACATTATTCCTGGTGTAATTCTATATCATCTAGGGTTGTTACTTCCTGTGGCAGGGGTTAAAGATATCCCTAAAACGACTGTTAATGATTTGCATTCAACAACTTCACTTAAAACCAAGGCTGCTTATTATCTTATTGATATTGGATTTATTTCTTCTTTTGCATCTGCTTTTGCACCAGCATTCCTTATTTTTTTTCTACACCTACTCTCACAGCTAAAATTTATAGGCTGCTTTTACCTATATACCAGTAATACGTCAAAAAAAATAGTACTTTATATTGTATTCGGCTCCTTGGTTTTAGATGCTTTGGCAGCAGCTATGTTTCATGATCTGTTATTATGGGGACTTTTTTTCCTGTTTATTTTTTGTATAAAAAATAAGGTGTCTCTTACGAAAAGGTATTCAGCATTATTACTGGTGATGTTTTCATTGCTTGTCCTACAATCAGTTAAGTATCAATTCAGGAACGTTGCTTGGTCTGGTTCCTCCCTAAGTACACTAGATCGAACAGAATTATTTTTTGGGATGGTGAAGGAGAGTTTACTCTCTCCTGGAGCATTGTTCGATTCTAAAGCCAATGTTACTACCATCACTCGCTTAAACCAGGGCTGGATCATCTCCAGGGTGATGACCTTTGTGCCTAATGTAGAGCCATTTGCGGAAGGCGAGACAATTGAGGGTGCTTTCAGTGCTGCGCTTTTACCCAGGTTCATTTCAGAAAACAAGGCAATGGCCGGAGGCCGGGTAATGATGGAGCGGTTTACTGGAATTATTTTACAGGAAGGAACCAGCATGAACATCAGCCTGATTGGGGAAGCCTATGGGAACTATGGTAAAGAGAGAGGAATGCTGTTTATGTTTTTCATTGGGCTGGTGTATAGCTTTATGTTACGCTATATCTTTCTCAAGTGTAGAGAAAATCCAACCTTACTGCTTTGGATTCCATTCCTTTTTCTGCAGGTGATCAAGGCTGAAACAGACCTTACCACTACGCTCAATTACCTCACAAAGGCAGCCATCACAATGTTTATAGTGTTTTATGGCTTTAGAAAGGTCCTGAAACTGGAGCTTTAGAAACGGGAATGTGCCATGCTTGTTAGTTTCTTTTTCCGTAAACCAAGTCTCTCTTTTTACAGCATTGAAACTCTGTTCAATGTTATCATTAAGAATCTCCTAAACCATAGCTCTAATAAAATTTTTTTACCCTATAAAACAGCCATTCATCCCGTGGCTTTAATAAAAAATTGCTTTTATGCTGCCCGCAGACAGGGAGACATTAACCATATTACGGGGGATGTAAACTACATTGCCTTGGTATTAGATGGAAAAAAGACTGTCTTAACCATTCACGATATTGAATCCCTAGCTGGTTCTAATTGGTTGAAGAATCTTTTACTTTCCCTTTTCTGGCTAAAGCTTCCGGTTAAAAGGGCTGCATTTATTACTGTTGTTTCACATCACAGTAAAAAAAAGCTGATTCAGGCCACAGGTGTATCTGAGAGTAAAGTGGTGGTGATACCTAATTGTATACAGATTCCGGAGGCAGCCTACAAGCCAAAGGAAACTATAAATAAGCAGGAACCGGTTTTGCTCCAGGTGGGAACTAAAAGCAATAAAAATCTTTCAATGCTGGTGGAAGCTGTTACAGGCTTGTCCTGTAAAATACTTATTTTAGGTAAATTAACGGAGGATCAGGTAAATTTATTAAATCGACAGGGCATTCGTTATGAAAATTATTTTAATTTGAAGTATCAGGAGGTGTTGGAGCTTTACTACAAAGCGGATATACTTACTTTTGTTTCAACGTACGAAGGATTTGGAATGCCAATTTTGGAAGCGAACGCTTTAGGAATACCTGTTATCACCAGCAATACTGCCTCTATGCCCGAGGTAGCGGGAGAGGGGGCTCTCTTCGTAAACCCTTACAAGGCTTCAGAAATAAGGGCCGCCATTGAAAAGTTAATTGAAGATGACCAGTTAAGAGCTTCTTTAGTAAAGGCTGGCAAGGTAAATGTTGCCCGTTTCAGTCCGGAAAAAATAGCATCGCAGTATGAGGCTTTATATGCCCGTGTAACTGAAACAGCCAAGTGAAACCTTTACCTAAGATATTAATTTTTATAGACTGGTACCTGCCGGGGTTTAAAGCCGGGGGACCTATACAGTCGTGTGCCAACTTGGTTGCTCATCTTAAAGCCTATTTTCAGTTCTATATTATTACCCGCAATACCGATTATTGCTCAGATATACCCTATCCTGGTGTAGCTTCTGACTCCTGGAATGAGGTGGAGGGCGTTCAGGTATATTATCTGTCTAAAGATAAAATCAATTACCGAAATATTAAACGGTTAACAGCAGCAGTACTGGCTGATTATATCTATATCAATGGTATCTATTCTTTAAATTTTTCTTTGATACCATTAGTCGTAGCTAAAAGGCTGAGTCATAAGCATATTATAGTGGCAGGGCGCGGTATGTTTGCCCAAAGTGCTGTGCAGGTTAAAGCAACAAAGAAAACCCTTTTCTTTAAAATTGTCAGGCTTCTTCGGCTTTACCAGGACGTTACGTTTCATGCTACCAACCCAAAGGAGGCGCAGGATATTAAAGGACTTCTTGGTAGTGAAACAAACGTGTGGGTTGCTGCCAACATGGCAAAAGCTGTTAACGCTGGTTCACTTTCTGCAAGAGAAAAAAAAGCAGGGGAATTGAAGCTTGTAAGTATAGCCAGAATATCTCCTGAAAAGAATACATTGTTTGCATTAGAAGTTCTGTCAGCTTACGAGGGCACCGGAAAAATCTGTTTCGATATTTATGGCCCGGTTTATAATATTGCCTATTGGGAGCAGTGCCAGAGAGTAATTGCTAAAATGCCGCATAATGTATCTGTCAGGTATAAAGAAAGCCTTGATCGTGAACTTGTATTTGAAACGTTAAAACAGTACCATGTCCTTTTTATGCCGACTCAGGGTGAAAATTTTGGACATATTATCCTGGAAAGTCTCACAACGGGTTGTCCGGTTATCATCAGTGATCAGACACCCTGGAAAAATCTGCATGAAAAGAAAGTTGGTTATGACATCGCCCTGACAAACCATCAATCATATATAAAAGCCATTGAGGCTTTTCTGGGCATGGAACAGGAGCAGTACGATCAAATTTCAGCAAATGCTTTTAATTGCGCCATCAGCTTCATACACGATCCAACTCATATAGAAGCTAACAAAGCCTTATTTAAAGTGTAACTATGCAGGCTACTCAAAATAAAGTATCCCTCCGAAGCTACAATAACAGCTGGTACAAACCAGGTGGAAACGCATTGAAGCGCACCTGTTGGTATTTTGTAAATATCTTTTTCTTTTTGAACCCGCTTAATCCGTTCAGTAAACTTAAAGTATGGCTCTTGCGGCTCTTTGGGGCAAGCGTGGGGCAGGAGGTAGTGCTAAAGCCTGGCATCCGTATCAAGTACCCATGGCTTTTAGAGATCGGCAGCTATGTCTGGATAGGTGAGAATGTCTGGATTGATAACCTGGTTCAGGTAAGGATAGCTGATAATGTGGTGCTGTCGCAGGGGGCAATGCTACTTACTGGAAGTCATGACTACAAGAAAAAAGGGTTTGATTTGCTGGTGGGTGCTATAGACATACAGGAAGGCGTCTGGATCGGAGCGAAAGCGTTGGTATGTCCTGGTGTAAGCTGTGGTTCGCATAGTGTTTTAGCAGCTGGTTCGGTTGCTACAACTGCTATGGAGCCTTATACTGTATACCAAGGCAATCCTGCAACTGCAAAGCGCACCAGAACAATACTTGCTTAGCTTCTGGAAATGGTAAAGGTTTCTATCATCACGGTTGTTTTCAACGCGTCTAAGACCATTGCTGACACTATACAATCGGTGCTGGAGCAGACGTACTGCAATATAGAATATATTGTGGTAGACGGACTATCTACGGATGGGACCATAGACGTTGTCAGAAGCTTTGGTGATGCTGTGTCTGTTTTCGTTTCAGAAAAAGACAACGGTTTATACGATGCCATTAACAAAGGTATAGGATTGGCTACCGGCGATGTAATAGGCTTGTTACATGCGGATGATATTCTTGATAATCCTGGCACTATCGGTTTAATAGTTGAGACTCTAAATCAGTATGGAGCAGACAGTGCTTACGGTGATCTTCTCTATGTGAAGCAGGATAACACGAGCAAAGTGTTCAGAAACTGGAAAGCAGGAAGCTTTACAAAAAGGAGTTTCCTGTATGGCTGGATGCCTCCGCACCCTACATTTTATGTGCGAAAAACCTGCCTGGAAAAATACGGATTCTATAATACTCATTTTAAGACTGCGGCAGACTATGAACTGATGCTCCGCCTGCTGTATAAGTACCAGGTCAGTACAGTATACATTCCGGAAACATTGGTCCGGATGCGGGTGGGGGGGAAGAGTAATGCTTCTATAAGCAACAGGCTCAAAGCCAATCAGGAAGACTACCTGGCCTGGCAGGTAAATAATCTGAAACCGTTTTTCCTGACGCGCTACCTAAAGCCTTTGCGGAAAATTTTTCAGTTTATAAGATAGTCTAATCAGAAACAGAGACTAACCTCGAATAAAAAAGTCTCTGTTGGTGCGAGCGCCCGCGCTATCTTTTTATAGATCTTTTCTGAACTCGGCCTTTTTGCAGGAAAGAGCTAATGATGTTCCTTTGACAGGGGAAAATAATAACAGGCCATCTTGTAAAAACTTCTAAAACAAAAAAGCCTGAGACTTTCATCTCAGGCTTTCGCGGTCTGGACGGGACTCGAACCCGCGACCTCCGCCGTGACAGGGCGGCATTCTAACCAACTGAACTACCAGACCAATACTTTAAAAAATAGAGCCTTTTGCTCTTGCTACGTTACCGCAGTTTTACCTGCGGTCTGGACGGGACTCGAACCCGCGACCTCCGCCGTGACAGGGCGGCATTCTAACCAACTGAACTACCAGACCGTTTTCGTTTAACTTCTTCCGTTAAAGTGATGCAAAGGTATAGGGTTAATTTTAATTGTGCAAGAGCTGGCGAGTATTTTGCGGTATAAATATTTTAAAAAAAATATAAAGCATTCAGAACCAACTATATTATTTTTTATATCGAGCTAAATTTTTTTTCTACTTGATGCGCTTCGCGATAAACTCTTAAATTTGTAATCCAAAATAGCGACAGATACTATGCTTTTAGATTTCGAACAGCCAATTGCCGCCTTAGAAGGCAAGTTACAGGAGATGAAAAAACTGGCCAGTGAAAGCCAGGTGGATGTTTCAGAGGCAGTAAAGGCACTTGAAGAGAAAATCAAGACTCTGAAAAAAGAGACCTATGCTAACCTTACCCGTTGGCAGCGTGTCCAGCTTTCGCGTCACCCGCTCAGGCCTTATACCTTGGACTATGTAGAGGGCATAACGGATAAGTTTGTAGAACTGCATGGCGATCGTACAGTAGGCGATGACAAAGCGATGGTTGGCGGTTTTGGTGAGATTGACGGGCGTTCGGTTATGTTTATAGGGCAGCAGAAGGGCCGGAATACAAAGCAACGCCAGATGCGTAATTTCGGCATGGCAAATCCTGAAGGTTATAGAAAAGCATTACGCCTGATGAAAATGGCGGAGAAGTTTAACAGACCTATCGTTACTTTCATTGATACACCGGGTGCCTTCCCAGGGCTGGAAGCAGAAGAACGCGGACAGGGCGAAGCCATTGCTCGAAACCTGAAAGAGATGTTTATGCTGAAGGTGCCGGTTATTTGTATCATCATCGGTGAAGGAGCTTCTGGTGGTGCATTGGGCATAGCGATTGGCGATAGGGTAATGATGTTGGAAAATACTTGGTATTCGGTTATTTCACCGGAGTCGTGCTCATCAATCTTATGGCGTAGCTGGAACTATAAAGAACAGGCTGCTGAGGCGTTGAAACTTACAGCTACCGATATGTTGCAGCACAAATTGATTGATGGCATTATAAAAGAGCCGCTTGGTGGTGCACATACAGAACCTGACAAAATGAAGCGCCTGCTTAAAAAGCAAATTATTAAGCTTTTAGATGAACTTGATGCCGTTGATCCGGAAGAGCGCATCATGCAGCGAATAGAAAAATTCGGTTCGATGGGCGTTGTGCAGGAGAACTAATACTATTTATATTTAATCCTGTCCCCCTTCAAAGGAGGACAATTCCTGTTTTTGTAATTCAATGACTAACATCCAGCATGAAAATAACGTGCTATAGCATGTGCTTTCAATTTATTTAATCTGATTTTTTAATATAGCGTACTTAATCTAAAGTTCCGAAAATTTCCAGTCTGGATAATTTCTATTTTTTAATTTCAAATTTAAATCAGGTGAAGCTACACGTTATCGATACAGGATTCTTTAAGCTGGATGGTGGTGCTATGTTCGGGGTGGTGCCCAAAACGTTGTGGCAAAGAACAAATCCTGCCGATGAAAATAATCTGTGCACCTGGGCCATGCGTTGCCTGCTGATTGAGGATGGCGACCGGTTAATCCTGATCGATAATGGCATAGGAGATAAGCAGGACGCCAAGTTCTTTAGTCATTATTACCTACATGGCGACGACAACCTCCTTAAATCGCTGCATAAAGCTGGTTTTGCGCCCGAAGATGTTACGGATATGTTTCTCACGCACCTGCACTTCGACCATTGTGGAGGCGGTGTGAAGTATAAAGCAAACAGCCAGGAGCCAGAGCTTGTTTTTCCCAACGCAACCTACTGGACTAACAAAGACCATTGGCAGTGGGCAACAGAGCCGAATGCGCGTGAAAAGGCATCCTTCTTGAAAGAAAACCTGCTGCCAATGCAGGAGAGCGGACACTTACAGTTTATTGATCAGCAGGCACCATCTCCTTTTCCTCAGTTCGATATATTTTATGCTGATGGGCATACCGACAAAATGATGGTGCCCATCATATCTTACAAAGGGCAGAAGATAGCTTATATGGCCGATTTGCTGCCTTCTGTGGGGCATATTCCACTGCCGTACGTTATGGGCTACGATACAAGGCCTTTACTGACATTGCAGGAGAAAGAGCTTTTTTTAAAGCGGGCAGCTCAGGAAAAACTCATCCTGTTCCTCGAGCATGATGCTGCGCACGAGTGCTGTACAGTTGCAGAAACTGAAAAAGGGATTCGCCTCGACAGCACCTTCTCCTTGAGCGAAGCCTGATATGAAAATAGGCTTAGCACTTTCAGGAGGAGGCGCAAGAGGCATAGCGCACCTTGGTGTTCTAAAAGCGTTTGATGAATTAGGAATCAGGGTGAATGTAATTTCAGGAGTCAGCTCAGGGGCAATTGCCGGTGTGTTCTATGCTGCAGGTTATAAACCCTCTGAAATCCTGAAGCTCATTAAAGAGCTGAGTGTGATTAAAGTAGTCCGTCCTACCTTCAGAAGATCCGGGCTTATGAACCTGAGCGAAGTAGAAAAGCTCTATCATCAGTACTTAGGAGAGCACATCAAATTTGAACATCTAAAGATTCCCGTAGTTATTGGTGCCACTGAAATGTCTCAGGGTATTAATATTTACTATTCGAGCGGCGAATTAATTAAGCCGCTTTTAGGCACTACAGCTGTTCCTGTGCTTTACCAACCCGTTGAATTTGAAGGTAAAAAGTTAAACGATGGAGGTTTGTTAAATAACCTGCCCATCGATGTCATTCAGCAGGAGTGCGATCTAAAGATAGGAGTACATGTTAATCCGATTAACCACCAGGCAAATCTTACGAATCTGCGCAGTTTAACAGAACGAACGGTTCAGCTGGCAATTAACAACAATGTGAGGCCGAATATGCATTTGTGCGACCTGCTACTGGAACCGCAGGAGTTGAAATATTACAGGTTAACAAGTTTTTATAAGGCACAGCAGCTATTTGACATAGGGTATCTGTATACCATGCAGATGGCGGAACATATCCAGGTAAAAATTAATAATATTAAATTTACATAATATTTGTATTTTTTTTATAATACGGTGTAGAAATTGTCAATTTAAATATTAATTTTACCTGCAGTTATTTTTTATGCTTCGTGCAGGTTATGAAACAATATTTACTCTTTTTTTTATTGGTATTATCCAATTTGTGCTTCGCTCAAGAAAACAAGAGCTACTTGATTAAAGCTAAAGTAAAGGCTGGTTCTATTCTTTTAGGAGGTAACATTCAGGGCTCTGTGTTAAGCGTATCCGATCAGATTACCAACCCGCAGGTGAAAGATGAAAGGCAGGAGATCAATCTTTTAGTTAACTCTAAAGTAGGATACTTTATTCTGCATGACTTTGTGGCCGGGCTTGATGTTAACCTGAGCCATGACAGCAGAAGAAATAAACTAGATGCCGAGAGCCTGCCTTTTCGGAGAACGTATCTGTTAGGAGGTCCATTTGTTCGGTACTACTTGGATAATGGCTTTTTTGGAGAGTTAACAGTTGCTGCCGGTCTCGACAACACCTACACAAAAAATAAGCTTAATGTTTGGGAAACGTCTTTCGGAGTAGGATATGCTCATTTTATAAATGAAAAAATCTCTTTAGAACCATATATATCTTACAGATATTTTAACGAGTCTTACGATGGAGGAACGCGTACTTCCATGGGCCCTATGTTCGGCTTCGGTGTTCAGTCATACATACTTCGCCGAAAAGCACACGTTATAAAAATAGCTTTATAACCTTTTATTACCTCTTCAAGTAGCCGTAATTGTTTTATGACTTCACTGGTCAAAAAGCAGTTACGGCTAATATTTTCAGATATAGTCACGGGTAAATATTCTTTTTCATTTAACTTTATAGTTTCTTGTCCGAATTAACAGGCACAGGTTATACAAATCGAAAGAAAGAAGCATGTTTGGTAAATTATTAGCTAAAGCAATATTCAAGGTAAGTGGCTGGAAGTTAAATGGGAATCTAACACCCGAAAATCGCCGTTGTGTTATGATTGCCGCACCTCATACCAGTAACTGGGACTTTATATATGCCAGAGCGGCTTTTTACCTCATGGATGCTCCCATACGCTTCACCATTAAAAAAGAGTTTATGGGTTTCCCCTTCGGTGGCCTACTAAAAGCTATGGGAGCCTTGCCGGTAGATAGGTCCAAAAACACTAAAATGGTAGATGCCATGATTCGGATCTTCCAGGAAAACAAAGAAGATATGTGTGTGATGGTAACACCGGAAGGAACACGTAAGTACCAGCCCCGTTGGAGAAGGGGATTTTATTATGTGGCAGAGGGTGCTGGAGTTCCTATCGTATTGGGTTACCTGGATTATGCTAAAAAAGAAGCAGGCATAGGCCCTACGTTTTATCCTAGTGGTGATATTGAAACCGATATGAAGTTTATTTTAGATTTCTACCGCACCAAGACCGCTAAATTCCCGAAAAATGGCGTAAGGTAAAATTGCATAATTCGCACTTTACGGATATTTATATTGCAGAAGCCGGAATTAGGCCTGCATGCATCAGTCATATGAACTACTGAACTGGTGGCTTGCCAGCAACAGCTTTTAGCTCTTCAACCGCCAGCAGGTATGTCTTGTGCCAAAGATTTATTTGAGTAGCTATGGTTAAAACAAGAGCCCCTGAATTTAATCAAATTCAGGGGCTCTTGCTTTGGGAGGAAATAGGCAAATCTAAGCGATTTGCCTTAAATCAACCGGAATTACCCGGGAAATGCCTGCCTCTATCATGGTAATGCCATACATTACGTCTGTTGAGGCCATGGTACGTTTATTATGCGTTACCACAATAAACTGAGAGTCGTTAGAGAACGTGCGGATGATATTGTTAAACTTATCAATGTTAGCATCATCCAGCGGCGCATCTACCTCATCGAATATACAGAATGGAGCTGGTTTAAGCAGGTAAATCGAGAACAGCAGCGATATGGCTGTCAGGGTTTTCTCTCCACCCGAAAGCTGGTTAATTGTTAATGGCCGTTTGCCTTTTGGCTGTGCCATAATTTCGATGCGGGACTCTAAAGGGTTCTTTGGGTCGGTAAGCACCAGGTCGCAATTATCTTCCTCTGTAAACAGGCTGCGGAATACTTTTATAAAGTTGCTCTTGATCTGGTTAAAGGCATTCATAAACTTCTCTTTGGCTACAGTATCAATTTCATTGATTGTATCGATGAGAATGTTCTTCGCATTTACCAGGTCGTTGCGCTGCTCTGTAATGAATTTGTTGCGCTCCTCAATTTCGGCATAAGCTTCTGCCGCCATTGCATTCACAGGGCCCATTTTATCTAAAGCCGTTTTAACTTCAGCTATGTGTTTGTTTAGTTCATCGTTTGTGAGCGGAATCAATAAACCTTCCTGTTCCGGAATAGGCTGCTCCAGTTCTTCGGTCGTAATATTAAATTCAGCCCCTAAGCGCTCCTGCACCGATACCAGTTTAATTCTGGTGTCGCTGATCGTCTGCTGCATGCGCATCAGTAGCTCGTTAGAGTTCTGGCTTTTCCGTTGAAGCTCCCGAATGGTTTTTTCCTTTTCATCGAGTTCGCCACGTAAGCTGAAGTACTTTTTCTCGATCTCTTCCAGCTCATAGCCGAACTCCCGGCGGGCTTCGGTCATGGTATGTACGATAGCCTCGTTTTCTTCGATAAAAGCGGTTGCCTCTACTGTTTCTTCTTCTGATTTGGCCAGCTCCTGACGTAGTCCTTCAATACGCTCCTGGTTCGTTTCAACAGATTTCTGCTTATAGCTGATTTCCTGCTGCAGGCTGGCAAAGCGGTTCTTGAGTTGGTGATACTGGATGTTCTCCTGGTTATACATACCTGAGATCACCGCTATCTGCTCCTGCTGCTGGTTTACCAGCGATGTCTGAGCGGCTAGTTTCTCTTCCAGGTACTTCAGTTCCTGCTGGTCTTCCTCGGCCTGCGGACTAACCTCCTGGCTCTGAACCTGCAAATCTTCGAGCCGCTGCTGCAGTTCAAACTGCTTCTGATCAAAATTGCGTTGGTTTTGCTGGTGCTGCTCGTGCTTGATTCTTACCGTAAGCAGGTCCTGCTGCAATTTAGCAACTTCTTTTTCTAACAGTTTGATGCTGTCTTTCCCGGATTCACCTTTATAGTTCAGCAAAATCTGGTTTTGTGTGTTGATTCGGCTTTGCAACAAATCCACCTGGCTGCTAAGCTCTTCCACCTCTTTGGCTAGTGATTCCAGATTTTGCTTGCGGCCGAGCCTGTTCCCGTCAAAAACACCTACCGATCCACCGGAAAGACTAAGCGGCTTCTTTATAGCTGAACCGTCTTTCAGGATAAAGGTGCGGTAGTCTTCAGAAGAAAAATCGTCTTCGGTATCATCGCTGATATATACATTGTTGAGCATGTACTTCAGCAGACTGCTGTATTTCTTTTCAGCTGAAACCACCTCATAGGCAGCCGTTAGTTTACCGTCGCTAAATGTGGCGGTGGGCTCCAGTTCCTCTATTTCTGCTAAAATAATAAAGTTAGCCCGGCCTTTATTTTCTCTTTTTAACAAAGCCGTTGCTTCCAGGGCATCCTGTAGTGTTTCCACCACAAAAAAGTTCATGTAGGGCTCCAGGTAGCTTTCAATTAATCCCTTGTAGGCAGGCTGGCACACCAGTATATCTGATAGGAGAGGAGCAGGCTTGTTCCAGTTGTCTGACTGGCAGAGAAACTTAATGGCCTCCGGAAAGCCTTCCATATTTTCAACCAAAGACTTGGTCAGGTTATACTGGTTCTGTTTTGCATCGCGGGTACGGTTCAGCTCCACCAGTTGCTCTTTCAGTTGCTCAATACCTTCCTCTGTCTTTTCAATGTTCTGCAGTAGAGTTTCTTCTTTAGCCTGAAGCCTTACCAGTTCGCTTGTCTTTTCTTCCAGGTTTAACTGCGCTTCCTGTAGTTGCTCAACTAGCAGGCGGGCATCTTCATCAGCACTTAGTTGCTGCTGCTGCATCTTTTCCAGTTCATCGTTAATGTTCCGGATCTGCACCTGGTTTATTTCAAGTGATTTATGCAATTGAAAAACAGCGTTCTGTTTGTTGCGCTGCTGCTGCGTTAAGTCCTGTAGTTCCTCTTGCAGGAATTGCTTTTGTTCGTTGGCCTCCTGTAGTTGCTCCTTCAGATCGCTCACCTGCTCCTCGGCTGCTGCAAAGTTGTCCTGTACTGTTTCCAGTTCTTCCCTCAGAGCCACAATGCTTTCTTTGGTATGATCGAGGTTGGCTGTGTCCTGGCTAATCTGCTGGCGCAATTGCTGCATGCGTTCCTTCAGAAAATTACTCCTTTCAGATTTCAGCTTTATATCGTTTTCCAGCTGGCGTAGCTTTGCCGTTTGCACCTGCATGGTTTTCTGGCTTTCAGCCAGCGCTTCCTGTGTGCGGTTCAACTCTTCTTTCTGATCGACAATGGCATCTTCGGCCTCTGTTACAGCAGCAACATATCCTTCTTTCAATAATGTTTCCTGCTGCACATCCTGCTCCAGGCGGCTTAGCGTATTCTGGTATTGTGCTATGTTACGACGAGCAAATTCGAGGCTATGGTTTTTATAGTCTTCCTTTAACTGGAAGTATTTAATTGCCTGCTTTGCCTGCCGTTCCAGGGTTTTCATGTTTTTGCCGATCTCAAACAGCACGTCCTCCACACGTTCCAGGTCAGCATCGGTTTCCTCAAGCTTCTTAAGTGTCTGTTTTTTACGCACTTTAAATTTTGAAATACCGGCAGCTTCTTCAAACAGAAGGCGGCGTGAGTTCTCTTTGTCATTCAGAATCTCATCCACCATTTTCAGCTCGATAATAGCATAGCTGTCAGATCCGATACCTGTATCCAGAAAAAGTTCGTTGATGTCTTTCAGGCGGCAGGGAACGCTGTTTAGCATGTATTCGCTGTCGCCGTTGCGGTAATACTTCCGGGTTACCGTCACCTGCGAGTACTCCGTAGGCAGAATCCCCTTGTTGTTGTCGAAGGTAATAGACACTTCGGCCATTTGTACAGGTTTACGTGTTTTGGAGCCGTTAAAAATCACGTTCTCCATTTTATCGGAGCGTAAATTACGTGTTTTCTGCTCGCCCAATACCCAACGGATGGCATCTACAATGTTGGACTTGCCACAGCCATTCGGACCAACAATACCTGTAATTCCTTCGTCAAAGTTAATGACAACACGGTCGCCAAAACTTTTAAAACCTTTAATCTCTAATCTTGATACTTGCATTCGCGTTAGCGGAAACTCTCTGATTGAATCTCAAAAATAAGACTAAATCTGTTAACAAAGCATGTGTGGGAGCTATTATTCTCTATAATTATAAATTGTACTCATGTTTATTTTAGCTATATTTGATTTAACACACAACCTGTATGGAAGACTTTAAAGTTATTTTCTATATACTGCTTGCCGTAGGGTATTTTCTGTTTACGGTCTGGCGCAAAGCATTTAAAAGTGCTGACGAAAACACCCCTCCTGACAATGTGCCGCAGCGAAGGCGCCAGGAGCCAGCTGCCGAAACAAGGCCCAGGCCACAGCAGCCAATCCAGCCCAGCACTTCTTATGAAGATATTTTAAGAGAATTAAAACCTAAAGCAGAACGGGCGAAAGAGCATGGCCGGGAACTGGTGAACAATTTTCCTGCACCGGCAGCCCGTCCAGAACCAGTTGCAGAAGAAGTGTTTACGACGGAGAAGTTAAAGCCCAGGGTGCTCTCGTGGGAGAAGCCTGCTGAAGCGAGAGAGGCCGCCAAGCGCTCGATGGAAATCAGGAATAGAAAGAGTAATGCTGGTTCTCCGAAACAAGCAGCTCCCCAGTCCTCATACGCTAAAATGCTACGAAGCCCGAACGGTATGCGTGATGCTGTTATATTATCAGAAATCTTGAAAAGAAAGTTTTAGATAAAGTTTAAGTTATAGGGGAACAACTTTCGTGTATAGCTAAGTTGCCTCTTACGGATATGTAACTACACAATTGTCCGCAGATGTATTCATTCCCCAATGCCCTTTGAAGCTAATCTTAATGGGATACTTTTTGAAACCGCTAATAGATAGATCTTCAAGTATATTTCAGGTTTATGAGCAACGGGTAAAAACCTATGTCCCCCTTTAGAGGAGGGACGTTTTATTCTCGGGTAATATCCCCTTGAGGACAATCTGAAGCGGGAGCTTTAGAGTTGCTAGCGGAGCTAAATAGGGGTGTAAATTTAGGAGGTAAGGTGTTTGAATAAAGTTCTTTGGGACTAATCGCAGCCTTAAACACTCCTCTGGCTCCCCTCAAGGGGAGAATTTGCTAGAATGAAACGACCCTTACCCCCTTCAAAAGGGGACGAGATTGTACCTAAAATGGCAAACTGACTATTCATAATTTTCTTTAACCACTCTTACACTTAGGTGATAAAACGAGCAGGAAACAGGTGGCACAAAAAAACTCCTTTTCGAAACTCGCACCTGCGCACTTATGGTAGATTTTCCCTATAAGATAGCTTCGTAGGGGGACATTAACACGTCTGTGTAACGGCTTATAAATACTGTGTCAGCGCATAGGATAGGATGTTTGCGCCCATGCGGAGGGCCTGCTGCCGTTTCTCTTCCGGATCGTTGTGTACTTCGGAGTCTTCCCATCCATTGCCTAAATCGGTTTCGTAGCTGTAGAAGCATACCAGGCGACCCTTATGAATAATACCAAAGCCCTGTGGCGGCTTGTTGTCGTGCTCGTGTATTTTGGGTAAGCCATTCGTGAAAGTATACTTTTGCCTGTAAATAGGGTGGTCGAAAGCTATTTCCACAAACTCATACTCCGGAAAAACCTTTTTCATTTCTTTCCTGATATACTTGTCCAGGCCATAGTTATCATCTACATGCAGAAAGCCGCCGCTTATCAGGTAATTCCGAAGGTTTTCAGCCTCTGCATCCGAAAACACAACATTGCCATGGCCTGTCATGTGCACAAAAGGATAACTCATCAGTTCCGGGCTTCCAACTTCTACAACAGCTTCTTCCGGAGCAATATTCATGTTCAGGTTCTGATTGCAGAAGCGGATGAGATTTGGCAGCGAAGTTTTGTTGGCATACCAGTCTCCGCCGCCATTATACTTAAGTTTTGCAATTTTGAAGCTATATTTCTGTGCAGACACAGAAAAAGCAAGCCCATTAAGGAGCACCAGTAGCAGGATGCTAAACTTTAAGTATCTCATTATAAAGATCTGGTTCATATATCTGTATGGCTTAGGCGGGTGCATGAATATCATGGAGCACCTGCAAGGTGTGGCAGGCAACTAAACCGGCAGTCTCTGTTCTTAACCTGCTTGTGCCTAACGTAACTGGGCGAATTCCTCTTTCGTAAGCTGCCTCAATCTCAGAACGGGAAAAGTCTCCTTCTGGCCCAATCAGAATGCAATGCGCCCTGTTGTGTCTGTAATAATCTTTCAGTCCTTTGGTTGCATCATCTTCCAAGTGTGCAATAAAGGTATCTTCGGGTACACAGGTTTGTAAAAATTTCTGATAGGGCACCATGTCATGCAGCAACGGCAGGTATCCTTTTTTAGACTGCTTCATGGCACTTATGGCTATTTTTTCCAAGCGATCAAGACGTAAATCCTTTCGTTCAGAGTGTTCACACTTCAGGAATGATATTTCACTTACACCTACTTCTACGGCTTTTTCTACAAACCATTCAATCCGGTCAAGGTTTTTTGTTGGAGCTACCGCTATGTGTGCCACATAAGGCACCTTCCCAAATTCCAGTTGCTTGTCGATTACCTGCAACTGACACTTTTTCTGGTGCGCATCCTGAATAATAGCTGTGTACAGGCCACCACAACCATCAATGAGGTTTACTGAATCTCCCTGCTGTAGCCTCAGCACACGGGTACAGTGCTTCGATTCTTCTTCGCTTAAACTATAAAAATCTGAATTAATGTCGGGTGTATAAAAAATGTGCACAGGTTAAATTTATAATTTTAAAACTTTCGCGAAAGGTTTGCTTGTAAAGGCAACTGTATTCTTCCTGTATCTTTTTCCTATTGCCTCTTTACGGGAAGAAGCCTAAGAAACAATAAAGCCATCTTTTCTAAAACATCACTTTTTTATTAGATGAAGCATCAGCAATAGGTCTTATGCCTTTTTTGCTATACGAAAGTATTCATTTGAAGGTGAATTTGAAAGTGCATCAAAAAATCTATGTCTTTTGTAGTGAGGTTCAGTAATTAATGTTTCGGCCCCAAACACAGGATGTGTTTGATAGGCAATATCTTCCGGGGTATTATGTAAAGCTGCTTTGGGTATGGCCGTTGTTTTGACAGGAGTTGCATATTACTGATTAGCTTAATGTCAGGTCTAAATTTGTTGTTATGTGCCGAAACTGATATATTTACTACTTAAGGTTGTAATAGCATAGAAGAAACTATAGCAAATGTAATCATTCAATGGTTAACTCTATCAGTTTTCACCTTTACGTTTCCTGCTATTCTGATACAGGTATAAGTGAAGCATGGGGCATTGGATACGGAGCAGTTACAGCAGGCCACACCTTCTAATGCTCTATAACTATATTTTAAGTAGATTTTTTGCTGATCTTGCTGAACAGGTTTTAGAACTTTTAATTTAAATATATACTAGATTTTATGTCAACATCCCAAAATATCTCCGGAGGGAAGGCGCCAAGTTTTATTGAGCCGCACGGTACGCTCTTTGGGCATCCCAAAGGACTGATGATTTTGTTTTTCACTGAAATGTGGGAGCGTTTTAGCTACTATGGTTTAAGAGGTATTCTGGTTCTTTTCTTAACATCTACCACAATGGGTGGTTTCGGTTGGGATAAAGAAAACGCACTCCTGTTATTATCTATTTATACAGCCATGGTTTATATTATGGCTATACCTGGTGGTATTCTGGCTGATAAGGTATTTGGCCAGAGAAAGGCGGTGATGTATGGCGGCTTTATTCTGGTAGCTGGCCACTTTCTGATGGCTATTCCATTGCAGTTCACATTTTATTTTGCGTTAGCTCTGATTGTTTTTGGCACGGGTTTACTTAAACCCAATATTTCCACTTTAGTTGGGGAGCTGTACAAGCAGGGTGATCCCCGCCGAGATGCCGGATTTACTATCTTCTATATGGGGATTAATGTGGGGGCACTTCTGGCTTCGATTATAGTAGGCTATGTAGGCGAGCGCATCGGCTGGCACTATGGCTTCTCCTTGGCTGGTTTTGGTATGCTACTGGGGCAGCTGGTATTTATTACAGGCCGCAAGTATCTGGCGCATATTACCGACATCGTGAAGCCAGAAGATAAGATCTTTACAAAAGACGAAGATGATTTCTCAGCACCTGCCAAAAAGAGCTTCACCAAGAACGAAAAAGACCGTGTGTTAGCCATTATCCTTTCCTTCGTAATTGTGCTTGTGTTTTTTGCTTCTTTTGAGCAGGCTAGTGGCCTTATGAATCTTTATGCCAAAGACTATACCGATCGGTTTGTTTTTGGCTGGGAAGTTCCCGCTTCCTGGTTGCAAGGCTTGAACTCTTTCTTCATCATCACTGCTGGTCCGCTTGTGGCCTGGTTCTGGGTTGCTTTGGGCAGAAGAAACATCAACCTGTCTTCTATCTTTAAAATGGGACTTGGTACAGCGGTACTGGGCATCGGATTTATATACATGGTAGCGGCTGCCTTAGAGCGTACAGATGCAGTGGATGGAAAGTCTGCTCTTTCATGGCTGGTGCTGGCTTACCTGTTTCAGACGTTAGGTGAACTGGCCCTTTCTCCTGTTTCGCTTTCCTTTATCACCAAAGTTGCTCCGAAGCGAATCGTAGCTTCTATGATGGGACTCTATTTTGCCGTAACGGGTATGGGTAATTTCCTGGCAGGTCTGATAGGTATTTGGGCGCAGCGCCAGGGCGAGCTGCAAATATTTGCCGGTATTGCTGTTGTAACCATTGTGCTTGGCGGCTTATTGATGATTCTTTCCAGAAGAATTAATCGCCTGACGCACGGAGCTGAGGATAACAGGCAGAAAGAAGTAGATGCACAGACAGGGCAGTTGCTGGAAGCAGGGCTGTAATTTCTGCTTTAACTCCTTCTGTATTAATAATATAACTATAGTGGCCTTTGCTGTTATAACAGCAAAGGCTTTTTTTGTTTTCAAAAATTAAACTTTTTCAGGAAATATAATTGTTAGATGGCTTTAAAGGAGTTCTTAATTTAAAACTTTCAAGATTCACTTTTAGCCAAAATGAAACTTTCTGTTCATGCCTTATACAGTAATATACTGTTAATGGCCATGCTATGCATCTCGTCATGCAATGTAGTACCCTCTCTTGAAGAAGTTTCTGATCCGGGTCAGAAAAACATTCCTGCTTCAACCACAAGCCCAGTACTGGCTCCTGCTGTTTACACGATAAAGAAAGGAGAGCAGTATTCCACCAATGCGATTAAGTTCGTTTCTGCCTCATCTATGCGTTTCGAAGCTACTTTCGATCAATCTGCTGTTTATACCACGGCGGCAGCCTCCAACCAGGCAGACATTAATAAACTATATGGGCTATCAGACGGAAATACACATCATCATACCAACAGTGCCCGTTTTGGCTGGAGATGGTTTAACAACCGACTTGAGATTCATGCCTATACATATAGAAACATGGCGCGGATGTCGGAACTGGTGGATATAGTAGAGCTGAATAAGCCGTATACCTATGAAATCAGGCTTGAGGACAATAAGTACATATTTGTTCTTAATGACAAGCGTGTAGAACTACCGAGAGCTTTTACCGGAAAAGGAGAGGGCTACATGTTGTATCCTTATTTTGGTGGGGATGAAGTAGCGCCACATGATATTCAGATCAAGATAAAAGATTTGAAATAAGCGGTATAGCCGCTAAAGCAAAAGCCCTGAACCTATAAGGTTCAGGGCTTTCTTTATAGCATTTACTATGGGAATCAGATTACATCATGCCACCCATTCCGCCCATGCCGCCTGGCATAGCTGGAGCACCTTTTTCCTCTTCAGGATCTTCTGATACCACGCACTCAGTCGTTAACAGAAGGCCAGCGATAGAAGCAGCGTTCTCCAAAGCAAGACGAGTTACTTTTGTTGGGTCGATGATACCTGCAGCAAACATGTTTTCATATTTGTCGTCGCGGGCATTGTAACCGTAATCAGCTTTACCTTCGCGTACTTTCTGTACTACTACAGAACCTTCGCCACCAGCGTTAGCTACAATTGTTCTTAATGGAGCTTCGATAGCGGTTTTGATAATCTGAACACCTGTCAATTGGTCTTCGTTCTCAGCCTGAAGGTCAGTTAAAGCATCAATCGCACGGATCAGGGCAACACCACCACCTGCTACAATACCTTCTTCAACAGCAGCTCTTGTAGCGTGCAAAGCGTCATCTACACGGTCTTTCTTCTCTTTCATCTCTACCTCAGTAGAAGCACCGATGTACAGAATAGCCACACCGCCAGAAAGTTTTGCTAAACGCTCCTGTAGTTTTTCTTTGTCATAGTCAGATGTAGTTGTTTCCATCTGCGCTTTGATCTGGTTTACACGAGCAACGATATCATCTTTTGTGCCGGCACCATTTACAATAGTAGTGTTGTCTTTGTCGATGATCACTTTCTCAGCCTGACCTAAATAATCAAGCGTAGCGTTCTCTAATTTATAACCTCTTTCTTCAGAGATAACAGTACCACCAGTCAGGATAGCGATATCTTCCAGCATTGCTTTTCTTCTGTCACCAAAGCCAGGAGCTTTAACAGCAGCAATTTTAAGAGAACCACGCAGTTTGTTAACTACCAGTGTAGCCAAAGCCTCACCATCTACATCTTCTGCGATGATAACAAGGCCTCTGCCAGTCTGAACCACTTGCTCCAAAACTGGAAGCAGTTCTTTCATGGTTGAAACTTTTTTGTCGTAGATCAGGATGAAAGGATTGTCGAAGTCAGCTTCCATTTTCTCCGCGTTAGTAACGAAGTATGGAGACAGGTAACCACGATCAAACTGCATACCTTCAACAGTTTTTACTTCTGTTTCAGTACCTTTTGCTTCTTCAACAGTAATTACACCATCTTTACCAACTTTGTCCATGGCATCGGCAATCATTTTACCGATTTCAGCATCGTTGTTGGCAGAGATAGTACCTACCTGTGCAATTTCAGATGAGTTCTCAATTTTCTTAGACTGTGAACGCAGGTTCTCAACAACAGCTGTAACCGCTTTGTCGATACCTCGCTTCAGGTCCATTGGGTTTGCACCAGCTGCCACGTTTTTGATACCGGCGCTATAGATAGCCTGTGCCAGTACAGTAGCAGTTGTAGTACCATCACCAGCCTGATCGGCAGTTTTAGAAGCTACTTCTTTTACAAGTTGTGCACCCATGTTCTCGATGGCGTCTTTCAGCTCAATTTCTTTTGCTACAGACACACCGTCTTTTGTGATAGTAGGGGCACCGAATTTCTTATCGATAATAACATTGCGGCCTTTAGGACCTAACGTAACTTTAACAGCATTTGCCAGTTTGTCTACACCGGATTTAATCTTGGTGCGTGCATCGGCATCAAATGTGATGTTCTTAGCCATAGTTATATTGCTTTGAATTTAGTTTTGAAGTGAATAGAATTAAAGAATAGCCAGAATATCAGACTCGCGCATAATCAGGTAATCATTTCCGTCTACAGAGATTTCTGTACCTGCATACTTGCCATACAACACTTGGTCACCTACCTGCACCTGTGGCTTTAAAGTGGCACCTTGCTCAGATACTTTACCTTCGCCAACGGCTACTACCTCACCGCGCTGCGGTTTCTCTTTAGCAGTGTCAGGGATAATAATACCAGACTTGGTTTTTTCTTCTGCTGCAGCAGGAGCTACGATTACTCTGTCTGCTAATGGTTTAATGCTGATTGACATAGTTTGTTTATGTTATTTAGTTTTATTGGTTAATAATTTAACGTTGAAACCAATTCTCTACTATCATTTCTTGTGCCAAGCAGCTATGACTGCCAGTTTAAGCCATTTTTTCAGTTTCCGGACATGTTTTACCTGACAATTTTGTCATTTTCTGTCATACAAAAGGAACTTTTTTGGCAAAGAGCGCAGCAGAGTTGGCAGATGTTATAAATAAAAAAGCCGGCCCATTTGAGCCGGCTTTCATATCTATAGATGAAGCTTAGTTATTGGCAGCTGTATCAAGCATAGTTGGAATTTCGTTCGCATCCGGAATAGCTGCTGTCGTGTCTTCAGATGCCGGGGCACCTAATGGACCAGTTGGCAGGTTAGACTGACGCGCACGCTCTTCGTTTACACTTCGCTGTACAGCAGAGTCGCCGGCAGAATCAAGCATCATGTGTGTACCTAATGTTAAAACAACCAGGGCAACTGCAAAACCCCAGGTTAATTTCTCTAGAAGGTCGCCTGTACGTTTTACACCCATTAACTGGCTGGTACTTCCGCCAAACTGGCTGGATAAACCGCCGCCTTTAGGATTTTGAGCTAGTACAACTAAAATCAGAAGTACGCAAATAAAAACAATGATGCTGATAAGGGCGATGTACATATTATGTTAAGTTTTGTAATTTTTCTATCTGTTCGGCAAAGTAAACCTTTTTTTCCGGATTTTTCAAAATCAGTTGTTCATATATTTTAATAGCCTTCTTTACTTTCCCCTGATTCAGGAATATAGAAGCCAGGCTTTCAGAGGCAATTCCTTTCTTTATCTTCGTGCTTTTAAGCGACAAATCTTCCTGAGGCTCGGCTTTCACTTTAAAGTTTGCCATGGTTTTAAGCCTCGGGTTCAGCTTTAAAAACTGATCTATAATGTCTAGCTCCTGGTTCAGCACAGGCGCTATTGGCTCCGCGGTTTTCTCCAGTTCATGTGTTTTGCTATACTCCAGTATAAGTTCCGGGTGAAAACCCCTTGGCTTAGCTCGTGTAAACTCCTGATCCTTTACCTGTAAGACTTCGCCCATTCTGCTGGAAGATAGCCCGTAGCCAAGTACATCTTCTAAATAAAGCCTGTCAATTTCGCTGGAAGAGTAGCTTATGTCGGCCTGAAAATCTTCTGAAGGAGTATTTTCCTGCTCTGCTACCTCCTCATCTTCTGCATATAAACTGCTTTCTGCAGCATATTCGGTTTCCGCTACAGGCACAAAGGCTACATCTATAGCAAGTGTGTCAGGTGCTGCCATTGGCTCATCGGCCGTGGAAGCTTCAGGCGTTTCTTTCGAAACGGAACCATCTTCAGCGGGGGAGACTGGAAGTGAAGCTGGTAAAAGGAGAGGCGTTTTATGCTCTAGCAGGTCAGTGGATGATGAGCTTAAGCTATTCAGAGTAAGCAACATGGCCAGTTCAGAATCAAAATCGTGCTGTTCTGATGCTACTGCTTCCTCTTCCTCTTCCTCTTCCTCTTCCTCTTCCTGTGATTCCGTTCTTGCTGGTGAATCTGTTTCCGGAAGTAATTCGATTTCAGTTGTTGCCTCTTCCGGAGCAGGCGTTTCTTCTATCGCTGGTACTTCAACAACGGCTTCTATGCTTGTTTGCGGTGTATCCTCTGCCTCTGCAAAGGGGACTTCAATGGCTTCTGCTGCCTGGTCTTCCTCAGGCTCTGGCAAGTCATCTGCAAAAGCAGGTTCAAGCACTGGCTGAGCATGAATTACTCTTTTCAGCACCTGCCTGTCGGTAGCATAAGAAGATGCTTTGCGCAGGCGCTGTGCCGAAAGCATGCTGCCATGTTCAAAAGCAGATTTGGCAAGTAACAGGTGAGCAGTCTGGCAATAAGGAAAGGCAGCAGCCACCTTCTCCAGCTCTTCTGTCTGCTGGTCGGTGATGTTTGATGCTTTCTTTATTAATTCTAAAAATGCCGATTTGTTCATGCTGTACTTTTATTCCTAAGCTAAACTACCAGTTAGCTACTGATTTGGTAAAAACATCTGCAATCAGGCGCTCTGAAAGCTGGTTAATGTCGTTTGTTGATATTTGCGTAACATCAATTTCACGGCTAAAGTCCTGTGAAATCGTAAACTGCTGGTCAAAATCAGCTTCAGGATCCTTTGTGTTGGTAAAACGTACCTGAACAGCTAGTGTCAGACGGTTCAGACTTGCCTGGTCCTGGTTTCCTTCCCGCTGTATAGCGGCAGGTGCTACGCTAAAACTAACAATTTGCCCTTCCAATTGCAAATCGCCATCGCGCTGCAGAATCGTCAGGTTCGTATTCCGGCTATAATACTGTTTAAAATTATTAGTGATTAACTGGGTTAAGTTGGCTGGCCCTTCCCCTGAAGCATTCTCAAAAGACTGAATGGAGATGGTTCTGATATCGGAGCCAATGTTAGTACCTGTAAAAGAATAGACTCCACAGCTGTTGCATATTCCTATAACAAGAAGCAGGAGGGAGTTTACTACCCATTTTGTTTTAATTCTCAATATCATATTGCTTTAGCTTGCGATATAGTGTTCTCTCCGAAATACCCAGATCCTGGGCCGCATACTTGCGTTTGTTGTTGTGTTTTTTCAGTGCCTTTAAAATGAGCTCTTTCTCTTTATCCTCCAGCGACAGGCTTTCTTCTTCTGTTTCGTGAGGGATGTCTTCTACTTTCTGCTCCTCCTCGTACTCGTGTACCTGGTTGTGCTTAATCGGGAGGTAATATCCTTCTTTCGGTTCTGCCTGCTGGTAGTTTCGCCCGTTGTAGCCAGAGGTATCCATATTCTCGAACAGGTGACTGTGCTCTTTTAGCAGGTCTTCGTCGTTTGGCTGGTGCGTCATCATTTCAAAAACCAGCTTTTTGAGTTCAGACATGTCACGCCTCATGTCGAACAACACTTTATATAAGATATCGCGTTCCGAAAAAGGCTGCTCGGCTACATTTTCTCTGTTTACAAGGGCCGGAAAATTACTGCTTTGTTCCCGTGGCAGATATTGGCCTAAGCGGGAGGCATTTAATTCTCTGTCGTATTCGAGAACGGAAATCTGTTCTACAATATTTTTTAACTGGCGAATATTGCCCGGGAATCTGAACTTTAGGAGTTCCTCTACCGCATCTGGAGTTAAGGTAATCGGTTTAACTTTATATTTCTCAGCAAAATCACTCGCAAATTTACGGAATAGCAGGTAAATATCGTCGCCTCGCTCG
Source organism: Pontibacter sp. SGAir0037 (assembly GCF_005491705.1). Lineage (NCBI taxonomy): Bacteria > Pseudomonadati > Bacteroidota > Cytophagia > Cytophagales > Hymenobacteraceae > Pontibacter > Pontibacter sp. SGAir0037. The sequence continues at coordinate 1,717,456 of NZ_CP028092.1, read as the reverse complement.
CGAAGGGGAGGTACTGTAATCGGCACGGTGTTCAGGCGGTAATACAAGTCTTCCCTGAACTGGCCTTTTTCAACGGCACTCATCAGGTTCACGTTGGTAGCGGCAACTACGCGCACATCTGTCTTCTGAACTTTTGAAGAACCTACTTTGATAAACTCTCCGTTTTCGAGTACACGTAGCAGGCGGGCCTGTGTCCCCAAAGGCATTTCCCCGATTTCATCCAGAAAAATAGTGCCGCCGTCAGTTACCTCAAAATATCCTTTACGCGCTTCCTGTGCTCCTGTAAAAGAACCTTTTTCATGCCCGAACAATTCGGAATCTATGGTGCCTTCTGGTATGGCGCCGCAGTTAATGGCGATAAACTGCCCGTGTTTGCGGGGGCTCAGCTGATGAATGATCTTAGAGAAAGATTCTTTACCACTGCCACTCTCCCCGGTAATCAGCACCGTCATATCGGTTGGAGCTACCTGTACCGCCACCTGCACTGCATAGTTCAGCAAAGGAGAATTGCCGATAATACCAAAACGTTGTTTTGTACTCTGGATATCTATATTGCGCATGAATTTAATTTGCTAATGAAAAAATGTGCTAAGGTGCTAATAGAATGAGTGCTAATGATAAGACAATAAATATTAGCACATTAACAAATTAATGAATTAGCACATTAGTCAACCGCTTCACCGAACAGGGTGCCAACGCTGCAGTCGTGTACCAGCACGTTTACATAATCGCCTTTTTGGTAGTGCTTCTTGTCGAAGATCACTACTTTGTTCTGGTCGTTTCGGCCACTCAGTTGATCTTGGGATTTTTTGGAAAAGTTCTCTACCAGTACTCGGTGCACTTTACCGATGTCACGCTTGTTGCGGGCCAGGGAAGTTTCCCGCTGTTTATTTATAATTTCATCGAGCCTTCTTTTCTTCACCTCCAGCGGAATGTCGTCTTCCAGTTTTCTGGCCGCCAGCGTACCCGGGCGTTCCGAATAGAAGAACATATAAGAGTAATCGTACTGCACATATTCCATAAGCGAAAGCGTATCCTGGTGTTCTTCTTCCGTTTCGGTGCAGAATCCGGTAATCATATCAGAAGAAATGCCACACTCTTCGCCCAGTATATTTCTGATCGCGTCAACCCGGTTGATGTACCAATCACGGTCGTAGGTGCGGTTCATCAGTTCCAGTACACGGGAATTTCCACTCTGCGCAGGAAGGTGAATGTATTTGCAGATGTTGTCATACTTCTTCATCGTATACAGCACCTCATCTGTAATATCTTTTGGGTGTGAGGTCGAGAAGCGAACACGCAGGTCAGGACTTACAAGCGCCACTTTCTCCAGCAGTTGGGCAAAGTTAACTGACTCCGTTCCGCCTTCAGATGCCCACTTATAGGAATCTACGTTCTGGCCCAGCAGCGTTACTTCCTTGTAGCCTTGTGCTACCAGGCTTTCTGCTTCGCGCACAATAGAATGTGCGTCGCGGCTACGCTCACGGCCACGCGTAAAGGGCACCACGCAGAAAGAGCACATGTTGTCACAGCCACGCATAATCGAGATAAAGGCGCTCACGCCGTTGCTGTTTAACCTGATCGGGTTAATGTCAGCGTATGTTTCTTCACGGGAAAGAAGCACATTTACTGCTTTCTGACCGCCATCTACTTCATTGATCAGGTTAGGCAGGTCACGATAGGCATCAGGACCTACCACAAGGTCAACAATTTTCTCTTCCTCCAGTAAAGATTTTTTCAGGCGTTCGGCCATACAGCCCAGCACACCGATTACCATACCCGGATTTTTGCGCTTGTGGTAATTGATCTGGCCTAAGCGGTTGCGAACAGTTTGCTCTGCTTTTTCACGGATGGAGCAGGTGTTCAGGAAAACCACATCCGCATTTTCTATGGTGGAGGTGGTATCGAAACCCTGTTCATGCATGATAGAGGAAACAATCTCGCTATCAGAGAAATTCATTGCACATCCATAGCTTTCTATGTATAGCTTGCGTGACTTCCCTGTATTGGTTTCTACTGTAATATGTGTATCGCATGAGGCTGCTGCCTGCTCTGGTGTGCGATTATCTATAAAATCTAAATCTACTATCGTATTCATAGGGATACTCTTTCAGCTGCAAATATACAAATAAGATTACAAATGATGTGACAGAATGACAGGCGGTGAAAAGAATTATGAATTAAAAGTTATGAATTAAGAATGTGGGGTTGAGATTAAGTATGTATAGTTTTAAGCGGACCTTACAATACACTCTTTATCGAAGTTGAACAATTAGAGGTTTATGCGAGACAGTACCATTTAGGGTACTAAGAAAATTTAAACTTCTTACCATTCATAATTTCTAATTCGTCATTCACATTTGCTGAAGGAGCAACCATCAGCCCTGGCCAAGTACTTTTAAAATAGCCTGCGCCTTCAGCAGGCATTCCTGGTATTCTTGCTCCGGGTCTGAATCGTATGTGATAGCACTGCCCACCATAAAGGAGAGATATTGGGTGGAGGCATTATACTGGATGCTGCGAATAACCACATTAAAGTCGGCATCCTGCTCTGGTGTAAGGTACCCATAGGCTCCAGCATATAAGCCACGCTTTGTATTCTCTATCTCTTCTATTAGCTCCATAGCCCTTATTTTAGGTGCGCCTGTCATGCTTCCCATTGGAAATGCACCTCGCAGGGCATCTGTCAGATCTTTTCCCGGCTGCAACTCACCAGTGATAGTCGATATCATTTGCGAGACCTGTTTGAAGCCGTAAATACCGAACATCTCTTCTACGCGAACAGTGCCTGTAGAGCAGGACTTTCTCAGATCGTTGCGCACCAGGTCAACAATCATCATGTTTTCAGCCAGTTCTTTTTCGCTGTTCCGCAGCTGCTGTTGCAGCAGTACATCTTCTTCTGGTGTTGCACCGCGCCGTATAGTTCCTTTGATAGGTTGTGAGGTAAGTTTTCTGCCCTCCTTTTTAAGAAAGCGCTCAGGAGAAGCACAGACTAAATATTTATCTTCAGCTTTGAGGTAGCCCGCAAAAGGAGTGGGTGATGTTGTATTTAAAGCCAGAAACAGATCCAGCGGAGTGACGACAGCCTGTTCAGCGTAAAATTCGATGCAATAGTTTAGTTCATACACATCGCCCTCCAGTATGTGATTTTTTATACGCTCTACAGTTGCTTTGTAAGTGGTCGGATTTACCCGTTGTTTTACTTGAACTGACTGGTTCCCTTTTGCAAAAGGAGCAGGGGTGAGTAGAATGGCATCTATAATAGCGGCAATGGAATCTACGCTGCTTGCTATGCTTATACTTTCTGCACTGTCAAAGAATATCGTCACCTCCGGCCGAAAGAAGAAGATCAGCGGAAAGCCTATATGATCGTGGTTCTTGCTGCTGAGGGTTTCAATCTGATTCTTCAGGTCATAGTTAAAGAAGCCGCAGTAATAGTCCGGGGTACGCTGGATTATTGTTCTGAAGCTGCTAAGCGCAGACGTTTCATCTATAGGCAAAGCCGGGCCATCTGAAACAGCCAGCATATGTTTAAAGCCCTGGTAAGGGTATGGGATATTGTTTGAAGTATAGTAGGCTACCAAAGAAAACTGATTTGCCCAGGCCAGTGCCCTTAAGCGGAATTCTTCAAGAGATACTGGTAAAGAAGAAACAGAAACCGTTGATTTAAATATCATAAAACAATTTCCTATAGCGAAGAAAGTGCAAGCTTGGCTTTAGAGTCTATGCTATTCTTATAGGCATGGTCCTTATAGTTTATGGCCGCCTGAAAGCAGCTTTTTGCCTTTGCTTTATTGTTTTCTTCGAGGTAGATGTAGCCAAGCTGCAATGCTGCATTGGGTGCAAAATATAAAGTAGATGTACCTGAAGCATTAATTGTAAACTCATAAAATTTTTTCGCCTGTGCCATATCTTCCAGTCCATGATATATACGTGCCTTGCGGTACAGGTATTCCAGCTTAACCGGATGCGGGGTATCTTTGGTTAAGCTAAAATCATTAAGGTCTGCCAGGGCCTCACGGTAATAGCCTCCGTCAGAGCGCAGGCGGGCCAAAAGCAGTTCTCTTTGAAGTTGTGTCTCTTCCTGCACAAAGCGTGCTGCATAAATGTCTTCATCTACCAGGGTTTTGCCCACTTCGCTTATTCTGCTGTAGTAACGGCCGGCCATCTGCTGGTTGTTGCTAAGCCAGTATGCCTGAAAAAGCTTGAAGTTAGCTGCCTTTAAATGATTCGTACCTTCATGATTAGTCAGAAAATATTGGTTTTCCTGGATGGAACGTTCAAACTGCCCTTTCGCCAGGTACACATCGGCAGCCATGTAGTGCAGGTAAGGGAAAGAAAGGTAATCTTTTCCGCCTGGTCGTTTTAAATAGTACTGCAAGGCCGCATCGCTTTTCTTTATTTTCTTAAGCATATGAATGGCCGTGAAAGTATAAAGCAGGTTATCCGGGTTCTGTTTCAGCAGCGTGTTTATTGTGGACATAACATGCTGCTCCTGTTGCTGATCGATTAGTTGTTCCAGTACAAGTTTAAGTAATACAGCCTCTTCCTGAAAGGGATTCTCCTGCGAAGCTGCTGCCTGTAAATGCTGCATGCCGGCTTTTACACTCCCTTTCATGCCTATAATGTTTAGTAACCACTTGTAGTTATCCGGTACGGAGCCTACCAGTGCCAGCAATACACCATAGGATTTTTTGTTTGGAATAAAAGAAGGATAGCTTTTAGCATTAGCCTGGTATTGCAGGAAAGCTTTACGAAACTCCCAGGCAGCCGCCAGTTTACTATCAGCCAGCAGGTAGCTGATTGCCAGCTGTAGCCTGATTTCTGCCACACTGAACCCCACCCAGGGAGACTTCTCTTTTAAACTACTCAATTGCGCCAGCCTTTTTTCCTGGGCGTTAATCAGCTTTTTAAAGCTGCCAGGATGTTGCTGTACCATCAAGATCAGAAAATCCTGGTAGTTCGCAATAAGTATAGCGGTGGCATTAGCAGGGCTGTCCTGTAGTTCTGCCGCTATCAGACCTCTTCCTTTGTCAATTTTTAGTTTAATTGTTTCTTGGTAGGCATTGGCCACCCGCCAATTAAAGGCAGAGGCTGCCAATGCGCTTTGCAGCGGAAGAAGCGTAAGGAAGATTATTAAAAAAAAAGGATGGTGATTAGCCATCCTTTTAAGATATTGTTTCAAGCGATTACCGCTTAGCATAAGAATTCAATTAATAAATGCGGTGCTCTACGCCTGCTAATATTCTGCCGCAGTGCTCGCACACAATAACTTTTTTCTGTGCAGCAATATCTGCCTGGCGCTGAGGAGGCACGGTGTTGAAGCAACCGCCACAGGCATCGCGTTTAACAGGAACAACAGCAAGGCCGTTACGTACGTTTTTGCGGATACGGGTATAGGCGCTTAAAAGACGATCTTCGATCTTTGCTGCAGCGGTTTCTCTGTCCTGCTCCAGTTTCTTTTCTTCGTCTTCGCTTTCAGAAACGATCTGCTCCAGCTCGTTTTTCTTGTTATCTAAATCTTTTTTGCGTTCTTCTAAACGGTGCTTGGTACCTTCAATCTCGTTGTTCTTCTGATCGATCTGGTAGTAAGCTTCTTTAATTTTTTTCTCTGCTACCTGAATCTCAAGTTTCTGCAATTCGATTTCTTTTGTGATGGCATCGTATTCGCGGTTGTTGCGTACATTCACCTGCTGGTCCTCGTACTTGCGAATCAGGCTTTCAGCATCTTTTATAGACTGTCTGCGCTGAGCGATGGCATCGTTCAAGGCGGCAACCTCATCGTCGAACTTACTAACCCGCACCTCATAACCTTCTATCTCATCTTCAAGATCACGAACTTCTTCAGGCAAATCGCCTCTTACGCGTCTAATTTCGTCTAGTTGAGAATCGATGCTCTGGAGATGTAATAATGCATCTAATTTACTGGCTACCGTACTTTCCATGAATTAAAAAGTGTATCTGACAGGGTTCGTGTTAGTTTCTGATAAATCGACTGCAAAATTAAGGAAATTTTTTGAAATTACGTCATAAAAAATCTCCTTTGTAAATACCTCACTTTCGTAGTGACCGATGTCGGCAATCATCAGCTTGTCTTCGGCATCGAAAAACTCATGGTATTTCAGGTCGGCAGTAACCAGTGCATCAGCACCATGGCGGATACTGTCTTTGATCAGGAAGCTGCCTGCACCGCCGCAAACTGCCACTTTTTTAATTTTTTTTGCACCTACAGAAGTATATCGAAGCCCCTGTAGTTTCATTTTCTGTTTCAGGTACTGCAGGAACTCTTCTTCGGAAAGAGCTTCTTTAAGTTCGCCGATCATACCAATGCCTACTTCCTGGTTCCGGTTTTCCAAAGCGGTAATATAATGCGCCACCTCTTCATACGGATGTGCCTCCACCAGGGCCTTCATGATGTTATGCTGTAAATAAGCCGGGAATATAAGCTCTAGTCGGTTTTCCTGCACCTGCTCCGGCTTTCCAGCTTGCCCTATGGCGGGATCTGCTTTGTCGGATGGTAAAAACTGTCCCGTTCCCTGCACCCGGAAGCTGCAATTATGGTAGTTACCAATCTGACCTGCGCCTGCTTTATGAAGTGCCTGCAGTACATGGTCTGTATCTGCTACCGGAACAAATGTGACCAGTTGTAAGAGCGTTTGAGATTTGCTTGCCAGTATCTTAGGCTGATGTAGCTCCAGTTTTTCTGCAACCTTGGCGTTAACGCCGTTGTGCACATTGTCCAGGTTTGTGTGGCAGGCGTAGATAGCAACATGATGTTGAATGGCTTTAATGATAGTGCGTTCCACATAACTTCGTCCCGTCAGCTGTTTTAAGCCTTTAAAAATAACCGGATGATGTGCTACAATAAGATTGCAGCCTTTAGCGATAGCTTCCTCCACTACTTTTTCAGTACAATCCAGGGTTACCAGCACGCCCTTTACCTCATCGCCCGGGTTACCGGTTTGTAAACCTGCGTTATCATAACTTTCCTGGTAGGGGACAGGAGCCAGTTGCTCCAGCACTTTAATCACGTCTTGTATTTTAGTCATACCAGTTATAGGAGTAACTTCTAATTTTGATTTTATATTATATACTGTGCTGCACCGTAGGCATCTCCAAAGGTTCCAAGCTATAAAACTTAGATAATCAGTTATAACTAGCAGTGCCGGTCAATACTTACATAAAGCGATGGCAGCGTGTGGCAGGCATCACTTTTCGCGCTAAGATGCGTTTGCGGTTAAAATTATTGTAATTTTGCTACTGCAACAACAACATGGTGAAATATCTTAAACTAATGCTATGGCCATTTTCGCTCTTGTATGGAGCTGTTATGGCTGTACGAAATACTTTGTACGATAAGAAATGGCTTGCTTCTAAGGAGTTTGGATTGCCGGTATTGGCTGTAGGAAATTTAACAGTCGGAGGAACAGGTAAAACACCCCATGTGGAGTATCTGCTTCGTTTGCTGCAGGAGAAATATCGTATTGCCACCCTGAGCAGAGGCTATAAGCGCAGGACCAGGGGCTTTGTGCTGGCCGATAAAAAGGCTACAGCGGCTTCTATCGGCGATGAACCCTATCAGTACTTCCGGGATTTCAGCCAGGTGCAGGTAGCAGTGTGCGAGGATAGGGTAAAAGGGGTGGAGCTCCTGCTGGAGCATACTCCGAGCCTGGACGCAATACTACTAGATGATGCCATGCAGCACCGCTCCATTAAGCCCTCTTTGAATTTACTGATTACTGACTACAACCGCCCGTTTTACAAAGACTTTGTCTTGCCTGCCGGTTTGCTCCGGGAGTTTAGAGGAGGGGCGAAACGTGCTGATGTAGTACTTGTAAGTAAGTGTCCTAATGATCTCATTTCGAATGAGGTTGAACAAATAAAAAGCCAGGTCAGGAAATTTGCAAGGTCGGCGGTGCCTGTGTTTTTCACCTCTTATGTTTATGCGAATCCGGTAGCGATTGGCAGTACAAAGGCGCTGCAAAAGCATGTGTTTCTCCTAACAGGTATAGCGAATGCAGCACCTCTAAAAGACTATTTGCTGCAAGAGGATTATACAGTGCTGCATCATTTTGCTTATCCTGATCATCATCAGTACAGCAAAAGCGATCTGAGTACACTGCAGCAGGCTATTGCTTCAAATAAAAAAACGGGGGCTGTTATATTAACTACCCGTAAAGATGCCGTTAAGCTTTTATCTGAAGAATTGATTGGTATTACCAGTCAGCTCCCTTTGTTTTATATTCCAATTGAGGTCAGCTTCCTTAAAGATAAAGCAGTGTTTGATCAGTTGATACTGGATCATATAAGCAGTAAACAAGCCATTAAATAAATATGATGTATCCCGTGCAACTTACTTGTTGCGCGAAAATGCGTAATTTTGCAGACGTGAAGAAAAGCAAGCTAATAGCAGTACTGATTTTTGTATTTAGTTATATGGCAGGTAGTGCTGCCTATGCTCAGATAGTAGACGATTCCACCCGCCAGATTTATGGTCCGCGAACAACCTTAAACCTATTTGAACGGGATGTGCTGCAGGGTCGCTATATAGAGCAGCGTATAGATACCGCTATACAAAACCTGAACAACGAACGCTTCTGGTACCAGGATACTTCTTTTTACCAGCACCTGGGAAATATTGGTACAGCCTCAAAACCCATTCTTTTCAGCATGCCCCAGAGAATAGGGGTACGTTTAGGTAGAAATGCTTTTGATCGCTATGCCTACGATCCTCAGAATATTAATTATTTTGATACCCGTTCCCCGTACTCGCATCTTTTTTATGTGCAGGGACAAAGAGGAGAGCAGGTCTTTGAAGCTACCTACGCCCGTAATATCACTGAACGCTGGAATGCAGGTCTTGCCTACCAGATAATTTCTTCTTCGCGGCAGATTGGTACACCCGACAGAGGGACTAGAGGTGGCAACTTCGCTAACAGCAGTGCATTTAAGTTTTTCACGCATTATCGTTCCACCAATGATAAGTATGACCTTTTTGCAAACTTTACCTTGCAAAAGGTTTCCCAGCTTGAAACAGGAGGTGTTCGTCCCGAGGAGCTGGAACCTGGGGTTTATGAAGTAGCTGATAGTTTATTCGGGTACGAAACAGAGATACTTAACCTTAATAATGCTTTAACGCAGGAGAGGCGGAATAACCTGCACCTGTTGCACATCTATAAAATTTTAGGGGAAGATCTGAAAGCTTACCATGGCCTTGACTGGGGCAGACAGCAGAATACGTTTCGCGATCTAAATCTGGTTGGTGAAGAACTGCTGAATGGTACGCTGCATTTTTATCCTGATACCCTATATAGTGGTGTAAGAACGGACGACCGTACCAATTACCGGGAACTACAGAACGAGTTAGGTTTTACCGGTAATAGTAAATTTTCTTTTTTTAAAGCTTATTTAAAGCATAGAAGATCGTCGATAGAAAACAGAGCCCTTCAAACGTTTTCTAGAGCAGTAGGAGATACCAGCCTTGTTACGGAAAATACAGCTTTTAACCAGCTTTTTGTAGGTGGGCAGTTCAGGCTCAACTATAAAGAAAAAGCCGTTCTGATGGTAGATGGGGAGCTGCAGTTGGTGCGTGACTACCGTTTGAAAGCATTGGCCCGAATTACAAACGTGGAGCTGTCCCATCACCGGGTTCTACGGTCTGCTTCTCTTACGGAAGAAAGAGTGTTGAGCAACCACTATGAATGGAACAAGGATTTTACCACTGTCCTCTACGACCAAAGTATGTTTGCCTACGGCAGCAGGATTGGCAGGAGGCAGTTTGTCAGGTTCTCCTCGCATTTTACAAACATCCTGCGGTATATTTATTTCAATAAGGTGGATCAGCACAATCCGCTGGATACCAGAATGGAGCCAGTACAGTATGATGGCAATCAGACGTTTTACGGAGCAAGGCTGGAGCATCATATACGCTTTGGCTCTATTCATTTCGAAAATTTTGTTGCCTATACCAATACCGATGAGGCTGAGGTTATTCGTATACCGGAGTGGTTGTTTAATTCTAAACTATATTTTCAGGGAGGCTTGTTCAATAGTGCCCTGTTCGGCCAGTTCGGGGTTGAAATGCATATGCCTACTGCCTATAATGCTGATGCCTATAATCCGGTTATCCAGCAGTTTTACCCGCAGGACTTTTTCCAGGTTCAGACGTATCCTGTACTGGATGTCTTTGTTACAGGGGATATAAAGAACGTGAACTTCTTCCTGAAAATGTCTCACGTGAACCAGGGACTGATGCCGCAACCAGGTTATTTTGCGACACCCTATTATCCGGGCATGCGTCGCAGCTTTATATTCGGTTTAAAGTGGATGTTCTTTGACTAATCTTTCGCTGAATAAGCCTGGTTGTAAAGTTTTTTATAGAGCTCTAAGCAGCCATTAATAGTAGAAAATCAGAGCACCAAGTTGTCAGGATATTCTAGTTGTAATTCTAATTTTCAAGTTGACAAAGTACTAGTGGAAACACAACCAACCAAAACGATACTTCGCCTGCAGTTGCCTACCGATCCGCGTTGGGTTAATATTGCCGAGATGAATATAGAAGAGATACTGGTAGACCATGCCTACTGTGAGCAGAAAGCAGCTACATCAGGTATCTCACTCATTGTAAAGTATCCGGATAAGACAAAGCTGGTTGATGAGATGACAGACCTGGTGGCAGAGGAGTGGAGTCATTTTGAACGTGTGCTGGCTGAACTAAAAAAGAGGGGCTATAGCCTGGGGCGCAACCGCCCCGATGAATATGTGGTGGAGTTGGCGAAGCATATACGCAAAGGCGGGCAGCGTGAGCGACAGTTAATGGATCATCTGCTGATAAATGCCCTGATTGAGGCCAGAAGCTGTGAACGTTTCAAGTTACTCTGGAAAAACATCAAAGACGAAGGACTGCAGAAGTTTTACTATGAGTTAATGGTTTCTGAAGCAGGACATTATGTAAGCTTTGTGAAGCTTGCGAAAGAGTATATGCCGGCTGAGGTAGTGGACGCCCGGCTAAAGGAGCTCCTGGAAATTGAAGCCAACATCATTCGCAACCTGGAACCACGCGCTGACAGAATGCACTAAACTTTAATGTGCTAATTATTTAATGTGCTTAAAATTATGTTACATAGTTTTGAGCTTAGTACTTTATATTAAAAAGATAAACCTAATTACCTATAATAACACCTGCCCATAATCTTATATCGAATATTAGCGCATCAGCACATTTAATAATTAGCAAATTATTAAAATTAAGTTTTCTGTTTCTTTTTCTTAGCTGCCGGAAACAGGATGTTGTTGAGGATAAGGCGGTAACCAGGGGAATTCGGGTGCAGAGCAAGATCGGTAGGATCTTCGCCTACCAAATGCTGGTAATCCTCCGGATCATGCCCGCCATAAAACGTCCAGGTGCCGCGGGCAAAGGTGCCATGCATGTACCGAATCTCACCTAACTCTTTGTTCTCTCCCATAACAGTTACATCCGGCTTTACTGTACTTTTTCTGAAGGCGGTTGTTTGCCCCATAAATCCTTTTATGGTTTTAGCGTGGTTCTGGGTGAGCATGGTGGGCAGCGGGTCCCATTTTGCCGAGAAAGTAAAGAGCTGGAAGAAATCGTTGGCTTCAGAAACATTCCGCTCCTGAGGCTGCATATCAATGTTAGAGTATTCGTACTCCAGTGGATTTCTTACGATCCTGAAGTCTTTGAAAGCAAAGGTTTTAGTATAATCGAACTTTTCCTGCGCATTCGGATCGGCCCCGTCGCCGTCGTACATAGCTTCTATAAAATCTACCCCATCTGCTGCCAGCGCTATATCGTACGTATCAGTAGCAGAACACATCGCAAATAAAAAGCCGCCTCCTGCACAGAAATCTTTTATTTTCTTCACAACGCTTAGCTTCAGTTGCGATACTTTAGCGAAGCCGTGCTTCTGGGCCGATGCTTCAGCTTCCCGCTGCTGCTCCTGGTACCAGGGATAATGTCGGTAGCTGGCGTAGAACTTTCCATACTGGCCGGTAAAGTCTTCGTGGTGCAGGTGAAGCCAGTCGTACTTTGGCAGATCTCCGGCCATTATTTCATCATCATAAATAATGTCGTACGGAATTTCGGCATAAGTCAGTACCAGCGTTACGGCATCATCCCAGGGCATTTTTGACTTAGGAGAGTAGACAGCCACCTTCGGGAGTTTCTCCAGTTTCATAATGTCCATGTTCGCTTCCGGATCGCTGATCTGGTTTAAGATGGTATTATATTGGGCATCCGAAATAACCTGGTAGCTCACGCCACGCACAATCAACTCATTTTCTACCTGGGGCACATGCTGGAATGCAAATGCACCACCCCGGTAGTTCAGCAGCCAGTCAACAGGCAGCTCTCTTGACAGTACCCAATAAGCTACTCCATACGACTTCAGGTGGTCTTTCTGAGATTCATCCATGGGAACAAGTATGGTGGAAGCCCAACCAGTAAAAGCCAGCAAAAATGTGCAAATAAAAAGAGGGATGGATTTAAGAAGCATTATACTTTTATTATCTTTAACAAATATATACTTTCAGTTGAATATTGCTGCATCTATCTGCCACGGATGCTGCGCAATAACTTTTTATTGTTAACGAAAATAAGCGTTAAAGTGCACAAAATATTTTTATAAGGAATGAACGTACTCGAAAACATTTTAGAAGGACTTCGTGCCATACAAAGCAATTTGTTGCGCACAATCCTGACAGGCCTCATCATTGCGATCGGTATTATGTCGCTGGTTGGCATCCTGACGGCGGTGGATAGTATGAAGTATTCGCTTGAGCAAACTTTTTCGAGCCTGGGCGCTAATTCGTTTGATATTCGCCGTTATAACAATTTTGGAGGCAGCCGCGATGGGCGGGCCAATAAGGTTTACCCGATCATCTCCTACGATAACGCCCGCAGGTACAAGCAGCTGATGGAAGACAATGCGGTTGTCAGTCTATCGGCGCATATTTCCGGGGCTACTGTTGTAAAAAATGAGATTGACAAAACAAACCCGAACATCAATATTGTTGGTGGTGATGAAAATTACCTGCAAACTCAGAACCTGATTCTGGGAAGGGGGCGAGGTTTCTCCAGTTTTGAGCTAGAATACGGCACCAATGTGGCCATTATAGGAAGCGAGATCAAAGATAAATTATTCCCGAAGACGGATGCCAACGGTAAGTTTATTACGTTTTTGGGCAGACGCTTTAAAGTAATAGGTGAACTGGAAAAGAAAGGCGGCAGCATGGGCGGCGGCGGCACAGACAGAACCATTATTATACCCTTGGAAACCGGGCGCCAGATACCGAGGGCTGAGAACACGCAGCTAAATTATAACATTAAAACAGCCATTGCCAAACCTAACGAACTGAATTATGTGATGGGGGAGGCAACAGGGATCATGCGTAACATCCGGCAGGATGCGCTCGGGCAGGAGAACTCTTTCGAAATCAGAAGAAGTGATTCGCTGATGCAGAGCCTGAACGAGATCTCCGGGTTTCTGAAAATGGGTGGCTTTATTATTGGTTTCATCACCCTGCTGGGTGCCTCTGTAGGTTTGATGAATATCATGATGGTTTCAGTTAATGAAAGAACTCAGGAGATAGGAGTAAGGAAAGCTTTAGGGGCAACTGCGAAACAGATCAGGCAGCAGTTCCTGATCGAAGCCATTGTTATCTGTATTCTAGGCGGTATCGTTGGCATTGTGCTGGGTATCCTGATGGGGAATGGCATTGCGTCGCTGATAGGAGAGGGTGGTTTTATTGTGCCGTGGATATGGGTATTTGTTGGCTTATCCATCTGCGTGTTTGTCGGGGTAGCTTCGGGGTATTACCCTGCCTCACGTGCCTCGAAACTAGACCCGATTGAGTCGCTGCGATACGAATAAGAACTCAGGCTGACGCATAGCTGCTTAAACAGAAAAGGCCTCTTCTACTTGAGAAGAGGCCTTTTCTGTTTGATGAGGTTCTTGGCTTAAAACAGCTTTTAAACCATTGCCTGGAAATTATTTTTTTGGAGTTTCTTTTTTAGCAGATGCCTTTTCAGACGCATACTGCTCGTTCAGACCTTTCACTACGTCTGTGGTGATATCTAAAGTAGAATCGCCATACAAAATAGCGCTGTTGCCTCTCTGGTAGGTAAGCACCATTTTATATCCTCTTTCTTTGCTCAGATTTTGCAGATAAGCTTCTACTTTATCATAAATCTTTTTCATTTCCTCTGACTCTTCCATCGCCAGCTCGTTGCCTGTTTGCTGGCTTAGCGCCTGCAACTGCTGTTGTCTCTGTGCCAGGCGTTGCTCTGTAGTGCTACGCTGCTGCATGGTCATACCCTGGGCAGTCTGCTCATAGTTGGCAACATCTTTCTGGAAAGCATCAGCTCTTCTGCGCAGATCTTTCTCCGCATCCTGAGATTTTGTCTGCAGGCGGGTACGTATCTCTTTAAAGTACTCGTAATTAGTTAAAAGAGAGTCGGAGTTTACATACACAGTAGCAGGAGTTGCGGGTGTTTCTGCTTCGGTAGAAGTAGTAGTAGCAGCCTGCGGGTCAGCTTGCTTAGATTGGTTGTTGCATGCAGCCAGTAAAGCTACCAGTGATGCTCCCAAAACAAATTTTGTTACTTTCACGATTTAGATAAATTATACTAGTTGTTGATTTTCTTAAGACCAGAGAACAATTAAAACTTAAATATATAGCTTTTCTGATTAACTATACTATTTAATGGTGAAGAATCTCCCGGTAAGTTTCTTCTGCCTCCATTAAGTTGCCCGGGTTGATACCTGTCAGACGCACATGCTTGGTTTCGTTGATCAGAACAGGGTCGTATTTGGCAGCCACACGAACATAGTTCTCTGTAAATCCCTCCATCACACCATCTTTTACATCTTCCTCAAACAGCACATTAAATTCTCGCCCGATGTTCTGTTCGTAGAAGTAGCGCTTCTTTTTCTCAGACAGGATGCGAAGCATATCTGCTCTGCGGTTGCGCTCCTTTATGCTCACTTTTCCTTCCATACCAGGAGCCAGCGTATTTTCGCGCTCAGAGTAAGGGAAAACGTGCAGGTAACTTACATCCAGGTCATTTATAAAATTATAAGTATCCAGGAAGTCTTCTTCCGTTTCTCCCGGAAAACCTACAATTACATCAACCCCGATACAGCAATGCGGCATTAACGCTTTTATTTTTGCCACCCTGTCAGCATACAACTCACGCTGGTAACGGCGGCGCATCAGGCGCAGTATTTTGTTGGAGCCGGACTGCAAGGGCACATGAAAGTGGGGCATGAAGCGGTTGCTCTGCGCTACAAATTCAATAATGTCGTTGCTGAGCAAATTCGGCTCGATAGAGGAGATACGGAAGCGTTCAATCGACTCAACCTGGTCCAGGGCCTGTACCAGCTGGTAAAATGTTTCTACCCGTTTGCCGTTCTGCAGTCCGAAGTCACCGGTATTCACGCCTGTCAACACAATTTCTTTTACCCCGGACTTAGCGATTTCACGCGCCGATTGCACCACATGCTCTATACTGTCTGACCGGCTGTTGCCCCTGGCCAGTGGTATGGTGCAGAACGAGCAGGAGTAGTCACAGCCATCCTGTACCTTTAAAAAGGTGCGGGTTCTGTCGCCGAACGAGTAGGAGTTATGGAATGTATTGGCCTCACTTATTTCACTGGCAAACACCTGTGGTTTTTCCTTTTTCTCGAAGCCCTCCAGTATATCAACCAGCTGAAATTTCTCTGCGGCACCTAATACAGCATCCACACCCGGTATTTCACTTATTTCTTTAGGCTTTAACTGTGCATAGCAACCTACAATCGTAATAAAGGCATCAGGAGAATGCTTAAGAGCCTCCTTCACAATTTTACGACATTTCTTATCTGCGTTATCCGTTACAGAGCATGTATTGATAACGTATATATCAGGTGTATCAGTAAACTCTACCTTTTCGAAGCCACGTTCCTGAAATATCCTCCCGATCGTGCTGGTTTCGGAGTAGTTAAGCTTACAACCTAACGTATAAAAAGCTACTTTTTTCATAATCAGGCCGCAATTTACAAAAAATATAGCGAAGAAGAAAAACAGCCTTTTCTAAGCTGTTAATTACAAGCTGTTTAAATAATGGCTGGAGAATGATGATGTACGCACATTTACGCACCTTTAGGCTTACACACGTCTTCCTGACAAAACAGAAGCGGATGGCTCTGCCGGATCTGCTTCTTTAGCCGTTTAAGCTGCTTATACTGCGCGGCTGTGGCAGCAGCTTGAACAAATAGCTTAAATTATGTTAAAATTTAAGTGTTGCCTTTGTTTTTAGGAGGTAGTTTCTAAAAAACAGATGTGTTTTTTAAGAATACCCTATAAAAAATAATGTATGAGTTCTTGCAAACTTATTTTTATCTCTATATTTGCTACACCTTAGAACACCCAACTAATTTGATTCATGGCAACACTACGATTTAAGGCGCTAGAGCTCGTAAGCCAGCGTAAAACGGGAGAAATTACCTCACCCTCCCAAAAAATTTCTGACTACTATGGGGAGAACGTATTTGGCCTGGAGGCAATGCGTGCTAATATGTCCTCTGATTACTTTAAGCGTCTGCGTCGTACCATTGAAGCGGGCGAAAAAGTAGACCGTAACCTGGCAGATGCTGTGGCAGCTGCCATGAAATCCTGGGCCATCAGCAAAGGTGCAACCCACTACACACACTGGTTCCAGCCATTAACCGGAGCTACCGCCGAGAAACACGACTCCTTCTTTGATCTTACTTCTGAAGGAACTGCCATTGAGAGTTTCAAAGGAAGTGCGCTTGCACAGCAGGAGCCGGATGCCTCTTCTTTCCCGAACGGTGGTATCCGTAATACATTTGAGGCCCGCGGTTATACTGCCTGGGATCCTTCTTCTCCGGCATTCATTATTGAGGGTACCAATTCAAAAACACTTTGCATTCCTACTATCTTCGTTTCATACACTGGCGAAGCGCTCGATTATAAAACACCTCTGTTAAAGTCTTTGAAATTATTAAACGATGCTGCTGTGCCTGTTTGCCAGTACTTCGATAAAGACGTAACAAGAGTAAATACAACATTAGGTATTGAGCAGGAGTACTTCCTGGTTGACAAAGCGCTGTATGCTGCACGTCCTGACCTGGTTATGACTGGCCGTACCTTGTTTGGTCATGCTCCTGCTAAAGGCCAGCAGTTAGAAGACCATTACTTTGGTTCTATCCCAAGCCGTGTACATGCTTACATGGTTGATTTTGAAAAGACGGCACACAGATTAGGTATTCCGCTTCGCACACGCCATAATGAAGTGGCACCAAGCCAGTTCGAATGTGCGCCTACCTTCGAAGATGCGAGCTTGGCTGCTGACCACAACCAGCTGTTAATGGACATCATGGATCGTGTGGCTGAAAGACACGGTTTTAAAGTGCTGCTTCACGAAAAGCCTTTCAAAGGTGTAAACGGTAGCGGTAAGCACAACAACTGGGCGATGAGCACTAACACGGGTGTAAACCTATTAGCACCTGGCAGAAAGCCGAAAGAAAACCTGCAGTTCCTCACGTTCTTCATCAACACTATAAAAGCGGTTTATAAGCACGCTGACCTTTTACGTGCCAGTATTGCTTCAGCCAGCAACGACCACCGTTTAGGTGCTAACGAAGCGCCTCCGGCCATTATGTCCGTTTTCGTTGGCCAGCAGTTAACAGCTGTTCTGGATGAATTAGAGCGTACTGCCAAAGTACCGATGGAGAAAGGCGATAACATGTACATGAAACTTGGTATCGATAAAATTCCTGAAATTTTACTGGATAATACCGATCGTAACCGTACTTCTCCTTTTGCCTTTACAGGTAATAAATTCGAGTTACGCGCTGTAGGTTCTTCTGCAAACGTATCTAATCCAATGACTGCCCTGAACACCATGGTGGCAGAGCAACTGGTAGAGTTCAGGAAGTCAGTTGACGATCTGATCGATAACCAGGGCATGAAGAAAGAACTGGCGATTATACAAATACTTCGTGAGTATGTTGTAGAGTCTAAAGCGGTTCGTTTCGAAGGAAACGGTTATTCAGAAGAGTGGGCACAGGAAGCTGAGGCACGCGGCCTGTCGAACGTTAAATCTACGCCAACGGCACTGGATGTTCTCAAGCGTGAGGACGTGGTGGAGCTGTTCACGAAGTTTGGTATTTTAACGGAAGTTGAATTACATGCCCGTCATGAAATCTTACTGGAGGAGTACATCAAGAAGATCCAGATTGAGGCACGTGTGCTGGGCGATTTAGCTGTTAACCACGTTATTCCGACTGCCGTTGCTTATCAGAACAAACTGATTAACAACTACCGTGGCTTAAAAGAGCTGGGCCTGGAGGCAGAGTATACCGAAGCAACATTAGAAGCTATCAAAAAGATGTCGCGCCATATCACAACCATTCAGAAGAATGTAGATGAAATGATTGAGGCTCGTAAAGTAGCTAACAAGATCGAAGATGCGCGTGAGCGTGCCATCATGTACCAGGAGAAAGTATTCAGCTATTTCGATACCATTCGTTACAGCGTAGATAAGCTGGAACTGATGGTAGACGACGAAGACTGGCCTTTAGTAAAATATCGTGAACTGATGTTCAACCGATAATACCTTAGAATTATATAGAAAAGGCAGCCCAAAGGCTGCCTTTTCTATTTTAGGTAGCTGGGTTTTCCGTTCCGGTAATCTCGAGGATGGTTTAATGGTAAATTAACAAAAGGAAGTAAAGAATAAACCTTAAATTTGTGATCATTATCAGTTGAACAAAGCAAGCCCAACTTTAGTTAAGAGTACGGAGCCAATGCCCGTGCTATAAGTTTACGCTTTATGAATAAGAACTACTGTCCTAGCCTGACCGAATACAAACGCCGAAAATCCATAGTGGTAAACATTGGCGGAGTGCCCATGGGAGGTGATTATCCTATTCGGGTGCAATCCATGACTACAGTAGATACCATGGATACCATTGGCTCTGTAGAACAATGCATTCGTATGATCGAGGCTGGCTGCGAATACATCCGTATTACGGCACCAAGTATAAAAGAGGCTGAAAACCTGAAGCATATCAAAGAGGAATTGCGCAGCAGAGGGTATGATGTGCCGCTTATTGCCGACATACACTTTACGCCCAATGCGGCAGAGGTTGCCGCCCGTATAGTTGAAAAAGTACGGGTGAATCCGGGCAACTATGCCGACAAGAAAAAATTTGAGGTTATAGAATACGACGATGCGTCTTATCAGGCAGAGCTCGACAGAATAAGAGAGCGGTTTCTGCCACTGGTGCGCATTTGCAAGGAGTACGGTACTGCCATGCGTATCGGTACCAACCACGGATCTTTGTCCGATCGGATTCTGAGCAGGTACGGTGACACGCCGCTTGGTATGGTGGAAAGTGCTTTGGAGTTTCTGCGGATCTGTGAAGCAGAAAATTACCACAACATTGTTATTTCCATGAAGGCCTCCAACACGCAGGTAATGGTACAGGCTTACCGCTTGCTGGTGCAGAAGCTGGAAGAGGAGGGAATGCAGCCTTACCCTTTACACCTGGGCGTAACAGAAGCCGGTGAAGCTGAAGACGGTCGTATTAAATCTGCTGTAGGCATTGGAACATTACTGGAAGATGGCCTGGGCGATACCGTGCGTGTATCGTTAACAGAGGCTCCGGAAGCGGAAGCACCAGTGGCTAAGGCCCTGATCGACCGCTATACACACCGGGCTGAAAAAGCTACTCTCCTGAAGCCGATCTGTCAGGTTCCCATCGATCCGTTTCAGTATCACCGTCGAGAGACACTAGAAGTCGGGAATATAGGAGCGTTAAACGTGCCGCGCGTGGTGGCCGACCTCAGCCGCCTGGCAAATATCCAGTATGCCGACCTGAAATGTGTAGGGCACTTGTACTCTATGCTGCTCGATAAGTTCAATATGAATGATCTCGGGGCAGATTATATCTATACCGGCAACGAACCCATTCGCTTTATGCTGCCAAACGGCTTGAAAGAGATTGTGGATTATGATGCCTGGCTGCTGGCTGAGCAACGGGAAGAACGTCACCCGCTTTTCAGTGCTGCTCAATACAGGAGCGGCATCGAACGACATGCAGCCTTAAACTTTGTGCTTCTATCGCTGGATGATTTAACTCCTGAGCTGATAGAAAAACTAAAGCAGGACCATACTGCTGTGCTGATGCTGCAGACAACAAATGAACATGCCATGGCGGAGCTGCGGAAGTGTTTCTTCCGTTTGATGAACCAGGGAGTACAGAACCCGTGCATCATTAAAAGAGCTTATGGTGAAATGACCCAAGATCAGGTACAACTGTATGCTGCTACGGATATCGGTGGCTTGTTGATTGACGGCTTGGGCGATGGCGTGATGCTGGGAACAGAGCTGCTGCCTGCTATGGAAAAAACAGCGTTGCTGGCAACCGTAGAAACGCTCAACAACCTGGGCTTCGGTATACTGCAGGCCGCCCGCACGCGCATGAGCAAAACAGAGTATATCAGTTGCCCGAGCTGTGGGCGCACATTGTTCGATCTGCAGGAAACTACTGCCATGATACGCAAACGCACCGATCATCTGAAAGGTGTGAAAATCGGGATCATGGGGTGTATTGTAAACGGTCCTGGTGAAATGGCGGATGCCGATTACGGCTATGTTGGTGTCGGGAAAGACAAGATTGCGCTTTACCGTGGCCAGACAGTTGTAAAAAAATCTGTACCTGCCGATCGGGCGGTTGATGAACTGATTGAACTGATCCGGGAAGATGAAAAATGGATCGAACCTCTGAAACTGGTAGAGTAGGAGAGATAAAACAAAAAGCGCTTGTTCACCCGGAACAAGCGCTTTTTGTTTAAAAGGAGTAGCGGTGTTACTTCAAGGACACAGGTTCTGCTTCTGTTCGGAAACTCGAGGCAGGTAAACCTTCTGCATTAAAAAGGTTTGGCTCTGCTGTGTTGCTCCAGGCAAACCGTACTGCCACAGGTTTTTTAACCTGCTTTGCCTGCACCACAATAGTACTGCCTTGTATCTTGGCACTGGCTTTCACAAATTGCTGATCGGCTCCGGCAATTTCGAAATTTGTCAGCTCATTCCCTTTTGCTACAAGGCCTTTTCCGGCATAATCAAAGTATAGCCTGACCTTATTGCCTTCTACTTTCATGCTACGGTACAAAGGCCCGGAGGCAGGCAACTCTTGTTTGCCGTAGGCTTTGTGCAGGGCCAGATCAGCCAATCGCTGTCCTACATCACTTTTATTTCTAGGGTGTATATCGTCTTTATTGCCGATATCGCTTACGACTACCATACCCGTATTTTCTGTTTTCTGCAGCACCCTGCGCTGAGCATCTCTTAGCAGCACCCCCTGCTGGGGCACATCATATTGATAGGGGGCAATTTGCACGTAGTAGAAAGGGAATGCCTGGTTCCACCGGGTGCGCCAGTTCTGAATAAGTGCAGGTAAGAGTTCGGCATAGTTTGCAGGGCTTCCTGTGTTCGATTCTCCCTGGTACCACAGCACACCTGCCAGACGATAAGGAACTAATGGAGCAATCATGGCATTGTAAATTTTGGCTGTTTTTACTGGTCCCCAGGGTACTTCCTGTAGGTTAGCAGCATCTTCTGCCAGTATTTTATTTTCTTCAATTGTTTCTTTGCTTACCCATGCTTCGGCGGGTGTGCCTCCCCAACTGCTGTTTATCAGCCCAACCGGCACCTGCAGGGTCTGGTGCACTTTTCTTCCGAAGAAATAGCCAACGGCGCTAAAGTCGATCATGGATTCCGGCGTGCAAACCACCCATTGCCCATCCAGGCTCAGCTGAGGAGTATCGGCAGTTCTGTGAGAAACACTAAAGAAGCGGATAGAAGGATAGCTGGCCAGCGGCACTTCTCTTTCTGCGTGCTCTATACCAGCTCTCGCAGTCCATTCCATGTTGGACTGACCAGCGCAAAGCCATACTTCTCCGAGCAGCACATCTTCTATCTTGATGGTATTATACCCTTTGATCTCTACCGTATAAGGTCCTCCGGCAGCGGGTGTCTGAAGTATCACTTCCCATTCTGCCAGGTTGCTTGCCTTGGTTTTAACAGGTTTATGGTTCCAACTGGGTGTTACAGTTACCTCTTCCCCCGACTTAGCCCAACCCCATATTTTAACCTCGGCATTTTGCTGCAACACCATATGATTGCTGAACACAGCAGGAAGCGTCACATTTGCTTTTACCTGGCTTATACTCAACAGAAAGCATAAGGCATAAAGAAAGGATGTATAGTGTTTACTGCTCATAGTTGTTACCGATCAGAATTGCTTCAGTTTATTAAACGCTAATAAGTTACTAGTATAAGGAATATCTATGATTTATAGTATCTATACCTGGTACTAAGTCAGCAGATTTTCACAGCGGCTCATTACCTCCAAACAGGCGCGTGAGTTGTGGTACGGACATTTCCAGAAGCCTACCTTATCTTCGGTTCGCATTAAGCTATAGTCGTTGTAAACGCCCCAGTACCATTCTCCATGTTCCTTGTCCAGCAAATATTTTTTGGCAAACTCCCAGGCTTGAATGGAATGCGCCAGGTAATGCGCTTCATTCGTTAACTGGAAAGCGTTCAGGAAACCTACCATGGCCTCTGCACTTACCCACCATTCCCGGTGAGTGTCATAGTGGTTTTCCGTTCTTTTAAGCTCATGATACAGGCTGCCATCAGCCTGCAGACCTTCTAGGGTAGCTGCTGCCATGCCAGCTGCCACAGATTCCACCTGGTGCAACAGCTCCGGGTTGCCAAGTACTTCTGCGGCTTCATGCAGCAGCCACGAAGCTTCAATATCGTGCCCATACGAAACCAAATCGGCTGTTGATTGCCAGTCCCTGGTAAAGAACAGCATCATGTGCCCGGTATTCATGTCTATTATGTTATCCAGGAACAACCTTATCAAGCCTTCCAGCTGAAGCGCCAGCTGCTGATCAGGCCATGACCGGTAAAGGCTGGCATAAGCCTCCAGTATATGGAGGTGGGTGTTCATGGTCTTCGGGTCGTTCCGGTCTTTCGCGCTCAGGCGCAGGTCTTCCAGCAGTTCACCTTCCCGGCTGAAAGCCTCCAGGTAGCCGCCCTGTTCTTTATCGAAGCTGTATTGCTCTATCCATTGAAACAATTCCCGGCACAGTGTCAGAGCCCCTGCATCCTGTGTAGCTGAATAATACTCGCTGAGGCCGTACAGGGCGAAGGCCAGTGCATAGATCTGCTTGCGGGTGCTAAGCGCGTTTCCCTGTGCGTCTACCGACCAGTAGATGCCACCATGGGTTTTATCAAAAAAGTGGTTAACCAGGTAATCATAAGCTCTTTTTGCCGCGGTAGCGTATGCGGCTTTTCCGGTATGGCGGTAGGCAGCCGAGAACGACCAGAGTATACGGGCGTTCAGAATAGCTCCTTTCGGAGCTACCTGGTTTACCCGCCCGCCACTATCGATCTGTCCCACAAAACCACCGCCCGCTTCATCTAGTGTGTTCTCCAACCAGAAAGCAAGAATACGTTCCAGTTCAGCTGTTACCTCGGCCTGGTAGGTTTGCAGACTTTCACCTGTAGTTGTCCCTTTCTCTATCCTCATGAAGCGCTTTCGAGAGTTGCCAATGATTTGCCTTTTGCTTCAAGAAATGCAAGGTTATGATCGATGATCCGGTTGATCTGCTGCACAGAAGCTGCTGAGCGGAACTTGTCTTCCGGTGTATGCACCACATAGTCTAGTAGCTGTTCCACTGTAGAAGTAGCCACATGCATGCGGGTATCCGAGGAGCCGTAATAAATGAAGACGGTGCCGTCATCATCCAGAATCCAGCCATTGGCGAACGTTACGTTAGAGACATCGCCTATGCGCTCTTCACCCTCCGGAGCTATAAAATAGCCACCTGGTTTGTAGATAACCTTTGTCAGGTCTTCCAGGTCCGTCATGAACATATACAGCACGTAGCGCAGACCGGCAGCGGTATTGCGCACCCCGTGCGCCATGTGCAGCCAGCCTTTTTCTGTTTTAATAGGAGCGGGTCCCTGACCGTTTTTAACCTCGTATACTGTGTGGTATTGTTTCTGATCCACGATCAGCTCTTTTTCCACCACAGCGTTTTCTATAGTGTCTGCCAGTCCAAAACCAATACCACCGCCAGTGCCCGCTTCAATAAAGCCGTCCTGCGGGCGTGTATAAAAGGCGTATCTGCCGTTCACAAATTCTGGGTGCAATACCACATTGCGTTGTTGCGGAGAAGGTGTCTTTAGATCCGGCAGGCGTTCCCAGTTTACCAGGTCACGGGTACGAGCAATACCTGCCTGAGCTACTGCCGAAGACTCGTCTCCTGGTTTTGCGTCCGGATCTTTGCGTTCTGTGCAGAAAACACCGTAAATCCAGCCATCCTCGTGCTGCGTTACGCGCATATCATACACGTTAACGTCTGGGTTTTCAGTTTCAGGCATAGTGATCGGGCGGTCCCAGAACCTGAAGTTGTCAATGCCGTTGTCGCTTTCGGCTACCGCAAAAAAGGATTTTCGGTCGCTTCCTTCCACACGCACTACCATCAGGTATTTCCCGTTTAATTTAATGGCACCGGCGTTAAAGGCAGCATTAATGCCAAAGCGCTCCATCAGGAACGGGTTCGTTTCTGGATTAAGGTCATAACGCCAGAAAAGAGGAGCATGCTGCGCTGTCAGGGCAGGATACTTGTAACGGTCTATCACACCATTTCCCAGCGCTAATTTCTCGTTCGGGCGTGTAACCAGTTCCTGGTGAGCTGTCTGCAACGCTTCAAGCCTGGTTTGAAATGTAGTATTCATCAGCAGTAAATTTAGAATATGATTATTGTGGCTGCCTGTAAAGCAGCTGTTTTAGCTATGTGTGCTTACTAAAGTCTTTTTTAAAGTCGTGGCAAAACCCGGCTTGTCGTTGGGCAACCGGTCCCACCAGGTTTTCTTCAGGATAATGCCGCAAACCAGCAGCAATGCGCCCGAAAACATCAACTCAGTATACATGCCCAGCACCAGGTAAATAGGCATCACCGTCAGGCACATCTGGCCCGCGACACCTATAACTACATTAAACATATCCAGCCAAAAGTTTTTGTTTTCCTTTATGGCAGGGTAGTCGGCTTGAACCTGTGCTGCAATCGGTTTCCAGAATCCCCACGGACGCACATTCATGTAAAAGTCTTTCAGGGTTTCCATATCTGTTGCAGGCGCTGCATAGGTTCCGATTATGCTGCCAGCCAGCGAAATGAGGAACAGGAGCGGGAAATAATACAGGTCTAACGTTCCGGCAAAAACATACGGGAAGGTGAGCGCGGAAACAATACCTGCCAGCATTCCCCAGAAGAAGCCGCTGCTGTTAAAGCGCCACCAGTACCACTTCAGCATATTCGCCGAGATATAGCCTCCGTACAAGCCTGCAACAATCCAGTTAAGCAAGGTGTTAACGTCTTTTGCAAAGAATCCAAGTACTACGCTCAGGGCTACCACCACTATACCTGTTATGTAATTCATGCGGGAAACAGTCTGGTTAGAAGCTTTCGGGTTGACATACTTCAGGTAGATGTCGTTTACTAAGTAAGCCTGCGCTGCATTTAAAGTACCTGCAAAGGTGCCAATAAAAGCTGCGAACAAGCCAGCCAGCAACAGCCCCATAACTCCGGTTGGAGCAAAGTTCTGTATGGCAGCCGGTAAAATCCTTTCGAAGTCGATGCCGGAAGCCGACTCCAGGTTCAGTTGGTTATAGTTCAGCAGGGCCAGTACGGCAAAACCAATGATCATTAAATAACGTGTCGGGATAAGCACCAGCGACACAAAGCCACTCATTTTAGCTGCATCTTTCGGGGAGCGGGATGAGAGGATCTTCTGCATGTCATAGTTCGGAGCCGGACCAGCCAGGCTGGCCAGGATGCCTTTGAAGAGCATCATAGAGAAGAAGATTCCAAAAAGAGAATAGCCATCCTGGTCTATTTTGTCATTCACTTCATCAATGATACCGGTCCAGTCCATGTTCAGGGTGGCGCCGAAGAAAGGTGTTTTCCATTCTTCCGGCACATTTAACTGGGCTACTTGCAGGTTATTGACAGCTAACACACCAATGATGACAGCTGCTAGCGTCATGATAATATACTGCAGCACATCTGCCCAAACAATACTGGCCATACCACCCATAATAGAGTAAAATACAGCAAAAGAGGTAAGGATAAGGCCGTAGAAATGCGGTACAAACTCAGCGGGAATATCGAATGGCATATATGGCTGCACAAAAGACCAGGGCACAAAAATCTCTACAAATTTACCGAGGCCGATAAAGCCATATGCCAGAAAGCCAAGGCAGCTTAAAAGAGCAAAAATGACTACGATACTATGGGCTTTGTTGGAGCCTTTGCCTGTGCCAAAGCGGGTAAGCATCCACTCGGCACCCGTGGTAACGTTAGATCGTCGTAGCCAGGCTGCCAGGAACATCATCAGGAAAACCTGGTTAAAGGAAGGCCAGAGCCAGGGAATCCAGATGCTTTTCAAGCCATACACGAAAGCCAGCATCACCATCCACATCGTGCCGGAAATATCGAACATACCCGAAGCATTCGATAAGCCAAGGGCATACCAGGGAAGGGTATTGCCACCGAGCAGGTATGCTTCTTTATTGGCCTTTGCCCTGTTTTTCATGATCAGGCCGATAGCTGCCACAGCCACCAGGTACAGCACAATGATGCCTATATCTATAAGAGATAATCTCATGTAAAATTGATTAATGGTGGGTGCTTGTTAATTTTGTTAGCGCTTATTTTTTCTGCTTTTAGGGATTGGACTGTATATGTTTTCCCGTGCCGCACTTTTCATCAGCCACACATCGGGCTTGCTGGCAAACTTCTTGAAATCTTCAGCACTCTTCTGACCGGGATAAGGGGCATAATAGTGGTCTGGGCGGCCGTTACGCCATACAAGTACATAGGCCAGTCCTGCCTCTTTTACAACAGGGTAGAGGATGTTTGTCCACCAGTCTGCTACAGGTAAGGTTTCCAGGCCTGTTTCGGACAGAACCCATACTTTCTTTTTTTCCTGCCCGATGGCTCTTAAGGTTTCTACCATGCAGCGCGCGTCCGCCACAAAGGCTTGGTTGATTTCCGCATATTGAGTGGTGTCTTCAGGCAGGCGGTGGTAGATATCAAATCCAACTATGTCTACATAATTATCTCCTGGGTAACGCTCCAGGTAATCTTCTCTGGAGGTAAATCTGTCGGTAGAGTAGGCGTAAAGCACGTTGTTTACTTTCTTTTTGCGCAGGTAATGAACTGTGTGCTGCCAGAACTGCTTGTATTCTTCAGGAGAACAGTGTTCGCGGCCCCACCAGAACCAGCTGCCGGTGTGCTCGTGCAGCGGGCGGAAAACCACCGGAATCAATTCGCCTTTCGGACCTTTCAGGCTGAGCAGGAAGGTGGCCAGCTTATCGAGCCAGCCCTCATAGCGTTGCATTGCCTCAGGATTACGGAAGAGGTGCTGTATTGTAGCATCCATTTTGTCCCAGCTGGTTTTAGTCGGGTCCAGAGGGTTGTTCAGGTGCCAGCTAAAGGTATTGAGTCCACCCATTGCGTATACCTGCTGCACATAGGTTCTCATTTTATCGAAGGGCACGCTATCCAGGTTTACAGGACTGCCCAGTTCCAGGTACCCCAGGTCCCAGCCAACTACGGCCGGAAATTCACCGGCTACCTCTTTTACATCAGAGCGGTTTTCCTGGTAAGCCCATCCCATGCCATAAGCCAGTGCATCCTGGTGGCCGAACATAATCCCTTTTTGTGACAGGCTTTGCAGGTTTTTGTACAGGTGCTTTGTTTCAGAAGTAGCCTTCGGGTTAACAGGCTTCTGCTGCGCCACTAAAGGTATACAACTGACCTGAAACAGCAACAAAGCAAATAGGCTTACTATAATTCTTGGCATAGAGAGAATAGTATAGAGTTAGTTATCTGATCGTAAAGAGTCTGCTCCTGTTCACCTTTCGAATGCTTCTTTAGCCTAAGCCGTAACATTCGTATAGCTCCCGGCTTACCTGTACACACCTGCTGGCAACGAAGCATTTGTAAGTGAGCAATCAATAATACGCACCTTGCTAAGGCTGCTCTTTCTGTTACAAAAATAGAGGTAATTCAGCCACTGGAATAATACTTTTTTATCAATTATTTGCTCTGATATCTTATCTATTTGCTATTTATTAACCAAAGCAATTCTTTTAACAGCTGTTAACAGTGCATATAGTATTACTTTGCTTTAACTATCAAGCTGCTTTAAATCACTATTTATTTAGCCTTATCGCTGATATTGCTCTTTTGCTGTCAAATATTTTGCTAAATTAACTTGTTATCCTGGCACGTATAGGTTAAAATTGTTTCATAACAGGCTGCTACGTTTTATCGTTGCTCTTATTTTAACATTATCGGGCTGCTTCCGGTAAATGTTCTAACAAAAATCACCCGAGCATGAGTGCTATCTACCGTGAGATTACTCCTTTAACAGAGAATGACTGCTTTACCATTTTTTCGAGACAGAAGCAGGAGTTTACATTTCCGTTGCACTACCACGATGAATTTGAACTGAATTTTGTATGTAATGCGGCAGATGCCAAACGTATCGTAGGCGATCATACAGAGGTTATCGGCGATGTTGACCTGGTTCTGGTTGGCAGTAATCTGCCGCACGGGTGGTTCAACCACCAGTGCAGGAGCAACGATATCTATGAAATAACGCTGCAGTTTCATTCCGACCTGTTCGATGAGAAGTTTCTGAGCCGAAACCAGCTGAGCTTTATTAAAACGCTTCTGGAGCGATCCAGCAAGGGCATTGCTTTTTCAAGGGAGACCGCTTTGGAGTTGAAGCCGAGGCTGGAGAAACTGGCAAAAATGAGTGGGTTCGACTCGGTTGTAGAACTTATATCTATTTTGCAGGGCCTGGCTACTTCTCGGCAAATGCGTACTTTATCAAACAGTTCTTTTACGTCTGAGCAGTTTACCTACTACAGCCGGCGCATTGAAAAAGTGTTTGAGTTCATGCAAAATAACTACGATAAAGAAATCTCTCTCGCCGATGTGGCCAAAGTTGTGAGCATGCCCGAAGTTTCCTTTAGCCGCTTCATTAAAAAGCGGACAGGCAAAACCTTTATCGAAAGCCTGAACGAGATCAGGTTAGGGCACGCTTCCCGCATGCTCATCGATACAACCGAAACCATATCGGAAATCTCGTACAAATGCGGCTTTAACAATCTTTCCTATTTCAACCGGATCTTCAGGCGCAAGAACGGCTGTACTCCAAAGGAGTTCCGCCAGAACTATTCGGGTTCACGTGTTTTTATTTAATGCCTCTATTTTGTTTCAGAAGGCAAGGAGCAGCTAAATTTTTATATTTTAATTTGTTAATGCCTCTTGTTATGCTTTATTTTCAGCAAACTTAATTTTAACTATATGTTTGTACACCATGTGTTTTTCTGGCTCAGCAATGCCGGGTCAGCCGAAGATAGAGCGCAGCTACTTGAAGGCTTGAATTCTTTGAAAGAGATCGAAGAGATACGGCAGCTGCATATTGGCGTTCCTGCCGATACTAACAGACCTGTAATAGATAGCAGCTACGAATTTTCACTGCTGATGCTCTTCGAAAGTAAAGAAGCGCACGATGCTTACCAGGTTCACCCGGTGCACCAGGAATTTGTACAGAAGTGCTCCTCGCTCTGGAGCAAAGTTGTGATTTATGATGCGGTGGAGGCTTAATAAGCTTCTATTTTTCCTGTAACTATTGTTCCAATTAAATATAATCATGAAGAAACTTAACAGACAATTTAGTATAGTAGCCTTTGCGGCGCTGTTTTTTAGTCTACTGGCAGCTATGCCGCTTGCCGCACTTGCACAGAAACAGAATTTTTACCAGCTGAAGGTGTATCACCTGAAAGATAAGGAGCAGGAGGCAAGGCTCGACCAGTATATACAGCAGGCCTATATGCCTGCCTTGCATCGGGCAGGTATCAGTAAAGTGGGCGTATACAAACCTATTCCCGGTGAGGGCTCTAATCCGACAGATGAACAGCTGGTGTATGTGTTTATTCCTTTTACGTCAGCAGATCAGTTCTTTGGATTAGATCAGAAGCTGGAAAAGGACAAGCAGTATGCTGCTGCCGGCCAGGACTACATTAATGCAACTCCAGCCACCGCGCCTTATGCGCGCATCGAGTCTATTCTGATGCAGGCTTTTACAGGAATGCCTTCTTACAAGGCTCCGGGCTTAAAGTCATCACCTGCTGAAAGGGTATATGAGCTGCGCAGCTACGAAGCTGCTACCGAAAAACTGCATCAGAACAAGGTGGATATGTTTAACAACGGTGAAATCAAGATATTTGACAAACTTGGCTTTAACGCTGTTTTCTATGCAAAAGTGCTGGCAGGCGGTAAGCAGCCAAACCTGATGTACATGACCAGCTTCGAAAACAAAGCCGAACGCGATGCCAAATGGAAGGCTTTCGGAGACGATCCGGACTGGAAGAAATTATCGGGCATGTCGGAGTATGCCAATAATTTTTTACGTGCCGACATTTACCTGTTACACCCGGCTCCTTATTCTGAAATATAACCCAGGAAGGACAATTGTTACTTACACGAAGAAGCCAGGCACTGCTGCAGTGCCTGGCTTCTTCGTGTAAAAGTGGGTAAGCGATACTGCATAGGCTTATAGCTGCTTTAGTTCTCCGTTAAAAGTATAGGTTTTGCCTTTCTGCGTTTTAAAAGATATCACTTTATCACCGTACCGAAGCTGGCAGGCATTGCCGAGTCTGGAAAGGACCTTTACCTGTTTCAGCTGTCCGTTTTCCCAATCCAGATCGGCTTCGAAGCCGCCGCGGGCACAAATGCCGTAAATATAACCCTGCGTCCAGGCGGCAGGCAGGGCAGGTAAAAGCTGTATTTCTCCGGCATGGCTTTGCATCAGCATCTCGGTAATTCCGGCGGTTGCCCCAAAGTTTCCGTCAATCTGGAAAGGCGGATGGTTGTCGAACAGGTTTGGCAGGGTAGACTTCTGCAGCAGCGCCTGTAAATTGCTGTAAGCAGCTTCTCCATCCTGTAAGCGGGCAAAGAAATTTACAATCCAGGCGCGGCTCCAGCCTGTGTGCCCTCCGCCATGCGACAGACGGTGCTCAATAGTTTTACGGGCAGCTTCTAGTAATTCCGGGCTTTTCTGCTTGGTTATCTGTCGGCCGGGGTGCAGGCCGTAGAGGTGAGATATATGGCGGTGCCCGGGCTCAGCTTCTTCAAACTCTTCCGTCCACTCCATTATCCGGCCATCACTTCCAATTTTAGTTGGTGCCAGCTGTGCCAGCGCTTTCTCCATCTGCTTTCTGAAAGCCGCATCCTTTTTCAGCACTTTACTGGCTTCGATGGTATTGCCCAGCAGGTCCCGTATAATCATGTGGTCCATGGTTGGCCCCATCACCATCGTAGCTATTTTGCCTTCGGCAGTTTTAAACGTGTTTTCAGGGGAGATAGAAGGACCGGACACCAAATGACCTGTGGCAGGATTTCTTACCAGCCAGTTTATGCAGAACTCCGCCGTCTCTTTTAAAACCGGGTAAGCCAGTTCCGCCAGGTATTTTTTATCTTCAGTAAACAGGTAGTGCTCCCACAGGTGCTGGGCACTCCAGGCAAGGCCCATCGGCCACATGGCCCACTGGGGCTCTCCGTATGGCTCCGTAAAGAACCAGGGGTCCGTCGTAAAATGTGCCACAGTTCCTTTGATACCATACATTTCCAGGGCTGTTTTTCGGGCATCCGACCGCATGTTATACAGAAAACGAAGGAAAGGCAGGTGCATTTCCGACAAATTGGTTACTTCGGCGGGCCAGTAATTCATCTGAATGTTGATGTTGATGTGATAGTCGGCACTCCAGGGCGGGGTAAGTCCATCGGCCCAAATGCCTTGCAGGTTGGCGGGTAAACTGCCAGGGCGTGAGCTACTGATGAGCAGGTACCTTCCGAACTGATAGTATAACTGCAGCAGTTCCGGGTCTGGGTTTCCCTTCTGTACAGCCAGCAGCCGGGCGTCGGTCGGGAAGAGGGAGGCATTGGTTTTTCCGAGATCCAGGCGAACCCGGTGGAAGTACTGCTGGTAGTCGGCAATGTGCTCCTGCTGTAGTGCGGCATAAGGCTTGGCTGCCGCCCTGGCGAGCTGTGAGGCAGCAAGCGCGGCAGGCTCCAGCCCCGCGTAGTCTGTAGCGGCAGTAAGCAGTATAGTGGCTTCATCAGCATTTTGCAGGCGGATGCTATTTCCCTGCACCTGTACGGTGCCACCTTTGTGCAGGAGCTTCATTTTAGCCACCATTCTTACACCAGTGCCATCACCCACATGCTCAGTCATGGTTATTTCATCTCCGGTTACCTGTATGGCTGCTTTGCTGCCCGGCCTGCTCAGCTGCACCGAAAAAGAGAGAGAGGCTGTTTTATCGGCTGTTAACCTTACGACCAGTGCCTGTGCCGGAGCACTGGAGAAAATTTCTCTGCGGAAGTTTACCTGGTTGGCCTGATAGGCGACACGTGCTATGGCATTGTTTAAGTCCAGTTCTCTGCTATAGCCGGATGCCGCTCCGGCATCGCCTTCAAAGCGTAGCCTCAGGTCGCCCAGTGTCTGGTAGGAACTGTTCACTTTTTTGTCACCCATCATCTTCTCCCGGGCAAACTGCTGGGCGTCGTCGTATTTACCGGCAAAAAGCAGTTTTCTTAGCTCTGGCAGGGCGGCACGGGCTTCGGGGTTTACAAAATCGGCTGGCTTTCCGGTCCAGACAGATTCTTCGTTAAGCTGAATTCTTTCTTCGGTGATGCCGCCAAATACCATAGCTCCCAACCGACCGTTTCCTACGGGCAGTGCTTCGTTCCAGTTAGTGGCGGGGTGGCTGAACCAAAGCTTGCATTCATCGGTGCTTTGTGCCCGCGAAAAAGCTGGAAAAATACTGGCGAAGCATAAAGCAAGACCGAAAGTAAGTATGGTAGCCGGGATGGAAGCTTTCAATTTCATGCAGTGTGATGAGGTGTAAACAGATACGATTTATATCTCGATTTAAATATCGTTATTTTTACACTACTTAAATGGTGATTTCACCGGAAACGCTTGTTTTAAGGTATAAGATCGCACAAATTATCTAGGCAAAGAAGCTGCTAAGGCAGGTAAAATGCCCTCTTCTCACTACAGGAGGTTAAGAGATCTTCCGGTGCCTTTATAACCTGAATTGCTGCATGCGTCCGCTTTGGGCTGAGAGCTTTAATCTAAAATGGTGCAGCTATAACCGGCTTCCTGTAGCAGGACAATAACTTTTTCAGCGTCAAAATCTACTCCCTCTATTCTTAAAATCTTGTCACAATCCTGCAGGTCAAAGTTTATGCGGCTGGCCGGGAAGTGCGTTAAGAGCAGAGCAACAAGTTTACGGGATTGCCCTCTGTTCCTGACATTGGTTTTGAAGACTTCAACCATAGCTGTGTTGCAAAATTGTCTCATATGCTGGCAATGTAATTTTGTGCTAAATGCTTCTGAAATTCCCGGGAGCTTCTTAAATTTAGCTCTTGATCCCGAGTGGCTTACGATACAAACTTAGCTTTTTGAAAGCAAGCAAAGACGGTGCCCTTACGACAAAAAGGGGGTTGATTGCGACATTGCTATACTTTATTTTCACCTGTATGAAGCACATATCTATTCTGGTACCAAAGGGAGCGATCTTAGGCAGCCTGGAAGGTTCCCGCCAATTATTTTCACAGGTTAACACCTTCGTGCAGGCAAGGGGAGAAGCGCCTTTGTTTAACGTGCAACTGGTTGGCCTTTCCAGGGAAACGCCTTTGAGTGGCGGCCTGTTTACGGTGAACACCGATAAGGTGCTGGAGGATGTAGACAAAACTGATCTCATTATTATTCCCGCCGTTGATGGAGACCTGCAGGTGGCACTGGAGAACAACAAAGCTTTTTTCCCCTGGATTACCAGGCAGTACAACCAGGGGGCCGAGGTAGCCAGCTTGTGCCTGGGTGCTTTTATACTGGCTTCAACGGGATTATTAAAAGGCCGTAAATGTGCCACCCACTGGATGGCTTCCAATGCTTTTCGGGCAATGTTTCCGGATGTAAACCTGGTAACCGAAAAGATCATTACCGATGAGCAGGGAATTTACTCCAGCGGTGGTGCCTTCTCTTACCTAAACCTGATCCTGTACCTGATCGAGAAATACGCAGGCAAAGAACTCGCCATCCTTTCTGCCAAAATTTTTGCTATCGAAATCGATCGCGTCAGCCAGACGCAGTTTGTTATTTTCCAGGGACAGAAAGAACACGGAGAAGAGCAGATCCGGAAGGTACAGGAGTATATAGAGGCTAATTTCCAGGAAAAGATGACGGTGGAGGAACTGGCTGCCATGTCTTTTCTGAGCCGGAGAAATTTTGAGCGCCGGTTTAAAAAGGCAACTTCCAATACAGTAATGGAATACATCCAGCGGGTAAAGATAGAAGCTGCTAAATCAACCCTGGAGTCTACGCAGGAAAACGTAAATGAAGTAATGTACTCCGTTGGTTATACCGATACCAAAGCTTTTAGAACGACTTTCAAAAAGATAACCGGCATTTCACCGGCAGCTTACCGCAACAAGTATAACAAAGAGGCAGCAGTGGTAATGCATTAAAGGCTTTACAGGTTTTGGTTCCGGCGATAACGCTATATGCTCCGGAACCTGCAGGGCTGCTACTCCTGGAACAGGATCAGCGTGGAAATGGCCGGAATCCGGACTTCCCCTTTTACCTGTTTACCACCCGCCAAATCAATTTCTTTGCCCTGGGCCGCAATGCGCCATTCACCCTGTAAAGGAACATGAACAGCTTCTTTTCTGGCATTGTAATACACCATGATAGTGCTCCAGGTATCGCCGTGGGCATGGTCTTTCAGCTGATAGCCGATCAGGCCGGGTTCGGTGGCGACAAAGGCCAAATGTTGTTGCAGCATAGTAGCAGCAGGCATCCGGAAGGCCGGATGCGCTTTGCGCAGCGCTATCAGGTTTTTGTAATAATAGAACACATCCTGGTGATCCGTTTTCCAGTTCCAGTCGATCTGGTTGATGCTGTCGGGGAGATTATAGCTGTTGTGCTCCCCTTTTTTCGTGCGCAGCATTTCGGCACCTGCATGTATAAAAGGAATGCCCTGCGACGTTAGTACGACAGCATCGGCCAATAAATTCATCTGCTTTAGTTCTTCCGCTGTTGCCTCGGGGCAGGAGATTTTCAGCTTGTCGTAGAGGGTATGGTTGTCGTGGCAGGAAACATAGGAAACCGCCTGCCAGGGCTGGCTGGCCCAGAACTCTTTAGAATAGTTTACCAGCTGTGGGTTTACCTGCGGGTGTCTGGTGCTGCCAACTATTCCGAACTTAACTGATTCTTCTGTGTGGGAGGCGCCGCTAACAAAACCTTTGGAGGTATCTTCGAAAACAGAGCCTTTTAAGCCATCACGCAAATCGTCGCTGAAGGCAGCCACCTGGTGCATCTGGTAGGTATTGGCTTTTAATGCTTTCCGGTTGTCGGGCAAAGGACTTTTGCCTGCCGTCCAGCCTTCTCCGTACACTACAATGTTCGGGTTAATTTTTTTCAGTTCTGCTGTAAGCTGGTTCATGGTTTCTATATCATGGATAGCCATCAGGTCGAAGCGAAAGCCGTCTATGTGATACTCTTTAGCCCAGTACTTGCACGACTCAATGATATAGTGGCGCATTATGGGGCGTTCGCTGGCGGTTTCGTTGCCGCAGGCCGAAGCATCCGACCAGTCGCCTTCCGGTGTTTGCCTGTAATAGTAGCCGGGTACCTCCAGGTTAAAGTTTGATTTCTCTGTCTCCCCGGTATGGTTGTAAACTACATCCATCACTACGCCCAGCCCATTGTCGTGCAGGGCCTTCACCATCTGCTTGAATTCCCGGATGCGCACCTCCGCCTGATAAGGATCTGTTGCATAAGAGCCTTCCGGTACATTATAATTCTGAGGATCGTAGCCCCAGTTGTACTGCGGCACAGTGGCTGTTTCATCTACGGATTTATAGTCGAAGGAGGGGAGCAGGTGGATGTGCGTAATGCCGAGTTCCTTGATGTGGTCCAGGCCCGTTGCCAGCCCACCGGGATTTTTTGTTCCCTGTGCTGCAAGACCCAGAAACTTGCCCGGGGCAGAGCTGCCGGCACTTGGGCTGATGGTCAGGTCACGCACATGGGCCTCGTACAGCACGATGGCGTTCGGTGATGCAACAGCCGGCCCCTTATCGTATTCCCACCCGGCCGGATTGGTGGTAGCCAGGTCTGTTACCATGGCACGCTTGCCGTTTACACCAACGGCCTGGGCATAGATACCCGGTGTTTCATCAAGCCATTGCTCTTTGGTTTTCACCTGGTAGGTATAGTATACGCCTGCCAGGTTCTGATCTACTGTAATCTGCCAGAGGCCATTTGCCTGCTGCTTCATAATGGCTTTCTGATAGGCCTCTCCGCCATCACCCTTCCGGTATAGTTTCAGCTCTACTTGCTGCGCAGCAGGCGACCAGATTTTAAAAGTAGTCTTCTGGGGCGTATAGCTTGTCCAGAGGTCTGTTTCGGCAAATGCAGGGTGTTCCTGCGCAAAGGCGCTATAGTGAAAGTGGGTCAAGGTCGTGAAGAAGCTTATGAGTAGAAGATATTTTTGTTTGGCTGAAAGCATGAGGATAGGGAAAACAGAGATTAAATGGTATATGTTCGCATTTTACCAGCCTCCCCGCAAGCCGTCCTGCAGTGCCTGGTGGTATTTCTCCAGATCGAAGCTATACAGGTCCGGGGCTTTGTGGGCCACACCACTGCGGCGTTCATCCAACTTCCGGAGGATGTTATAGGCCATGATCTTGCGCTGAAAGTTGCGACGGTCCAGCTTCTTACCCAGAATTGCTTCGTAGAGCCGCTGAAGCTCCGGAATGGTAAACTTATCCGGTAGCAGGTTATACCCGATGGGCTGGTGGTTTAACTGCATCCTTAGCGTTTCAAGTGCCTTCAGCAAGATCTGGTTATGGTCCATCATCAGAGAACCAATCTCTTCCAGGTCCCACCAGGTACAGGCCTCCGACAATGGATCGGGTGTGGGCGTTACCTGCGAAAATTCTACCAGGGCATAAAATCCAATGGAAATAAAGCGTTGTCTAAACCAGTCTTCAGCAAAGTTACTGTCGGAGATGGACGTAAGCTGATCGGTGTTCAGATGAAGCTCAGACCTATCGGGATTGCTGAACACGTAGAACTGCTGCAAAAAGATGTTGTTGATGCCGGTGCGCTCTTTCAGTATACGGCTGGCGGCCTCTTCTATAGGCTCCTGCTGTTTCACAAAACCTCCTGCCAGAGCCCATTGCTGGTTGTGTTTCATCTTCAGCAGCAATACCTTCAGCTGGTTTTCATGAAACCCGAACAAAACACAATCCAAGGAGATGTGTGCCAGGTAGTTTTCTTTGTTTACCATTTTTTGGTCGCGCTTGTCTTTATCCTGCCCATTCATGCCAGGCAATATAAATAATTTATGGTTTTTGTTTTTTTTAATTTAGAAATAAACTAACATTATGTCAAAGTAACACAATGAATAAATTCTGCATATTTTGCTTGTTTTAAATATGTGATTAATCGCTTTAAAAAAAACCTTCACCTTATGTTAAAAAACTACACCTTTAAACGGATGCACAGCCTCTGCTTGCTCTTGCTCCTGTGCCTGCCAGGATTCTGGTCCTGTACAGGCGATACCGAACCGAAGCGGATGCTGGTGTTCAGCAAAACTGCTGCTTTTCGCCATGCCTCTATACCTGCCGGACAAGCTGCTTTGCTGAAGATAGGGCAGGAGCAGGGGATGCTGGTGGACATGACCGAAGATGCCGGCATGTTTAATGAAGAAAACCTGAAACGCTACAAAGCTGTTGTTTTCCTGAATACGACAGGCGATGTGCTGAACGCAGAGCAGCAGAATAACTTTGAGCGCTATATTCAGGCCGGTGGCGGCTATCTGGGTATTCACGCTGCTTCGGATACGGAATATACCTGGCCCTGGTACGGGCAGTTGGTAGGTGCCTATTTCGATAATCACCCGATGCCGAACAATGTGCAGAAAGGTACTTTTCTGGTGGTGAACAAAGATAACGATGCCACTAAGTTTCTGCCGGAGAAGTGGGAGCGTGAAGATGAGTTTTACAGCTTTAAGCAGATCAGCCCGAATATTAATGTGCTAGTGGCTATAGATGAAAAAACCTACGAAGGCGGCACCAACGGCGAAAACCACCCGATGAGCTGGTACCAGGAATTTGACGGCGGCCGCTCTTTTTATACCAGCGTAGGGCATACCGACGCTACCTTTACAGAACCCCTTGTGTTACAGCACCTGGCTGAAGGTCTGAGATATGTAACAGGAGGCGATAAGCCCGCTAAGCTTGACTACGATAAGGTGCGCACGCCACGAATGCCCGAAGAGAACCGTTTTTCTAAAGTAGTACTCGATGAAAAACTCGAAGAGCCGATGGAGCTGACGGTATTCCGCGACGGAAGGGTCCTGTTTATCGAGCGACGCGGTAATGTAAAGCTATACAGTCCTGCAACCGGCAAAATATCCGTAATAGCCACCATACCTGTCAGCACGAAGTATACCGATAAAGAGGGTAAAGTAACAGAGGGTGAAGACGGACTGCTGGGCCTGGCGCAGGACCCGAAATTCGAAGAAAACCACTGGATATACCTCTACTATTCAGAAGCAGGCGATGTTGCCCGCAACATCCTGACCAGGTATGAAATGCGGGGTGATGAGCTGGTGCTCGACAGCAAAAAAGTACTGCTGGAGGTGCCGGTGCAGCGGGAGCAGTGCTGCCATACCGGCGGGTCCATTGATTTTGATGCCAACGGAAACTTATACCTTTCGACCGGCGACAATACCAGCCCCCGTGCCACAGCCTATGCTCCCGTTGATGAAAGAGCCGGACGAAACCCCTGGGATGCTCAGAAATCCTCGGCCAACACCAACGACCTGCGCGGCAAAATCCTGCGGATCCACCCCGAAGCAAACGGTACTTATACCATACCGGAAGGCAATCTTTTTCCGAAAGGAACTGCTAAAACAAGACCTGAAATCTATACCATGGGGCACCGCAACCCGTTCCGGATTTCGGTTGACAAGAAAACAGGCTTTGTTTACTGGGGCGAGGTTGGCCCGGATGCCAACGATCCGGAAGATGGAAAAGGCCCGGCAGGTTACGATGAGGTAGGACAAGCCCGGAAAGCGGGTAACTATGGCTGGCCGCACTTTATCGGGGACAACAAGCCGTACAATCACTTCGACTTTGCCGGCAACAGAAGCGGCGCAGCTTTCGACCCAGCCAGACCGGTTAACAATTCCCCCAACAACACTGGCTTAAACCAGCTCCCTCCGGCGCAGAAAGCCTTTATCTGGTATCCGTACGGCGAATCAGCTGAGTTTCCACTGGTAGGTTCCGGTGCCCGCACCGCTATGGCCGGGCAGGTATATTACCAGGATCAGTTTAAGAATGCCAAGCGTGCTTTCCCGGCTTATTACGACGGCAAACTGTTTATCTATGAGTGGATGCGCGGCTGGATCATGGCTGTGACCATGGATAAAGAAGGCAACTATGTATCTATGGAGCCGTTTATGCCAAACCATAAATTCTCTAACCCCATGGACATGGAATTTGGTCCGGAAGGGGATCTGTATGTGCTGGAATACGGCACAGGCTGGTTTCAGGCAAATGATAATGCCCGCCTGGTAAAAATTGAGTACAACGGCGGCAACCGTAAACCAGTGGTGCAGGTGGCAGTAGATAAACCGGCTGGCGCTTTACCGCTGGCAGTACAGTTTACCTCGGAAGGCACACAAGATTTCGACCATGATGCGCTGGACTATAAATGGACGATTTCTTCTGCCGCAACAGGTACCAAAACCCTGAAGGAAGCCAATCCTTCCTTCACCTTCGATAAAGCGGGCGTTTACAAAGCCACACTTACCGTGACAGACGCCAAAGGGGCAGCCAGCAGCCAAACACTGGAAGTACAGGCTGGAAACGAACCGCCCGTGCTGACGTTCGACATCCTGGGAGGTAATAAAACGTTCTTTCTGCCGGGCAAAGCTTTTCAATACGAAGTGAAAGTAGAAGACAAGGAAGATGGAAGCTTAGCGAGTGGCGGTATACAGCCCGAACAGGTAGCAGTAACCATTGATTACCTGCCGGAAGGATTCGACCAGGTAGATATTGCCCTGGGGCACCGGAGTGCCGACGCTTCTGCGGCCTATGTAAAAGGGCAAAAGTTGGTGGAGGCCAGCGACTGCAAATCGTGCCATAGCATCGACAAGAAATCGATTGGACCCACCTATAAGCAGGTAGCCCAAAAGTATAAGAACGATGCCGGTGCCGCCGAGCGACTGGCTAAGAAAGTAATAAGCGGGGGCAAAGGCGTGTGGGGCGAAGTGGCCATGAGTGCTCACCCGAAATTGCCTGCTCCTGATGCCAGGGAAATGGTGGCGTATATCCTGAGTCTTTCAGAAGAAAAGACGGCTGCTCCGTCGTTACCCGTGAAAGGGACTTATACCACAGCTCTTCCAAAAGGCGATAAGGGAGTGGGGGTGTATGTGCTACGGGCGGCTTACCGCGACAAAGGAGCCAACGGAATACCTGGCTTGCCTTCTGAGCAAACCTATGTGATGCGCAACCCGGGAGTAGCGGCCAGTTCTGCAGAAATAACACAGGCCATTCAGAAATTCAAGATCCCGGGTGGTCCTGAAATGATGATTGTGTCGGGAACCGGATCGCATTTTGGTTTCAGGCAGATCGACCTGACCCATATCAGCCAGCTTACCTGCACCGTGATGGCACCTCAGGAATTCCTGAATGCAGCAGGTGGTACTATAGAGGTACGTCTTGGAGCGCCTGACGGAAAAGTGATAGGCCAGTCGGAGATGATCAGGCAAACCACAACGCCTGCCCAGTCGACGCCTCCACAACAAGCCCGCATTGCGTTGCAGCCAACGGAAGGAATGCACGACCTCTATTTTGTCTTTAAAAACGAAAAAGCGGCTGCAGGTCAAAACCTGATGATTATGACCCATATCTTATTTGAAAGTAGCAAGAGTGGAGATGGTAAACTGGTAGCTGCCAGAAAGTAAGCTCCCGCTCCAGCAAAGAAAGCTGCCCTGTGTTTCGCAGGGCGGCTTTTTTTGTGGTGGAGTTTGTTAAGTTTAGGTGCGATTGAAATAACTACAGTCGAGGCGGTAGTTATAATGGAACTATGTTTTCTATACCTCTAAGGTGCTATTGAAATCACGTCCGGGCGCACCTCTTCGTTTCGGATACCCCTCTTTCTATACCTCTAAGGTGCTATTGAAATTCGCAAGATGAACTATACCATGCCGAAGCGCCAGTTTACTTTCTATACCTCTAAGGTGCTATTGAAATCAGGATGAGTAAAAACTGGGTTAGCAGCTGCACTCCTTTCTATACCTCTAAGGTGCTATTGAAATCGCCGCAGCCATGAAGGACCTCGAAGAGTTTATCGACCTTTCTATACCTCTAAGGTGCTATTGAAATCTGGCTCATGCGGGTGTATGGTGCGTATGGATAAGGCTTTCTATACCTCTAAGGTGCTATTGAAATTAACTATGTTGCGAAAAGCGGTGTCGAGTTGATCGTCTTTCTATACCTCTAAGGTGCTATTGAAATCAAGCCACTCTCCTATATCGAAAGGCTCAAAATCAACCTTTCTATACCTCTAAGGTGCTATTGAAATTCAATGGCTCCTCGCACCCACTGAGCTATGGTAATGCCTTTCTATACCTCTAAGGTGCTATTGAAATATTTAAGAGCAGCCTCCCGATGATAGTTTATAGCTGCTTTCTATACCTCTAAGGTGCTATTGAAATTTGCGCTCACCAGGCTGTCGCTGAGGGGTGTTCCGTCCTTTCTATACCTCTAAGGTGCTATTGAAATCATCTACCCTGGAATCAAAAAACCTTGTAGGAGCCACCTTTCTATACCTCTAAGGTGCTATTGAAATGTGCTTCAACGCGTAATTTCTCTATCAACTACTTCCACTTTCTATACCTCTAAGGTGCTATTGAAATTCAGCACCAACACTGTATCGGAATAGTCTACCGCATCCTTTCTATACCTCTAAGGTGCTATTGAAATTCTACCGCATCCGGATCCGGGATGTCCTGAAAGTTCACTTTCTATACCTCTAAGGTGCTATTGAAATACTCAAATTTTGTCCGCATTTTGTGCGTAAGGAATTACTTTCTATACCTCTAAGGTGCTATTGAAATACAAACTGAGCCGCATCTTCGAATCAGGGCTTGTGGACTTTCTATACCTCTAAGGTGCTATTGAAATCAGCCTCAGAGCACTCAACAGTCTGGTGGAGGAAGCCCTTTATATACCTCTAAGGTGCTATTGAAATGCGTTTACTTTTTTAAGCAGGGTGCTGCTCTTTAGGTCTTTCTATACCTCTAAGGTGCTATTGAAATTAAGCTCAGGCAGCTACTACGAGGCTACCTGGTACAGCCTTTCTATACCTCTAAGGTGCTATTGAAATAACGCTACTGGTAACGAGCTGTATAATTTTAAGGACTTTCTATACCTCTAAGGTGCTATTGAAATGCTGGAAGAATTCTTGCCAGAACTGCAGGAAACAAGCTTTCTATACCTCTAAGGTGCTATTGAAATGGCCACACCTTCAGATAATGAATCTGAGGTTTGCCAACTTTCTATACCTCTAAGGTGCTATTGAAATACCGATAGAGGAAATCGTAACGGCATAGGTACCAACCTTTCTATACCTCTAAGGTGCTATTGAAATCAACGCTTTATGCTTTACGCGACTTAGAGCAGCTAATCTTTCTATACCTCTAAGGTGCTATTGAAATCCCAGTCATTAAGCACCAGTTTCACTCTTACACCATCTTTCTATACCTCTAAGGTGCTATTGAAATTCGTTTTCAAGATGCCTCCAGCTGTATTTATAGGATGCTTTCTATACCTCTAAGGTGCTATTGAAATAGATCAGGAGGCGTACATTGTTGGCTAAATCTGAAGCTTTCTATACCTCTAAGGTGCTATTGAAATGCTGGCTTATCCTTATCTGCATAGCCTGGTTAAGAAACCTTTCTATACCTCTAAGGTGCTATTGAAATCTACTTAAACTGGGGCGGCACCATGACTTTTGAGGAACTTTCTATACCTCTAAGGTGCTATTGAAATTTTCGAATAATAATCATAAAAATAAATTTTAAAAGCCTTTCTATACCTCTAAGGTGCTATTGAAATCCCCTGCTTTGTAAAGCCTAACCGAAACGATTATGGTCTTTCTATACCTCTAAGGTGCTATTGAAATCGGCACTACTCTGCCTGCTGTTCTGGTGGGCCTGATGTCTTTCTATACCTCTAAGGTGCTATTGAAATTAGATATAATCCGTAATGACTGTCGGATCTATATCAGCTTTCTATACCTCTAAGGTGCTATTGAAATCGGAGACGGCCCGTAAGCTACTGGAGCAGTACGGGCTTTCTATACCTCTAAGGTGCTATTGAAATTTACCCGGTCCGTCGGCTTCACGCTTCGGTATCGGACTTTCTATACCTCTAAGGTGCTATTGAAATGCGCATTGATTGAGTGAGGCCAGTTGATCACCTCTTCCCTTTCTATACCTCTAAGGTGCTATTGAAATGCCCCTCTCCTTAATCCAAACTAAAACACTATACAGCCTTTCTATACCTC
The DNA here is from genome assembly GCF_005491705.1 of Pontibacter sp. SGAir0037. Classification (NCBI taxonomy): domain Bacteria; kingdom Pseudomonadati; phylum Bacteroidota; class Cytophagia; order Cytophagales; family Hymenobacteraceae; genus Pontibacter; species Pontibacter sp. SGAir0037. The sequence goes on along the minus strand of NZ_CP028092.1, from coordinate 1,673,625 downwards.
TAAGGTGCTATTGAAATTCGCTGAACTCGGAAGAAGACGTACTTACTTTACAGTCTTTCTATACCTCTAAGGTGCTATTGAAATCCTTCTCGTTTGACTTCCAGACCGTGGCTAGCCCACCTTTCTATACCTCTAAGGTGCTATTGAAATCCTACAGTAATTTACTCAATATTCAAGCGCTCTTACGCTTTCTATACCTCTAAGGTGCTATTGAAATCCTACAGTAATTTACTCAATATTCAAGCGCTCTTACGCTTTCTATACCTCTAAGGTGCTATTGAAATTTCGTTATAAGAAAGATAGCTTTCATCAAGCTTAACTTTCTATACCTCTAAGGTGCTATTGAAATCAGCTTATTTGGTTATCCATCATGCGGAGCTTGAAGTCTTTCTATACCTCTAAGGTGCTATTGAAATTTGCCCGGAACAGCTCTCTTTCAAGGGCTGTAGTTTCTTTCTATACCTCTAAGGTGCTATTGAAATCAGCAGATAGTCTATCCGTCAGCCATCCAATCACAGCTTTCTATACCTCTAAGGTGCTATTGAAATTTACCTCACGCCGGAGCTGCTTCGTGTACTGAAACCCTTTCTATACCTCTAAGGTGCTATTGAAATCCACCAGTGTATTCAAGAGAACCAAAGCGTTCATACAACTTTCTATACCTCTAAGGTGCTATTGAAATGGTCAAGAAAGGAGACTATTATAGGATTAAGACTATCTTTCTATACCTCTAAGGTGCTATTGAAATCTATTGTTCCGAAAGTATGCGTATTGCGGTTCTCGCCTTTCTATACCTCTAAGGTGCTATTGAAATTCTTCAGTTGCGTGGACGCTCTACAGTAGTGAAAGACTTTCTATACCTCTAAGGTGCTATTGAAATTACGCATATCTATCAACGTGTATTTATCACCAACTTCTTTCTATACCTCTAAGGTGCTATTGAAATGGCGGCAGGCTACGAATCAACACCTGCTGAAGAGCCTTTCTATACCTCTAAGGTGCTATTGAAATCAACTGCTACTGCCTTGAAACCGTCGCTATTCTCTTCTTTCTATACCTCTAAGGTGCTATTGAAATTGCAAAACCCCGGAGCCAGTGCACCTGCACCACCTGGCTTTCTATACCTCTAAGGTGCTATTGAAATACCCCCTCAAAAGTCAAATCATATTTGTGCTTGATATCTTTCTATACCTCTAAGGTGCTATTGAAATTTTCAGTTCTTTTAGCCAAACCCAGATCATCCGTTAATCTTTCTATACCTCTAAGGTGCTATTGAAATGTAGCGGCAAAACATCAGACACAACAATATTGTTAACTTTCTATACCTCTAAGGTGCTATTGAAATCTGAATCTACTGCCTCTGTAAGTGAGTTAATAATATCTTTCTATACCTCTAAGGTGCTATTGAAATACTAACGGCCCTTCGAAGAATACCTTTAATAACTGACTTTCTATACCTCTAAGGTGCTATTGAAATGCGTAATCAATCACGCGCATGGATTGCTAATACACTCTTTCTATACCTCTAAGGTGCTATTGAAATCCACCGCTAAAATAAACAGAAAAAGCCTTACAAAGCGCATTTGCAAAGCTTTTTGATTGGTAATTGGAGCTAAAAAAAGCGTCAGGTGCCGGTAGTGTAAAAAAGCCGTGTAGCTGACGACTTATTTATCCGGCTCGTTTTTAAGTATTTACATTATGCAGTGTTGTTAACTTTGGGTTTAAACAGAAGGAATAAGCGCAGGTTTTGATTAGCCGACGCTCACAGAAAACGCTGAGGACTGCCTTTGTCGAGGCCCATCACATGGCGTTCATGGTAACGCTCCTCCCGTAATCTGTAGATTACCACCCCGTCATCGTCATCCAGGAGCATATTTATTTCGTGGCGCAGACGTTGGTATTGCGCCTCTGTTAGCTCTCCTTCAAATACGGAATTCTGTACCCAAGTGAGGTATTTGCGGAAGAGCTTAAGCATTTTGCCTACACGCTTCTGGTTCATGTCATATACGGCTATAAAATAAGGCATCTTGAAAAGATTAATTTGTCAATACGTCAAAGAACTAAGTACCGGAAATAGTATTACCACCACATGTGGAGGCCCTGGTAAGGGTCCTGTTTGGCATCGCAGAGGTGGCGCACCAGTTTGTGGCACTCCAGCCGTACCAGCCGCTCGTAGGAAATGTGGCGGTTCAGTTGCCGGTGCAGTACTGTTTTCTGGAGGCGCTGGTCCAGGTGCGCCATAAAAATTTTACGGCCTTCCTCTTTCAGGTAGCAGCCGCCCAGGCGCTGTTCGAAATGCTTCGGCTGAATTTCACCGTTCTTCAGCAGTTTGAAAATGGCACGGTCAATAAGCAGCGGCTTAAAAATCTCGGCCAGGTCCAGCGAGAGCGAGAAACGGCGGTCGCCGGGCTCGTGCAGAAACGATACCGTAGGATCAAGGGCTGTGCGGTAAATCTGCCGGAGCACGATTGAGTAGCACAGCGAGTTGCCAAAAGAAATAAGCGCGTTCAGCGGGTTAGACGGTGGCCTGCGCTCCCGCTTATCAAAAGGAAACTTTTGTGCTACCGCTTCGCCCAGCATCAGCTGCCAGCTCTGGTAATAGCAGTCGCGGGCACGGCCTTCGGCGCTCATGAGGGTCGGTATGTCGGGGCAGGAGGGGATACGGCTGCGTTCACCCTCTATCTGCTCACAGCTTTCCTGCAGGGCCAGGGCCTCCGGCTCGGGCAGGCGGGGCACGTAGTACCGCATTACCCGCAGAATGTTAAAAAGGGCCGCATCCACAAACTCCTTTGCCAGCACCAGGCGCTTCTTCGGACTCAGGTAGTGCTGCGCCTGCGCCATCCGCACGCGGCCGCTGATAACGGGCTGGCGCGGATAAAGCGAAGCGGTATAGTTGCCGTAGTAGTCGAAGAAGAACACCGGAATACCCTGCTGTGCCAGGAAGGTAACCAGCTTTGTGTTGATGTCGATCTCGCCGAAAAGGTAGAGGCTTTCAACGGATTCCACAGCAAAGGGCAGCCTCTGGCCGTCAGCAGGTTGGCTGGGTAAGCCTTCCGTATCTTCCTCATCCGGGATACGGCAATCCATTATTGTTTTTTCCAAAGCCAGTGTATTGTGCTGGCGGCGCAACCGGCCACTGGAGAAGAGGTAAAAAGGACGCTTCATGGGTAGCTTAAACAGGTAAGGTGAAAAAGAGGAAATACAGAATAAAATGTTTGCTGCACTACCCATAGCAGAGCTCTTCGAAGGCGCACTTGCGGCAGAAGTCGCGTTTGCTGATGCGGGCCGGAGGGTGCGGCTCCTCCAGCAGCCTGATAAGTTGCCTGAGTTGCAGTGCCAGCACCTCTTCGTGCTGCGGCTCCAATGTAACTGGCTCGGAGCGGCGCAGGGCCGGATAATCGATCTGGCCTCTGTAAGCTGCTCCACCATTTGCCGTTACACCGTTCAGCTTCAGGAGCCACAGGTAAAAGCGCACCTGGCTCAGGTGCGCCTCCTGGCAGGAGCGGCCTTTCTTTGTCTCGTGCAGCACACCGTCCTTCAGAGCAGCCCTGTCTACACGACCTGTCAATGGAATACCGTCCGAAGTAGTTGCATACAGGTCCAGGTGCTTTTCGCTGCGGCTGTAGCTGGTCTCGTCCAGCAGCCTGCCCAGCGCCACGTCCTCCGATTCCTGTTCCATGCGGATACCCTGGTGGTGCAACCACGCTTTACGGGGGCAGATGAGGAAGTAGGAGAAGACGGTGGCGGTGATAGTGGCGGATTGAACCATGATAAAGCTTAAGCTAAAGCGACCTCCTGAAGTTGGTTTTCATACGGATAACGCTGCATCATTTCAATTAGATTTTCTTCAGCTTTTTCCAAAGCATCTGCTGATTCTGTATTGGTTCTTATATAACCAGCGGCAGGTAGGGTTATGAAAGTTGCTACATTTTCTAAACTATCATCTACTATTGGCTCAACTTTATCCTCTTCTTCTTTTAGTTTGGTACGGATAGCAGCTGCCAGCTTATTAGCATTTGGACTTATAGCTACTGCCAGAGTCTCCATTAAGCTGAAAGTGCGTGATTGGTTGGTTGTTACACGCCAGTTAATTAATGCATGGGCAATGGCAGGAATAACTTTGTCTCGCAATTCTTTAGGAGCAATCAAGGACTTGCCAAATACCGTTTCACCTTCTATCCAGCCTTCAGCTCTAAGTTTTTCGGCCGTTTCAGGCCGGATCTCTGGTTCAAACTCGTTAAGCGAAACTGCAAAAAGAGTACGTAGATCAAGCGCCACATCATGCACAAATAAGCCTGTTGTACGTGCATTGTCTGGCACCCATTTTCTATGTAAGCTTCTGTTTGTACCAGTTAATAAATCTTGCACTTCTTCCGTTGACAAGACTTTGCCATTTGCATCTTTAATAATTATGTCCTGGTTTTCTGGTTTGTCACTACGATCAAACGTTAAATTTTCCTTTACATAAGTAGCTAAAAGTGGATGCAGAGGGCGCATCGCTGATATTGAAAAGGGACTCCTTCTTTTTAAAGTACGGTTTTCACCTCCGCTTTCTGCTTTCATCCAGCCTCCTAATAACTGATCTATGTATGCAGGGTTACAGGCACTCCATGCTTCACCTTCCCCTAACTGCTTTTTCTTGTCTACATTAAAAACAAAAGTTGTAGGAGCGAAGGGCATATTTAGTTCACTAGAGACAGCCTCTAGAATAGAACGTTTTACTTGTTGGCCGCTGGAATAAGCCATACTTTTACCAAATTGGGCATCCCGAAATGTCTTTTGACCTTTCTCTACACAAAAAACAGTGTGCTCGGCGTGTTTTAGAGCACGGAAGTAGATGAAGTGATTCATATGATTTTGATTTAATTATTTTACAGGTTCTTGAACAGGTTTAGAAGAAAACTCAGCATAGCGGAAGCGGATAAGGGTTATAAAGTAACTCACATTATCCGCAGGCATTCTGTTTACTGTTTTGCCTAATTCAACAAGCACATCCTTGTTGTCGGCCTCTTCAACTATTTCAGCAAGCTCTCGCATGAACTGCGGCTTTCGAGCTGTATCTAAAACAGATTTTACTTTATTAGACCTGTCTTTTCTTGCTTTTCCTGCACCTGCTTCATATTGTAGGAAAGCTTGGGCTGCTTCACCGGCAGTATCCCAGAGTTCATCATTGTTTAACATTGCTAATAACCAGGTTTGATATGTTCTAAATGAGATAAATTTTTCTTGATCAGCTTTGGAGAAATTAGGCAAGCTGACAGCATCTTTTCCAGTAGGAATCAGACCTCTTAGGCCTTTAGGCTCAAGTGCCTGTACACCTATAGCGCCCATTTGGCAAGCTCTTTGAAAGCTAAATGCAGTACCATATAGCGGCTCAATTCTTTTAGCGTCTTGATGATATTGATCATTAAAAAGCTTTTTGTAGAGTTGGATAGGGCGTTGTATTTGTGGCAAACGAAAAGGCACAAAACCAAGCGTTTTATTGGTTTGACCGAGACTGTACACGTAGCCTGTCAGATCTGTATTAGGAAGTGTTCTGGAAATACCAAAAAGCACAGAGGTCCAGCTAGCGGTGGTTAGTTCTAAACCACCGCCAGCTATGGAGCCAAAAGGATTGAAGTTTTGTAATGGATCATAGGCTCTGTAGTCCCTACTAAATACATGGGAAAGCCATTGGCCGTTCCATGTGTTAATCTGATTTCCTCGCAGGCCTGTATAAGTTGCATCATTTAGGTATTCGCGATAATACTGCCAACCTTTAAAAACTGTCATCAGTATTTTGGGATGTTTGAAGAAAATAGAAAGTCCTCCGGCTACACCTATACCTAATCCACTACCTATCCAGGAACAATAAACATCATCTACTGTAGAGAACATGGCTAATGCAGAAACTTGTCCTGAGGTTGTGGCAAACTCTTTTTCTTCGGAAGCAGGAAAACCAATAGCTATACTTGCATCCTTTAAACCAGCACCAATCTTTTCATGGAGATTCAGTAGCTTTTCCTGCCGTTCAACTTCTGTAAGGGCATCAGGCTTTTGGCCCTTCTTCATTTGCACAAAAGGAGAGTTTGTCACCCATTGCATGTATTTTGAGTGATTGTAGAATAGTTCGAAGTAAACTTTTTCAAAAAAATCTTTAGGGCTAAGGTGCTCTTCATTCTCTTGATTGTAAAGTTCCAAAAGTTTTCGGCCTATGTTTACAGCTATCATATTATCTTAAATAAATCTGTACTTATTTGTATAATGCTCCGGGTTTGCTAAATCCATCAGCAGCCCTTTCTCAATATTGTAAGCACTGTTAGGTACAATGAAAGGCCTGGTTCCTAAAGATGACTGATCCAAATGCTGGTGTGCCATTGAGTGGTAACGTACAGGAATTTCATACTTCATCCGATCTTCGTAATCAGCTCTTTCGTAAGCCTCCTGGTCTGCTTGAGTTATACAGGTTACGCTATCAATGTCAAGCTTTTCCAGCAGAACAGACTTAGCCTTGTGTTGCAGTTTATCAATTCGCCAGCGTCCTTTGCTGAAAATTGCCTCCTTCTCTACTGTAGTATCTTCGATTTCAGGAAATACAGCGTCTATTCTTGCCTGTAAACTCTTCTCATCCAGCACCTCCTGATCAGGGAGCGCAGCGTAGCTTCGCTGAAGGATTTCCAGTTCATATGGTTTAGCATCGTCATTAGATTGCGGGGGAGCCAAAACATATACAGGTTTATATTTGCCAATTGTGGTTTCAGTACGTTTCCTGTTGATTCGGCCAAAGCGTTGGATAAGTACATCAATTGGTGCACATTGCGTTATCATTAAATCAAAGCTGATATCCAGACTTACTTCAACTACTTGAGTAGCAACTACAATGCAAGCGCCTTCTGCTGTATTAAATTCTTGTATTGGGCTACCTTTCTCGTCTAATCTGTTGCCCGTGAGCATTTTTTCCAGTTGCTGCCTGTCTTTACGCTTAAAGCGGCTATGAATAAGCATTTTGGGTACCGATGAAAAATGCTCTTCCAAGTACTTAAACCACTCTTGAGCTGTTTTAACCTTATTAGCTACTAAAAGAACTTTCTTTCCTTTTTTTGTATCTGCCACGGCAGCTTTCAGAAGCTCATGGCAAGCTTCAAAATCATCACTTTTGAAAATTTTGTGGCGGTTGAATTTCTCTAATTCCTCATCTGCTAGACGTACCTGATATACATTACCTTCTCCTAATATCTCAAGAATCTGGTTATAGAGGCAGGAGGGCATTGTTGCTGTACCAATGTGCAGCCTGCAATTCAGGTTTTTAAGCATTTCAATAATTTTGAGCACAATGGCACGCGTCACTTGGGTATAGGTATGAATTTCATCCAGAATAACATCGCTGTCTCTTAAATCCATAATAACTGCCTCATATCCGTTGGTGCCGAACACAATGCCTGCCATCTGGTGCGGGGTAAGTACTTTAACGGAAGCGCCTATGTGTCCCTGAAGAATCTTTTCCTCAATCTTTCCTTTTTCAATATTTAAGCTGGAGGAAGAATGAAGCAGTCTAATATCTAAACCAGGATTATCAGCTCTTAGGTCGCTACAAAATCTTTGGTGCATGGCATTGATAGAAGCTTGAAACGGTAACGTATAGAAAACTCTACCAGAGCACCTTCTCATCAAGAAATCAGTTTTCCCGGCGCCGGTTGGCGCTGTAACTAATGTGTGTTTTTTTTCTGATAAAGCTGAGATGAGCGATAAGGGGTGTAATTTGCTCTCCCTGTTGTAATACCTTAAATTGGGTATCTTGAACATAGGAGCGAGTTGAGCCGAAGTCTTATGAATTAATGCAGACGCAAAGTGATCAGCACCCATCAATAAGCCTTTCCATTCAGAATAACCAGGCTCTGCTGTGTCACAATAGCTAACTGTTTTATAATAAGCTGATTCTGCTTCTTCTCTGGAGATAGATCGTGTCTCAATACCCAATAAAGATAAAAGTTCAAGAGCTTCTTTGTTCCAGTCCTCCCACTCATTAAGATGATTTTCTAAATTGATTCCCTCGTCAAACCGCTCATATTCCAGATCACATATACCCAGCAGCTTCACATCTTTTTTACTTGATTTATGATGGGCAACAATCATCTCTATGAGGGCAGCATGTTCATGTTCTGGGAATAAGGGTAAAAAAAACAGTGAGGCAATTTCATGTCTGAATGGTGGCTCATTACTATCATGTTTATATCCAGGCTTTAATTTCTTCTGAAAAGCTTTGCTGGCTTTGCCAATATCATGCAGTAAAGCGCCAGTCCGTGCCAACGCTATATCTAATCCTGCATGTACTGCTACTTTTTCTGCTACCATGGCCACATGTAGCAAGTGGTCATACAGCGTAGTATAATCAGGCTTGCCCTTTGCTTTAAGATGTGAAAGGTTTGAGGCAGTGATGGTATTTGAAATGGCTTCCATATTGTTTTAGGATAAGATTCTTACGGGATTACCATAGGTTTTTAATGAGCCATACATGGGTTCAGCATCACTCCAGCGGTTATGACCCACTAAGAAAGCATGCTCACTTTGCTCAAACATAAGTTCAAAGCCAGCATACTGCTCTTGGTTTGTATCAAATTCAAGTTCTGTTACAGTTACTATTTGCTCATCAGGTAAGAGTACATCTTCATTTCTACATAAGCAGATATGTTGTTGAGAGGCTATTTGAGCATCTTTCTCTGACGCAAAAGCTAAATACAAAACAGGATTCAGTAATATCCCCCGATATAATATAGAGCGTGGCCTTTCCATTTTCTTGCTGCTTTTATTCCAGCCTCTGGTTTGCGTCTGCTCCATTTGCATTGACATGCCAGCGTATCTGAGCCGATGCCTTTTGATTTTCTGTATACCCGAGGTGCCTAATAGTTGAGGGAAGAGCTTTTTCTCAATCCCCTCTGTAATAGAAGGCGTTAGAAATTGCTGACTATATGTTTCAATGTCTCTTACTGCGGTCCAAGGCTTAATAAAAGCAAAAGGCCCTGTAAATTTTACTAAGTAAAGTATAGTTTCACTCATATTGCTAAAGATTTAAAGCCCCAAAACCACTGCCTGTCAGCTCTCCGGCACCCACTAACCAGGCAAACTCCACTGCCTCCGGCGAACCCTCTACCACCACAGGGCAGATGCTGCCTTTGTGCCTGATGCCTTTTATTTCTACCAGCTTTTGCTGCGGTGTCAGGAAAGAGCGGTCGAAATAAACGGAAACGCCATCGGAAGAGAGGCCTGCTTTTTCAAGCTTGTGCCGTAATGTGGCAGTTAGCGCTATGTCGGCGGCAGGTGCATCATGCAAAAGGTATTCGCGGGTGCCATCAGGCCTAACCTGTCGCGCTACGATGGGCCCATCAGCCAGAAAACGATATTGTTCACCGAAAGCTGGAGCCGGAAGTTCCTGCACTTCATAAACCCGCATCCCATAGAAAAGCTCTGGACTGTTAATAATGCCCATTAACAGTTTACTGGTTGCCTCTTCATCATAAAAGGAAATCTGCCATGTGGCACCAGTGGGGAAGGAGAGGGCTACTTTTCTGGCCGTTCCACCCCTCAGCCACCCAAAGCTGTACAGGCTCAGTCCGTCGTGCAGATCATTCTCAGGCCCCAGCCAGCGGTGCAGCCGCTTGGTAAGCTCGTGCAGGTGGTTAAAGGGCACTGGCTGCGTATTGGGTGATAGTTTTAAGAGTATCTTTTTCATATGCTGCAATTATTGAGACAATAGTAAAGATGTACTGCGCCAAAACACGGCGCAGTAAGTAAAAAATTACCAAGAAGGTGCAATTGATAAGGTAAGCCTAAACGAAATTCAACTAATTTCTATACCAAGTAGGTGTTTGTTGTATTAAATGTAGTTAATTTTTCTTTAAACAAAATTAAACTATGGGAATATTTGAAATAATTTTAATTTTTTTTTTCTGCTGAAGCCTCGATCTAGTCTACTCTCTGTACTGACTTACCATTTGCTGCACCCGCTCTCTGATCCTCTCCCGCAGCTCCACCGGCTCCAGCACCTCCACGTGCTCACCGAAGCCAAGGATCGCTGCCTCTAATTCCTTACACACAATAATCCGTAAAGCGACCGTTATGCCTGTTTCATCTTCCGCTACCACAGTCTGGCTGTGGTGAATCGGAACAGTTCTGACATAAGGTGACATTATTTGATCCACTCGCAGCACTACATCTGCCACCTCATGGTCTGGGCCGATATAAACCCCCAGCGCATCCTGCTTCAGGACCAGGAACTCCGCCCTTCTGTCTTCCCGAACAGGCACAGCGGTTAACCGAGGCTCCTGGATACGCTCCAGGCCGAAAGTCTTGAAACGCTTTCCTACGGCGTCCCAGGCGGCCAGGTACCAGCGGTTGCGGTACTCCAGCAGCATAAGCGGGTCTAGCTGGTACGGTTTCGGTTTAGGTGAGTGAAAGGTCTGATAGCTGAATGAAACCTGCCGTTGCATGCGCAGCGCCTCCCATAGAACGGGTAAGTGTTGTAAACCCTGTTGGTTAGGGCTCTCTTCCAGCAGCAGGTATTTGCTGGTGCGCAGGGCATCAGAGGAATTGGTTAAAAAAGCCAGCCGCTCGCTACGCTCCAGCAACTGGAAAAACTGGCGAAAATTAGACAGGTCCTCATCCTCGGGTTGGTGCAGGTAATAGCCTCTCCGCCTGGAGCAGTATTCAACCCGGATGCCGTAAAAGTCCTCTATGTCTCGTTTATCACGGTCAAATGTTCTGGGTGAAAGTGAATCCAGTTCCTCATCCTGCAAACGTTCCAGTATTTTAGCTTTGCTAGGGTACAAAAAAGGGGGCTGCACCAAGCGTAATATGGTCAGGTGCCGACGTAAAATGGCAAGTTGGCTCATTAAAAAGATTGGTGGGTATAATTTGAAAGTTTTAATAAATATATGGATTAAAATATATTTTTATAAGGTGATTGCAAAATTTTATTGAATATATTCGATTAATACGAAGGGGAGGTACCTGGTAATTTTGATTTATTTCAGCTTTGCGCCATAAGCGCCATAAATGGATTTCTACTCCAACTAAAATTTAATATATTTACTGAATGGAAACGACATCAACACGACCTTCTGCTGTACATATGGGCAGGAAGATCAGCCGCATCCGGGAGCTGCGCGCCATGAAGCAGGAAACCCTAGCATACGAGCTGGGAGTGAGCCAGCAGACCGTTTCACGTATCGAGCAGAGTGAGCAGGTAGAGGAGGCGATTTTGCAGAAAGTGGCGAAGGTGTTGGGAGTATCGGCTGAAGCTATTAAGAACTACAGCGATGAAGCTGTTATCTATAATATTCAGAATAATTACGAAGGCTCACATGGTATCTATAACCAGTTAAATCCGATTGAAAAAATAATTTCGCTTTACGACGAAAAAATCGCCCTGATGGAACGGCTGCTGCAAAGCGAGCGGGAGAAGGTGGAGTTACTGAAGGGGCTCGGAAGGAAAGATAAATAACCTGGTATACCTTTGGGGTGCTAAGTGCAGTAGAGCCACCAGATAAGTTCTTAAGCTTATCAGGTGGCTCTACTGCTGAGTTATTTTTACTTGCAGCAGGGGTATTTTTCTTTTCCTGTTGGCGTAGGATGCAAAGTATGCTTGGCTTTCCTGTTCTTTTTACCCTTCAGGTCCAGAGTATCTGCTCCAGCACCTCCACATGCTCACCATAGCTCAGGACAGCCATCTCCAGCTCCGGATTAATAATAATGCGCAGGCAGATCGTCGTGCCGTTTGCATTCTCCTCCACAATGGTCTGGCTGGCGTGTAGGGGCACGGTTTTGATATAAGGAGTCATGTGGGTATCTACTCTTAGCAGCACCTCTGCCACCTTATGGTCAGGGCCTATATAAAACTCCCAGCGCATCCTGCTTCAGCGCCAGAAACTCGGCTCTTCTGTCTGTCTGCACCGGCACCTGTGTTAGCTGGGGTTCCTGCATCCTCTCCATAAAACGTTGTTCTTCCGCATCCCAGGCGGCCAGGTACCAGCGGTTGCGATACTCCAGCAGCATAAGCGGGTCCAGCTGGTAGGGTTTTGGTTCAGGAGCGTGAAAAGTCTGGTACTTAAACTGGAGTTGCAGCTGCATTCTTAGCGCTTTCCAAATAACAGGTAAATGCTGAAGTCCCAGTTGGGACTGGTTTTCTTTCAGCAGCAGGTATTTGCTGGTCCGTAACGCATCAGACGAATTGGTGAGGAAAGCCAGGCGCTCGCACCGCTCCAGCAACTGGAAAAACTGCCTGAAATTAGAAAGGTCTTCGTCTTCAGGCTGGTACAGGTAATAGCCTCTGTATTTACGGGAAGGTTTTATCCGAATGCCATAGAAGCTTTCTATTTCCCGTTTATCCCGATCAAATGTTCTGGCGGAAACCGATTCTAAATCTTCCTGGCGCAAACGCTCTAATATTTTAGCTTTGCTGGGGTATAGGAATGGTGGCTGCACCAGACGTAATATGGTCAGGTGCCGACGGAGAATATCAAGTTGGCTCATAAAGAATTAATATCTGTATTATATAATTAAATATAAGTATATATTAATTTAATGAGTATTAAAAGTTGTAATTATATTTAGAATTTATATAGCTTGAAGTAAAATTGTTTAAGAAGATTTTGCGGTATCATACTTCTGGCACCAGCTCAAATGTAAAACCATGTAAAAAGTGTTTAGTTGGAGATATTGCTCTTTACTACTTCACCTCTTCCCGTAGTACAGCTTCAAATTTCTGGGAGAGTTCGTAATTGGTGGAGAAATGGTGTATTACCACTGGCTTGGGTAAGGTAAGAATTTCACGGGCTACGGCACGCATTTCAGCCTGGGAAGATTGTTCGTTAAGGGGCAGGTTGTAGTAGGGCAGGTTATATTGAGTCGCTACAGCAGCCTCTTTTTCGATATGCGGTTTGTCATCGGCAACGCTTGGGTCCAGCAAAGATACAATGCTGCCTGCCTCGCCGGCCACCAGGTAGCCGAAATATTCATCATCAGTAGGAAGCGGGATCAGGTAGATAGCTGGTGTTATCTGTATAATAGGTCCTCTTTCAAAGGCTGCGATGTCCTGTAAGGTGCGGGCACTTCCTTCCAGTTCGTTTTGCAGCGGCTGATTACTGGCAAGCAGGATTTTCTTTACCATGTTCACCCGGTCTTTTCCGAGGTAACAATGAATGTAATACTTACCTTTCGGATGAAGGGCAAGGGCTTTCAACTTTTGGATGGAGGCGGAGTTATCACCAATCCAGGGAAGCATGGGTGCTTCAATCAGTTCTATGCCAACTTCTTCGGCCGCTTCTCTTTCCTGTTCCAATAATATGGGTTCGAAGGGCACTACCAGCGGGTGCAGCAATGTGATTACACCTGTGTAACCTTCAGCTTTAAGTTGCTCCAGTTTTTCTTCTTCCGGGTAGGCACCTATGGCAAAACCGGGTGCCACCTGGTCTGTGCCGGCCGATCTGGATTGTATGTTCTCCGGGTTTAGGAACAGGTAAAGCGCATAGCCTGCCAAAGCAACGGGGGCAAGAACAGCTGCATAGCGCAAGGGAGAGTGGCTTCTGGAAAAAAGGGAAACCAGGTAAAAGGAGATCGCAAAGGTAGTAATCACCAACAGGATTATACAGGTGCCGACTGCCGCAGTTTCTGTCAGGCTGCTGTATTCGTTTTCACGAATAAACGTTAAAATAGCCCGAAGCGGCACCAGCAACAGGTAAGCACCGGCTGCAAAACCAGTGCAAAGCCACGTAAACAGGAACAGGGGCCAGTTTAGCGAACGCAATGGGAATATGTTGCTCATATAATCATTAATGCTAAAACCTCCGCTGATATCCTATGGCCAGGTAAACCTGGTTGCCATTGGTTTCGGGCAGGAACTCCACGTTTTCGTAACGGCCACTGAGCGTCACTACATTCAGCCTATGTATGGTAAAATGATAGGCGGCTCCAACCCGGAATGTCTGCAAATTATAAACCGTATTTAACTGAACTGCCTGGCTTCTGTCGTCGGGCGTTATGCCTTGGCCGATGGAAAAGGAGAGGAAGTCATCAGCCCCCTTCAGGTAGTAGCGTGTAGTAAAAGCGTATGAATGAGATAGCTGATTCTGCCTGGGCGTTAAGTAGGTGCGGGCATTAAACCAGAACTTGTGGTAGTATTTACCCACCGATGCGGTATAGGTCCAGGTATCGTTTTCGAAGTGAAGATAGCGGAAGCCGGCCTCTGCTTCGAAGGCCCTGGGCAGGTTGGCAAAAAGCGAAAAACCTGCTCTCACCTTCGGGAATACCGGGTAATCTGGTGAGTAGCCCAGGTTAGCATAGGTATAAAAAGTTTGGGAGATGCGGGGGTAAGCTTCGGCCTCTACCTGAACACCGCTTTGTGCATAGCGGTTGGCATAATTTAACCTGCCTGCGACAGAGCCTGCACGGGTCTGCCTGGTATAATCGATGCTGATCATGTGCCAGTCGTTGGCAAACTGCCTGTCGAAATAAGTATAGTCGTAAGAAAGGCCTATCCTGCTTTTGGAGCTATAGTCCCGGAGCTGTTCTGCCAGCGAGCGCAGCTGGTTGTTGGAAGGATCAATGGCCAGTAAGCTGTCTGTTAGCACATAGGCTTCCTGAAAACGCGTAAGAGCAGCCAGGGCTTTGATTTTACGCTGCATCAACGGCCTGGAAGCCGGGTGGTACTGCAGCCCCTGTTCGCTGTAGGAGAGGGAGGCTGTAAAGTTTTCCTGGTAATACGAAATATCCGCGATAGCTACAGCGGCATCCTCGTAATCGGGTTTGCTGGCCATTGCCTGCTGCAGCACCTGAAGCGATGCCTCAGGCTGGCCGTTCCAGTAATACACTCTGCCTAAAAACACTTGTATGTCGGCATTATCCGGGTTCTGCTCCAGGGCTTCGAGGCAAAGCCGAATGGCAGCATCGTAATTTTTTTGATTGAAAGCTAAATCACGCGCCTGCTCAAACTTCTCTTCCGGGGTAGTTGTCTGTCCGTAGGTGCTGGTGGCAGAGAAGATACAAAAGCAAAGAACAAAGAGAACTTGTTTAGCCTTTCTGAAAAGAAGCAGTTTCCCTGCCTGCGTGCTATGGCTATTGCTAAAGTATTGGCGTCTAAAATCTAAACCTGCGCTGGTCTTCGTCATAGGTGCGTTATAGTCGTTGGGTACAGATCCGGCTTATAAAGCTTTACCCGGATAAGCTGCTACTGTTATAAATTAGCTTAAGTTTTGCCTGCGGCCACTACTTTACATCAGGTTTCCGGCAGCAAGCCGGCAGATAAACCCGGTTAAAATAGTTTTATATTTATACTTTTTCACCACCAGCTAAAACCTGGCTGTTAAAAGAAATTGTATTTAAAATATTATTAAGCTATTAGGCTGAAAATTAACGTGTAAATGTAGTTAATTATCGATGATTAACCTAAATATTAAAGTTTATCAAAATATGATTATTTGATCCTGCCGGTATGGCAGTACAGGGCTTCCGAAACGAGGTTGTCGTTGCCTGCTATGCTACACTTTCAGACGGGTCAGGAATAAAATTAACCTGTGTGTCGTGCTCAAATTTTATATAGGATCGTACCCAGGGCGCATCTCCGAGCATGCGCCATTTATGGCCTTTCCCTGTAGTGTCTGTGGCGATTAAAATTTCTCCCGCCTGCAGTATAAAAGTGTCGCCCAGGCTGGTGGTAAATTCCAAGGTTCCTGCCAGCGTTATGACAAACTGTGTGGTGGGTGCCGTATGCCAGTCGTACTCAGAGTTAGGAGGTGTCTGCTTAAAATGAATGGAGGTAGTGAGGGTGCTGATATCTTCTGCTACATAACCTGCAGCCACATAGGAATGGCCGTCGTTTCCGGTATAAAGTTTATAAGCCTTTATCATAAATTGTCTGTTCTTTCGGTTTGGCATGCAGGACCTATGCAAAGGCCTGCTTGCTGTACAACATTTAAAACTATTCTGCTTGTACCCCGAAAGGTAGCTTTTTTGTTTCAAATGCTGCTGCTCAGCTATTAAACTGTTTTACCTGCCGCAGGGCAATTGCAGGGGTGCCCTTTCCTTCACTTAGGTTTTATAGCTGCGGAAGCATCATGTGGTTCAGGTACATTTCTGACAGTTAAGTAATTACAACAGCTAACAACAGGTGTTTACTCCGTATTTATGCCCAATTATAAAATTAAACCACGACTTTCATACTTGTGCGGCACTTAATGAGTTAAAATTATGTATGTTGAAATATAAAGAATAAATTAAACTTTTAAATTATACATAGCAGAAGACCTATTTAAGGATATACTCCTGCTTTCATGCTGCGCTTTTATAAAATACAATATCGAATATGAAAACTGTTGACTTGAGGAGTGGTTATGTTATTACCGGATTTGCTGATTTTGAAGCCGCTTTTGCAGCTTCGGAAGATCTTTGCAGTAAAGGTTATAAGGTGATTTATTTGAATGAAGCAAGCCATGTACTTGAACATGAGGTAATCTCTTATGTAAGGGAAATCAACAGGGCAGATGAAGTGACCTACCAGAACTACCATGCTGCCTCTCACGAGAATGCTTTTACAACAGCTTTAGACAGTTTTAAATCGGCTTTGGAGGTGCTTCAGAACCAAAGCGGACACCAGATACGTTTTATCGTAATTTTTTCTGCTGCAAAAACAAAATCATTTAAGGTACGCGAAAAACTAATTACACTGTAAGGGCAGCAGGCGCTACCTGCTGCTGACCCTGGCAAAGCCTTTCGTATAGTCTCTTTTGCCGGTTAGTTCATCCACCTCGTACCAGATGTCCAGCACATAAGCTGGTGTCAGGTAGGTAGTGGCGAATTCTTCTCTGCCGTTAATGGTTTTATAGTCGGTTACCATTTCGTAGCCTTCTTCCTTTGCTTTATAGTACGCCTCATCGTCGTCGTAAACATCGAGGTAGCTGTTGTATACCTGGTGGTATCTGTCGGTAACGGTTTCGTATAAACGTTGCAGGACCGACGATTCAAAATCCATGTAATTGTCTTCTGTTTTTGTCCAGCTTCCTTGCTGCTCCATAGGGTTGTTTGTATTAGGCGTGCGCAATGTGCATTAGCTGTTTTGCCTGCATGTAAGATAAACCGGAAAGTTGGCTACCTTTGCGGCGAAACAGAGCAATTAAAATTACGATTATTTTCCTGATGGTGCATAGGCATTTTCTCCTGCATAAACCCTATGGGTATATCAGCCAGTTTGTTTGCGATAATAAAAAGAAAAAACTTTTAGGAGAGCTGTATGACTTCCCGGAAGGCACCATGGCTATTGGCCGCCTCGACGAAGACAGCGAGGGCCTGTTGCTGCTGACCACTGACGGGAAAATGAGCGAGCACGTCCGCAGCAAAAAAATTGAAAAAGAGTATTATGCCCAGGTGGATGGCCAGATACACGATGAAGCGATTGCCCGGTTGCAGCAGGGTGTGGAAATAGGCGTCGGCAGTAAGCGCTATACTACTGTTCCATGCAAGGCCGCCAGGCTGTTAACAGACCCCGGTTTCGCCGAACGAAGCCGCAAAATCCGGGATGATCGCCACGGCCCCACCAGCTGGATCTCCTTAACGGTAACGGAAGGTAAATTCCGGCAGGTACGGAAAATGACAGCTGCCGTGGGTTTCCCGACCTTACGCCTGGTGCGTGTAAGGGTGGGGGAGTATACTTTAAACAACCTGCCTGCCGGGGCAGTGGTGGAGGTGAACGGGTTTTGATGACCTGCGGCGGCCATTTAATCAGCTATATCAGTTCTCTTTTATTTGACTCGCAAATACTTCTTTTTAACTTAAGGTAATATTCCGGTGGCCCCGTTTCCGGCTCAAACTTACCTGCTCATGAAAAGAAAACTATGTATGGCTATGTTTTTAGTGCTAGCTGCTTTAAAAGCTGCATCTCAGCAGTATGCCCCTGAATGGGAGTCGCTGGATCAACGGGAAACTCCTGCTTGGTGGAAGGACGCTAAATTCGGCATTTTTATTCATTGGGGACCTTATGCGGTGCCGGCTTATGCTCCTGTTGATGAGGTGGAAGGGGTGTACGAAAAATATGCGGAACATTACGAAAACAGGTTACTGCAAAAAAACGAGCTGTTCCTGAAGCACCATACCAGGCATTTTGGCGAAAACTTTACGTACCAGGATTTCGCTCCGATGTTCAAGGCCGAACATTTCAACCCGGATAAATGGGCAGAACTCTTTCGAAAGTCAGGGGCGAAGTATGTAGTCCTGACTTCCAAACACCACGACGGCTTTTGCCTTTGGCCAAGTGCGCAAAGCCCTCGCTGGAATAGCGTAGCCATAGGCCCGCACCGCGACCTGGCGGGAGAGTTAACAGAAGCAGTAAGAAAGCAGGGACTGCGCATGGGCTTTTATTATTCTCTGCTGGAGTGGAGCCACCCGCTGTATACGGAGGCTACTTTAGACCAGTGGGTCGATCAGCACATGCTCCCCCAGATGAAAGACCTGGTAACACGTTACAGGCCAGAGGTAATTTTCTCAGATGGAGAATGGGACTATACCAGCGACAAACTGAAGAGCGAAGCTTTTCTGGCCTGGCTCTACAACGAATCTCCTGTTAAAGAAACAGTGGTGGCAAACGACAGGTGGGGAAGTGAGACCCGCAGCAAGCATGGCGATTACTATACCACCGAGTATAACCTGGTGCACAACCAGGAAGGAATAGGGGCAGCAGCAGCGCATCCCTGGGAAGAGAGCAGGGGCATTGGCACCTCCTATGGCTATAACCGTTTCGAAACTACCGACCACTATTATACTTCCAAGCAGCTGGTTGATCTGCTGATTGAAAAAGTAAGCAACGGAGGCAATCTGCTGCTGAACATCGGTCCTAAAGCCGACGGACTGATACCTGTTATTATGCAGGAGCGGCTGCTGGATATCGGGGAGTGGCTACAGGTAAACGGAGAAGCTATATACGGCACGTCTGCCTGGGAAAAGAGACCGCACGAAAGCAATGGGCAAACAATTTTTTATACCCTTAAAGGAGACGATGTATATGTTATCTGTACAAAATGGCCGGAAAAACCATTCACCATTAAAGGTATTGGCAAAGGAGGTCGTGTTCGTATGTTAGGCACTGAAGTAAAGGTGAAAGCTGCCTATAGAAACAACACGCTTACAATTACGCCACCGGCAATACATCCCGGCAACATGCCCTGCAACTATGCCTGGGTATTCAAGGTCGAGCATGGCAGGTAAAAATAAACCTTCATTTCACCTGCTCCGCTACCTGTATGGCAGTGGAGCAGGTGAAATGTAAGTTACTTCCTCAGCATTCTCCCGGCACGGCTCTCGCGTATCTGTTCGTTCTCTTTTACCAGCTCGCCATTCAGAAGCACATACCGGAAGCCGGTAGCCAGCTGGTTTGTCTGAATATAGGTGGTGTTCTCTTTTACTTCCTCCGGGTTAAAGAGGAGCAGGTCGGCCTTGTAGCCTTCCCGCACGAAGCCTCTGTCTGCTAGACCAATGGTTTCGGCGGTAAAGCCTGTCATTTTACGCACGGCCTCTTCCAGTGGGAAATGCTGCTTTCTGGTAACGTATGTCTCCAGCATTTTTGCAAAGGCACCGAAACTTCTGGGGTGGTTCATGCCGGGGCTGCCATCGGTGCAAAGCATAATGTATGGGTCCTGGATCAGGGTTTCCTGCAGCACCTCGTCCATGATAAAATAAGCACCGAAAGCTCCGTAGGGCCCGATGTCGTGCATCAGTACTTCTTCAAAAGGCTTGTTACGTTCTTCGGCAATCTGAGCCAGGTTCTTTCCCTTAAACGGACCAGAGCCAATGAGTGTGGCTTCCGGCCCGTTTCGCTGGATGATCTTGTTACGCAGAAAATCCAGTAGTTCTGCACCACGCTGCTGCTTTACTGCCTCGTAATCGAAGGGCTTCTTGGCCCATTCCGGGAAAAGAATCTCGATGCTGGTATAGCTGGCGTAATAGGGGTAAAAGTCTGCGGTTACCTGTATGCCACGTGCCCTTGCCTCGCTTAGCTGTGCCAGAATTTCCTCTGCTCTTTTCCGGCCTTTGCCATATACTACTTTAATATGAGATACCTGCACAGGGCAATATTGCCCCTGCGAAAGCAGTTCCTCGATAGCCGGGGCGATATGGTCGTTGTGTTCGCTGCGCATGTGGCTCATAATAAGTCCGCCTTTCCGGCCAACCGTTTGTGCCAGCCTGTCCAGTTCTGCCTGCGCTGCATAATAACCCGGGTTATACTCCAGGCCGGTGGTTAAGCCAAAGCAGCCGGCATCCAGCGCATCTTCGAGTAGCCGCTCCATCGCTTGAAAGTTTTCTTCCGAAGGCACAGGCGCATACTGTGTACCTGAAAGCATGCGAATGGTATTATGGCCGGCGAACATCGCTATGTTCACGCCTGGTTTTACAGCATCCACCTGCTCCATCCAGCCCCGCACATCTTCGTGTTCGGGGCTAAAGCCGTCCTGGCCGAGGCAAATGGTTGTAATGCCCATGGCCAGAAAATTATGGAAAGCCGGTTCTTCCAGGGGTTCACCGTGGGCATGGGCATCTATAAAACCGGGGGTCAGCACCAGCCCGCTGGCGTCAATGGTTCTTTCTGCCTGGTGTTCAGTAGAAAGGCTTTTATCAATTAGCGCAATGGTGTCGCCTTGCAGCAGCACATGGGCTGTATAAGGTGTTGCCCCGCTTCCGTCAATAACAGAGGCATTGGCAATCAGGAGGGAGTAGCGCATGT
Organism: Pontibacter sp. SGAir0037; assembly: GCF_005491705.1. NCBI lineage: Bacteria > Pseudomonadati > Bacteroidota > Cytophagia > Cytophagales > Hymenobacteraceae > Pontibacter > Pontibacter sp. SGAir0037. Next base: position 1,652,891 of record NZ_CP028092.1, on the reverse strand, counting down.
AGGCGTAAAGGTTTAAGTTCAGGAATTAAGGTGCTTGGGTGCATTTGATTTTAAAATTCGGCTGATTTCGGCACCGATCTGAAGCAGGTTATCCGATTCTTCTTCTGTGAAATCATAGGGAACAGGTTTGGCGACTCCAAGTGTGCCATACAATTCGCCTTCTAAAAGCATCGGAACGGCAATAGAGCCTTCCACTTTCGTTTCTCTGGCTGCCGGACGTGCCACTCCGGATTCATCTGTCTGCAGGTTACACATTTCGACAGGCTGCTTCCGTTCTGCCGCTATTCCTGCCATGCCTTTCCCAATCGGGATCTGTTCCATTTTAGGGAGCAGGAAGGCTGGTATACCTTGCTGTGCCTGCAACAGGAGCAGGTTGGAGTTTTTATCCAGGGTATGGATGGTGCCGGTGGAGCAGTCGAAGGCGGCAATAATTTCGAGCAGCAGTTCCTGCCAGTTAGGCTCTGCCAGCCTTTGTTGCAGGTCTTCCAGAATAGAGGTTACTGAGGGCATAAAGCTTTATTTATTTTCTGTGAACAAATCCTTTTTAGTAGCATAAAACGGCATACCGCCCAAAAAGTAATAAAATAAGCGCAGGTACAAAACTTATTTCCTTACTTTTTGGGCGGTACAGCTATCAGGCAGGCCGGTGGGATGTGCTTTTGCAGCTGCTTCAGCTGCTGTTACAAAGGGTTGTTCTCCAGCAGGTGATGAAGCTCTACATCGGTATGGAGCACATGAATCTTCTTGTCAAGGCCAATTATTTCGAGCACATTTAAAATATGAGGAGGGACGTGGCAGAGCGAGAGCTGTACATTTTTTTCCTTGCAGAGCAGTTGCAGGGAAAGTAAAACACCTATACCGGCAGAAGAAATATAACTTAACGCTGCACAATCCAGGATAAGGGAGGTAATGTCACAAAGGGTGTTCACACCTTCCAGTTCTTGGTGTGCTTTTACAGCCGTGTTGGCATCCAGTTCTCCAATTAGACGCACTAGTAGCTTTTGGCCGTTTTTCTGCTTTTCTGTTTTAAAGGTACTCATGGCTAAACTTCCTCAGAAGTGTTGAAAGGTTGAATTTTCCGGACTGTGCCCGGCTGACGATGATACAATAAAACAGCTATTTGCATTAACAGTAGAAATAATTGCTTTATTCAGTCAAACAAATCTAAGTATTTAAATAAATAATACCATATATTTTTTACTTAATTTTTATGTGGTTAATACGTAAAGACTTTACTAATCAATAAGTTAATACTTAATGTTGGTATAAAAAGTCTTCACTAATCCTTCCCGGGCAAACAAGATGGGGTAAACTTGGTGCAATTTTGAAGTCAGAAAGCAGGTAATGTTGTATTTGGAGTAGCACAAAACATCAAATCTAGTATATGATATTTTTAATATAATTTTAGTCATATACTATAATATTTGAGATTACCGATTCAGGTTTAACACTATTGTAGCGCCCTTTTTAGTGCCCCTTATGGTAATATATAAATGTTTTAATATAAAAATTTTCACATCAGGTAGACTTTTTATTTGCAGAATTAAAAATTTTCCCTCTATATTTGAAACAATTACATATTGTACTATAAATGTTTCGAATGTTCTTTTTTTGTTTAATCTCTTTTGCTGATTACTAAAAAAATTGCTATAGGTAAATTTTTAATACTAAAAGTCACAACAAGTAAGTATTTTTTCAACTAAACTAGCGTTTATGGAGTTAATCAACAACTACACACAAAACATCTGCAACCGGGCCGTTTCCATGCTTATTGCAGTAGTAGTCGGATTACTAATCTCATCTCAAACTAGTGCTCAGTCCTACAGTGGACCATTTGTAATCACGAAAGGTGGTACCTACACCGGAAACTGGGAATCACGGGATTCAGAAGTGCCCGCCGTCGAAATCAAAACTTCTGAACCTGTAACCATCATTAATTCCAACATTCGCGGAGCTGGTTATTTAATTAAATCCTGGAGTTACCGGGCGAACATTACTGTTCGAAACACCAATGGCTACGGCTTGCCTCCCACACCGTGGAGAAGCTACAAAAAGCCACGTCGCTTTTTGATTGTTGATGATTTCAGAAATGTAGTGGTAGAGAACTGTTACATGGAAGGTACGGCAGGTATAGCGCTTTCTGTACGCTACAGCGGTAACGGAACAGAGTCTGAAACCATCAAAATCCGTTACAACAAGGCAAAGAACATCGATGGACGGGTGTACGGAGGTATGGAGATCTCCAACTTTGTTAAGTTTAACTTCCGTGGCGAAGTACCTCACGCAGAGATTGCCTGGAACGAGGTATTTAACGAGCCAAACAACTCGCTGGTAGAGGAAAACATCAACCTCTACAATTCGCGGGGCACGCCTCATTCACCTATCCGTATTCACAACAACTTCTTAAAAGGAGCTTATCCGATTCCTGCTACTGCCAGTGTTTACTCTGGTGGCGGTATTTTGTCTGACTCCCCGCAGGATGGTAAAAGCGATCCGAAGTCGATGGTGACGGCCCACTTGAAGGTATATGAAAACCATACAGTAAACATCGGCCAGCACAACTATGGTATTGCATCCGGAAACAACATCGAGGTGTACAACAACCGCGCTATCAACTCCGGCCTTTTCGATGATGGCACACCCATGAATACCTACAACAATGGCCTCTATGGGTACGACTACTATAAAACAGGAGCTACCTTTAACAATGTGATGCGCGACAACGTGATCGGGGTAATGCGAAAAGACTACAGAGTGGAGTCTAATTATTTCCCGGATGGCACTGTAAAAGATGTTAACAATACGTTCCTGCCAGGGAAAATAACAAAGCAGGATGAAATTAACGAGTACAATACATGGTTGCAGAAGGTGCAGCGAAATGGTTTAACCATTGGCCCTGCCTCGCAATCAAATGCAAACAAGGCTCCGGCGGTGAGCATTGCTTCTCCTGCTGCCAACGCAACGCATGAGCATGGAAAGGCTTTAACAATAACTGCCAATGCCTCCGATCCGGATGGTTCTATTTCGAAGGTAGAGTTCTTTGATGCAGGTAACAAATTAGGTGAAGCTACTCAAAGCCCTTATGCTATTACCATTGATAAGCCTAAAATGGGTAGCTACTACCTGACAGCGACTGCAATTGATAATAAAGGTGCGACATCTACTTCCAGTGCTGTAAGTATTACAATAAGCAATAAGCCATCGCAGAACGATAATAATGGCAATGGTAACGGCAATAACGGTAACGGTAATAACAACGGAGGCAATAGCGGCCAGCCTATTACCGGCGCTATAACCCGTGAATTCTGGGATGATGTGCACGGCGGCATCGGCGATATTCCTGTGTCTAAAAAGCCTTATGCTACTTCTACGCTCAACACGTTTGAGGCGCCTTCCAATGTGGGCGATAACTACGGCCAGCGCCTGAGCGGCTACATCACGGCACCTGCCACCGGCGAATACACCTTCTGGATCTCCGGCGACGACATGGCCGAGCTTTGGCTGAGCAGCTCCGAGAGCCCGTCTCAGAAGGAGAAGATTGCCTCTGTCGGCAGCTGGACCGGCACCCGCGAGTGGGACAAGTTCTCTTCTCAGCAGTCGAGGAAGATCAGGCTGGAGGCCGGCAAGCGCTACTACATCGAGGCACTGCACGTGGAAGGCGGCGGGGGAGACCACCTGGCCGTAGGCTGGCAGCTGCCAAGCGGAGCCATGGAAAGACCTATCGGTGGGAACAGGTTCTCTGCTGATGTGGCGGAAGCCCCTGCTACCAACGGCAGCCTTACCCGTGAGTTGTGGGATGATGTGCACGGCGGCATCGGCGACATTCCTGTGTCTAAAGCGCCTTACGCTACTTCTACGCTCAATACGTTTGAGGCGCCTTCTAATGTGGGCGACAACTACGGCCAGCGCCTGAGCGGCTACATCACGGCACCTGCCACCGGCGACTACACCTTCTGGATCTCCGGCGACGACATGGCCGAGCTTTGGCTGAGCAGCTCCGAGAGCCCGTCTCAGAAGGAGAAGATTGCCTCTGTCGGCAGCTGGACCAGCGCCCGCGAGTGGGACAAGTTCTCTTCTCAGCAGTCGAGGAAGATCAGGCTGGAGGCTGGCAAGCGCTACTACATCGAGGCCCTGCACGTGGAAGGCGGCGGGGGAGACCACCTGGCCGTAGGCTGGCAGCTGCCAGGCGGAGCCATGGAAAGACCTATCGGTGGGAACAGACTTTCCCCGATCGACCTGATCTATACTGCTTCCAGCACTTCCAATGCTACCTTAGCCGAAGAGTTCAACCCATCTTTTACAGAGAAAGTAGCTGCTTATCCAAATCCTTTCAGCGACAGACTCATGATCGATTTCAGCGGACAGGAAGCCGAGATAACGCAACTGGCACTATATGACCAGTCCGGTAAGCTTGTTTATAGAAAAGAGGCAAAAGAACTGAACGCAGGAAACAGAAGTTTAGAACTCGACTTAACAGGAATGGACATCAAATCTGGTCTGTTCATTCTTAAGTACGTTGATTCGGAAGGGAAATCAGGCAATATGAAAGTCATTAAAAAGTAATTACCAGCAAGTACAAAAAGAAAGGCTGCTCTTCTGAAAGGGCAGCCTTTCTTTTTGTACTATGGAAAAAGAGAGGAATTGTTTAGAGTTGAAAAGCGATGGTAAAAACAGTTCCTTTATGCGGGGTAGAGTCTACCGAAAACTTTCCTTCCAGTAACTTTATCCTGTTCTGAATACTGTTCAGGCCGATGCCTTTTAACTGTTGCAGCTCCTTCTTATCTATCCCGATGCCATTATCCTCTACCTTCAGGATTACATCATTCCCTTCCCTTACCAGGTATACGCTGGCCTGTGTTGCTTTGGAGTGTTTCACTATATTGTTCAGGAGCTCCTGTATGATCCGGTACATGGCAAGTTCTGCGGTATAGTCCAATCGTTCGCTAAAGCCGGTTATTTCGGAAGTAATCTGTAACTGATGATTGCGTAGCCGTGATATACTTTCCTCGATAGCGGTTGGCAGGCCAAAGTCTTTGAGCACATTGGGAGTAAGTTCAGCCGAGATGTGCCGTGTAACCGCTATGCTTTCCTTCAATAATATATCTACCTTCTCTTTTATGTTTCTCTCCTCGGTACCCATCGGCGTCATGTTGGCCAGGTTCAGTTTGGCTGCATATAAGATTTGCCCCAAGCCGTTGTGCAAGGCTTCAGAAATTCGGTCACGCTCCGCTTCCTGCGTTTTAAGGATAGCCTTCAGTATTTCGCGCTGCTGCGACAGCCTGAGTCTCACATTTGTTTCATCGGCATCTTTCTGTTCCTGGATATCAGTTGCAGTGCCAATCCAAAGCATGATTTTACCCTGCTCATCCCGGATGGGAACATCCTTGATGAGGTGCAGGCGGTAACGATTTTCGGCTTTATTAAAAATGCGTGCCTGGCCGGTATGCACTTCACCTGTTTTCAGGCAGTTTTTATATTCCAGTATAAGACTCTCCAGGTCATCGGGGTGAAATGCTTTAGTCCAGCCCCAGCCAACAGATTCTTCTTTTGAAAGACCCGTATAGGTATACCAGACATCATTAAAGGTCTCGTTTTCGCCGGTTAATTTATTTGTCCAGGTAATGTTCGGAATAGCTTCCAGTAAGGTACGGAAGCGTTCAGCGTTGGATTTGATTTCTAACTGCTGCTGCTGCAGTACTTTCTCCGCATTTTTCCGCTCCGTTATATCCTGAATGGTAAGCACCAGGCCGTTGTTAAACTTAACCGCATCCAGGTGAAGCCAGCGCGTTTCGCCGTCCAGGTTCTGAGATTGCTCTTCATGCAAATGTTCCCCTGTTTGCACCACATGTACAAATTTTTCGAACATGCCCTGTTGCAACAGGGAAGGATATTCTTTCCAGAGCGATTTTTCGAGTAGCTCTGTTTCAGAACGGTTCAGAAATTCCTGCGCTTTATGATTTAAAATAGTAAAGGCAAAATCAATAATCGTGTGGGTCCGGTTAAAGATAGCCTTAAGCGCCATTACTGCATTCGGAGAGCTGTCTAAGATACCCTCGTGCAGCAGATGAAGATTTTTAAGCTCGTTTATCTGGATAAAAATAACAATCGCGCCATCGATTTTGCTTTCCTGTGTAATATAGGGCAGAATGCGCATCTGGTACCACTGCCCGTTTTTATCCTGCACCTCTTTCTCTATTGTTTTGGTAGTGCCGATAACATGGCGTATATCTTCAATCAACAAATCGTAGCGCAGATTATTGGAAATCTGGTAAATGGAACGACCAATATCGCTTTCTATTAAATTAATGAGATTGGTGGCTGCAGGTGTAAACTTGCGGATGCTGAGTTTCCGGTCAACAAATATCTGCCCGATGTCAGTACTTCTGAAATAATTGTTCAGGTCGTCGTCGAGCTCCATTAAAGCTTTTATCTTGTACTGATGTTCTGTATTGATTGTGTGCAGCTCCTCGTTAAGCGACTGTAGCTCTTCATTGGTGCTTTGCAATTCCTCGTTGCTCGACAGCAGCTCTTCATTAGTGCTTTGCAGTTCCTCGTTCGATGTTTCCAGCTCTTCTACCACTGCCTGAAGGTCTTCTTTGGTATGCTGCAGTTCAATTTCAAGTTCCTGCACCCGCAAATCCTGATCAGTATCTGTAGCCGTAACAAGCGGGGTGGTGGCCACCGGCATTTGCAGGTTGTCGTTAAAGAGTACCAGTATAAAATTCTGAGATAGTTTTTTATTGTCTAGATATGGCTTCACCACCACATTAACAAAGTGCATGCCGCTACCAAAATGGATCGGCATATTATAAGCAGCTATTTTTTCCCTGGTACGAATGGCTTTTCGCAGCAAGGTGGCTAAAGAAGCCGACAGATCGGGTGATACCAGCTTGAGCAGGTTAAACGTAAAGTTATGCTCCGGCAAATCTATATAGTTTTTAAATTTTCCTGCTCCGTGTAATACATCAAAGTTTTCGTCTATATATATAGCTGCATAGCCGGATTCTTCCAGGATGGTTTCACTTAACAGATCGTTAAAGCTGTTCTCCAGTACCTGCCTGGCAGACGGGTCTCGCGGAAAAGCAGATAAAGGGGGAGTAGCCGAAACTTTTTTGCTGATGTTGTTGTGCCCGAAAGCATCTATTCCGATAGAAAACTTAGGATCTATGTTGCGGTAGATCTTCCATTTTTTACTGACTTCGGCAAAGCTTTTCTGTTCGCCTATGCTTTCGCTGGAACCCAGGAAAAGATAACCGCCTACCAGCAGCCCATAATGAAACTTGTCTATTACTTTCTTCTGCAGCGGCTGGTTCAGGTAAATAAGCATATTACGGCAGCTTACCAGGTCTATTCTGCTAAAGGGAGGATCGTTGATAACATTATGTGGCGCAAAGATAACCATGCGGCGTACCCGTTGGTTTACCCGGTATTTTCCTTCCTCTATAATAAAGTATTCGTTGCGCTTTTCTTCCGAAACATTTTCCAAGCTGGAGGACTGGTAGCAGCCTTTACCGGCAAACTCCAGGGCATCCCGGTCTATATCAGAGGCGAAGATCTTCACTTCCAGTTCTTTTTTTACTTTATCCATGTACTCCCGTAGCAGGATAGCAATAGAATAGGCTTCTTCGCCGGTGGAGCAACCTGCCACCCATACTCTTAGCTGATCTGTCACTTTCTTGCTATCTACAAGAACCGGAATTACTTTTTTTCCCAGGATGCTGTAAGCTTCCTGGTCGCGAAAAAATTTGGTAACACCTATCAGAAATTCTTTGCTCAGGATTTCGATTTCCGCAGGGTTCAGGTTCAGGAAGTCCAGGTAATCGTGCAGGTTGTTTATTTCATTAAAAGCCATTCGCCTGCTGATGCGCCGGACAATAGTGGGCATCTTGTAGTTGCTGAAATCTATTCCGGTACGCTCATGAATCATCTCCAGCATGTGCAGCACAGCCGTTTCGCTGTTGCTCATTACCTGCTCTGAAAGCCGGTTGGCAATAGGCGCAACTTTTACATAATTCATTATTTCAGCAGGCATTTCCTCCGGCGGCACTACAAAATCAGCATAGCCGGTGTTCATGGCATTTAAAGGCATACTGTTGTTTCTTGCTGTAGCCGGGTCCTGCACTATTACCATGCCACCTGCTTTCTTTATAGCCACAATGCCCTCGGTGCCGTCGGTGCCGTTTCCTGACAAAATGATGCCTATCGCCCGAAAGCCCTTATCTGCGGCTAAAGACTTAAAAAAGGTGTCTACTGTTTCAGAGCGGTTGCTTCGGTCTTTATCGTGCAGGTATAAGCGGTTGTTCTTAATGATGAGTTCTTTATTGTTTGGAATTACATACACCCGGTTTACCACAACCGGCATATTATCCTGGGCTTCTTCTACACGTAAAATCGTTTGCTCCGATACCAACTCTGTCAGCATGCTGATGTGCTGCGCCGAAAGATGCTGCACAATAACGTAAGACACACTATCGTTTGGCACAGCGCTGAAAAGCGCTGAGAAAGCCTGTAAGCCCCCAGCCGATGCACCTACGCCAATCACGAAAAGGTCCTGGGTGTTATCGGGCTGTGTTTTGCTGTTTATACTACGTTTCGTGTTTTTCCTACCTGTGTGTGTCATGCTTTTTTCCTGCACAATGGCGCTCTGTTATATCCTTCAGGCAATTTACGCTTTTAAATGATTAAAATCCGGAAGGGGATTTCTTGTGGATTGGTTTGACAGTTCTGATATGTATAAATACCCTGTTGTTCTTAAGAAGAGGAGGTGGCATTTTAGCCTGCTTCAACTCTATATGTTCTCCTGCGTAGAAACTAGCCATTACAGGTAAAGCTTGTATACACGCTAAAATACATTAATGGAAAGAAAAGCCACTAAAATTATAGTAATAGGCACTTCGGCTGGTGGCATGCAAGCTTTATGCAAACTTTTGGCGGCAGTACCTGAAAACTTACCCGCATCTGTGTTAATTGTGCAACATCTGAGCACCGATTCGTCTGCTCCTTTTCTGGTAAACCGCCTGAACCAGTTTACGAAGCTTACCTGCAAGGTGGCCAGGCACGAGGAGAAGATAGAGCCCGCCACTGTTTACATGGCTCCGGCAGACAGGCATCTCCTGCTCAGGGATAATGAGCTTTTGGTTGTTCGCGGGCCCCGTGAAAACCAGTTCAGACCTAGTATAGACCCGCTGTTCCGGTCGGCCGCTGCATATCATGGCCCTAATACGATTGGTGTTATTTTAACCGGCTTTATGAGTGATGGTGTGCTGGGGATGGAGTGCATCAGCCGCAGTGGTGGAACCACGGTGGTGCAGGACCCCAGCGATGCTGAATTCCCGGCTTTGCCCCTGAATGTTCTCCGGCACATAGCGGTAGACCATGCGGTTGAATTAAATATAATGGGAAACCTTCTGGTGGAACTGGTACAAGAACATGTGTCAGGATCCGTTACAGTGCCTTCTGATATTTGGGCGGAGGCTAAGATAGCCGAAAAAGTTATGACAAGCAGTACCATGACCAGCATAAATGAACTTGAAAATTCCGGTGAGAGAACATCTTATTCATGCCCTGAGTGTGGCGGAGGGCTCTGGGATATGTCCGAAGAGGGCAATATTACACGTTACAGGTGCCATTCAGGGCATGCCTTTTCAAGAGAATCGCTTCTGACAAGCATGACTAACCACGTAGAGGAAACACTTTGGGTGGCACTGCGCACGTTGGAAGAACGTCGTAACATTCTCCTGAATATGTCGCAGAACGAATCCAACAAGGGAAACCGCCGCTGGGCAACCATGCAGGAAGAAAAAGCCGAAGAAATGAAAGTGCATATCGAGCGGCTTCGTTTACTGTTGTCTCAATCGGCTCTATCCGATGATGAACAGATGGGAGAGGTAGGCTAAGGGGTAATAAGGTGTAAAGCGCTTATTTATTTTTGATCATTTTTTCTACAGAGACTTTTGCATTGATCAAGCTTTTGAGGCAGGAGTAATCTATGGTGCGGTATACTATCACATCCACGCCATACGAATAACTGTTTAGCGTATTCATAAAGGCTTCTGGTAATTTAATCTCCTTTTCGATCTTCTGGTTAGTGGATTTAAGCAACAACCCGTTCTGAATAAAATAAATTGCGAAGCAGGGAATTTCCCCGTTAAGAACCATTCTTTCAAACTTCTCTAATTCTTGCTGTAAAATTTCTGCCATACAAGTTTGTGTTCATGGTTAGCTGTCAGGTAAATATAACTTATCTGATAATCAATTAATTCCTGAATAATTACGGGTTTTTAATCCGTTTTAGTTTGACGGAATCCGTATTTATGACTACAATAACCAGAGGATATTAAAATAAAAAAGCCGCAGCACGGCACCTGTAGAAGGATACCTGCTGCGGCTTTAGTATAATTTGGTTTCTTGCTATTTCACCTGCTCGGCTGCGTTTTTAGCCATTTGCTTTAGTTTGTTGTTTCCAAGCAAGGCTACCGCTGCAGCACTGGCGGCTGCCACTACTGCCCCTGTTATAACAGGATTTAAAGCAGCACGGGTATAGAAACTGGTTTTCATCACGTGCCCCTCGTAATTACCATGCACTTCTCCGTCTCTTCCCGGTTTGTGCAGGGAACCCTCAAAATGGCGCGCCTTTTCCTCGCGCAGCTGTTGATCTATCAGCATGGTTTCCCCAGCCAGATCCATCAGTTTTGGCGCATACTTATTGGTGCTGCTCATCATTTTACCGCCACTACCTACTATAATATCGCGCTTAGGTGAAGCAGCAGCATGAAGAATCGCATAAGCTACTTCTTCCGGTGCATAAACTGGTGGCGGAAGTGTCAGCTCTTGCTTCGTATAATTCTTAGCGTGCTGCGGGTAAGGAGTATTGATGGCAGAAGGCTTGATAAGTGTTACGGATACAGGTGCGTTTTCTTCTTCCAGTTCGATGCGAAGGGCATCGGTGAAGGCTTTTACAGCATGCTTCGTAGCTGAGTACATGCCCTGTATCGGAATGGCCACATCAGAAAGTACACTACCAACATTGATAATGGCGCCGCCTTTCATCTTTAGTTGCTTGGCAGCAATGAGCGAGCCTGAAACAACGCCCCAGAAATTCGTATCGAAAAGCCTGCGGCTGTCTTCTTCGCTAACATCTTCCAGCCTGCCATAAATGGAAACGCCGGCATTGTTAACCCAGGTGTCGAAACCACCGAAATCTTTCAGGGCGGCATCGGCGATACGCTGTATATCTTCGCTTTTGCCCACATCGGCTACAACATGAATGGCACGGCCGCCTTCCATGTTTATCTGCTCCACGATTTCTTCCAGTGCTTCTTCGTTGCGGGAAGCGAGCACCAGTTTTGCTCCTTTTTTAGCAGCAGCCCTGGCTGTGGCCAGGCCTATGCCGCTCGAAGCCCCTGTAATTACGATTACCTGTTCCTGTATTGGTTTCAGTGATATTGCCATTTTTTCAGTATGTTTTATTTTGTACTATTGGACTTTGTAACTAGTTATGCATACGTAAAAAATGCGCAACAAAGTTGCTGTATTAATAATTTGATACAGAATAGTTTATAGCTAATATAGTATAAAAGAGGGCAGGGGGATAGGATCCGGAGCAAATGTAAAATCAGCTTCAAAAAAAAGTACCTGCCTCAGAACAAGCATAAGGCCTGGTATCTGAAACAGGTACATTGTGTAAGACAGGGGTTTGCCTATTCTTCCGGACTGAAATCCTTGAAGGTTTTGGCAATATTTTCGTCTGACGATTTATTCTTGTTCTGCCAGCTGGCATCCAACTCGAGCGCTACCAATCCTTTTAGGTTCATAACCGCTACAAAATCGTCTACATCTTTCATAAATTCCTGCTTGCGGCGCGACGATTTAAGGGCATACTTGCGGGCAAAGATATCTCCTTTCGTTTGCAGCTCATTGCGCTTTTCCATGATGTAGTTCAGCCTTTCCACCAGGTCTTTGGTAGAGCGACCTATTACCTCTGTCGCTTCCAGGGTGCCTATGGTCATAACGGTTGTGCCACCAATGGTTGTAATCTTCTTCGAATCAGTCGGGTCTTCTATCACAACAGGAGAAATACCCGTTACCGCTCCAAGCGTGGCATTGGTAAGCGATCTGCCTTTTTTGCCTTTGCGGGCGCGGTTGTATTTTTTCTTCAGGTCCTTTTCGGCATCCTTCAGCTGCTCCATCAGATCCCAGGCTCTTACCAAAGAAGAGCGGTACTCGCTGTAGAGCTTCCGGTCCTTTTCCGCTTCGTTTATGGCATTCAGAATGGTGAAATTAACCGTGCGCTCATCTCTTTTATGTGATTTATCTATCACAAAAAAAGTGACGTTGAAGGATAAAGAATCCAGCGGGTCCTGCACAAAGTCATACCCGGGCTTCCAGATAAATTCGTATTGCGTGGCTGTGTTTTTTACCAGGGCACTTTGCGGCACTTTGGGATTCTCTGAAATAAAGCTTACGGAGGAAATATCGGCTTCCCCGTTCGGGTCCGAAACCTGGAACTTCAGGTTGATGGTGGCATCCTCTTTATAACGGAAGCTTTTCTGCGAGGGTATCATCTGCATGTTCGGCTCCAGGTCCTGCTGGGTAATGGCTATTTTAAAGCTTCCTTTGGTGCGTGCTTTGGAAGGCTGGTCTTCTACAAAGAACTCCAGCATCATGGGTGACTTCTGAAGTTTGTTAAATTGGGTATAGGAAGGTTTCCAGGTAAATTCGCCCTGCTCTGAAAGCTTGGCGCCTTCCGGCATACTTTCTATATTAGGTATAATCACAATGGGATCACCGTCTTCGTCGCCAATAGCAGATGCTTCTATGGTATAGGTGTTTTGTGCATTGTAGCGCACATAAAATGGTTTTAGCTCGCCTACAAAAGGAGGGCGGTTTACGTGCTCCACTTTAAATTCCACAACCTGTTTTACGCTTTCTTCCCGATCGTTCCTGGCCTCAAACATCAGCTGCAGGTTACGGCTGCCGCTCAGTCTGTCTACAAAGTCATAGCTGGGTATCCAGGAAAAGAGGCCTGTAGAGTCGAAGTGCATGCCTTCTACTCTGCCCTGCAACAGGTAATAAGTTACTGTTTTGCCTGATCCGCCGGATGATTGAACATCAAACTCTAGTTTCTGACCTTCCTTAATCACATTCCAGCCCGGATCATTAGGAAACTGTAGTTTTAAAGGAGCGCGTTTTGCTGCAGGAGAAGGTGTTTCGGGTGTAACATTAGCTTCCTGGGCCGAAACTTCAGAGAAAAGCATCAGTGCAGCAGAAATTAAAAAAATGCTCTTTTTCATAAAAAAGAAACTAGACGTAACGTTAAGGGTGTTTGGAGCTTTAAAGTTACTAAAAGACTTTAGAGTTAACAAAGCAGTTCCGGATGTCTGAGCTTCAATTAAGCTTTTAATTAAAATATAATGCTGCTTTCTGATCCACCACCGGTATAGACTGCTTTATTCAGCGCCAGCGAATACATACCCGGGGAAGTACAGTTGGTGGTTTGTACCTAGTTTTAAAAAGGTATTTTTACTTTTCACCTCAGCCCAAAAGCAGAATGACAGGGTAATTGTTATTTTTTATTTATATTAGCTAGAAGATATATTTTTATTTTTTAAAGTAAGCGGAGCTGACTAAAAAAAGCACTGGCTACTTTTTTTTAACAATCCACTGTTTAAGATGCTCCTGAAAGATTTCGAGGAAACGAAAAAGCTGTTAGATAACTCAACGCTATTCTATATTATCACCACCGACATGACAGGTGTTTACACCTATCTGAATACAAACTACATTCAGACCTTTGAGCATGTGCATGGCTCAATTCTGGGGCAGCCTTTCGAAATTACCATGCACCCAGACGATGTAAAAACCTGTGAGGAGGTATCTGTCAGGTGCTTTGAAAATCCAGGTAATGTATATCCGGCCACTATCCGGAAGCACGATGGAAAAGGAGGCTATATCATAACGCAGTGGGAGTACAAAGCAATTTTCAATGAAAACAACGAGCCGGAGGGTGTATTTTGCCTGGGCTATGACATTACCAACTATATGGTGCAGCAGGAGCAACTAAAGGCCACCCAGTCTTTGCTGAACCTCAAGAACAACCAGCTGGAGGAAATTGCCTGGCAACAATCGCACATACTCAGGCGACCACTATCTAATATCATGGGGCTGGCCATGATCCTGGAGAAGATGGAGGTAGACCAGAACCTCAAAAATATCTGTGCTATGCTACTGGAAAGCAGCTACGAACTCGATGAAGTTATCCGGAAGACAGTGGATAAAACCCTCTAGATTATCTAAGATGCAAGTATAACGTATAGGTGACAGTTTACATGTTGCTATCGAAACGTTCATTTTATGCCTCTTTCCTTACAAGCTGCCTTCTGGGGTTTAGTGGTGGGTTCTGCCTCGGTGCTGGGTGCCTCACTTGGTTACTTTCTAAAAATACCGCAGCGCCTGGTAGCAGGTGTGATGGCTTTTGGAAGTGGCGTTTTAATCTCAGCTTTGTCTTTTGAACTTGTGGAAGAAGCCTATGAGCAGGGAGGCTTTATGGCGACGGCCATCGGCTTTTTCTGCGGAGCTGTTATTTTTTCCGGGGCTAACTGGTTGCTGGCAAAGAACGGGGCAAAACACCGGAAGCGGTCCGGTGGCCTGCAGCCTTCGGAACAGGAAGATGCCGGAAGCGGACTGGCCCTGGCTGTCGGGGCTTTGGTGGACGGTATTCCTGAATCGATTGTGCTCGGCATCGGCTTCATCAGCGGCGGTGCCGTGAGTGTGGTAACAGTGATCGCCGTTGGGCTGTCGAATCTTCCGGAAGGGCTTTCAAGCGCCTCCGGCATGAAAGAAGCCGGCAGAAAACTGCCATATGTTTTTTTGGTGTGGGGAGGCATCGCTGTCGCCTCTGGCATTTCGGCGTGGTTAGGCTACACCATCTTCAGCAACTTTCCACCTACAGTATTGGCGGCAACCACGGCGGTAGCTGCAGGCGCTATTCTGGCAATGCTGGCCGATACCATGATTCCGGAGGCCTTTGAGAAAGTACATAATTTTAGCGGACTGGTGATGGTGATTGGTTTTCTGACAGCCTATATGCTAAGCAAAATGGAACAGGAAAACGATCCAAAAGCTGACGTGCCTGCCAGGCCCGCCACATCCGTTCTTATACCGCCTCCGGTTACGGTGCCTGTTACAACCCTTAAAGCCGAGGGGTTAGAAGGAGCCCTTGTCAGGACACATCAGCATGAGCAGGCAAAGCACTGATGTTTTTACTATAAGCCAACGGCAACTGTACTATAAAAGTAGTGCCTGATACCGGAGATGTTTCGAACCAGATTTTACCTTTTAATGCCTCTGTGAAATCGCGGCAAAGCACCAGACCCAACCCTACACCTCGCTCACGATTAGTGCCTACTGCCGTTTGCTTCCCGTTCAGCTCAAATACATCCGGGCTCAGGATAACTGGTTTTCCATTGCCGCTATCTTCCACCTGTATGCGCAGCGCGTCCTGGTGCTGTGTGGCACGAATACAGATATTGCCTCCTTTGGCCGTGAACTTTACGGCATTGTTTACCAGGTTACGAATGATCAGCTGGAGCATATCGGCGTCCGCCATTACATAATCCTGTTGCGCTAAAGTGTTAGTAAGAGTTATTTCTTTGCCAGCGGCAATGTTCTGAAAAAGATCGAGTGTCGGGGTAAGCAGCTCATACACGTTTACGGCTTCTACTCTGATCTCGAGTCCTTCCATCTGGCTTCTGGACCACGACAGCACATTGGTTAGCATATCCAGGGTGCTTTTAGTTGCCTTCATCAGGTCGCTTTTAAGTTCGAGCCTTTTGTTTTCGGGCAGATTAACTTTTACCAATAGCTCCAGGTAGCTTTGTACATTGGCAAGGGGAGCTCTGAGGTCATGGGCTACAATAGAGAACAGCCTGTTTTTCTCTTGGTTCAGCATCTGGAGTTCTGCTGCTGCTTTTTCAGCGGATGTACGGGCAGTATTATAGCTCCTGATCATAGTGCTGGTACAGGAGAGCACCAGTATAATCATGATCAGGTAGGTGGAAAGCATATCGACAAAATAGCTTTCCCGGTTGCTATAGTCACCGAAAACAACCTGGGGAAATAAATATTCAGCCAGCACAACGCCCAGCACCAGGCTCAGGTTTATGGCAGTCCAGATGCCATACTGTCTTTTTGGTGCCACGGCTATAATTGGAAAATAGGAGAGGGCCATCAACAGCATGGTTGGCCCTTTTAAGCCGCCGTTAAAAAAATAGTTGAGTGCAAAGGCTATATTTATAGTGATAGCCGCTAGTGTAAAACTAAAACTATGTTTGCCGGCAAAGCGCGAAAGGTAGTAAGCATAACCAATAAAAAAAGCCAGTACTACTGTTAAACTGGCCGTTAAATACAAACCAACAAAATAGTTGAATGGGATATTATAAGCAATAGCAACCGCTGTGATAAGCGTGAAGCTGTTATAGATACGATGCTCCAGCGGAAACTCCGCCTTGCTTCCTACAAGATGATCCCATCCTGCCTTTAAACTCCCTAAAAATTTGTATATCCTGAAAGCACTCATCGCCACTAATAATGCAGCTGTAAAATTAGAAATATCTTATTAAGTTGTTCATAAAAGAGAATATTAATTTTTTGTGTTATTCATAAGTCCCCTACAACAGTTTATGAAGTTTATTATTCTTTTTATCCATATGAAGTATTTAGCAGACAGATACTTGTTTCAGTTAAAGTCATTAAATAACGCCATCTGCTTTCTTTACTAATGTTCGAACATTGACGGAAGGCTACGATGGATTATTATACTGCTAAATGGTAAAATTCAAATTGAGTAGGATTATAATTTTGTGCCTTTTTCTGACAATTTAGTACCATAACAGGTGTGTAACTGTAATTTATGCTGGCACTAAAAAGCATTTCAGGTGCATGAGTAAAAGCCGCAGCTGTAAAAAATATATACGGATAATCACTATCAACTTTTAAGTACATCTGGCAAAATATGCCTGATTAAAGTATTAACTGTAATAAATAACCAAAATGCATGTTTGCAGTAACTAAATTTCGGTAAGGCTCATATAATACCGGAAGCACCCTCTGTATTTACCTATTTATTATGAGCGGAAAAATTTTAGGGATTCATCATATAACTGCCATTGCAGGCGAGGCCAGGCGAAATCTTCATTTTTATACACACGTTTTAGGTCTACGCCTCCTGAAAAAGACTGTAAATTTCGATGATCCCAAAACATATCATTTCTATTATGGCAATGGCGTTGGCACGCCGGGCACCATTCTTACTTTCTTTCCCTGGGGCCGGATCGTGACGGGCAGAAGAGGTACACAAATGGCCACTGAAATTGGCTATTCGGTGCCGGAGGGTAGTCTTGAATTCTGGCTTGATCGTTTTCAGCAGTATAATGTAACCTATAACAAGCCTTCAGAAAAGTTCGGTGAGCCTTACCTTACGTTCCTGGACCCGGACGGACTGAAGCAGGAGCTGATTGTTTCAGGTTCTTCAGATGCCAGAAGTGCATGGGAAACGGCAGAAATTAAAGCCAGTGCTGCCATTAAAGGTTTTCACTTGGTTAGCCTTACATTACAAGAAGTGAAAGCAACTGCGGAAATCCTGACAGAGGTTTTCGGCTATAAACTGGCAGGCCGACATGTAAACCGGTACCGTTTCAAGACAGATGCCGTTGAAGGGGCTGCCATCGTAGACCTGGTGGAAGTACCCAACGAGATGCGCGGTCACCTGGCAGGCGGCTCTATTCACCATGTAGCGTTTCGGGTAAAAGACCAGGCCGAACTGATGGAGTACCGCGAAAAGATCCTTGCCAGAGGATTGCATATAACAGAGCAGATCGACCGGAATTATTTTTACTCTTTATACTTCCGGGAGCCGGGAGGGGTGCTTTTCGAAATAGCGACAGATGTGCCAGGCTTTACCACGGATGAACCGCTGGATGAACTGGGGACACACCTGAAGCTGCCCCCACAGTACGAAGACCGCCGCGAAGAGCTGGAGCAGGTGCTGCCCCAACTGGACTAAACCAATGTAGGCTTTCTGTAAAATCAGGTATGCAAACCGTATAGTTTCCGATTAAAACAGCTATATTCGCTCTATGGAAATGGTGCCTTCCATGTAACAAACCGCCGCAAGGCTGATGGCGCCTACAATTTAACATGCGCTGCAGAAATAAACTCTGTGGGATGGCTGAATTGTAGGTAACCGAACTCAATCCTCCCTTCATACTACAGTAAATTGCACGACCAGCGCATGTGCTGCTTTGTCTGAAAAAGCCACTGCTATTGTTTCCGGCACAGTATCAGCTGCCGGCTTACGCAGCGATGTGTCCCAACAGGTGAGGTACAGCAAAAAAATTTTATATTTTGCGCCTTTACAATGTATTTGTTATGATGATGCCCCCAAAGAAGCTACGCTTTGAGCAACTGCATGTGCTAACGTATTCTGTCCGCTGGACCTTACTGGTTATACCCATTGCTGTTGCCATTGGCAGCGTGGTAGCACTTTTTCTCTGGCTCCTGCACAGTGCCATAGAGCTTCGGTTTCAGTATCCCTGGCTCCTATACCTTTTGCCGTTGGCAGGTGTATGTATACATTTCATTTACCAGTCGGTTGGCAAGTCATCAGAAAAAGGCAACAACCTGGTGATGGAAGAAATTCACCAAGCCGGGGGAGGAGTGCCAAAGCAGATGGCCCCCATTATTCTTATTACAACAATTATAACGCACCTGTTCGGCGGTTCTGCAGGGCGGGAAGGAACGGCCGTACAAATAGGAGGAAGCATAGCCGCCATGTTCGGGAAGTGGTTTAAGCTGAACAGCCTCGACCTGCGGCTGGTGCTTACAGCCGGAGTGGCGGCAGGTTTCGGGGCAGTATTTGGCACCCCGTTAACAGGAGCTATTTTTGCCATGGAAGTGCTAACCATAGGACGGATACAATACGACGCTCTTTTGCCTGCACTCATAGCCAGCGTCATCGGCGATTTTACTGTTACCGCCTGGGGTGTTCATCACACACAGTATCATATAGAGGTGCTGCCAGAAGTTCCTTACTTTCTGTCGGAGTACCTGCGCATAGATTTACTTTTGCTCGTAAAAGTGATAGTGGCTTCTGCCGCATTCGGACTCGCCAGTACCATTTTTGCGGGCCTGGTGCAGGAGATAAAGAGCGTGATGCTAAAGTTAATTAAAAAGAAATGGCTTATACCCGTAGCCGGCGGTTTAACTATTATAGCTTTAACTTTTGCCGTTGGTAAACCTGATTACCTGAGTCTGGGAGTTGATGCCGAATACCCTGGCGCTGTTACCATTCCGGGTGCTTTTGCGGCAGTTGGTGCCGACACCTGGAGCTGGCTCTGGAAAACCGTTTTTACGGCGGTAACGCTTGCCACAGGCTTTAAAGGAGGAGAGGTAACGCCACTGTTTTATATGGGGGCCACCTTGGGCAATACTTTGTCTGGTATCTTAGATGCTCCTGTCAGCTTGTTTGCTGCACTTGGGTTCATAGCTGTGTTTGCGGGAGCCACCAACACCCCTCTGGCCTGTACTATAATGGGCGTGGAGTTGTTTGGAGGAGAGCACATCCTGCTGTTTGCAGTTGCCTGTTTCACTGCCTATCTGTTCAGCGGCCATTCCGGCATTTACAGTTCACAAAAAATTGCTGTGCCCAAAATCACTGATCCTGCTTTTGCAGATGATGCCTCTCTGGCTGAAGCATACAAGCGAAAAGGCTACCTGCATCAGAAGCTGGGAAGATACTCCACCCGCTTCAGGCGAAAAGACTTGAAATAGAAGCAAAGAAGCATGTGAGCAGAACATCCATTTTGATAGCCACAGAATTTAGTATAAATTTTATCAAAGAACATGCATCCGATTTTAATCATAGAAGATGAGCAACGCGTGTCTGACCTGATCAGGCGCGGACTGGAAGAGCAGGGCTATGCTACAGAAGTTGCCTACGACGGTGAAACAGGTAAAAAACTGGTTATTGGCAGGGAGTACTGCCTGATAATTATGGATATCATCCTGCCTAAAATAAACGGACTGGACCTGTGTAAGGAACTGCGTCAGGCAAAACCAGATATCCCGATCATTATGCTCACAGCACTTGGCACCACCGACGATAAGGTAGAAGGTTTCGACGCAGGTGCTAACGACTACCTGGTAAAGCCCTTCGATTTCAGAGAACTGCATGTCCGCATCCGGGAATTGCTTAAACGGAGCAAAGCTACTACTGCCGGTGGCAGTGGTTCTGTGTTGAAAACAGCGGATCTGGAAATGAACCTGCAGACAAAATCTGTCAGCCGTTCCGGGAAAGAAATCAGTCTGACACCCAAAGAATTTGCCTTACTTGAATTCATGATGCGTAATAGCGGCAGAGTTATTTCCAGGGTGGAGATTGCGCAGCATGTATGGGATACACATTTCGATACAGGCACTAATTTTATTGATGTTTACATTAACTACCTTCGTAAAAAGATCTACAAAGCATTTCCGACTAGGTTGATTCATACGAAACCGGGCATGGGGTTTATTTTTAAGGAGGAAGGTGAGAAATGAAAATCCGCCACAGGCTGACCTTGTTGTTTACGGCCATTATGGGCGCCATATTACTTGCTTTCGCATTTGCTATCTACTTTAGCTATGCCAGTAACCGCGAAGAAGAGTTTTACCGCCAGCTCCGGCAGCAGGCCATTACAAAGGCCAACCTGCTTTTTGATGCACAGGTAGATCCGGAAATACTGCAGACCATTTACCGGAACACCCGCAATTCTCATTACCAGGAAGAGGTTGCCATTTATGATACGGGGTTTAACCTGCTCTACCACGATGCTGTAGACCTTGATTTTGTGAAAGAAACCGCCGATATGATGGCGGAAATCAGGCAAAAGCAGGAGATACAGTTTAAACAGGAGGGGCTGCAGGTGGTGGGATTCTTGTTTTCATACCAGGGAAAAAACTATATCATTACGGCAGCTGCCTACGACGAGAACGGCTATACCAAACTGTGGAACCTGCGCCTCTCGTTGGTGGTTGCCCTGGTGGTAGGTATCATTATCATTTTCCTCACCGGGCGCTTCTTCTCCCGCCAGGCCCTGCAACCTGTAGCGGCTATGGTAGACAAAGCCGGGCGTATAACAGCCACTAACATCGACCTCCGGCTGCCCGAAGGTAATGGGAAAGACGAAATTTCAGAACTAGCCATTACCTTTAACCAGATGCTCGACCGGCTGGAGGGCTCCCTGGAGTCGCAGCGCCATTTTGTTTCAAACGTATCGCATGAACTGCGCACTCCACTGGCCGCCATTATTGCCGAACTCGAACTGGCCCGGTCGCAGAAAAGAACATCCGAAGCCTATGAATCAGCGATAGATAATGCCCTGAGCGATGCCAGAAAGCTCACGCGCCTTTCGACCGGTATGCTGGACCTGGCAAAAGCAAGCTATGATCAGGCAGCTATCAAATTTAAAGAAGTGCGCCTGGACGAACTGCTGCTCGATGCCCGTTTACAGGTTTTAAGAGCGAACCCCGACTACCACATTCACATTGCCTTCGATACAGCCTTTGAGGATGATAACGACATTGCCATCCTGGGGAATGAATATTTGCTTCGGACAGCTTTTTCTAATTTGATGGAGAATGGATGCAAATTCTCACCTGCCAGGCAATCCGATATCACGATTGGCTTTGATGCTGTTCAAACACATATTTGTTTTAAAGACCAGGGCATTGGCATTCCCCAAGAAGAGCAGCAACAGGTATTTGAAGCTTTTTACAGGGGCTCAAACAGAAGCTATGCAGAAGGTAACGGTATCGGTTTATCTCTTACCCATAAAATTGTAAAACTCCACAAAGGTGAGATTTCACTGGTATCAGAACCAGGTTTAGGAACTACCTTTACCCTTTCTTTCCGGCATTTATAGGTTTGTTCTGTTGCTGTTTCTCATTTACAGCATCCGCAGATATAGCTTTACCAGCTATTGCTGTAATGATTTTCTAATTTTTTTATAAAGGTTCTCTAACAGTCCCTCTGCTACCGGGCAGTTAATTTTGCGGCCATACAACCGAAAAAGGAGGCAGAAATGTTCAGAAAAGGGAATCTATATAAGTTCATACGCACACCTGTTACAGTAGCAGCTTTCTGCTGCCTTCGCCTAGGTTCTGCCGCAGCGCAAACTGATACCATGGGAATCAGAACAGATATCTTGCACCTGCCTTTTCGTATTTCCGAAGAAAAGAGGCTCAGTGATGAAGACATCCTGAATAAAAAAGAAGGTGTTTATGTAACGGGCCTGCCTGAACTTACCGTGGACCCGATCAGGGGGCTTACTGTTGGCGCCAATGCTTTCCTGTTTAACAACAGAGACCGCACAGATCCATTTTTTTACTATACGCCCTATCGCATCCGCTATGGTATAGGGCTGCGTGTCGCCCAGAATGGACGTGTAGACGGTGAACTGAGCGTGGATATTCCTTTTGCATTCAATACCAAATGGCGCCTCAGAGGCGATTTTATTTACGCGAACGACCCGAACTGGCAATATTTCGGCATCGGCAGCCAAACGCTTCAATCTCTTACTTATCTGGATAAGTCCTCCGGCAACCTGGTGGAAAATGCGCGTTTTCCGGATTATTACCGGAACCTGGCCCTCACCCGGCCTGGCAGAGGAACTGCCTATAGCGAAGAACCCAACAGAACCTATACCGATGTGCATTATAATGAAGTAGACTATACCCAGATGCTCTTCGGTTTAGCAGCCGAAAGAACGTTTTTTGAGGGCAGGATGCGCCTGATGTTCGGAGCTGAACTTCTGTTCATCGGCATTGACCAGCATGATTACAAAAAATCACCGGAAGCCATCGACAGGCATACTGGCGAAGACACGGAGGCCTTACAGGCCAGAACCAGAATTACAGATGATTATGAGGCGCAACAAAGGGGAGATGTCAATTCTACCTGGGCCAGGTATAACATTGGCGGTTATAAGGGCGGCAGAATCGGTTTGCTGCAAACCGGCCTGATGTGGGATACGCGGGACCTGGAGCCAGATCCGTCGCATGGGATTTTTGCAGAGTATGCACAGGAGATTTCTGCTACCTGGACTGGCTCTGAATTAAACTTTACCAAGCACTTACTGCAGGGCATGTTTTACCGGAAGGTATTGCCTTCAGTTATGGGTCGCACTGTTTTTGCCGGCAGAATGGCTGTAGGATACATCAGGGGCAGTTATATCCCTTTCACGGAGGTACTGGACCTTTGGGGTTCATCTGAGGGTGGGGGTATTCCGGTATTGGGCGGCTCCAGGGCGCTGCGTGGTTATCGCGAAGGCCGCTTTAGTGGTATGGTTACTTCGCTTGTAAACCTGGAACTGAGGACAAGATTTTACCAAAAGCGGATCTTTAACCAACACCTGGCTTTTTATGCCGTGCCGTTTTTAGATGGCGGGCAGGTCTGGGATAGCTTCGGTGACATAGAATTTAATAATGTAAAACATAACAAAGGCCTCGGTGCGCGGATTGCCTGGAACCAGGCCACTATTTTAAGGTTCGACTACGCCCGATCAAAAGAAGATGCTCAATTCTTTTTTGTTTTTGGACATACTTTTTAATTGTTTTTTCTCCTGGCTACAAGCTGTTGCTACCTGGCTAAAGGGAGCAACAGCTTGTTTCGTTATAGCCCCAGTAGCATAGCTTAATGAATTGCACAATTCACTAAAGTGTAAAAATCGTGTTGTCTTCTGCCTTAACAGTGGGAAATATTCCATGTAAAGCTCTTGTAGTGGCGATCTGGCCAGCTTCTTCCACCGTCGCAGCAGTAATATGGCAGCATCTTTAAAAAAAGTGAATCTTTTTAAACTAACTATTGTATATACATTAAATGTTTATACATTTGTATATCCTTAACGGAAACAGAAAAAATAAAACCTAAAGCAATAGAAAAAATGGCACACGTAAAATGGTCTTTAGACCCAACCCACAGTGAAGTTCAGTTTAAAGTGAAACACCTGATGATCACTACTGTAACTGGTTATTTTCAGAACTTCTCCGTAGAAGCGGAAACAGAAGATGAGCAGTTTACCAATGCAAGCAGCGTAGTATTTACTGCCGATGTTAACTCCATCAGCACCAACAATGAGCAACGCGATACACACCTGAAATCACCTGACTTTTTTGATGCAGCACAGCACAATGAAGTTCGTTTCGTAGGTACTAACTATGAGAACGTAGGCGGTGACGAGTATAAACTGCATGGCGACCTGACTATAAAAGGTACTACAAAGCCCATAACTGTAAACGTGGATTTCGGAGGTATTGTCGTAGACCCATATGGCCAGACAAAAGCCGGATTTACAGTAACCGGTAAGATCAGCCGCAAAGAGTTTGGTTTAACGTGGAATGCTGTTACCGAAGCAGGCAGTGTCGTAGTTAGCGATGAAATTAAGCTGCAGGCCGAGATACAACTGGTAAAACAGGCGTAATGGAACTGCCGGATGTCAGACATAGGGTTTTAACGGAAGGTAAAGCCATGGCTTCTGAAAAAATGGTTCAGCAGCAGTGGCCGGAGAACAAAAAGCTAATAAAACCAGTCAAAAGGGAGGAAGCAGGTAAAATACTTATGTCTGACATCTGACATTTAACAAATAAACTATGAAACACATCATCTATACATCAGAAGAAAGAGGATTAAAGGACCTGGGTTGGTTGCAGAGCAATTTAACGTTCAGCTTTTCTGATTACTACCACCCCACCCGCAGAAGCTTTGGCCTTTTAAGGGCTTTCAATGATGATTTTGTTGCTCCTGAAAACGGCTTCGGGCTTCATGCCCATGCCAACATGGAAATTATTTCGGTGATGCTGGCAGGTGCTATGAACCACATCGACAACCTGGGCTACAAAGAGGTCGTGCAAAAGGATTGGGTGCAGATTATGAGTGCGGGCAGCGGCATGCGCCACGAAGAGCATAATGTGGGCGATGAGCAGGTGAATTTTCTGCAGATCTGGATTGAACCGAAGCTGCAGAATATTACGCCGCGCTATCAGAAGAGGTACTTCCCGGAGGAAGGCCGTAAAAACAAACTGGTTACCATTGTGAGTAACGAAGAGGGGCAGGCCCATTGCTGGATAAACCAGAATGCAAAACTTTCCCTCGGCTATTTTGAGAGAGAACAAGAGGTGCAGTATACGCTGAACCCTACGAATAAAAGTGCATTTGTTTTTAACATCAGCGGAAGTTTGCTGGTTAACGAAGAGCCCCTGGAACAGAGAGACGCTATCGGTATCTGGGATACGGATCAGGTGCACATCAAATGCTTGACCGAAAGTAGATTTCTGCTTATAGAGGTTCCGATCAATAATTAATCTGATGAACATGGTAAATAGAATTTTAGGCCTGCACCACATCACAGCAATTGCTGATCAGGCCAAACGAAATCTGGATTTTTATACAAAAGTGCTTGGGCTGCGCCTGCTTAAGAAGACCGTGAACTTCGATGATCCGGGCACTTACCATCTTTATTATGGCGATGAAAAAGGCAGCGCCGGCACCATCCTTACTTTCTTTCCTTACGAGGGAGCCCGCCGCGGCAGGGCAGGCACTGGTATGGCGACACAGATTGGATATGCGGTGCCGGAAAGCAGCTTCGACTTCTGGATCAGCCGCTTTCGAGAACACAAGATATCGTTTAACCAGCCAGCGGAAAAGTTCGGTGAACAGTATATTACTTTCCAGGACCCGGACGGTTTACAGCTGGCTCTTATCATACCTAAAAACGGGGATAAGCGGCAGCCATGGGAGACTGCGGACATAAGGGCCGAGGTTGCTACCCGAGGCTTTCACAGTGTAACCTTAACATTGCACAATGTGAAGCAAACGGCTGCTGTTCTGACAGATATTTTAGGCTATACCTTACTGGAGCAGTCGGGCAACCAGTACCGCTATGTGACCGATGCCGTAGAAAATGCCGCTATTATCGATTTAGTGGAGC
Source organism: Pontibacter sp. SGAir0037 (assembly GCF_005491705.1). Lineage (NCBI taxonomy): Bacteria > Pseudomonadati > Bacteroidota > Cytophagia > Cytophagales > Hymenobacteraceae > Pontibacter > Pontibacter sp. SGAir0037. Next base: position 1,626,870 of record NZ_CP028092.1, on the reverse strand, counting down.
TTCCTGCTGCAAGCCGTGGAGAAGGCGGAGCGGGAACCAATCATCATATCGCTTTCCGGGTGAAAGATGAGGAGGTGCTGATGGCTTTCAGAGAAAAAGTTGCGCGCAGCGGGCTGAACATCACAGGTAAAATTGACCGCAACTACTTCTACTCGCTGTATTTCAGGGAGCCGGGAGGCGTTTTGTTTGAAATTGCGACCGATAACCCAGGTTTTGGCATAGACGAACCTTTCGATCAACTGGGAAAGCACCTGCTTTTACCTCCGCAATACGAACCTAGCAGAGCGAAAATAGAAGCAGTACTACCAAAACTGGATTAGCAGCTAATTACATGTTTACACATACAAAGCATATCCTGACGCAGGGGAAACCGCTGGAGCAAACGGGCAAGGCCCTGATCATGGTGCATGGCAGAGGTGCTACGGCTGAAAGTATACTGTCGCTCGGCGAGCATTTGGCAGTAGCGGATTATACGCTTTATGCTCCGCAGGCGACAAACCATACCTGGTATCCTTACAGCTTTATGGCACCCGCCACACAAAACCAGCCTGCGCTTGATTCCGCCTTAACGCTGCTCAACGAAACCATTCTCCATATTCAGCAGCAGGGGGTCGGCAGTAAAGACATCTACCTGCTGGGTTTTTCGCAAGGCGCCTGCCTCACGGCGGAGTTTGCTGCCCGCAATGCCCAGTCGTACGGAGGGCTGCTTATTTTTACCGGTGGCCTTATAGGCCAGCAACTGGATACCAGCAACTACGAAGGCCGCTTTAACGGCACACCTGTGCTGCTTACCACAGGTGATCCTGATATGCATGTGCCGGTAAGCCGGGTAAATGAGACAGAGAAGATCATGACGGAAATGGGAGCAGAGGTTACCAAGAGGATTTACAAGGGAAGGCCACATACCATACTGCAGGAAGAGCTGGAGGTGGCTAATGCCATTTTAACGGCTGCAAAAGTATAAAGCGGTTTTCTACAGCACGAAAGAAACGTAGAGTCCGCAACTTATATCGAACTATACTTGTTCGGTTTTGAAAGTTTACCTACTATCTTTGCAGCCTTAAAAGTATACCTATGATTTCAGTTGATGCGGTTGCCGTTGAATTTAACGGCGCAGCACTTTTCAGTAACGTTTCCTTTAATATAAACGAAAACGACCGGATCGCCCTGATGGGGAAGAACGGAGCCGGAAAATCCACGCTTCTAAAAATCATCGCCGGTGTTAACAAACCTACGAAAGGGAAAGTATCAGCACCCAAGGAGGCTGTTATTGCCTATCTGCCACAGCACTTGCTGACAGAAGATAACTGCACTGTTTTTGAAGAAACGTCAAAAGCCTTCGGGAAAGTGCTGGAGATGAAAAAGCAGATGGATGAGCTGAACGCTCAACTGGAAACCCGCACCGATTATGAGTCGGAGGAATATTATGCGATAATTGAGCAGGTGTCCGAACTGAGCGAGAAGTACTACTCTATAGAAGAAATCAATTACGATGCGGAAGTAGAGAAGACGCTGAAAGGCCTGGGCTTTAACAGGGAAGATTTCGGCAGGCCTACGCGTGAGTTCAGCGGAGGCTGGCGCATGCGCATAGAACTGGCTAAAATCCTGTTACAGCAGCCGGACCTGATCCTGCTCGATGAGCCAACCAACCACCTGGATATTGAATCTATTCAGTGGCTGGAAGACTTTCTGGTGAATAATGCAAAAGCGGTTATCGTTATTTCCCACGACAAAACCTTTGTAGACAATATTACCAACCGCACGATCGAGGTAACCATGGGCCGTATCTACGACTACAAAGTTACCTATAGCCAATACCTGCAACTGCGCAAGGAACGCCGGGAGCAGCAGCAGAAGCAATTCGAAGACCAGCAGAAAGAGATTGCGGAAATTCAGGGCTTTATTGAGCGTTTTAAGGGCACTTACTCTAAAACGCTACAGGTGCAGTCGCGTGTGAAGATGCTGGAAAAGATGGAAATCGTGGAAGTAGATGAAGTAGATACTTCTGCCCTGAACCTGAAGTTTCCGCCTGCCCCGCGTTCCGGAAATTATCCTGTGATAGTAGAGGGGCTTTCAAAGTCCTATGGCGACTATACCGTGTTCAAAGATGCTTCCCTGACTATTAACCGTGGCGAAAAAATAGCTTTTGTCGGTAAAAACGGCGAAGGTAAGTCTACACTGGTGAAAGCCATCATGGGAGAGATAGACTATGATGGAAACCTGCAGCTGGGCCATAATTGTATGGTCGGTTATTTTGCTCAGAACCAGGCATCTTTACTGGATGAGAACCTGACCGTTTTTCAGACCATCGACGAAATTGCCATTGGTGATGTGCGTACCCGGGTTAAAGACTTGTTGGGAGCCTTTATGTTTAGCGGCGACACAATTGAGAAAAAAGTAAAGGTTTTATCCGGAGGGGAGAAAACACGCCTGGCCATGATCAAGCTTTTACTGCAGCCTGTCAACCTGCTCATTCTCGACGAACCCACCAACCACCTCGATATTAAAACGAAGGATATACTCAAAGATGCCCTTAAAGCATTTGATGGTACACTGATCCTGGTGTCCCACGACCGTGACTTCCTGGACGGACTGGCAGATAAAGTATTTGAATTTGGCAACAAACGCATCCGGGAGCACTTCGAAGATATCAATGGATTCCTGCGCAACAAGAAAATGGAAAACCTGCGCGAGATCGAAAGAAATGTGGCAGCAAAATAATCAGTACAAGTCCTCCCTTTAGAAGGCACAAATAAATGAACTGCGGCAACTATAAAAAATCCCGCCTTTGATATAAGGTGGGATTTTTTTATTAACTAAGTGCAATTATTATGTTAAATATAATCTTCCTTAGCATAGCATGCTACAGCAGCAGTGAATCGATCCGGTGTGCCTGTACTACATTTTCGCAAGGCGACCAGGAGAAGATCGTGAAGCGACCATCCTGGGAAGCAATAAGGGCAATGGCATTTCGCTGGTCATGCACAAACTGGGCTGCTGAAAGATGCCTTGTGCCACCATTCTGAGCCGGATGAACAATTTTAGGCTTTCCACCAACAACAGGTTCTGTTACCAGTATCTGTTCAACCGTTTCAGCACCGGCAGGACGGCCGATTTTAGCTCCGAATGCTAACAAGTTATAGCTATCATCAATAATAGTGGCTCCGTCTACCGCTGTTAATCCCGCCACACTGGCAATTTCCTGCTGTAGTGCTGCCTGCCACTGAGACGCTTTTTTCTCCTGCTCACTCTGTTTCATCATTTCTGCCAGGCCGCAAAAAACAGGTTGTACAGCGTAGGAAATAGGATGTACGATAGACTGCTTCCAATCCGTAGTGCCTCCGGGTACCACTAACAGAGAGCCGCCGTGGGCATGGGCACGCATCGATACGGCCAGTTGCACAAGCACATTAGCAGTGTCGCCCCAGGTAGTAGGGGAGTTGAAGCCAAGCAAGGTAGAGATAAAGCTAGGGCAGTCGGGTAAAAAGGCGCTTTTCTCATCCACCAGTTTCACCTGGTCTCCTTTTAAAACAGCAACATTCACATATTTGCCATAGCCACTGCTGCGGCGGTGTTTTACCACCAGGAGCCCTGGCTCCGATACATCCACTACAAAACACAGGCTTGGTATTTTCCTGGTCGATCCCCAAACGTATAGTTCCCCGTTCTCCATCCACACACCCAGGTGTATGCCAGGGCGCTCTACACCTGGTGCTATTTTTATGAGGTAATCCGGGTGTAAAGGCAGCGGCTTTTTCAGTAACATAGGCTGCTCTGCCTGATCGGGAGGGAGCAAGGCCAGAGAAATTTTGGGGGACAGGCCTTCTTCCCGACGCAGGCTAAACCAGAATGCTGCATCCAGAATCAGCTCGATCACCTGCTTTTTTGGCGCAAAAGCCAGGTCCTTTACGTCTGAATGGTCAGAGTGGGCTAAGAGTTGTGCAAAATGAGACTCAACTGATTCTGCCACTGACTTGGCTGCCAGGTAGGTGGATGTACGTGCCATAGATTACTAATTCTACTTTAAAAAGACTGACACAAAATTTAACTATAATGAAGAGCATCAGCTGTTGCAAAGGTAAGTATAATGTATTCATAGCAGTTATTCAAAACGCATATCTGCGCCTTCTGCTAAACCTAAGCTTTCTACTATTGCGTATGAGGTTATTAAAAACAACTATGGATCCACTTAAAATTATGACAGCCATAGCGCTACCTGCAGCTACAGTCGTGCTGGGGGTACGCCTCTTCAGATTATTCACATATAAAAATTAACAAACGCTAAACTTTATAAAAGAAACTATGGAAAACTATCAGGGGAAAAACTCATTTTCAAGCTTGCTGAAAAATCCGGCGGACATTTTAGAAATTGTAAGAGATCCGGGCAAAGCAGGTCTTGATTTTTACAAATCACTTTCTGTAAAGCAGAAACAGTACCTGGCTTTTGTAGCTGGTATTGGTATTATTATTTACGGATTTACACTGAATAAAAAGAAATAAGCGAGAGCAGTTGCTATTTGCTGCTGCTAAAAAGGGTGCAGCACCTGTTGTGTAACAGGCGCTGCACCCTTTTAATTTGTCGGGAAGCCACCGGCAGCTGTAGAAATGTTTAAACTTCCGCTGACTGTACCCGGTTTAAAACTTCGGAATTAATGCAAAAGCGTAAGCCGGCTGGTGCTGGTCCGTCGTTGAAAACGTGTCCCAGGTGGCAGTCGCACACGTTGCACATCACCTCCATTCTGTGCATTCCATGGCTATCATCAAAAGCAAATTTAAGGGCGCTTTTCGAAACGGGCTGTTTAAAGCTGGGCCAGCCGGAGATGGCATGGTACTTTTCGATAGCGTTAAACAATACGCTGTCGCACCCGATGCAACTATAAATGGCTGGATCATACGAACGGCAGTACGCGTTTCGATAGGGCTTTTCAGTTCCTTTTTGCCGGGCAACCTGGTATTGTGCCGGAGTCAGAAGCTCCTGCCACTCTTCTTCTGTTCTTTCAACTCTTCTGAATGGTTCAGGATTACTGTATTTCGCGAATTTTAAGACATCTATCCAGCGCAGCATAGTAGTACAATTTGGTCATGGCCGTCTTTTAACAGCAGCGGCTAGTACAGGGTTCCATTACCTGTAGCTGGGCATGGCTACACAACCAGTAGTATACTTACCCAGTTGGACGGAACGGGCAGTTGAACTTTAGCTTCTTTTACAGTAAAAGCCTGAGAAGGGTCTAACAGGTTTACCAGCTTGCTTTCGTCGGCCAGCGCTACTTTTAGCATTAGTTCTACAGGGGTATCAGCGGCATTAACAGCCACTAAAATTGTTTCCTGTGCTGTACAACGCATAAAGGCCAGTTGCTCCTGTGCCACGTGTACCTGCTCATACGCACCATGTTGTAAAGCCCGATGTGTTTTCCGTATTCTGGCAAAATTTCTGATGACTTCCGCCAGATCAGGATGCTGCTTTGGGTGGACCTGATCAGGAGCAGGCAGGGCAGGCCGTAAGGGGGCATCGGTATGGGGTAGTTTAGTACCCGGAATGCCCCATTCACTGCCATAGTAGATGGAGGGAATACCGGGCATGGTGTAAAGCAGGGCGTGAAGCGGATATAGGTGCGCCGGGTTCTGAAGTGTACTGCCGATGCGGTTCACATCGTGGTTATCGGCAAAACTGTACAGCTGAAGGTGTTTATAGATGCCCTGACTACCAAACTGCCGGTTAAGCGACCAGGCTATCTCGAAATAATTGCGGTCATTATGGCTGGAGTACAAACCTTTATAGCACTCATAGTTGGTGACAGAGTCCAGCATCTGAGGATTGGCCCATTTCCGGTAATCCCCGTGAATTACTTCTCCTAGTAGCCAGAAGTCCGGCCTAAGCCGATGGCAGAAACCGGAAAGCTCCTGCAGAAAATCAGTGTCCATTACATCCGCTGCGTCCAGCCTGAGGCCGTCGATGCCGAATTCCTCTACCCATTGCTGTACAGCTTTAAAAATGTGAGCTTTCACCTCCGCCTGCTGCAGATTCAGTTTAACCAGCTCATAATGGCCGTTCCAGGTTTCATAGGTAAAGTTATCGCCTTTAGGGCTTCGCAGGCCAAAGTTAACACCTGAAAACCAATGCCGGTAAACGGAGCTTTCACCGTACTGCATTAAGTCACGGAATGCATAGAAGTGGCGGCCAACGTGATTGAACACGGCATCTAAAACGACCTTAACTCCTTTGGAATGAAAATGGGCGATCACTGCTTTAAGGTTTTCATTCGTGCCAAGCCTTCTGTCTACTGTAAGATAGTCCGCTGTGTCATAGCCATGTGAGCCGGATTCAAACACGGGCCCCAGGTATACAGCTGTGCATCCGAGCTCGGCTATGTGGTCTACCCATGCATGCACTGCCTCCAGGCGCGGCTCAGGTGCCGTACTAAAATCGTTTTGTTCAGGAGCCCCGCATAAACCCAAAGGATAGAGGTGGTAAAATATGGCTTCTGTGTTCCAGAAAGAAAATTCTTGTTTCATAAAATATTATACATACCGTTAGGTACACAAAGGTAGGCAAAAAATTTCCTCCAAAGAATTTAAGAGTAAATGCCGTAGGAAAATTGTTTAACAGCCTGTTGGGCTGTTTGCTTGTTTAATGCAAGGTGGTGGTGCCACGATTGCACGATGTATGTGTTAATCATACCCAGGAAAGTGGAAGCATATACCTGGTGCCTGCCTTTCATGTTGCCATGATCGTTTGCTGCCAGTTCGAAGAGGCTTTCTATAACCTGGTGCTGTTCTTTGATATAGGGCGTAATAATCTGCGACGCTTCACTTTCAGGATTTGTGAACCAACTAGACAGGTGCATCTGGTAAAGCACAGGGGCATAACTGGCGAAACTGAAATAACACGCCACCACTTTCTCAAGACTTAGCGGAAGATCTCCCTGGTAAGCAGCCGCTTGTTTCAGCTGCCCTACAAAAGGGGAAAACTGCTCCTGCATAAGCGCCACCAAAACACCTCTTTTACTGCCAAAGAAATGGTAAAGGGTGGGTTTTTTTATTCCCACTGCTTCCACTATCTGCTGCACACCTATGGCATCGTAACCGCTGGCAGCGAACAGTTCAAGAGAAGATTGCAGAATGGCGACACGATTATCAGGCATATTTTAAAATTTTAATCTTCGCAAAGGTAATTTTTTAAACAAAAACTTTCTTCAAATGTATTACGTAGTGGATGCCTTATATTACACTATATAAATGTATCGATTCATTGCCCCTATGGTGGAAGATAAAGAAAACAGGAGAGCTTTAGGTGAAGCTTATTTGATGTTGCAACACTTTAACAAGGATATATTGTTTAAGATTTTTTAATTTGCATATCAAAGGTGTCGCGCCTTTCCTCTTGAATATACTCGCAAAGATGAACTTTATAAAAAACCTTAAGATCAGGGATAAACTGATCATGCTTTTATCCCTGTTACTGATTCCTCTTATTTTCTTTGTTTATGCTTCTATACGATTTCAGATAGAAGAAAACGACAAACTGGAGAATGAAATCGTGAAGCTGGAGGAGTCGGAAAGGATTTCTGATTTTATTCATGCTTTTCAGAAGGAACGGGCAAGAATTTTAGCGGCCTCGGAAGGGGAGCTGGTTTATCTGCTCGAAGCAAAGAACCAGCGTTCTTATACAGATGACACCAAAAGAGAACTGGAGGCCTTTGCCGAACGTACTGGCCGAAGAATTCCTAATCTGGCTGCTGTTAATAACCTCGACAACTACAGAAATGACCTAGATAATAACAGGCTGGATGTAATAGCTTTCAGGCAGTATTCAACTAATCTGATATTTAACTTTTTAGAAAGGGTTGATGCAAACGTTATCCAAACAAACAATCCTGCCTTAAGCATGCAGCTTTCAAGTTTCCAGAACCTGATTGAGGCTAAAATACAGTTGGGCAGAATCAGGAGCTTTCTGATGCGTGTGATGCATAACGAGCAGTTAAGCTATGAAGATTTTGCTTCTATCACCTCTCAACGGGAATTCTATGAAAGGGCCATCAATGAATTTGTGTTGAACGGAGATAAAGCGCATGTGCAGAAAGTGCTGGAAATTCTGGAAACAACTAATTATAAAGCAACTGCCGGAGTTTTGGAGCAGATTCGCCAGAATCCTCAGGTTAAACTGAATTCTTATAACGCGGTTACTGTATTCAATCAGTTTTCAGAATCTATCGAAGCGCTGAATGCCGTAGAAAAAAGTCTGATAGCCACTATCAGAAACAAAGCCGATGAAGAAAGCAAAAGGATGCAGATTTCTATGGTGATTATTTCGGTAACTATGGTCGTTGTGCTGCTGCTCACCTCGCTGCTTTCCTACTATATTATCAGCCTTATCGCTTCTTCTTTGTCGGCTTTACGGGTGGCTGCTGACCGGATTCGGGTTGGTGCTACCGATGTTACTATCAGGATTGACAGCAAAGATGAAATCGGGGAAGTGGCAGAGTCTTTTCGTGGTGTGCTGCAAAAGAATGTATACCTGTCGGATGTGGCCCGTGCAATTGGAGAAGGCAACTATAACCTGGATGTGGAAGTGCAAAGTCCGGAGGATGTGTTGAGCTATTCCATCAAAGACATGAAGGAAAACCTGCAGCGCTTCACAGAAGACAATGAAAGAAGAAGCTGGGTGCTCACAGGTGTATCTGATCTGAATAATCTGATTACCGGAGAAAACGCGCTGCATAGTATGGCTGAAAAGGTGATCTCCTTTTTATGTGCCTATACTGGTTCCGAAGCAGGCATTATGTACCTGCACCACGATAACGGCAGCCTGACACCTGCTGCTATGTATGGCGTAGATCAGAGCCTGGAGCAGTTACCCGAATTTAAAATTGGTACCGGAATGGTTGGGCAGGCTGTAAGCGAAAACCAGATTAAGGTGCTGGATAACGTTGAAGATAATTATCTGAAGATTAAAACAGGACTTTCTGAGATAGATCCGGCATCTATCATGATCATTCCCCTGCAGTTTTCGTCCACTATTGTCGGGGCAATAGAGCTTTGCTCCAGAAGGGTATACAGCCAGACGCACGAGCAGTTCTTTAAAACCATTGCCGAGCGGGTGTCCATTATCATCCATACCCTGAAGGCGCACCTGCAGACCCAGGAGCTGTTATACGAAACGCAGAACCAGGCAGAAGAGCTGGAGACACAGCAGGAAGAGCTACGCCAGTTAAACGCCGAATTGAAGGCTTCGGAAGAAGAACTTCGCGTAAGCCAGGAAGAGTTGCAGGAGAAAAATTCGGAACTGGAAGAAAAGGCACAGCTGCTTGAAGAGCAGTATGAAGAGCTTCGCGGAAAAAACAAAGCCCTGGAAGATGCCCGCGAAGCCATCGAGCTGAAGATGCAGCAGGTAGAAACGGTGAGTAAGTATAAGAGCGACTTCCTGGCTAATATGTCGCACGAGCTGCGCACGCCTCTCAATAGTATTCTTATCCTTTCCAGGCTGCTTTCAGATAACCCGGACCAAACGCTAACAGCCAAACAGATAGATCATGCCCAGATTATCCATAATTCAGGCAACGACCTCCTGAAGCTGATCAATGAGATTCTTGATCTTTCGAAGATAGAATCGGGTATGATTAAGCTGGAACTGGAACAGATCAGGCTGCGGGATATTTCCATGGAGCCACTGTTCGGGGAAATGGCCGCTAAAAAAGATATCCGGTTTAGAGAACACTATCAGCTGAACGGGTATAACACCATTACCACCGATCGTTTCCGGCTGGAGCAGATCCTGAAGAATTTTATCGGGAATGCCATCAAATTTACGGAGCCGGGTGGCGAGGTAGAGCTTTCGGTTTACGCCGTAGAAAATAAACCGAGGTTCAGTTCAGAAAAGCTTCGGGAGCAGGCAGAGGTCATTGCCTTTGAGGTGCGTGATACAGGTATCGGTATTCCAAAAGATAAACAGAGCCTGATCTTTGAAGCCTTTCAGCAAGCCGATACCTCCACAACGCGTAAATACGGCGGCACCGGACTCGGGCTTACCATCAGCAGAGAACTGGCGGCTCTTTTAGGAGGAGAACTGATGCTGGAAAGCGAGCCGGGCCGGGGCAGCACCTTCACACTTTACCTGCCAATAGATTTGCAGCAGGAAATCAGGAAGGCACCGGCAAAGCCAGCCGAAAGCGTTCCGGAGTATAAACCGAAAGCCAGCTCCATCAACCAGATGTTTGAGCGCATGGAGACGAAGGAGAAGAAAGAGATTGTCGTGCTTATCATAGAAGATGATAAAGGCTTCAGTGATATTCTGGCTGACTTTGCCCTGGCGAAGAAGTTTAAGGTACACCAGGCCTATTCCGGCGCCGAAGGCTTACAGATAGCCAGGACAGCGCAACCAGACGCTATCTTGCTCGATATACATCTTCCGGATACAACCGGTTGGGATGTGCTTCGCGAGATCAGGGAAGATAAAGAGCTGCGCCATGTAAGCGTGCATGTCATGTCGGCTTACGATAAAGATGTAACAGGCGATTACCATGACAACGACGAATACCTGCCAAAGCCGGTTACGCTGGAGATGCTCAACAAAGCCTTTAGTTCCATAGCGGCTATTTCAGACCGGTCTATCGAAAACATCCTGATTGTGGAAGACAATGAGGTGGAAAACAAGGCGGTGGCGGAACTATTGCTGGCGCATGGTTTGCATTCAACGGCAGCCTACTCAGCCGAAGAGGCAGAACGGGTACTGGCTAAACAGAAGATCGACTGCATTATCCTGGACCTGAACCTTCCGGGTATGAAGGGCTATGACTGGATGAAAGCCATCAAGTCCAAGAAAGGTTTGCTGGATATTCCGATTATCATTTACTCCGGTAAAGACCTGAGCGAGCAGGAGGAAACACAGCTGAAGGAGTTTGCCAATACGATTATCATTAAAAATGAATACTCGTACCTGCGCCTGCTCGATGAAGTCCAGCTGTTCCTGCACAAGGTTAACCAGAAGCTTCCGTCATCGGAACAAGACTTTAAGATGAAGCTTCATGTGCCGGAAGAAATTCTGCAGGGGAAAAAAGTATTGGTTGCCGACGATGATGTACGCAACATTTACTCGCTGAGCAGCTTGCTGGAGCTGCACGGCATGCAGGTAGTGGCTGCTTACGATGGCAAGGAAGCCCTGGAAAAACTGCAGCAGGAGACAGGAGTAGACATGGTGCTGATGGATATTATGATGCCTGAAATGGACGGTATAGAAACAATAAAACGAATTAGGGATGAAATCCGTTTTAGAAAGCTCCCGATTATTGCCCTAACCGCCAAAGCCATGAAAGAAGATAAAGAGAAGTGCCTGCAAGCAGGAGCTTCTGATTACATACCAAAACCAGTAGACACAGACAAATTACTTACGTTAATGCGGGTGTGGCTTTATGAAGCTTGAGAATGAGGAGAAATTTGAGCAGGAGGCGGAAGATCTGATCAGGCATATTCAGGTGCAGTATGGTTATGACTTTACGGGCTATGCCCGGGCTTCAGTCTACCGCCGCATAAAGCGGTTTATGGTTAACAAGGCCCTGGTATCGGTTGCCGACTTGAAAGCTGCGGTAACAGCAGACAGCTATTTTTTTGAAGGCTTTCTTCAGGAAGTCACGGTGAATGTAACAGAGATGTTCCGCGACCCGACGTTTTTCCTGTCGTTGCGGGAGAAGGTATTACCCATTCTGTCTACGTACCCGTTCATAAAAATATGGGATGCCGGTTGTTCAACCGGAGAGGAGCTTTTTTCGCTGGCCATTCTGCTGGAGGAAGAAGGGCTGTTAAACAGAACCAAAATTTACGCGACCGATATTAACCAGAAAGTTTTGAAGCAGGCGAAGGAAGGAATATTCTCTGCCTCTCAAATCGCTTCTTATACGGCAGGTTATTATGCCTCGGGTGGGGAAAAAGAATTTTCGAGCTATTACCTGAGTAACTATGGCAGCATAAAATTCGATTCGAACCTGGTAAAGAATGTAGTGTTTTACCCGCATAACCTGGCTACAGACTCTTCATTTAATGAGTTTCACCTGATCCTGTGCCGGAATGTGCTCATTTATTTCAACCGGCATTTACAGGAAAAAGTGTTCACGCTTTTCGATGCAAGCCTGGTGGAGCTGGGGTATATGGCCCTGGGTAAAAAAGAAACATTAGCGATGTCGCAGATCAACAGCAAGTATCATGTTGTTGATAAAGAAAACCGGATATATCGCAAAATAAGCTGATGGAAAAGGTAACGCAACTAATTGTGATGGGAGGCTCCTGGGGAGGTATTCAGGCCTCGTTGCACATTCTGAAAGCTTTACCGGCCAATTATTCTGTACCGATCATACTGGTGCTGCACCGCCTGCGCAACAATGACGGTAACTTAGAAAGCGTTTTTAAAAATAAGCTTGCCCTGGTGCCGCATGAAATAGAGGAGAAAGAGAGGCTACAGCCCGGGTACGTATACCTGGCTCCGGCAAACTACCACGTGCTGCTGGAAAAGGATCATACGTTCTCACTGGATGTATCGGATCTGGAGAATTACTCTCGTCCTTCCATTGATGTTACGTTCACCAGTGCAGCTGATATTTTTGGAAAAAACATGACAGGTATACTATTGAGTGGGGCCAGTAAAGACGGCAGTTCCGGCATAAAAAGCATTTACGAGAAAGGGGGAAATGTGCTCGTACAAGACCCTTCGGAAGCAGAAGTGAATACCATGCCCTTGTCTGCTATTCAGTTAGTGCCTTCCTGTACAGTTTTAAACCTGGCTGGTATACAAGATTATTTACTTTCATTACATGATCACTGAACCTCACATGAATCCAGTTTCTCCGCTACAAGCTTCTGTTCATCCGGTAAAGATATTACTGGTGGATGATAAGGTGGAGAATCTTGTAAGCCTGGAAAGTTTGCTTTCGACGGAGGAAGAGGCTATTACCTACCTTTTTGCCAGATCGGGTGAGGAGGCACTGAAGATTGCGTTGCAGGAAGAACTGGCCCTTATTCTGCTTGATGTTCAGATGCCGGGCATGAACGGCTATGAAGTGGCCCGCTACCTGCGCGACATCTCCAAAACACGGGAAATACCGATTATTTTTGTAACTGCCATAGACGAGCAAACCTCTCATGTAGTGGAAGGTTTTGAAGCAGGGGCTGTGGATTTCCTGTTTAAGCCGCTGCACCCTTACATCACCAAAGCCAAAGTGGCTACTTTTGTGCGTTATTACCTTCAGAAGAAAGAACTTGAAAAAGTAAATAAGCGCACCCAGGAAATTAACCAGGAGTTGGAGGAGCGTGTGAACGAACGTACCAAAGAGTTACTGCGTGTAAACCGCGATCTCGATAACTTTGTTTATACGGCGTCTCACGACCTGAAAGCGCCCATCAATAATATTGAAGGCCTTGTGGTAGCGCTTTCGGAAACCCTTCGTGAAAAGGAGGCTTACCTGGATGAGGTAAAACCGCTGATGCACATGATGGACGATGCCATTAAACGCTTTAAACTTACCTTACAGGATTTGACGGAAGTGGCCAAGATACAATATGAAGAGGCCGCTTCAAGAGATATAATCAACTTTCAGGATATTCTGGAAGATGTAAAATTAAATATTGTGGACCTGATCCAGGAGCATGAGGCCATCATAGAAGATGATTTTTCCGAAGCTCCGCAAATCATTTTTTCCAGGAAGAACTTAAAGAGTATCGTCTACAACCTGGTTTCAAATTCCATCAAGTACCGCAACCCGGACCGAAAGCCTTATATCAGGATCCGTTCTTACAAAGAAGAAGAGTATACTGTTTTTGAAGTGCAGGATAACGGGCTGGGCCTGAAAGAAGAGGACCAGGCAAAAGTTTTCGCCATGTTCAAAAGATTGCATGCACATGTAGAAGGAACCGGCATGGGCATGGCCATTGTAAAAAGAATTGTCGACAATTGCGATGGTAAAATTGAACTTGAAAGTCAGTTAGGCATCGGTTCCACCTTCAGAATTTATTTGAAGTGTGGTGAAATACGCTAACGCTTCTAAAAAACCCAAAAGCGGGTATCTGGAAGTTAAAGTTTCAGAAGGATATAGTTCACCATAGGTTTAAAGCAAGAGCCATACGAAAGCTGTTGCAGAACTCTACTGCCACGCTGGCTTAAACTGCGATCTGGTGGAGCAGGCTGTTATTGGCAAACACTTCTTCGTGCTCATCTAAAATGCGCAACGTTGAGGCATTGGCAGCAAACCTTTCGGGTAACTGATAAACAACTCTTCCTTTTTCTACCGTAGAGGGGGCAACCGCCTGTAATGCCTGGTGCTGAGGCATTAAACGGTTAATGGCAACCGATAGCATCAAGTTTGATTCAGCAGACTCAGGTTGTACGCCTTCCATAAAGGTGTAGGTGAAACGGTCGAAGCTGATTTCCTGCTTCTGGCATTGCCCATCAATAAACGTGTGAATGTCTTTACACTTGCCAACATGCACCACTTTATCTTTTGCATAAAGGGCAAAAATGTAAGTTCCGCTCTTATTGTTAGAGGAAACTCTTAGTTTGTTTTCGGATATAATGTTATGTGTCATAGACATTTAAAAACGTAGGTATCAGAAACCTCTCTTCACTTCCAACCATCTTCACTGATTCCTTCTACAGGCGCTTTAGCCTGTGTTTGTTTCCAAATAGTTAATCTCAGCTAAGCCTTAACTGCGCCTTCAGAAACTTTTGTCTTCCTTACGTAACAAATCGAAAAAAAGCTGCCTGAAAAGTGTTAAAATGAGTATAATTTCTGCTAAAAAAGTACAAACACAAGTTCTCGGGCAATAACTAGGTATTTATACGGTGAGTAATCGCCTGTAAACTGCTTCTAATCCTGCTCAACGCTTATGCATGCCCTAATTGATATTCAGGTAAATGAAACTAACGATGCTACGGCTTATGTTTTTTAGAGCGGGAGAAATGCGTAATTTTGCAGATCGGGTTTTACTTTGAAACCTCTTCACTTCAGGTGCTGGCTTTCTTCCTGTAGAAACGCTTCCTGAATGGAGATGAAACAGATAAAAAAAGACTGATAAATACTATTAGTCGAAGCATATATAAATGGTAGATAAAGAAATTCAAAAACGCAGAACTTTTGCTATTATCAGTCACCCGGATGCGGGCAAGACAACTTTAACAGAAAAGCTGCTACTCTTTGGCGGTGCTATCAATACTGCCGGTGCGGTGAAAAGCAATAAAATCACAAAAAGTGCCACTTCAGACTTTCTGGAGATAGAAAAACAAAGAGGTATATCGGTGGCGACTTCTGTTATGGGCTTCGACTATGCCGGACACAAAGTAAACATACTGGATACACCTGGTCACCGCGACTTTGCTGAAGATACCTATCGTACGCTTTCGGCTGTAGATAGTGTTATACTGGTAGTAGACTGTGTGAAAGGGGTAGAGGAGCAGACACGAAAACTGATGCAGGTTTGCCGCATGCGCAATACTCCTGTAATCATTTTCATTAATAAAATGGACCGGGAAGGGCGAGATCCCTATGAACTGCTGGATGAGCTGGAGAAAGAGCTGAACATTCATACACGCCCCCTTAGCTGGCCCATTGGCATCGGAAGCACATTTAAAGGAGTGTACAATATCTACGAAAAGCAGCTACGTTTATTTTCAGTTAACAAAACCAAACTGTCTGACGATGCAGTAGAGATCGCTGATCTTAACGACGCCTTGCTAGATGAGTTGATAGGAGAGAAATTTGCTGAAAAGCTGCGGGGCGATGTTGAGTTCCTGGAAGAGTATTACGAAGGCTTTGACCTGGGGCTTTACCGGGAAGCTTACCTGGCACCTGTCTTTTTTGGCAGTGCAATTAATAATTTCGGGGTAGGTGAGCTGCTTGATACCTTTGTTAAAATTGCGCCACATCCACAGCCACGTGAGGCTTCACAGCGTGAAGTGAAACCAACAGAAGAAGCATTTAGCGGTTTTGTATTTAAAATACATGCCAACCTCGATCCCAACCACCGCGACAGAATTGCTTTTTGCCGGGTTTGTTCCGGCAAGTTCGAGCGTAATAAGTTATACTACCATACCAGGCTCGACAAGAAGATCAGGTTTTCCAGCCCTACCAGCTTTATGGCTAACGAAAAGAACCTGGTAGAGGAAGCCTGGCCCGGGGATGTGGTAGGGCTTTTCGATACCGGCTCTTTTAAAATAGGCGATACGCTTACAGAAGGTGAATTATTGCACTATAAAGGCATTCCAAGTTTCTCACCCGAAATCTTTAAAGAAGTTGTTAATAAAGATCCTTTTAAAACCAAGCAGCTGGAAAAAGGCATCATGCAGCTGACAGACGAGGGGGTTGCGCAGCTTTTTGTGCAGCAGCCGGGTAGCCGTAAGATCATTGGTACGGTAGGGGAGCTTCAGTTTGATGTAATCAAGTTCAGGCTATTGCAGGAATACGGCGCCACCTGTGACCTGTATCACCTGAATTACTATAAAGCCTGCTGGATTACGTCGGATGACAAAGATGCGCTTGCCAAGTTTATAGCGTTCAAAGGCAGCAGCATTGCTTACGACAAAGATAGCAATCCGGTGTTTTTTGCTGATACCGCCTGGGGCTTACGCTCTGTGCAGGAATATTACCCAGCTATAAAATTCCATTTTACCTCAGACTTTAAGCTGGAAACAGAACAGATGAATCAGGCTTATTAAGGAATTATAGCATGTAAACAAAACAGCTTGCTCATGCTCATTAAGCAGAAGCAAGCTGTTTTGTTTTAAACTTCTCTTATTTGTGTCAGGCAATGCTGCCTCTGAAGTCTTTGGGAGACATGCCATAGTATTTTCTGAAAATTTTGCTGAAGTGGCTGATGTCAGAAAAGCCGAACTCATGTGCAATCTGCGAAAGGGTAAGGTTGCTGTAATGCAGCCTGTTTTCGACTTGTCGCAGTTTATACTTCAGAATATACTGCTGCAGCGATTCACCGGTCTGGTTTTTAAAGAAAATACTTAGGTAATTTTTCGAGAAACAAAACTGTGTGGCTATCACCTCCATCCGGAGCTTTTCAGGAGTATAGATGTGCTGCCTGATATACAGCAGAATTTCTTCTACGATCCGGGAGCTTTTGCTCGAAACCAGGTGATTCTGCCTGGACAAATTACGGGCAATTATACTCAGGATCACTTTTAAAAGATGATCCATGATCAATCCGTAGGTATACTCGTGCCTGTTGCTGTATTCGTAGAGCAGGACTTCGAGCAGGTGGTAAAGCTGTTTTTTATCTTCTTCCGTCCTGATGACAGACCCACCGGACTGATAAGGCGAGTTTAGCAGCATCCCGATCATATCTGTCCAGCCTTTGCCGCTACCAACAGACGAGCCGGTCACAAAAGACTCTGAAAAGCGAATAAATGTAAAAGAGGTTTTGCTGGCAATTTCAAATAAGTGGTAATCTTCCGGGCCAAGTAAAAACACATCTCCTTTCTTGTAAGTGAAAGCATTGTCGTTGATAAGGTGTTTCCCGCAGCCTTCCCTGATGAAGATAATTTCGAAGTAGGTATGCTTGTGCATCGGGTGCGGCCAGGTTTCCTCCTCGAAAGAGTAAATGTTAAAGGCATCGTATTGTATGTACCGCTTCATATAGCAAAACCAAACCAGAAAGATTTTACAATATTACTTGAAAAGCAGCTTCGGTATAGGCAATTAGATGACAATATTTCTTTGCCCGAAGAAATATTAAGCAGGCCGGTACAGCTAATAATGCTGCCGGAGTTTTAATTAACGACTTCATTCTTTAATTTGCCTTCACTTTCAGAATAGTTTTTCCTGAAGCTATTCTATACTTTCTAACCCTTATATATTAAAAGATGAAAAAAACAGTACGATCATTCTGTATGCTCCTGCTGTTATCGGGCAGTATGAGCTTGGTACAGGCTCAGAACACTGTAGTAGATAACATTGTGAAGGAAGCTACCGAAAACTCACAACTTGAAAAGCTTGGTTATGAGCTGATGGATGTGGTGGGCCCCCGCCTGGTGGGTACGCCGCAAATGCAAAAAGCACATGATTGGGCAGTTGCCAAATACCAGACCTGGGACATTCCGGCCAGGAACGAAAAATGGGGTGAGTGGAGAGGCTGGGAAAGAGGAATAACGCACGTAGATATGATTCACCCGCGTGTAAGAACGCTGGAGGCGATGCAGTTGGCCTGGAGCCCTGGCACTTCTAAGAAAGGAGTAACGGCAGAATTAATTCTCATTCCAGATGTGCAGGATTCCGTTGCCTTTAAAAAATGGCTGCCAAACGTGAAAGGCAAAATAGTCATGATTTCGATGAGCCAGCCTACGGGCCGACCTGATTACAATTGGAAGGAGTTTGCAACGCCGGAGTCTTTTGAGAAAATGAAGGAAGCCCGCACCGCACAAACCGAAGCATGGCGTCAGCGAATTGCTAAAACCGGCTTAAATGCCCGCACCTTGCCTGTTGCCCTCGAAAATGCAGGAGCTGTGGGCATTGTTATGTCTAACTGGTCGAACGGTTTCGGTGTAAACAAAATTTTTAGCGCCTATACCAAGAAAATTCCTACCATTGATGTGGCCCTGGAGGATTACGGCATGCTCTACCGCTTAACTGAGAATGGAGAAAAGCCAAAGATCAGGATTCAGGCTGAATCCAGGAATACAGGCAAAGTTCCTACATTTAATACCATTGCAGAAATTAAAGGTACAGAGAAGCCGGAAGAGTATGTAATTCTTTCTGCTCATTTCGATTCGTGGGATGGCGCAACGGGTGCTACAGATAATGGAACAGGTACAATTATGATGATGGAAACCATGCGTATCCTGAAGAAGTTGTATCCTAACCCTAAAAGAACCATTCTGGTAGGGCATTGGGGCAGCGAAGAGCAGGGCCTGAACGGTTCCCGTGCTTTTGTGGAAGACCATCCGGAAATTGTAAAAAACGTGCAGGCTCTTTTTAACCAGGATAATGGTACAGGCAGAGTGGCAAATATTTCCGGCCAGGGCTTTTTACACGCCTATGATTACCTGGGCCGTTGGCTAAATGCGGTGCCAAGAGAGATTACCAGCTCCATCGAAACAACTTTCCCGGGTTCTCCAGGTGGGGGAGGCTCTGATTATGCTTCTTTTGTTGCTGCCGGCGCGCCTGCCTTCTCATTAAGTTCTTTAAACTGGTCTTATGGAACATATACCTGGCACACCAACAGAGACACCTTTGATAAAATTGTGTTTGATGATGTTCGTAGCAATGTTATTCTTGCGGCTATACTGGCCTATATGGCAAGCGAAGACCCTACAACAACCTCACGTGAGCAGATTGTGCTGCCGGTTAATCCACGTACGGGCCAGCAAATGACCTGGCCTGCACTGCGTTCCCCAACTCGCAGTGGCGGTTTGGATTAAGCTGTATCTATCTCACAGCTATAGAAGTTAAGTATACCTGGCAACGAGGGCGGCTGTTTCCGGAAGGGAGCAGCCGCTTTTGCTTTACTTTAAGTTCGTTTTTGATGAACGGACACCTATTGCAGCATTCGGTGATAGCGACTTTCATAGAGTTTCAGGTCCTGTTGGTCGAGAAACTGTTTTATTGTGTAGAAAGTACCTTGCATTACATAGTACTGTAAACTTTCTTTGTAACACCAAAACAACAACGCAACATAATAAACACTATGAAAAAGTTATTCTCTCTATTTCTGTTCTTTATTCTCTGTGAATCTGCCTTTGCACAATCCGAACATCTTTTATCGGGTACGGTAGTTGATGCAAAGGGAGAGGCAGTAGGTTTTGCCAATGTGGCCGTTCTGGAACTGGCTACCTCTAAAGTAGTGACAGGTGCCATAGCCGGTATGGATGGACAGTTTAAGATTAAAATGCCAGCAGCAGGTGACTATCAGCTCCAGATCAGCGCCGTAGGCTATGCAGCGTACAAAACAGCTCCATTTCAAATTACGGCATCTTCCGTTTCAAAAGATTTTGGAAAGCTTCAGGTGAAAGAAGATGCTCAAACACTTGGAGAAGTAGAAGTCCTCTCGCTGCGGCCTAATATCGTAACTCACCCTGACAAGATGGTAGTTAGTGTAGAGGGGACCGCAATGGCAAGCGGAAGTACAGCGTACGAAGTGCTCTCTAAATCTCCCGGAGTATGGATTGACCAGGATGGAAACCTGCAGCTGAATGGCAAAGCAGGTGTACAGATCATGATCAATGGCAAACGATCTTATTTATCCGGAAAGGAACTGCAGAACCTGTTACAGGGGATGTCAGCAGAAAACATTAAAGAGCTGGAAATTATCACCAACCCCTCGTCTCGCTTCGATGCAGAAGGGGCATCGGGTGTTATCAATATTAACCTGAAAAAGCAACAGCAGGCAGGGATGAATGGCAGTGTAAATGCCGGCTACCAGTACAACAACTATAGCTCCTATACAGGTGGAGCCGAAATCAGCCATAAAAGTGGTCAGTGGAATTCATTTGGGAGCATAGATTTTGCTGAACGTGTGCGCTACCGTGATGCCTCAATGAACCGTATTTTCACAAACGAAAACGGAAGCAAAAGCAAGTATGACCAAAAGATTTTCGAAGAAGGGAAGCGTACCCAACCTTCTTTAAGAATCGGAACAGACTACGATCTGAACGAACGGCATAGTATCGGTGCAATGGCTAATCTGTCGTTTAACAGTAACAGCAATTCCTTTGAAACCGACTCATACTTACGTGATGGTGAGGCAGCGAATGATCTCTACATCTATTCTTATAATCACTCCAAAGGCAGCTATCAGAATGGCACCTTTAATGTGCACTACCTCGGCAAGCTGGATACAGCAGGCACAACTCTATCAGCTGATCTTGACTATGTAACCATCAGCAGTCACGATGACTTTGACTTTACGAACAGGTATATGCCGCTAAATAATACAGCCGCACAGACACACGAGCTGCTATTAAGTACCAATCCTGTGCATTATGACATTTACTCTGCCAAAATTGATTTTGCCAAACCACTTCACAAAACAACTAAACTTGAACTGGGCGTAAAAGCAAGCCAGGTAACCTCTGACAACGATCTTAGTTTTTATGTAACAAACGGCGATCAGAAAACTATCGACCCGGATCGTAGCAACCATTTTATTTACAAAGAAAGGATTTATGCCGCTTATGCGAATGTGTCTGCCAGCATCCATAAGCGCCTCAGCATTCAGGGTGGTGTACGGGCAGAGCACACTTCTTCTACGGGCACCTCACTCAATTATATGCAGCCTACGGTGCGTAATTATCTGAATCTGTTTCCGAGTATTTTTGTGCAGCAACATGTGTCGGAAAATTACCAGATCAGCTATAAGTACAGCCTCCGCATCAACAGGCCAAATTATCAGAACCTGAATCCTTTTATATTTTACCTCGATCCGTATACCTCAATACAGGGAAACCCGAACCTGCGGCCACAGTATGTTAATTCGTTTGAACTGGCCCAAACGTTCAGAAAAACATACAACCTGGTAATTGGCTATGCTTATACTAGAGATTTTATGGCTGAGATCCCGAACCAGAATGCCGAAACCAATACAACAGTGTTTCAGCAGCAGAACATAAAGAGCCTTGAAAGTATCAATGCTACACTGGTACTGCCTGTCCGGATTTCCGGTAAATGGGACATCAATAATAATATAATAGGCATGTACCAGGAATATGCCAGCTTCGCTGAAGGAAAACCGGTTATGAACAGCCAAGTTACTCTGATTGCACAGTCTAACCACACCATTGTATTGCCCCATGGATTACGCCTGGAAGTAAACGGAGCTTACCAGAGTCCGACGGTTTATGGTTTGTATCGCATGCAGGACCAGGCCTGGATAGATGCCGGATTAAAGCGCAGCTTTTTAAACGATAAGCTAACAGCTACTTTGTATGCTTCCGACATTTTCAGAAGCAGGATCATGCATGTGGAGGCGGAGCTGAACGGCAATGTAAATGCTATAGATCAGTACCATGGCGCAAGAGCAGTGAGGTTCAGTCTTCGTTACCGTTTTAACAAAGGCTCAGAGTTTCAGGCCAGGAAAAGAAACGTGAACCTGGATGAACTGAACCGGACAGGAGGAAACTAAAACCTATAAACAGGCATCCCCGGCACGATCTGTTGCCGGGGATGCCTGTTCAAAAGAAAAGGGCAGGTATAGCCCGTTAAGAAACAACTTCCCGGGCCACCTTTTTCTTTACCCTTAAAGAGAAGGTACTCTGGTCGATTACTTCCACTGCTTCTCCTTTTTCAATAAAACCATCACGGGCCTGGGCATCATAAAGAATATCATCAATGATAATACGTCCGGTAGGTGCCATACGGGTGAAAGCGACTCCGGCCTTACCCACCAGGTGTGCAGCCGTATTCGCAGAGCGATAACCCTCATTGCTCTGAAAGGTGTTGTTCAGGACCAGGCGCTGCATGGCCCGGCTATTCAACATACGCTTCCAGGTTAAGAAGACAATGGCTACTGCGCCGATCATACCAATAACAACAGACAGCATACTTCTACGGATATCATCAGAAGAAACAAAGGTGAAATCGAATGCCTGGTTATTGACCATAATGAGTAAGAGCGATAGAAAGACCAGCGCGATACCGCTTATACCCGCTACTCCAAAGCCGGGAATAACCAGCATTTCCAGCCCAATGAGAACAAGCCCGATTGCAAACAGCAGTATTTCCCAATGCTCAGCCAGCCCGTTCAGGTAGTGGGGTGTCAGGTATAGGGCACCGGCGATGATGGCAGCCAGAAGCGGAAATCCTACTCCGGGTGTCTGTAGTTCGAAATACAGGCCTCCTAACACAAGCAAGATCAATATGCCGCTTACGAAGGGGTTCAGAAAGAAAGCAATTATGTTGTCGGTGGTGCTGAGTTCGTAGTTGATCACCTCCGCATCCTGCAGCTGAAGCTGCGCCAGCACTTCCTCTATGCTGTTGGCCCGGCCATCGCAGAAGTCAAACTTGAGCGCTTCTGTAGTTGTTAACGTAAGTACCTGTCCGGCAGACAATGTGGTGTCTACGCTTGCCTCGACCATTGCCTCTGCCAGGTGGGGGTTACGGCCATTGGCTTCGGCTGTAGAGCGCATAATAGACCGCATGTACGACTGGTATTTGCCAGGTGCTGCCGAGCCGTCTGCCCCGACCACGGTTGCGGCACCAATGTTTGCACCCGAAGCCATATAGATGCTGTCGCAGGCAAGGGAAATAAGAGCCCCGGCAGAAGCCGCATTCTTATTGACAAATACATAGACTGGCTTTGGGTACTCCAGCAGACGCTTTCTGATTTCATCGGCATCATTTAAGGCACCTCCAAAGGTGTCGAGCTCAAGCAATACATGATCTGCCCCTGCACGGGTAGCTTCGTCCAGCGCCAGTTGGGTGTAGCGGTTGGTACGCGGGTCAATTTCTGTCTCAATTTTCATGACAAAGACTTTTTGCTTTGCTTCCTGGGCAAACATGCGCAAAGGCAGAAATAAAATGCCCAGCAGGACACAGAGCAGCAACTGGTACCGGTTCTTATAGTTTAATTTCATAAATTGCAGGATAATAAATTATTATCCTAAATTAACAAAAAAAGGTTATTCTTCCTCTTCTTTACAGATACGATTTTGGCGCTCCGGTGTGGCGTATTTGCCTTGATACCGTGCAAAGCAGACTGGCCATCGAGGTACGGGATGCGGAGGTGCTTTTGGCGCATTTCTTTTCCCTGGACGCTCGGATATTTAACCTGTTGCCGATCCAGTTGGAGAATACCCTGACCTGGTGGCTCGGCCTGGAAGACGCCCACGATGGTTTGGTTTTTCTGCATGGCTACGGCGATCAGCAGATGGGAGAACATAAAGGTATACGAGCATTTGCTGTACCGGCTAACACAATGCAATGGGAGCAGGATACGTTACGTTTTTATGGCGTAGGAGAGCAGGGGCTTCTGGTGCAGCCTGCCGATGCGGCTACCAGCTTTAAGGTTGTAAACTATAGAACAGGCGCTGAAACAGGGGAAGTAATATCGCAGCAGCAGGTAGTAGATGCCATAGCCGGTTTTCATGAGGAGCGTTATAAAAACTGCATTTTTCCGATGCATTACCGGCAAGGTGAAGCTTATTTTACAATGGTTCAGGAATTTCTGGAGGCGCAGCTTAACATTAAGGCAACAGGTGCGATAGAATATGCTGAAACAGAAAAGTTTATCATCAGCAGTTATTACGAAAAAGACAGGGAAGATAAGCTGAATAATGGCTTAACAGTTTTTGATTTGCGCGGAAATTTATACCTTCATGTAACGCTTGGCACCAGATTAAAAGGGATTGGTACCGATACTTTTTTTATCTTTGGGAAGAATTTATACTTTATTCAGGATAGGAACTCACTGGTAGTTCACAGTCTTCATTTTTAGCTTATTTTTGAGCCATGGTTCGAAACTTACTTTTTACACTTTTAGCTGCACCTTTGGTCTCTTTTTCTGCTTCAGCTTTAGAAATGCCCGCTGTTCGGGATTCTGTCGGAGTTGAACGTAAAAACGGAAAGCTGTTTGTTCAGCACCGTGTAGAGCCGAAAGAAACTCTTTACGCCCTTTCAAGAAAATACAGCGTGCCTGTTTCACAGATTGTGGAAGCAAATCCGAAGGTGGAGTCTACTATTGCTATTGGCCAGATTGTGCTCATTCCGAGGCAGGAAAAAGCAACCAGGGCAGCGGCTCCTGCAAAAGCAAGTCCGGCAGCCGTTGCAACAGATGCCCCGGCCTCTTCCCGCACTTTTACTGTAAATGATAAAGGTGACAAACTGCATGTTGTGGAACCAAAGCAAACGCTTTATGCCATCTCCCGCATGCACCATGTATCGGTGGAGGATATCAAAAAATGGAATAACCTTTCTTCTGACCAGGTAAATATCGGCTCTTCGCTGGTGGTTGGAAAAGGCGGTGCCACTGCTTCTAAAAAACCATTGTATATACCTGAGCCTGATGATTCTATGGTAGAGGATAAAACCATAGAAACGGCTACCGCCTCTGTAGAGACAGCAAGTACTGCTACGCCTGTAACGACTGTCAGCACTCCGGCTCAACCCGTGGTTAATACCGCTCGCGCCGACGAAGATGAGGAAGCAGGCTCCGGCATGAGGCGGGTGATGGAAAGTGGTATGGCCGAGGTGATAGACCCCAAATCAGATACCAATAAATACCTCGCTTTGCATAAATCAGCACCCGTGGGTACTATTATGCAGGTAAAAAATATGATGAATGGTCAGGTGGTTTATGTTCGGGTGATCGGAAAGCTGCCTGATACAGGCGCTAACGACAAGGTTGTAGTGAGAATTTCTAAAAAAGCCTGCCAGAAGCTTGGTGTGGTAGATCAGAAGTTCAGGGTAGAATTATCTTACATGCCTTCTTAGAAAGTACTTTCATTAAAATTAACAGGTCCAACAAAATAGCCTGTGCCGCAACGCACAGGCTATTTTGTTTTTGGGCAGCTGTGTTTCTATATCTATAGCTTCTGTGTATATGTCAGATTTTAAGATAGTTATAGTTGATGTTCTGACTATTCCTTCTTATATTTGGTTAGGTACCAAACAGGCCAGATATGATGAGCAAAACTTTCCTACTCAGCATCGCCTTCTTTTTTCTGCTGGCTCACGTTTCTGCTGCAGCACATCTTTTTATAGCCATGGATCAGTCGCAGAAAGACCACCTGAAAGCCTATGGAATTGCTTACTGGATGCTTCAGCAGGAACAGGAGGTGGACTGGCTCCTGAATTACCGCGGTGGCAGCTTTGCCTTTCAGCATTCCGAAAAATGGGAGCGGGAGCTGCTGGTGAGGGGCGTCAGCTATAGTGTTATCTCCGAAGCGCAGTATCATGCTATTTTAACAGAGATAGCTAGCGTAGAAGCAAACATGGAGGTAATGAAACTGGAGAAGCTACCCCGCATTGCTGTTTACTCTCCAAAACTGAAGCAGCCCTGGGACGATGCCGTTACGCTTGTGCTTACTTATGCTGAAATACCCTATGATATGCTTTACGACGAAGAGGTGCTGGCGGGCGGTCTGCTTAAATATGACTGGCTGCACCTGCACCACGATGACTTTACCGGGCAGTACGGGAAGTTTATCGGCCGGCGGCGGAACCAGGAATGGCTGCGCAGCCAGCAGCAGGAATCTGAAAATGTGGCCCGTCGGTTTGGCTATACCAAAGTGTCGCAGATGAAACTGGGTGTGGCCAAAAAAATGAAGGAATTTGTTGCCGGTGGCGGATTTATGTTTGCCATGTGCTCTGCCACCGATACCTACGACATAGCCCTTGCCGCTGAAGGAGTAGATATTGTAGATGCTGTTTTTGACGGGGATGGAGTGGATCCTAAAGCGCAGCAAAAGCTGGATTACAGCCGTACGTTCGCTTTCCGAAATTTTGCCATCCGCCTGGAGCCTTACGACAGAGGGTTTTCAGACATAGATAATTCACGGTGGGAGCGGAGCCTGTCTCAGGAAAACGATTTTTTTACGCTCTTTACTTTTTCAGCCAAATGGGATCCCATTCCTACCATGCTCACACAAAACCATGAAAAAACTGTGAAAGGGTTTATCGGCCAGACCACTGCCTTTAAAAAAGAGCTTATAAAATCGGATGTAACCGTTATGGGTGAAGCAGCTGTGGTGGATGAAGCACGCTATATTCACGGCACACTGGGCCGCGGCACCTGGACCTTTTACGGCGGGCACGATCCGGAAGACTATATGCACTCTCCCGGAGAAGAGCCGACAGATCTGGCATTGCATCCTAATTCGCCGGGGTATCGGCTCATCCTGAACAACATTCTGTTTCCTGCATCTAAAAAGAAAAAGACCAAAACCTGAACGCTCAGGAGGTGAACAGGTGCTGCAACTACAGCTATACTGTAAAACAGAAAGCCGCCGGATTAAACAGGCGGCTTTGTTTAGTTTGGGTGATGCAGCTGAACTATTGCAGGAGTTCTATGGCTTCTGTATTGCCCTGCTGATACGCCAGGTCTAAAGCCGTGAGCCCCCGCACATCTCGTATAGTTTTGTCGGCCCCGTATGATAACACGAGCTCTACAAGTTTATTACGGCCAAATAAAGTGGCAAACATAAGTGCTGTTCCGCCATTGCCGTTCTGCATGTTGAGCTCAGCACCGTTTTCTATCAGCAGCTTCGCTATTTCCGGATATCCTTTAAAGCACACACCCATCAAGGCTGTATTGCCGCTCAGGTCCTGCACATTGGGATCAGCCTTGGCTTCGAGTAATAATTTTGTTGCTTCCAGGTGGCCATCGTAGCTGGCCACAATAAGAGGTGTAAAGCCTTTGGCATTCTGAATGTTCAGATCAACTTTCTGCTCAAAAAGTTGTTTCAGGTAATCCACATCTCCCTTGCGGGCTGCATCAAAAATAATATCTTCCTGGCTGGTAGAGTAGAAGGTCATGTTAACTTATGTTTAGGTGAAACAAGTTCTGCTTATAGCATACGCGTACAAGCCTGTTTTGTATAATTAAAATTCCATAAATAAGCCTGCTACTTTTTCAACCAGTGGAGGCATCAGGCTGGTGGCAATGCCATTGATCATGGCTTTACTCATGTGGTTAAAAACTGACTTCTGGTAATCCCGCTCCACTTCAATGGTGCCTTCTCTGAAATTTCCTTTTCTGCGCGGGTTGTTAGATTTGAGCACCATATGGTTGAGCAAGTAACTGGCAGCATTTAAAAAGAATCCTGGTTTAGCAGGGTTGTCTTTCTTTACCAGTTGCAGATCCAGGTTCTGGTAATAGAAATTTATCTGTCCTGTTGCCAGATGCTCTGTTGCATTAACTTTAAAATTGACGTGGTTGATTTTGCCGCTTTCAAACTTAATAAAAGCGATATTTTCCAGGAGCGGGTTAAACTCCTCAAAATTCATTCGCTGGAGCGTACCTTCGTAAGAGTATTTGTCTTCGGGATGATTCAGGTCAAAGAGAAACTGTACTTTTAACTCGCTTTTGCCCATTAGCTGCGTAACGCCTTTAGCCGTCAGGAAATTTTTCTTCCCTATCAGCACCGAGTCGTTTGTTATGTTTGAGAGCCTCAGGTGCATGTCGTCGAGAACCAGCTGTCCGGGTTTTAAGCCATTTGGCGAAATTTCTGAATAAGTAAGTTTGCCATTATAAACCGCAGCGGAATCGACAAGCAGGTAAGCTTTGATCTGCCGCAGCATCTTTTGTATGGTAAATGGTTTCTTGTTTGGGTCACGCGGCACCCGGTTGTCCCGGTAGATATCGATAACCGGGTCATGCACGTTAATCCGATGCACCAGTATATCCTGCATATTAAACAGCGCCTTTGTGTCTATATCCAGTAGCTGTATTAGCGGCACATGTATTTCATAGCGATCACTGGAGTATGGCAGTTTCTTTGTGAAATCCTCTCTGCTTAATAAAGGCGTAAAAGAAACATTCTTTATCTGCAAGGATTGTTCACGAAGAGAAGAGGTTATTTCCCCCACCTCCAGCACATACAGGCTATCCGGCATGGTATACGTGTAGTTCTGTAAGTGCAGACCCAGGTTTGCCGCCGTAAACATCTCCAGCGGGTCATTGGTTTGCATGGAAACCGCCCGCAGTCCTTCCAATACCAGCGAAACCTCTGCCAGCGACTGTGAGCTGACGATGGTATCCTCCAGAACTTTCAGCTGAAAATTACCATCGCTTATTCTGAGGCGGTTTACCTGGAAAGTTTCTACAACTTCGGCAGCCTCTCCCAAGATGGCTTCTTCATCTTCTTGCTGGCTGCCGGCAACCACACGTTGATCCTGTAAAATAGCTACTTCGGGCTCATTAAGAATGATTTCTGAAATGTTGAATCTCCCTGTCTGATAGGATTGAATTATATCGAGTCCTTTGATTGAAAAATTAGCGGCCGAAACATTAAATAGGTTTCTGCTGGCCTGGTTTTCCTGTTTCAGGCTGTCGTTAGCATCTTTGTTAGATCGTAGTTTGATAGACCTGGCAAATAACTCCTGCTTTTGAGTCGAGTAATGTATGCTATCCAGCAGAAATGTGTACAGCCCGTTTGGTGTATGGTAGGAGTAGTCCTGAGCCGTCAGTATCAGGTCGTCGATCGGAAACTTATCTTCCGGACTGTTAACGGTTTGAGGAGTAAGGTTCAGGTTTAAAAGAGTGGCAGAGGCCTGTTTGAGCACCTGTGTGCGTATAATCTTTTCTTTATTTTCGCGGAGGGTAAAGGTGCCATGCCGGAGCCTGATCGCATTTACCCGGATATGGTTAATTACCTGAAACAATTCGGAGGCCTGTGCCTGCTCGTCCTGGTTTTGTTGTGCGTCTACAATATCTCTGTCCTGTAAAATGTTGAGATCCGGTGCCTGTAAAACCACTTCGTTTACCTGAAGGTTTTTCGACCGATAGGATTCCAGCAAATCTATTTCATCTATACTTAACATAGTAGCAGCTATATCGAACAGGTAAGGCTTTGCTGTGTTGGCATGTTTTAACCGTTCATTGGCTTCCGGATCAGACGATACGCGAATTGTTTGTGCTGTAAGCTTTTTTTGAAGGGAACTGTAATAAACGCTTCCCAAATAAAAAGACTGGGTATGATCAGGCAGGGTGTACGTATAATCTCTTACCTGCAAGACGATATCCTGCATGGGGAGACGCTCTTCCGGAGCATAAAAAAACACCGAATCCAGCTCCATGTTGCGCACTATCAGTGTTGCATGCGCCAGCTTTTGGGTACGGCTGACAGTATTTTTTTTGGTATAATGGGTGAGAGAACCATCCTGCAGCTCCAGGGCATTCAGGCTGATTTGCTTCACAAATCCTGAAAGGGCAGCATAGGTTTCACGTAAGGTTTTCTCGGCGCTTTCAGACTTCAGGTGAAGATCGCGAACGGCTGTGATGGCCGGTTGCTGCAGCACTACTTTGTCTAAAGAGAGGCGTTCTGTTTTATAAGCCTCCAGCAGATCAGTGTTGTTTATTTTCAACCTGTTTGCCTGCAGGCTGTAAACAACCGGAACAGCATGCCCAGTTGTTTTCAGGCGGTCATTCTTACGCGTATCACCTTCTAAGTTTATCGACTCTAATTGTATCAGCTGATCGCTCGAAGAGAAACGACAACTGCCGATAGCCAGGTTGTAAGGGCTCTGCGGGTGCTGATAACGATAGTCTTTTGCTGCTAATTCAACTGCTTGCAGAAAGAACTTTTCTCTTGTATGAAATAATGAAACTGAATCCAGCAGGATATCTCTTACCGCAATGTCAGCTTTCTGAAGCTCGTGGATGGTAGTGATTTCATCGATTTTGTTCCGGAGAATAAAATAGCCATCGTTAACGCTGAATGAGGCAACGCCTACTGCTTTCAGATAAGGGGAAAGGTCTGCATAAAGGTCTTTTAATTGTGGCTGATCGGTTGCAGAGGGAATATTGCTGTTTTTAAGGATGGATAGTGCTGCTTCGTTCAGCTCTACCTCTTGCATAAGCAGTTGTTTGGATTTATATGCTTCTACCACATCCAGACCTGTTACTTTTAAAAGCGGCACTTTCAGGTCGTAAATCGATCTGCTCGATTCTTCCGGTGCAAGTGCCATGTTCGCCTGGTGATTCGATATGACTTCAAAGCCTTTCAGCGTAAGCTCACCTTGTTTGGAAGAATAAGCCAGATGTGCCATCCGTACGGCATACACACTATCCGGCGAATGATACTCATAATCCCCAGCGGTTAATTGTACATCATCTGCCTCAAATAAACGGGTATGGTCGGGTTGGTCAAGCGAATCCAGGCGGAAATCCATTATCTGTAAGGTGGCATGGTGGAGGTCGTGACGCGGTAAATTACCTTTGTTAAAGGTAGTATAGTGGTAGGTGCCGTCGTTTATATTTATTTCTTTGATGCTGAATGATCTGATAAAATCAGTCAGAGCAGTCTCTTTCTCCTGTTCATTCTGCTTCTGTACCTGATCGTCACTTGTAAGCCGCACTTCCGGCCGGTCCAGCAAAATGGTCTTAATGCCCACATGCTTATTAAAAATAATATCTATAAAATTAACGTGATCGATGGAAAAAAGAGGGGCTTTGATATCAACTAAATAACGCCCGGCTTTACCGGCTGCCACTTGTTGCACATGCAAAGTAGAGTCGTAGGAGAGATGCAGGTTTTCAATGGCCACTTGCCCTGATAGCAGGCTTAGCGTCAGGTTCTCAAACTCCAGTTTATACAAGCCATCAGAACTGTTAGCTATTCCTTTTTTCAGGTATTTTTCTGCCAAAGGCTCTGCCAGAAAAAGAAGTGCCAGGTGCGCCAGCAGAATAAGCCCTACCACGCATGCCAGCACAATACCTGTAAATTTAAGTGCTTTTCGGCCAAAGCTAGCTTTAGCATGTTCTGACATGGGTGAAATATGCTGTTATGGGTGTAGTTAAGTAGCAGTAAAAAAAAGAATACTACTTCTACGCATATATAGGTATAAGAGGTTTTAAGGGAGCAAAAAAGGCTGAAAAATAATCCAATTTCTTCAGCCGTGTTTGTTAATGAGCAGAAGACACAACAGCCTTAAATGCAAAAAGCCGTCCCAACTTAAGTCGGAACGGCTTTGCTGCTTATGGTATTATTCCTGAATACTTACCAGATTCTGATTCTTTCTTCAGGACTCTTGTAAAGCTTATCACCTGGCTTCACATTAAATGCT
Organism: Pontibacter sp. SGAir0037; assembly: GCF_005491705.1. Taxonomy (NCBI): domain Bacteria; kingdom Pseudomonadati; phylum Bacteroidota; class Cytophagia; order Cytophagales; family Hymenobacteraceae; genus Pontibacter; species Pontibacter sp. SGAir0037. The sequence continues at coordinate 1,595,173 of NZ_CP028092.1, read as the reverse complement.
TCGTACCAGGCATCCATGTTTACCGGAGCTCCGATTGTTCTGTATTCTCCGGGTGAGTGTGGGTCTGTCACGATTTGCTGCGCTGCACTTTCCGGCAATATATTGCCTCTCCACACCTGTGCCCACGATAAGAAGAAACGCTGATCCGGTGTAAAACCATCGATTTTCTTTTTAGACTTACCTTGCTTGGTCATTTTAAAGGCTTCGTAAGCAGCACTTAAACCACCCAGGTCACCAATGTTTTCGCCTAAAGTTAATTTACCGTTTACATGGATCGTATCCAGAACAGTATAGCTGTTGTACTGTTCCTCCAGTTCTTTTGCTTTCGCTTTAAACTTAGCTAAGTCCTCGGCAGTCCACCAGTTGCGCAGGGTACCGTCTTTGTCGTACTGGCTACCTGAGTCGTCGAAGCCGTGAGAAATCTCGTGGCCGATAACAGCCCCGATACCACCATAGTTAACGGCATCATCCGCGTTCGGGTCGAAGAAAGGGAACTGCAGAATACCCGCCGGGAATACGATCTCGTTCATCACCGGGCTGTAGTAAGCATTAACAGTTGGAGGTGTCATACCCCACTTCGTTCTGTCAACCGGCTTACCTAACTGGCTGATCATGTCGTTGTAGCCCCACTGACCAGCATTTCGGATGTTCTGGAAGAAAGTATTACGGTTGATGTTTAAGCCTTCGTAGGTTTTCCATTTAGACGGATAGCCAACTTTTGGAGTAAAAGCATGCAGTTTGGCAAGTGCTTTTTCTTTTGTCTCGCCGCTCATCCACTCCAGCTTGTTAATCCTGATCTCATAAGCTTTAATCAGGTTGCTGATCAACTCATCCATTCTGGCTTTTGCCTCAGGCTTAAAGTGTTTCTGCACATAAAGCTGTCCAAGCAGTTCACCAATGGTGTTGTCGGTGAGCGAAGACATGCGCTGCCAACGTGGTGTCTGCACCTTCTGGCCTGATAAAACCTGCGAATAGACAAAGTTTGCATCTACGAAATCAGAGCTGAGATAAGGCGCTGCAGACTTCAGTACATTCCATTGCAGATAGGTTTTCCAGTCTTCCACCGGCGTGGTTGTCAGCTGGCTGTTTAGAGCTGTAAAGAAAGCAGGAGAGTTTACCAGTACGGTATCCTGACCGGTTACTTTCATTTTGGCCATCAGTGATTTCCAGTCCAGGTTTGAAGTGGTTTTGCTGAAATCAGCTACGGCAAATTTATTGTATGTTTTATATGGGTCGCGCATTTCTACACGGCTCATTTGTGCTTCAGCCAGGTTTTTCTCCAGGTTAAAGATGGTCTCAGCATTTTTCTGTGCTGTAGCTTCAGGCACACCTGTTAAAGTGAAAAGCTTAACAATATAGTTTTTGTAAGCTTCCTGGATGCGTGTAGAGCGTGCATCATTTTTCAGGTAATAATCACGGTCAGGCAAGGTGGTTCCGCCCTGGCTGATCTGCGGCACCATGTTGTTCACGTTCTTGCGGTCCTGCCCCACGTAGAAGCCGAACATAGGAGAAGCAGCGCCAGAAGTTCTGAGGAAAGCCACCTCGTTCAGCACACCGTTTAGATCCTTGATAGCAGCGATTCTTTCCAGGTCAGGCTTAATCGGGGTATAGCCAAGTTTATCGATGGCAGCACTGTCCATGGCAGCTGCGTAAAAGTCGCCTACACGCTTTTCGATAGAACCTGCAGGAGCATTGGTTTTTGCAGCGGATTCGTTTAAGATGGTTTTTACAGCGTTGATGTTAAAGTCGCGCAGCTCGTTAAAGCTTCCCCAACGCGTTTCTTTAGCCGGAACCTGATTGTTTTTTAACCAGGTGCCATTGGCATAGGTATAAAAGTCATCTCCGGGCTTTACACTAAGGTCCATGTTGGCCTTGTTAATGAACGGAGCTTTGTTTGGAGCTTTCTGAGCAGAAACTTCGATAGAGCAAAGTGCCGCAGCCCCGAACAGGATAAGACGTAGCTTGTTTTTTACAGCAAGCTTATTATCGCTGTAATTTGCTTTAGACATAGATGTGTTAATTGGTTAGTTAGTCTGGTTTTAAAAAAGAACGAATGCAAAATAAACAAATCTTTAGAAAGGCTGTACAGTTGCTGCTAAAAACAGTGTTTTAACATATATGTTCAGTAATACATCCATTTCTGTCATTCGTTGGAAGCGATTAAACCAAATATATTATAAAAGCATTTTTGGCATGTTTATAGTTCCCGATCCAGATGCTAGACCGTGCATGCAGGAGGTGGAATGAAACATTATTATCCTGTAAAAGTTAAATAAGGAGAGCCAACACAGGTGATGGACCGGCTGTAAACTTAATATTGAAAGACTATGGAAACGAATAAAGATAAAACTGCTGCAGAAATTCAGCAGGAAGGTAATAAAGTAAGCGGAGACACGGCTACAAGCAATTCAGAAGCTAAAGCCAGCAGCGAAACAGAAAAGCCTGCAGGAGAACATGCAGCGGAGATGCCGGATGAATCTACAAAGAAAGAACACATGACAGGATACAATGAACTGCCTGAGCAGGAAAAAGTAGGAGGGGAGTAAATAAAAAAAGTAAAGGCAGGTATTTCTGTACCTGCCTTTACTTTTTTAGATCTATAAATTTAATCTGTATAGGCAGCACCTACTACACTCTGTCTTTTATCTTTGGCTGTATCTTTTTTAAGCAGTTGCAGCAAGCGTTCTATATCCACCAGCACATCTTCCCGCTGGCCTTGGGAAGCATTGGTTATAGGCCTGATTCCCTCGCAAATAATGTAATCGTAATCGAGGCCAATTTTAGGAGCGATGTCATAGAAGGGTTCTATCACAAATCCTTCGTTGAAAATCTCGATAAGCCGGGTACCCGGTTTACAGAAAAGCATGTTAATCAGTCCGGCACCAGTTGCCGAAACCACTACTTCAGCCTGCGAGAAAATTTTAATTTTCTCTTTGATGGACAACTGGCTGGAAACGATGGTTTCAAAACCCTGCGCCTTTAATTCTTTTTCGAGCTGTATTTCGTTTATAACGTTGCGCATTTTAGAGTCTTTCCGGCTGATGTAAATCCGCGAAGGATACAGACCAGGCAGTTCACCCTCGGGTATGGCATTCGAAAAGGCATTCTGAATAAAATCGCAGAGCCATACCGGAACCAGCGTATGATTGCCGCGTGGTGCTGTAGAAGCAATAATACAGTCTGCTGCCAGGTGCGGACAGGTATCGCTGGTAATAATTTTTTCGGCAGGTATACCAAGTAATTCCAGCGTTTCCCGCTGATAATCGTAACGGAGACTTGGAACCAGGAAATAATCTACTCTATCGTACAGGCCGCTTTCTTTGAGCAGGTGAAGGCGTGGGAGTACATCCAAAAACCAGTGACTGATATTATTTAAACCGGCACCACCTGTTAACAGGGTAAATACAGTCCCCTTTACTCGCTTAGGGATGGAGAAATAACGCTGCTCAAAAATATTGTTCAGGTTCGGCTCTACTACTTTTCCATCCACAAGACTGAGTGATACATTTTCTACAACCCGGTTATACTTGGTCACAATGGCAACGCTGCTTTCATTGTCTGTATAAACCCTGCCTGAAGGAATTTCGGCTATAATATAATCTGTCAGCACTTCCCGCTTCGGCTTCCAGTAATCAGAACAAGCTTCGAACAGGGCATCCGGTATATCCAGGCGTGTGAGTTCATTCTCATAAACCGGGTGAACGATCAGTTCGCTGCTGTTGGTGCTGAAAATACCTTCTGCATTTATTTTGCACACTCCGCTTGGGCGGTACCGGGTATTATGTGGTACAAAACGTTGTACAATTTTTTTGAATCGTCTATTTATTTTATGGTAGAGTGTTTTCATATGGTCTTCCTTTCTCAACAACCTTTCTTGACTTCTGGCACTAACCGCTGCTAAAGAGCTGTTTAGAGCTGAAGCTTCCCTCGCAATTATAAATATATATATGATGTTACAGACATTATTCCGAACGCTTTTTTCAGTTGGAATGCTGGATAAAAACCTGGTTACGTTTTTATCCAGCATATAAATCGATGTCTGTTTAAATGTTTCCGGGTGCTACGTATGAGCCTTTCTGTTTATAAGTTTTCAGGACGTGTTCAGTAGCATAAAGTCTGGATACAGACTGACCCCTAAAGCATGTTCAACATCTTTAGTCTCCATAGTGCTGGTTAACGCTTCCATGCATTTGAACTCAAGGTGGAGTAAGGAAGCTATGTCGGAAAGAAGTATTCATTCTAAATCTTTAATACTTAATTTACTTATACCATACTAATCCCTTACTTGAAAGGTTGTAATTATTTAGTTAATGAATAACAATTGGCAAAACAGCTTTTTTAAATAATATATTATGATTTAAATATACCATTTATGATCACAATAGCTGCTGTTAACTACGGAGCAAGTTGGTTTAAAAAGGTATTTTGCTTGTATAAGTACCTATTACATCAGTCAGGTTGCTACATTTAGTGGTGCATGCCGTTAAATCATTATCAGCAGGATCGGTATTATCTTTCAAGGTGCATAGTTCATAGGTTTTATTTGTAGTTAAAGTTTGTTCGATCTATTGCTGATGAATGGTTTTAGAAGTTTACTCTGAATGGGTGCCAGAGTGAATTTCTTTTGCCAGAGATAAGGGAGCTTAAAATCGTTATGGTTTTATAGCTCCCTTATATTTTTGCTGTAGGCCATGTTATAGCGTTTAGGCACCGGCTTATCTGTAGTTTTAAAATTTAAAGACTACATGCTGCAGCGGTAATTATTGCTTGCATGCAGTTTTTAAAAGTCTAACTGGTTTCTTTTCAAATTACATTGCTGTTACTGCAGCCAGGTTTTTAACAGAACTTGCGCACTAACTATAACCTTGGTGTGTCCAAAAAACAAGCCTCTACCACTTCCTGTTAATTTGTTGTCGAAATACTTATTTCAGCCGTTTTAATACCGAATTAGTATACTTATAGTAGGTAAAGATTCGCACTATGGTTTGTTGTAATTAAATTTAGTCTTAATTATAAAATTTAAGGAACAAAATACCTAGTAATATAGGTATAGATGTAAATACCTTACAATGTTATGGAACAAATTGAAAACGACTTGGTTAAAGTAATCTTATCAGATGATCACAAAATTATCAGGGATGGCATTCGTGCCATGCTTAAAGAGGAGAAAACAATAGCCATTGTAGGAGAGGCAGCTAGTGGCGATGAACTGATAAGCTTACTAAGCAGAACAGTAGCTGATGTTGTTTTGCTGGATATTAACATGCCGGGCAGAAGCGGATTCGAAGTAGCAGCCGATCTTCGCACTCAGTTTCCGGAGGTAAAAATTCTGTTCTTATCTATGCTCGACAATGAGCGATATGCTTTTAAAGCGATAGAAAGCGGTGCTACCGGCTATTTGGTAAAAGATGCAGGAAAAGATGAACTGACTTCTGCTTTACACCTGGTAGCAAAAGGGATTACCTATATCAGCCCCAGTATTTAACTGAACATCATGAATGGCAAGCAAAGTGTTGCCTCGACAGCAGAGTCTTCGAATAACAAGCCTGCGCATGAACTTTCGAAGCGGGAATTGGAAGTACTGCAACTTATTGCCGAAGGATATACCAATGGCGAAATAGCTGAAAAATTGTTTAACAGTAAACGCACCATTGAAACGCATCGGCAGAATCTGCTGGAGAAAACGAATTGTCGCAATACAGCTAGCCTGATAAAGTTTGCGATGCAGCATGGTATACTCTAGTCTCTGAGGTGTTACTGCTTCAAATTATTTTCTGAGGTTTTGGATTAAAGTAAAAGCTATGGTTTCCTGTCGAAGGCCATAGCTTTTGCTTTTCTGGTTCTGGCCACTTTCAGATCAGGGGCTTTCAGTTTGCCTGCTTTTCCTTGCTGATCGTAAATAACGGTATAGCGCTTTGCCCCGCGTACGCTTGCATTCACCGTATACGATTCTGTTTGAGTGCCTCCCACAATGCTTAGTCTGATTCCTTTTTTTACATGGCCTGTCACCTTAAATGTGTCTTTGCCTGATAAACCGTATACAACCAGCTCTTGTGTTTGCCCTGTTTCAAAAACCCTGCTATACATTCTTTCCTGGCCATCGCTCCCGAATACCTCAACCAGGGTATTTCGATCATCCAGGCGGGTAATCTTAAAAATTTCAGCTTCGTTTGTACCTGTTATTATTACCTTTCTGGCGAGCAGCTGATAATAGGCCTTTGCCAGCTCTGGCAGTTTGTCTCTCCGCTGCTGCAGTTTCTGGAGCAGCGTTCCTCCGGAAACAGCATAAACAGGCGGAGGTAAATTCCTGACAGCATGCTTTAAAACATCATCTGTAAGTTGTGCCTGGATACTTTTAGCCAGCGAATCAAACTGTGTTTCTGTAACACCTGAAAGCAAGCGGTTGTCCATAAACTTGCTTTTCACAAGTAAAGCTTTCAAGTTTTTGTAGTTGCCTTTAAACGAAGTAAACTTCTGGTATCTGAACCAGTCTCCAAAAACTTCCGGTATGAAGCCTTGTGAGAAATTATAGAAAGCCTGATCTCTGTCTTCCGGAACCGGCAAATAAACAGTGTGTCCATTCTGCTTTCGTGCTGCCCATTCCCACTGCCCGTCGTGGCGGTCGCGGTCGTTGAGGAAGAGGTCGAACAAGCGGGCTTTGGCAAAAGCTGTTTCATCTACATACTGTCCTTGCTGCTTATACCTTTCTTTCAGCATTTTCTTAGTGCTTAGCAGATCGTTTGCATCGCTTAGGCCTTGTGCCCTAAGGCTCTTAAGAGAGGTTTTCTCCTCGAGCAGGTATACTTTGTCGCCGGCTACTGCTCTGAATTCCTCCGGTACTGCCTGCTCGTTGGGTAGGTAATACAGCGCAGGACTAGGTTGCATGATACCGGCTGCTTCGGCCAGGGGAGCTACCACCAGGGCTGCATATGGGTGCAGCGCGGCTGTTTGATCGCGTAGAAAATCCGCTGCAAAAGTTTTCTGCAGAAAAGGAGAGAGTCCGCCTGAAGGATCTTTATCGACAGAGCGCAGGGCATAGGCTGCACCCGCACTGTCGTTTAAAGTAAGGCTCAGAGTTTGCATGCTGCCCCCTTGCTTTACTACAGTCAGGCCGCCTTTTTCTTTATCCAGGTGTAGTACTCTGGCTTTAACGGGAGCATACCAAACTTCCCGGTAGTGCCTGCCAAAAACCAAGCGGTGAAAGCCACTACGCCTATAGTGTTTCCCAGCCTGTACAATGACACTATCTGCTGTTAATAGCATCTGCGGGTCCCCTGCCAGTGGGGACGTATGGTATAGTCCTTTCCTGGCACAGCCCATGTTAAAACACAAGATTAAAAGCCATAAAAGCCTGTACCTGTACAGGCCGAGAAAATGGAGGTGCATTCACCCTATTACGCACAAACGGTATAAGGTTTCAGAAGCAGCACTCTTCGTTTTGTTAACCTACTGAATATGATAGATTTATTTTATAATTTCGGGTTGAAATGATAAAGGAAGGTAATAACACCGGTAAAGGCTGGCTTTTTCTGGTGCTCGATTTCGAGGCTAACTTCCAGCTGTGCTTTCGAAATGCCTCTCAGGTCTTTTAAAGATAAAAGCTTTGCCCGAAGTCTTACGTTGGCATTTACAGCTACTGCCTGGTTAAAGCGCAAACTCTCAATTTCATAGTTTACCTGCATCTTCAGGTTTTCTATGCTTACTATCTGCGACCAGAGGTAAGGCAGTAGCGAAAGCGTCAGGTATCCATGCGCAATGGTTGATTTGAATGGTGATTCTCTTTCTGCTCGTGCTGCATCCAGGTGAATCCATTGATGGTCTAAAGTAGCATCAGCAAAAAGGTTGATCTGCTCCTGTGTAATCGTGTGATAATCTGAATAGCCTATTTCTTTGCCTTCAAACTCTAAAAACTCTTCGAAGCTACTGATGGTAATTTTGCTCATTATGTGTGTAAGAAATTATAATATGAAAAGACTCTTGCCGTGTTTAACAGTAATGTATAGCTATACATTGTTTATTTTCATATTCTGGTTATCAACTGGCTGGCTTAAGGAATATGCTAAATTAGCTTTTAAAAGATATAGCAAGCAAGAAATATAGCTGATATTATAAGCAGAAATACGTTTTAGCATCTGACACTGTTAAACCTAATATAAAACGGTGCAATTCTGCAGAAACAGCAAACCGACTACAACCTCACAAAACTCGGTTAACAGATGTCATCAGCTTGAAATCCAATATGCTTTATTTTTCGTATGGACTTTAGTTGGTGTAAAAATCCTGAAAAAACAGTACAATATTTCACCTGCTTCTTTCTCAAGATTGACTTAAACAATAAAGGCATCGACTAAGAATATTGCCTTTACAGTTTCTAGAATGGGTATTTTAGATTAATTTTGAATTGTATAAGCTTTGAATTTTAAGTACAGTGGCTAGTTAGAGTATTAGTTTTCAACTTGAAATGATGAGCTAAAAGGCTTTTAAATGAATTAGCAGCATTTGATTGCAGGCATAATTCTTAATTTCTGCTGCCTTCAGTTTGGCAGCATCAGTAGCACACCCCTTACGCATACTCCTGCTTTTTCAGGGGCATTATCCCGGAAAACCAACTGTTTTCCACCTATTATTACCTAACAGCTTTTAGAAGCTTAACAACTACCCTATGGAAAACCAGACGGCACCTATCAATTTAACTATCGAAAAGAATTATGATTCCGAATTCTGTGGCAGCATTCCGCTGCACCTGGTAAACCTGATTCAGCCTCATGGTGTGCTCCTGGTTCTTGAAAAGCAGTCGTTACGCATCATACAGTTAAGTGAAAATGTGCACGATTTCTTTGCTACATCACTGGAAAGTATATTAGAGCGCCCGCTATCAGACTTTCTGCCTGATGAACAGTACCGGGCTGTTTCAACCAGAATTGCGACGCAAAGCAGTAACGATAAGATTCCCTTCAATTTTACTTTTACAATTGAAGAAAGCGAAGTAGCGTGTACGGCATTAATTCATCCGAAAGAGGAATATGTGCTGGTAGAACTGGAGAAGAGTACTCCCTATACAGCAGCCAATTCGTTTATGGTGCTTTACCAGCGCATAAAATACATTACTTCCGAATTAAAACAGGCTACTTCCACGGCCGATACCGCCCAGGTGGCGGCTGAAGCTTTAAAAGAGTTTACTGGTTTTGACAGGGTGCTGTTCTATCAGTTCGATCCACAGTGGAACGGAATCGTCATAGCACAGGCAAAAGAAGAGGAAATGGATGATTACATGGACCTTCGTTTTCCTGCCTCCGATGTGCCTAAGCAAGCCCGTGACCTCTACTTTAAAAATCCGTACCGGCTCATCCCTACACGCGAATATGAGCCGGTCAGGTTGCTGCCTATTGTAAATCCGCTAAGCCAGAGCTTTACCGATCTTTCGGAATGTAACTTGCGAAGTGTTGCATCTGTTCACCTGGAGTACCTGCACAACCTGAACATTAAGGCTTCCATGTCGCTGCCACTGATTATAGAGGACAAGCTATGGGGGCTTATTTCTTGCCATCACCAGGAGAAAATGCTTCCGAGCTATGAAATGCGTTCAGCCCTGGAATTACTTTCGGGTATTATTTCTGCCCAGCTGGCAGCTAAAGAAAAAGAGAAAGCGATTCTTCGCCGGGTAAAGCTTCGCGGCATTTACGCGCAGCTTTTGGAGCAGCTCTATTCCAGCAGCAGCTTTACCGAAGGGTTACTGAATAAATCGTCGGGTGTACTGGAATTGTTAAACCTTTCGGGAGTTGCTGTGTTGTATGGAGGGAGTATAATGACAAGTGGCGCCACTCCGGACCAGCAGGAAATAAAAGACCTGGTAGCCTGGCTGCGCAGAAACAAGAATGATAAACTCTTTATCACAGACAATCTGCCTAAGCTGCATACACCAGGTAAATTCTACAAAGATCTGGCAAGTGGGCTAATCGCATTATCAATTAATGCAGAAGAAGGAGAGTACATATTAGGATTTAGACCTGAGGTATTGCAGACGGTGAGCTGGGGCGGTAACCCGAACCAGGCCATCCAGATGGAAGCCGATGGAAAGACGTATCATCCGCGTAACTCTTTTGCCACCTATAAAGAAACAGTCAAATTCACGTCTCTGCCCTGGTATGAGGAAGAAGTGGAGGCTGCCGAAGCTCTGAGAAGTGCCGTATTGGAAAAGATAATTAAAGAAAGATACTAAGGTTATACTCCCTTTCGTGCTATAGACAAGCTTTAAAACTATTTATGAAAAAAAGTGCACCCTTTTTACAGGATTCCTCACAGCCAACAGATCATTACCTTGTTGGAATAGGTGCCTCTGCAGGTGGACTGGAAGCAATTCATAAACTTTTTGATCACTTTCCAGGTAATTCCAGTTTTTCTTTTGTTATCATTCAACATTTGTCCCCTGACCACAAGAGCCTGATGGCTGAACTGCTTTCTAAGCATACCAGCATGCAGGTGCAGGAGGCCGGGGATAACATGCGCACGAAACCCAACTGCGTGTATGTGCTGCCAAGTGGCAAGCAGCTTACCCTGGAAAAAGGACGATTACGCTTAGCCGACAAAGTACGGAGCAGAGAACCAAACTTTGCCATAGACCTATTTTTTGAATCCATGGCAAAAGACCGTGGACAATATGCGATCGGTGTTGTTTTGTCAGGAACAGGTACAGACGGCACCAAAGGAATTAAAGCCATAAAAAATGCCGGTGGCATGGTTGTGGTGCAGGCTCCCGAATCAGCAAAATTCAATGGTATGCCCAGAAGTGCTATCGATGGCGGATATGTAGATTTTGTTCTGCCGCCAGAGCTAATGCCGGAGGAAATTATAGAATATACCCGCAAAGTGCCCCTGGTAAAATCATTGGCTGAAAGGCAGGTGCAGGAAGACGACGATGAAGTTCTGGCAGAAATCCTTGACTTGATCTGTACGCATACCAAGTCTGACTTTAAAGAGTATAAGAAGCCAACCATATACCGCAGAATCCAGAAGCGAATGGATCACCTGAAAATATCAGGGCTGCAAAGGTATCTGACCTACATGCATGAAAATCCTGCCGAGATTAAGGTACTCTGCCAGGAATTTCTGATTGGTGTCACTAAATTCTTTCGTGATCCGGAAGCATTTGAACTCTTACAGGAAGAGGTGCTTCCCAATATTCTGCAGCAGAAAGCAGACGATGATGCTGTGAAAATATGGGTGGCAGCCTGCAGTACCGGCGAAGAGGTTTATTCGCTGGCTATTCTGTTTCACGAATGTTGCCTTAAAGCCGGACGCGAGCCAATGGTTAAACTTTTCGCAACCGATATAGACCAAAGAGCATTAAGTATCGCTTCAAAGGGTGTTTATCAGGCATCAATTGCAAAAGATGTTTCTCCGGAACGGCTGGAAAAATACTTTCATAAAAAAGGAAATGTCTATGTTGTAAAGGAAGAGATCCGGCGGCTGGTGGTTTTTGCACAGCACGATCTGCAGCGGGACCCTCCGTTCAGCAAAATAGATCTGATTACCTGCCGTAACATGCTCATTTACCTGAACCCCGGACTTCAGAAGAAGGTTTTGGCGGTTTTTCCTTATGCTTTAAATCTGCATGGCTACCTTCTGTTAGGCCCCAGTGAACACATTGGCGAGTTAAAATCTTTTTTCTCTGAAGAAAACAGGAAATGGAAGCTGTACCAGAAAGTAAAAGAGAGCCGCAATATTTACCAGAACTATGGTGTTACCGATTATGCGCCTGCTGCTACAGCGGGTAACACAACCTCTTATAAACTGGCGCAGCAAACACACTATAATGATAATTTTATAGATGCTGTTTCGGAGGAAGTTAAAGTTACAGGCATTTATGTAGACGAGAATTATCAGCTGCTGCACGGCATCGGCGACATAAACCGCTTTCTTAAATTTCCGAACAAGCGCCTGAATTTTAACTTGTTAAAAATGGTGCCAGATGCGCTAGCCGTCACACTTAGTGTAGGGGTGAGTAAAGCTCTTAAAGATGAGCAGAAGGTGGTACGACAGGTGACTATAAAAGCTGCGAACCAGGAGCGACTGGTACAGGTAACCATTAAACCGATCGCTTCTGATAAGAACCTTCCGAAGGTTATCCTGATTTTATTGCAGGATGTGGGAGAAGTGACACCAGTGCATCGGGATTACCAATCAACAACAGTTCCGGATACGGACCTCTTTCAGCAGGTTACCTCACTTGAAATTGAATTAAAAGAAGCCCGTGAAAACCTGTATCTAACGGTGCAGGACCTGAGCAGCTCTAATGAGGAGTTGCAGTCCAGCAACGAAGAATTAATGTCTTCCAACGAAGAGCTGCAAAGTTCTAACGAGGAAATGCAGTCGCTAAACGAGGAGCTGCATACGGTCAATTCCGAGCACCAGCTTAAAATTAAAGAGCTGCAGGAGCTGAATGAAGACCTGGACAATTACATCAGAAGCTCCAACATAGGGCAGCTGTTCGTAGACCATAACCTCATCATCAGAAAGTTTACACCTTCGGTAAAAGAGTTCATCAATATTATTGAGAGCGATCTTGGCAGGCCCATACATCACCTTTCCCATAACCTGAAATACTTTAACCTGGCCGAAGATATCAGGCATGTGAACAATACGTCAGACAATCTGGAGCAGGAGGTGGAAACCGTTGATGGCAAATCTTTCCTGGTAAGAATTATTCCTTACCTGAAGCAGGATGGCAATAAAGACGGTGTAGTACTAAGCTTTATTGATGTAACAGCCATTAAAACGCTCAGCAATGTGGTGCAGGGAGTGCTGAACAGTTCACTGAGCAGTATTATGGCCTTTAAAGCAGTGCGCGACGAATACAATGGTATCAAAGATTTTACCTGGAGCCTTCTGAACAAACGCGCGGAACAACTCATCGGGAAATCTTCAGCAGATATTTATGACCACAGTGTAATTTCTGAATTAAACTTTCTGAAGAAGAACGCGCTCTTTAAGAAGTTTGCTGCAGTGGTAGACGGAGGGGAGGCTCTGCACATGGAGCAGTATCTCGAAATTAATGGTCATAAAGCCTGGTATGAAATCTCTGCTGTGAAAATGGGAGAGGGAGTAGCGGTTACAATTGCTGACATTACTGAGAAGAAAACTAACGAAGAGAAAATACTTGCTGCATACGAAGAGCTTAAAAAGGCGGAAGAAAACCTGATTAAACTCAATAATGAGCTGGAGCAAAGGGTAAAAGAAAGAACTCAGGCACTGGCTGCCAGCGAAGAACGTTTCCGGCTCGTTTCGATGGCAACCAACGATGTTGTGTGGGATTGGAGCCTGGTAGGAAACACGCTCTGGTGGAGCGATAGCCTTCATACAGTTCTGGGCTATGAACCAACAGACATGGGAGAAGGTGTAAACGGTTGGTTCAATAAAATTCATCCCCAGGATAAAGAAAGAGTAACCAAAGGACTGAACAATGCCATTAATATGGGCAAAGATCAGTGGTCTGATGAATACCGGCTACGCAAAGCGGACGGATCGTATGCTTTTGTTTCGAACAGGGCCTACATTCTCCACAACGAATACAAAATACCTTACAGGGCTTTAGGTTCTTTCATAGACCTGACCGACCTGAAAACTACTCAGGAGATGTTGCAGTACACCAATGAGCACCTGCGCCGTGTAAACGCCGACCTGGATACTTTTGTGTATACTGCTTCGCACGATTTGAAAGCACCAGTAGCCAACATTGAAGGCTTACTGTTGTTACTGGAAGAGCAGATCGAATCTTCTGAACCCTTGCCGGGTGAGCCAACCACACCTGTTTTTGAGATGATCAAAGACTCTATCAGCCGCTTTAAGAATGTTATTAAAGACCTGACGGATATTGCGAAAGTGCAGCGGGATGTGGATGGAGGTTCGGAACAGGTAGATCTGTACGATATTATCACGAATGTTAAGGCCAATATTCAGGATATGATGAAGACGGAGCAGGCACAAATCAAAATTGATTTTGAAGAGGTTTCTCAAATCAGCTTCTCCCGTAAAAACATGTACAGCATCTTGTATAACCTGATTAGCAATGCTATCAAATACCGATCACCCGACCGTAAGCCTGAGGTTGTCCTGAAAACGGAACGTGTAAACGGTTATACCTTACTTATTGTTAAAGACAATGGCCTGGGTATTAAAGAAGATAACCAGGCTAAACTCTTTACACTTTTCAAACGCTTTCATTCACACGTAGAGGGCACCGGCATGGGGCTTTATATCGTGAAACGACTGATTAACAATGCAAAAGGTAAAATTAGTGTGGAAAGTAAAGTAGGAGAGGGCACCACCTTTAAGCTCTACTTTAAGAACGAAAAAGAAGAAGTAGCGGAAGCTGCAGAGTAACATAAGAAGTCAGAAAAACAGATTTGGTAAATAAGCCTTTAAAAGCGAGTTTTGCGAAAAGGAAGTACCCGATGAAGATAAAGCTGATAGCAATAGGCAAAACAGATGAAAAATTCCTTGAAGAAGGCATTGAGAAATATTTAAAAAGATTAAAGCATTACCATCCTTTTGAGTTTATTATTATACCGGATATAAAACAGGGTGGCAAGTTTAGTGCGGAGCAGCTAAAGGAAGCAGAAGGAAAGTTAATTCAGCAGAAACTACAGGAAGGAGACCATGTAATCCTGCTGGATGAAAAAGGGAAAACGTTTACTTCTTCAGAGTATGCTACATTTCTTCAGAAGAAACTAAACACAGTAACCACAAATTTAATTTTTATAATTGGAGGAGCTTTTGGTTTTTCACCTGCACTTTATGAAAGGGCCAACGACAAAATATCTCTTTCAAAGATGACATTCTCACACCAGATGGTAAGGTTGTTTTTTACCGAGCAATTGTACCGGGGCTTTACTATACTTAGGGGAGAAAAATACCATCATGATTGATTCGTACTCATCGAGTGGTTGTTGAGGATGTTAACCTAAGTAAAGCAGAAAGGGCAGCCTAATTTATGGCTGCCCTTTCTGCTTTACTTAGGTAATGCTATACTAATCAATCGTATTAAACAAGCGGCTCCATCTGATCTTGTTCAGGAAACTGCCATTCTCATCCGTCGACATCCAGATCATAACAGCTTTCCCTACTATATGGTCTTCCGGTACATAACCCCAGTAGCGGGAGTCCAGGGAGTTATGGCGATTATCGCCCATCATAAAATAGTAGTTTTGCTTAAAAGTATACTCATTTACCTCCTGGCTATTGATAAACAATTTACCATCTCTTACTTCTGCATTCTCGTTATGCTCATACACTAAAATTGCTTTTTCATAGAAAGGAAGTGATTCAGGAGTAATGGCAACAGTAGCGCCTTTTTTCGGGATATAAATTGGGCCATAGTTGTCTCTGTTCCAGTTATACTTACTCGGCACGTTCGGGAAAACACTCGGTTCTTCTTCACCTGGTTCAGCTTTAAGCAATGTAACATCTTTGATAAAATCCAAAGAGGCTATTTCTTCAGCCAGTTCAGGTGTGGCATCTATATAGTATCCTTGTGTAGAGTATTGCACATCCTGAATTCTAATGTTTCTGTCGAGGAAAAATTTCTCGTTCAGGCGCTGCTTAGGTGTAATATGGTATTTATACTGCACTTTCTCGGGCGTGGTCATGGCCTCACCATTGATAAATACCTGCATATCCCGAATCTCAACAGAGTCTCCGGCAATGCCTATACAACGCTTGATATAGTTAGTTTTAAGATCAGCCGGGTGTTCTTCTTCAGGCGGATAGTTAAATACCACTACATCGCCATTTTTTACACTAGAGAAACCTGGCAGGCGGTAAGAAGGCAACTGAATAGCATCGGAATAAGAGGGAATGCTTGTTCCCCAGATAGTCTGATGTGTTAGAGGCACCTGAAGCGGCGTGATTGGCGTGCGCGGACCATAATGAAGCTTACTTACAAACAGAAAGTCACCTACTAAAAGTGATTTTTCCATGGAAGGTGTCGGTATGGTATACGCCTCAAAAGTGGCCCACCTGATTAAACTGGCAGCTACTACAGCAAACAGAATAGCATCACCCCATTCGCGGGCAAAGCTTTTCTTCTTTTTAGGCTCTTTTGTAACTGGCTTTTTTTCCCAGAACTTTACTTTCATGTAAATTGACTATTATGATAGATTCAGCATGTCTTTCATGCCGTATACACCTTGCTTGCCAACAAGCCATTCTGCAGCCATTAAGGCTCCACCGGCAAAACCGGCGCGGCTATGGGCAATATGCCCCAACTCTATCTGATCAATGTCGGAGCTATAGGTAACAATATGGGTACCTACCACTTCCGGTTCCCTTTCAGAAATGATGTTCAATTTCTCTGAATCAGAAGCATCGTCGCTGGACCAGCCAGATAAGGCAGGATAGTTAGATAAAATGCCTTCGGCTGCTGTAATACCTGTACCGCTTGGCTTGTCAACTTTCTGCAGGTGGTGTATTTCCCTGATTGAAACCTGGTACTCTTTATACTCCTGCATTTTACTTGCAATATATTCGTTAAAATGGAAAAACAAATTAACGCCTACACTATAGTTGGAAGCATAAAAAAAAGCTCCCTTATTTTTCTGGCATAAAGCTTTAGCTTCATCAAATTTATCAAGCCAGCCGGTAGAACCGGAAACAACCGGAATGTTATGCTGCAGGCAATAGGAGATATTGCTAAAAGCGGCTTCAGGATGTGTAAACTCTATGGCAACGTCTGTGTTATCTGCCTTATAATTTGCCAGTGTTTCGGCATTTGTATTATCTACAGTTCCTGCAATCTGATGACCTTTGTCGAGAGCCATCTGCTCTATGGTTTTACCCATTTTGCCATAGCCAATCAAAAGAATTCTCATTTATCTGGTGTAAAGTGTTAGTGATAGCCCGGGGGTATAGTTTGTTGTAGCCGGGATATTGATCAGGTTTGGTTGCACCCGAATGCTTAGGTCGTTGCTTACGTCGAAATCTTTCAGGTGAGCATGTACATAAGCTTCTGCAATATTTAATCCGTACGCCACAACTGAGAGAATAATAGTTAAGTCGCGGTTACGACGGTAATAATCCCGGAAATATTTAAGACTAGATGTCCCGTTTGCACGATCAACTCCTAAGACAGGATGATCAGCATATTGGTCAGTCGGTTCGCCTGCACTTCGGGCTAAATAAGCGTAGCGTAAACTCTGGTAGGTAGAATTATTGGTTACTAAAAAATAACCGCATACCACTCCTGTAGCATAAACAATCGGCATTTTCCAGTAAGCCCTGTTATAGGCTTGCCCCATACCTGGTATAATGGCAGAATATAAGGCAGCCCTACCTGGTTTACTAAGATTTCGCAAACCACTCAAGAAAAAGCGCCTGCGTTCCGTAGAATCGCCTTCTATAGTAATCTCACCAAGTGTAGCAGTTTCAACAGAATCGGGACCGGCTGTAATTACCTGTGCGTGGCTGCGTACGGGCAACAGGTATAACAGTAAGCCAAATAGAACAACAGCCAGACCAGATGATATTTTCATACCTGTTTAGTAGTTTAAAATTTCCAGTATTCTGTTCAGCTCATCCACCGACACAAAAGGAATTTTAATTTCACCTTTACCATCGTTGTTGGCTTTCACCTGGATTTTGGTGCCGAACTGAGAGGATAACTTACTTTCTACTGTTTTTATTTCGTCTTCGTATTTATTAAATACAAGTTTTTGCTGCGGATCCGGTTTCTTATTGGCATTCTGAAGATTACGCACCAGCTCTTCAACCTTTCGTACAGATAACTCTTCTGCTACCACTCGCTTGTAAACCTCCAGCTGCTTGTCAATACTATCGATATTGATCAGCGCACGTGCATGTCCCATAGAGATCATGTTGTCGCGGAGGCCAATCTGGATATCGGGTGGAAGCTTTAGCAGGCGCAGGTAATTAGTAACTGTAGTACGTTTTTTACCGACACGGTCACCCAGCTCTTCCTGCTTCAGATTACACTCCACCAACAGGCGCTGATAGGAGAGGGCAATCTCTATCGCATTCAGGTTTTCACGCTGAATGTTCTCGATCAAGGCCATTTCCAGCATCTGCTGGTCGTCTGCCTTACGAATAAAAGCGGGAATTACGGTTAATCCAGCAATTTTAGAAGCCTGAAAACGACGTTCACCGGCAATTAACTGGTAGCTGTTCTCTCCAAGCTGGCGAACAGTAATAGGCTGAATAATGCCTTGTATTTTAATAGACTCAGCCAGTTCTTCCAGTGCTGCCTGATCGAAATGCGTACGCGGCTGGAAGGGGTTGGTCTGTATCTGATCAATAGCTATATCTGCGATGGTATTGACTGTGTTTAAGGTTTCAGAATCAATTTTACCGGTATACTTATTCCCCTCTAAGAGAGAGGTAAGGCCTCTGCCGAGGCCGCCTTTGCGTTTTGCGGTTGGGTTATTGTTATCAGACATGTAAAAGAGGGTGTTATTTTGCCAGCACCACGCTGTTCTTCTCTGCAATTTCTCGGGCAAGGTTCAGGTAGCTTAGGGCTCCTTTACTTTCTGCGTCATGCAGAATAGCCGGAATACCAAAGCTGGGAGACTCGCTCAGCTTCACGTTTCTGGGTATAATAGTTTCAAAGACCAGCTGCTGAAAATGGGTTTTAATCTCTTCCACTACCTGGTTTGATAAACGAAGCCGCACATCGTACATGGTCAGCAGAATGCCTTCAATCGCTAACTCAGTATTCAGCCTGGATTTAATGATCTTAATGGTATTGAGCAACTTTCCGAGACCTTCCATGGCGAAGTACTCACACTGCACCGGAATCACCACCGAGTCAGCCGCTGTTAAGGCATTTACGGTGATCAGTCCCAAAGAAGGAGAACAGTCGATGATTATAAAGTCGTAGGCTTCTTTTAATTTGGCCAGGGCTTCACGCATCTTTTCCTCGCGGTTCGGCAGGTTGATCATTTCCACTTCAGCACCCACCAGGTCAATGTGCGACGGGATCAGGTCGAGGTAGGAGATAGAAGGCGATTGCAGAATCATTTCATCTGCTTTCACATCTTCTACCATACATTCGTAAATACTGGTGGTAATACTGGCAGGATCAAAGCCCAGACCGGATGTGGCATTAGCCTGCGGGTCTGCATCTACCAGTAGTGTTTTGTATTCCAAGGCTGCCAGGCTGGCGGCCAGGTTAATGGCCGTTGTAGTCTTTCCTACACCACCTTTTTGGTTAGCAACCGCAATTATTTTTCCCATTCTGCAATTATAGGTTTATACTTTCGCCTATCTCCATTAATATAAGTTCTTTACCGGCCATCTTCGCTACTTCCTTTACCTCCTCGTGGTCGATCTCAATGTATGGAAACGTGTCGTAGTGCATGCCGATCAATTTATCTACCTGCACAAAATCAGCGGCAATCAGCGCATTATGAATGTCCATGGTAAAGTTATCTCCGATTGGCATCAGGGCAAAGTCCAGGTCAAACTGTTCCGGAATCAGCTTCATGTCGTAAGTAAGCGCTGTATCACCGGCAAAGTAAAAGGCTTTATCTTCCGTTTCTACCACAAAACCTGCTGCAGTGCCAGCGTAAGTACCATCTGGCAAAGAGCTGGAGTGTATGGCATTCACCATTTTAACGGTTCCGAACGGAAGCGTTACTTTACCTCCTGTGTTCATCGGATGTGTTTTCTCAACACCTTTTTGTCCGAACCAGTTCGCTATTTCAAAAGTTGCTACAATGGTAGCATTGTTATTCTTTGCGATACGCTCCGCATCATGTACGTGGTCCTGGTGACCGTGCGAGATCAGAATATAATCTGCCTTAATGCTATCTACATCAATGTTAGAAGCCAGTTCATTAGGAGAAATGAACGGATCAAACAGAACACGGTGTTCTCCAATCTGGAAGAGGAAGCAGGATTGCCCGTAATAAGTTATTTCCATAAATGTCGCAATTTAGTACTTACTTATGTACGCAAATACATTAAACTTGCACAAATATACATTATTTAGCCATAAAGATTGATGCATTTCAGAACACTCTGCCTTTTTTTGTTTGGCATTTTTACCCTTATGCAGTCTTGTACCGATTCAGGTAATTCAGGATCAGATAAAAAGGTTTTTCGGTACAACCAGCCGGAAGCTCTTTCTTCGCTCGATCCGGCATTTGCCCGAAACCAGGCAAATATCTGGGCCACCACACAGCTCTATAATGGCCTGGTAGAACTGGATGCTGACCTGAAAATCGGCCCCAGTATAGCTAAATCCTGGGAGGTTTCTGAAGATGGCAGGGCTTATACATTTTATCTGCGAAGTGATGTCTTTTTCCATGATAGCAACGTTTTTCCGAATGGTAAGGGCCGTCGTGTAACCGCCAGTGATGTGGAATACAGCTTTAAAAGAATCATGGACCCGGCTACGGCCAGTACGGGTGCCTGGATCTTTAATGACAAGGTACTCACCAATGCATCGGGTATAGTGTCTGATACTGCATTTAAAGCAGTTAACGACACAACCTTTAAGGTATACTTGAATGAACCCTTTATTGCTTTCTTAGAAATTCTTACCATGCCTTATGCGTATGTTGTGCCCCGCGAAGCAGTGCTGGCATATGGCAAGGATTTTAGGGAGCACCCGGTCGGAACAGGACCTTTTGTCTTTTCCCTCTGGGATGAAGGCAACGCCATTGTCATGCATCGCAACACCAACTACTGGAAAAAAGATGAACAGGGTCAGGCTCTTCCTTACCTGGACGCAGTGCAGATATCTTTTATAACAGACCGCAAATCGGAATTCCTGACGTTTATGCAGGGAAAACTGGATTTCCTTTCTGGTATCAGGGAAGGCTCCCGTGACCTGATTTTAAACAATGACGGCTCCGTACAGGAAGATTTTGTAGGCAAGTTTGTGGTACAGAAAGTGCCCTACCTGAACACAGAGTACATTGGTTTTCAGCTAGACCCAACAAACCTCAAAGAGCCTAACCCGGCATGGCAGGATAAGCGGGTAAGACAGGCGCTGAGCTATGCGATTAACAAAAGAGAAATGATCGCCTATTTCCGGAATAACATTGGTATTGCCGGACACTCGGGTATGGTGCCGCCTTCTTTGCCTTCGTACAACGACAGCCTGGTACCGGGCTATTCCTATAACCCTGCAAAGGCGCTGGCACTATTACAGGATGCTGGTTATACAGCTCAGAATCCTTTGCAAATGCGCCTGGCAACAGTGGTAGAGCATAAAGAGCTGGCAGAGTACATGCAAAAGAAATGGGCTGAAGTAGGTGTAAGGGTGCAGGTGGACATCAATCAGTCACCGGCACACCAGGAAACCGTGGATAATGGCCGCTCACCGTTCTTTATGAAATCCTGGTTAGGCGATTATCCTGATGCCGAAAATTACCTGGCACTTTTCTATAGCAAGAATTTTTCGCCGGCAGGACCTAATAAAACACATTTTGCCAATGCGGAATTTGACCGGCTGTATGAGCAGGCCAAACTGGAACGCGATGTGCAAAAGCGGTGGGCCCTGTACCAGCAGATGGATAGAATAGTAGTGGAGGAGGCGCCTGTTATTGTGTTGTATTATGACGAAGTGGTGCGCCTGACGCAGCATAACATAGAAGGGTTGGTGGCAAACCCTATGAATACCCTAAAACTGGAACGGGTAAAGAAACTATAAGTCTTATTCAAAAATTATGGTCTTGTTTTTGTAAACGAATACCTGCTCGTTAAGCACCAGCTTCAACGATTTTGCCAGCACTATTTTTTCAACGTCTCGCCCTGCCTGTGCCATTTCGCGGGCGCTATGGGTATGGGCAACAGGTATTACGTTTTGAGCGATAATGGGGCCCTCATCCAATTGATCATTTACAAAGTGAGCTGTAGCACCTATAATTTTTACGCCGCGTTCATACGCTTGTGCATAGGGATTGGCACCAACAAATGCCGGTAAAAAAGAGTGATGAATGTTAATGATTCTATTAGAGTAACAGGAAACGAAGTCAGCGGATAAAATGCGCATGTATTTGGCCAGCACAACAAACTCCGGCCTATACTGTTGTACCAGTTCCAGAATTTGCTTCTCGTGCTCTTCTCTGCTGATGCCTTCGTGGCTGATACAGTGAAAAGGGATGTTAAACTTAGCTGTAAGCTCCTGCAGCGTATCATAATTGCTGATCACGCAAAGAATAGTGGCATCCAGTTCATTAAAAGCGTGCCGCACCAGCAGGTCGCTGAGGCAGTGATGCTCTTTGGTTGCCATTAACACAATGTTCTTCTTTCTTTTATCTGTTAATCTTATTTCCACCGTTTCCGGCAGCGCCTCATATAAATCCTGCAGCAATCTTTCCCGATCAAATTCGCCGGAAAATTCTGTTCTCATAAAGAAGTAGTTAAAGTTGCGCTCTACAAATTCGCCGTTGCTGATAATATTGACTTCATGCTTATACAGCACACCGGTTATCTTATAAACCAGGCCCCTCTGGTCGCTGCAGTTGATTAAAAGTACATGTGAAAGCATTCTTAACTGATAAGTTTCAGCTGTAAATTATGCTTAATTTTTATATTAAATTAATTTTGTGATAAGTTTGTTCACCTAACGCTCTTTTCGTAAAGTTATTAGGCGTATAGCTAAGCGCTAAAACAGAAAAGGCAGCTGATAACAGCTGCCTTTTCCATTCCATTTAGTGTATTAAAATTAAAGTCCTCTATTGCCATTCGGACCTAAGTCTTCTCTCCGCATGTCGCTGTCTGGTAGTTTATCTACTTCAACGTCTGTTTTACGCTCGGTACCCCGAACGGTCTCATTGCGCATTTCTGTGTCTTTAGAAACTCTAACCTCTTCTACAACACGAGCCTCTTTGTTTACAACAGGAATTTCGGAATGTTCTCTTATTTCCATTTCACCTTGTTGAAAGCTCTTAAAGTCTTTTTCGTTAGCAGGACGATCCACTCTGTTGCGTTCCACATGCACGTGCTCCTCACGTAGTCGCAGGTTCTCTTCTACCGGGCGCTCAATAATGCGGCTTCTCAGACGCACACCGCCAGATTCAGCTTCACGTTTTCCAATATGCGTTTTTTCCTCGATAATCGGAATTCTGGTGTCGCTGCCTTGCAAATTGCTAGCTCCTGTACGGGCAGTAGAGTCTATTCCTGCTGATGGAGTGTTTTTCAGTTGTGCTGATCTTTCTTCTACATCAACTGCTCCACTTTTATCCAGTATATCACAGGCGCGTTCAGCTTCCTGGCGATCATTGGCATGTACAGTTACAATCCAGCCTTTTCTGGCTGCAGTGGTGTGTTTATGTGATTCGTCGCTGTCTCCAAATAAATTAGAGAAGAAGTTGCCTACTTTATCGCTGCTTCTGTCGGAGTCGTTTAACCGCTCTCCGTCAGAATTGTTTAATATATCAATTTTACTTGAAGCTATATTATTACTCTCCAGGCTTTGCGCCGCCATTTGGGCGTCAATTCCTTTTTCGAATATTCCTACAACTGTTTGTTTCATAGTTTTAAAATTTAAATGTAATAGTTAAAAATAGATCAGGTATTTAGTCCCTTTTAAGGATTTTGTTTAGGTTCTGATGTTCTCGTAACAACAAGTTCTTCTTTTCGAAGGCTTACCTGTTGTGAGGCAGGTGTTTCAATTTTCCTTTTTGTAACATGAAGCTCTTCTACTACCATAAGCTTTTTTACAACTACAGAAACTTCGCGCAAAACAGGTATAATCATTTTATCTCCTTCATAGCGTACAGCAGGCGCTGAATCCACAAACTCATTCACGGCAATTCTTTCAACCTCAACTTCTTCGTTTACAGTTGGAATATCTACTGTTACCTCTTCGTGCAGCACATTTTTGTTAATGAAAACCCTACCGGTTTCCACCACTTTTTTATCAACGTTTAGCTGTTCTTCGATAACCGGAATGGTTCTTACACTATTATCGTGAAAGGCTTCAGGTTCACTGGCAAAGCTCTCTGAGGCTATGTTGTTCTTTTGCGGATTATGAATACTCTCCTGTAGCTTTTGCTCGAATTCCGAAAGTTCTTTATTATTTTTATCTCTGCTCATGTTTGGTAGTATTCCAATATAAGTATATAGCTTGTGTTTGTTGATTTTGCACTTGCTTCACACTTATCTTACGAACATATACCTAGCAGGTTTTTATGTTGCAATGATAGAAATACTGGCCAAAATGGTGTTTTCATACGATAAATTGGGCCTGCTACTTAATTAATTAGGTGAACGCACCCTTAATAGGGGTGAATAAAAATTGCATCAAAATCATAAAAAGATTATTGCATATTTCAGGCAATAAAATGCTGTTACAAAAAGATGGTAATTAAGTTAAAATTGAACTTAATTGATGAAGAAGCCATAGTAAAACTGCAGAATGTTTTGCGGGTATACGCCGCTTAACAGCATATGGGCAAAAGGAAAAGCCCCAGCCTCTTTATTGTTGTATCTCTTTCAGCTGTCCTTCTTCTATTAAAAACGCCTTAGGTTCACAATCATGGCAATTGTTATAGTTGATGGTCGAATCAGGAGGGTTCAGAATAAAGGCTTTGCTGTTTTTTGAATAACTTGCTCCCGTACTACTTTGAAGCTTGTCTATTATTTTACCATTCTGCCTGTCTATGATATAATGTGTACGGCAGGTAGTTCCACAGCTAACTGATACGACGGTGTACTGCCCGGCAAAGTTCACACCTTGTCTTAGCCCTTCCTGTAATGCTGTACCATGTTGCTTTACATCATACTGGCTGTTTCTGTCCAGTGCAGCCAGTTTACCGCCATACATGTTTGTTACCTGGTAACTTTTATTCGAAAGCCATTCTTCTGTCGTGATCTGGTAGCGCTGGTACAGGTTTGAACTATCCCCGGAAATATAAGGCGTTTGTACTGAGTCTTCTTTCAGTTGGTTTTCCAGTTTAGGGTGGGTGCTGGCAATTGTTTTACCTTCGTCGGAACTAGACTGGCAGGCAAAAGTGATAAAGGGGAGCAACAGTATATATTTATAGGTTATTTTCATCTTTTATTCTTTTTGCTGAATAATGATGTACGCTTAAAAACAAAAAACGCTTCCCCAGTTAAAGGAAAGCGTTTTTTGCAGATTGATTAGGTATAGTTATTTTTTATCAGATTTAATGCGCTTTTGTTGCTCTTTTTCAGCTGCTGCACGCATGGCTTCCTGCATACGCTCTGTAAAAGAAGGTCCGCCTGTTTTTTTCTTCTCTTTGCGCTTGTCTCTGTTCTCTTCCAGTCTTGCTCTGATCTTGGTATCATCCACAAAAGAACGGATCAAGGCCTGCTGACCAAATGTTACCATATTCGAGACAAAGTAGTAGAAGCTTAGTCCGGCAGGGAAGGAGTTAAGCACAAACATAAAGATAACCGGCATCAGGTAGCTGTAAAACTTCATTGGTCCCTGCATAGCCGTATTCATCTGGTTATTGTACCAAGTAGTAAGTATAGTGGAAGCGGTCATGAGCAAAGTGAACATACTCACGTGATCACCATAAAAAGGAATCGTAATTGGTAATCGCGCAAATACATCGTAAGTTGAAAGGTCGTCGGCCCACAGAAATGCCTCCTGGCGAAGTTCAATAGAGTTCGGGAAGAAATTGAACATGGCGAACAGGATCGGAATCTGGAGCAGAAGCGGAACGCAGCCACTGATCGGGCTAACACCCATTTCAGAATAGAGCTTCATGGTTTCCATCTGCGTTTTCTGCATATCGCCTTCATTACGCTCTTTGATGGCATCAATCTCAGGCTTCAGCACCTTCATTTTGGCCATCGACACGTAAGATTTGTATGTCAGCGGGAACAGGATCAGCTTTATATAAAGCACCAGCAGGATAATAATGATACCGTAGTTACCAATGAAGTTTTCCAGGAAATCAAAAGCCGGAATAATAATCCATCTGTTCACGTAAGAGAAGATTCCCCAACCCAGATCCAGGTTCTTGTGGAAGTCATCTCCCATGGTTTTAAGTACCTTGAAGTCGTTCGGACCAAAGTAGTAAATAAACTGCCCATTACCTGCCAGAACACTTTGAGCAGGAATGTTTAATTCAGAAGAAAAAGTTTTTACAACTGCTGTATCTGCAGGATCGGTGCTGGAAGTGATTTTAGCGCCTGAGAAGACATCTGTCGCAATGATACCTGCTGTAAAGAAGTTCTGCTTGTTGGCTACCCATTTAACCGGCTCGGCAAGTGTGGTGGTTTCAGTACCTTCTGCTACATTCAGCTTATCAAAGCCATCTTCTACGGTATAGTAATTCACGGCTGTTTTCGCACGATTCTGCTTGATGTCACGCTCCAGCTGCTTTACTCTGTCGTTCCAGGTGAAAACAAGGTTTTCGCCGCTTATCTGGTTATTAAGGCCAGTAAATTCAAGCTTATATCCTACCTGGAAACCAGTTTCATAAACGGTATAGATCTGATCTATATATTGCCCTTCCCCAATTTGAGCACGGAAACCTATGGTCTGTGTGGCAACATCGCCGGAAGCGCCCTGCTGCACCTGCGACGGCACAAAATACAGGTCAGAAAGTTTAACCGCACGGCCTTCGTTGCTGGTGAACTGCACATCTGTTTTGCTGCTTTCGCTGTCGAACAGTATCAGTGGGCCGCCTTGATAAGTCTTATAGTTCTTTAATTCAACCTCTTCAACCTGGCCGCCTTTTGTATTAAAAGTAATACGCAGGTCTTTGCTCTCCAGAACAGTTGTAGTAGCTTCGCCACGTGCCGCTGCTCCGAAAGAACCAAGTGCCGATGCCCGGCGAGCCTGCTCCAAAGAATCGTTCGGAACAGTCTGTGCTGCACCAGCCTGTGTACCAGGCGCTATCTGAGCAGTTGTCTCCTGAGGTGCCTGCTGCACCTGGTCTGGCTCACCCGCAAAGAAAAAAGAGTAAACCAGCAAAAGAACCGCGATGAGTCCAAAGCCAATGGCTTGATTTCTATCCATTTAATAAATAATTGAGTGTATGTATGTGGTTAGTTTGACTTATTGTAATTCATAGCAGCTTTTACAAACTTAACAAAAAGCGGATGTGGATTAAGCACTGTGCTTTTCAGTTCCGGGTGATACTGCGCTGCTACAAACCAAGGGTGTTCCGGCAGTTCTATCACTTCAACTAGACCTGTGTCTGGATTTATACCCGAAGCAATCATGCCGGCCTCTTCAAAAGCAGCCAGGTATTTATTGTTAAATTCGTATCTATGACGGTGACGCTCAGATATTTTGGACTTGCCGTATATAGAGAATGCTTTTGTACCTCTTTTTAGTTCACAAGTATAAGCACCCAATCGCATGGTGCCGCCTTTTTCAGTAATTTCTTTTTGGCCCTCCATTAAATCGATAACAGGATGCGGGGTGTCAGGTATCATTTCAGTAGAAGCAGCGTCTTTTAACCCAAGCACATTTCGGGCAAACTCTACAGAAGCACATTGCATGCCCAGGCAAATTCCAAAGAATGGAATTCTGTTTTCTCTTACATAGCGTATAGCTTCCAGTTTACCTGCAAATCCACGCTCTCCAAAACCAGGTGCTACCAATACGCCGTCCATGTCATGTAAGAAAGAAGCCACGTTCTCGGCATTGATATTCTCTGACTGAAGCCATTTAATGTTTACCTTACATTCGTTGGCTGCCCCTGCATGAATAAAGGACTCAATAATGGATTTATAAGCGTCTTTTAGCTCTACATACTTGCCTACCAATGCAATATTAACTTCTGCCGTCGGATTTTTGAGGCGGCCCAAAAATTCCTTCCAGGCATCCAGGTCTGGGTCGGCACGGTGTGGGAGTTTTAGTTTATTGATAACACGTTCATCGAGCTTCTCCTTTCGCATCAGCAGTGGTACATCGTAAATTGTATCAGCATCAAGCGATTCTATAACAGAGTTTACTTTTACATTACAGAAGAGCGCAATTTTCTTGCGCATTTCAACCGGAATCGGATGCTCTGAGCGGCAAACAAGAATATCGGTTTGTACTCCTGCTTCAGAAAGAGACCGAACAGAGTGCTGTGTAGGTTTTGTTTTCAGCTCACCGGCTGCTTTCAGGTAAGGGAGCAGCGTCAGGTGAATCACACATGATTCGTTTACACCCAGCTCCCAGCGTAGCTGGCGCACGGCTTCGATAAACGGAAGCGATTCGATATCGCCTACGCAACCACCTATTTCCGTAATGACTATATCGTATTCGCCGGATTGCCCCAGTAAAAGCAGGCGGCGTTTTATCTCGTCAGTAATATGAGGTACAA
This sequence comes from Pontibacter sp. SGAir0037, assembly GCF_005491705.1. NCBI lineage: Bacteria > Pseudomonadati > Bacteroidota > Cytophagia > Cytophagales > Hymenobacteraceae > Pontibacter > Pontibacter sp. SGAir0037. The sequence continues at coordinate 1,566,914 of NZ_CP028092.1, read as the reverse complement.
CCTGAACCGTTTTACCCAGAAAAGCCCCCTGGCGTTCCTGCGTAATCACATGGTGGTAAATACGACCGGTAGTTACATTGTTTGCCTGAGAAGTAGGCCTGTTCAGGAAGCGTTCGTAGTGCCCTAAGTCAAGGTCTGTTTCTGCTCCGTCTTCCGTTACAAAGCACTCACCGTGCTCGTACGGATTCATGGTTCCAGGGTCGATGTTAATATAAGGGTCGAACTTTTGAATAGTTACAGAGAATCCTCTTGCCTGCAGCAACTTAGCAAGAGAAGCAGAGATAATGCCTTTGCCTAATGAGGAAGTAACACCACCTGTAACAAAAATATATTTAGTAGCCATAAGTTTGTATTAACTATATGGGCTGTAAAGTTAAGGGTAATATTTGATATTCCTGTTATCACTTCCATTGCTTCTGGTTTTACATAGCATATCTTTCTTAAAATTCAAGGGGAATTTTGCCGCAATTCTTACTTCGTGTTGAAATTTGGGGTGCCTTTTCTTAATGCTGATTTACTTTATGTGGAAGTAAGGGCGAGTCGCTGCAGCAGATCATCTCTATACATTGTGGAGAGAGGTATAGCATTTCCTGCCACTATAACCTGGTGCCGCTCAATTTTTTCAATTTTAGAAAGCGAAATAATATAAGACTTGTGTACCCGCAGGAAAGACTTATTTACAAGCTTCTCCACCGCATCTGTCATAGTCATTCTGGCAACTGTTCGTTGTTGCGACTCCTGAAAAGTAAGATAATTGTCGTCTGCTTTTACATACAGCAGATTTTCCAGGTTAATGCGCACCATAGAAAAGCCATCTTTCACAAAAAGAAATTCCTCTCCTGGGTTCAAACTATCAGTTAAGCCAGCACTTATTTGTTCCTGCACACGGGTGCAGGCTTTCAGAAACCTGGCAAAACTGATGGGCTTGAGAATATAGTCGGTGGCTGCCAGCTCAAAACCCTCCACAGCATAGTCAGGGTAGGCGGTGGTAAAGATTACTTTGGTTTGTGGTGGAACAAGTTTGGCAAATTCAATTCCAGTAATGTCTGGCATGTTGATGTCCAGGAAAATCAGGTTTACCTTCTGCTGCTGTATGTAATTCAAAGCCTCCGCTGCACTCACAAAAACATTTTCCAGTTCCAGGAATGGTACTTTAAGGGCATGCGACTGAATTACTTTTAGCGCTATAGGTTCGTCGTCGATGGCGATGCAGGAGATACTGGAAGACATTTATTACAAGATAATGTTGATGTTATTCCTTTAGAAATCCGTAGCTTTAGATAAGATTACCTAAATATAGTTTAATTTTAAATTATACTTCTCTAAAAACCGTTCACCTTCGGTATAAATAAGGCTTTTACAGCTGGGTTTAGGAGAAGGTAATTTTCAAATCGACAACAAAGTTTTCTTTATTCGAAACATAAAGATCGTGCTTCTGGGGGTATAGGAGACTCAATCGCTTTTTTGCATTGACTATGCCCGTACCCGCACCTTTCGTAGTTGTATTTTCGCGCAATACTTTGTTACTCACTACTAAATGTAGTTGATGATTTTCGACTACCAGTTTAATATGAATAAAACAATCCTGATCTATGCTAACCCCATATTTGAACGCATTCTCAATAAAGGGTATAAGTAGCATAGGTGCTATAGCATAAGGCTGTCCGTCGTAGCTGATTTCTTTTTTTACTATAATATTATCTTTTACAGGTAGCCTCAATCTTTGCAGGTGCAGGTAATCTTCTAAAAATTTTATCTCATTAGAGATTAAGGTAAAGTTCTGCTGTGTTTCAGTTATGGTATAGCGCATGATGCCTGCTAACTGGTCTATACTTTCTGCTGTACGGGGAGCTTTCTCTTCTAAGGCTGTTCCAAATAAACTATTGAGCGTGTTAAAAAAGAAGTGAGGGTTTATTTGTGCTTTTAAAGCTAATAGCTCTGCCTGTGATTTTTCAGAAAGTGTTTCAGCAATGTTTATTCTTTTATATATATAATCTCTAAGGATCGAATAAAAGAGAAACCATAAAGACAAAGTAACAGCAAAAGGAAGAGCATCTATTATACTTGAGTGTAAACGATTGAATAATGCATCAACAACTACAGTTAAGGACACGCCTGCTGCTCCGCAAGCAAATGTACTGATGACAAAGAGCATCATGTTTTTTCTTTTAAAGACAAAGTGGTAGTTAGCTTCGGCTAGTAGAGAAAAAAAAGGGATAAATAACCATAGCAAACCTTCAGTATTGTGACTTATAATTCTTTGCCAAACAGTTACGGGGGTGCCATCTTCATATGTAATATAGTTCCCCCAAGTTTGGAGTCTATAAAGGTATAGTATGGTATCTGAAAGATTAAGAACAAACCATACTGAGACCGCAAGAAGCAACCATTGCTGCCAAAAGCGGAGTTTATACTGATGTAATTTTTTAAAAGGCATAATCATTTTCTTTCTTTTCTTCAAAAGAACAGGAAAAGGTGGAGTGGTAAAAATGAATGGGGTGAAACCGGAAAAGGAGGGGGTAAAAGAAGAATATTATCTATTTTGGAAATAAAAAAGCCCCGGCTCATCAGCCGGGGCTTCCGTTATATAAGGTAATAAGTATCTGGAAAAAATAGTTTTCTTTTAAAGAAAAAGCATGTTTTGATATAAAAATTGTTTATCAACTATTTACATAACAAAAAGTCTTATGTCTAATGTCTTGATACTTGTATCCTTTTATCACTAACTCTTGGGATTTAATATAGTATCTATTCGTACCAGCGCATCCTGCAGATGGTACTTGGTCATGGTATCCTGCGTTTTGGCAATAGAGGCTTTGATTTGCCCCTGAAGCGTCATCAGCTCGCCACGCACCATCGGACGGATATCAGACTGCGCCACATTTACAGCCGTACCTCTGGAGAAACGGCTGCCTGAGCTGCTACCTGTACTTTGCTCGTCCTTCATCAGGGAAGCCATGCTTTCCAGGTAGCCTCTTTGCAGGTTACGGCGGTACATATCCACTGTTTTACCTGTTGCAATTTCTGACCAGATGCCTGTTCGCAAATCAGCCATCATTTCCGGTAAAGTATAGGTCTTGTTCCCAAGTGATGCCTGGGCCTGCAGAATGCGACCCATTCGGTCTGCATCCAGTACATTGTTCAGCACCCTTACCTGTGCCTGGCTGATACGGTCTACAGTGCCGGCCCCTTCAAACTTGCGCAGGATGTTCTCGTCCAGCAACCAGGTGGGGGTAGCGAAAGTCTGCTCGTTCAGGAACTGCATCGCACGCTTCTGCTTTTCCTTTGGCACATAAGAGTAAACATCGCCTTTCTGACCTCCGGCTTTATAGTTCTCGTAAATACCGCCAATGTTTGCTGTTACGTGCCCCATATAGCGGTTCCACTGGCCGACAACCTGTCCATACATTTCCTCCAGATCCGCATAATCCTGGTTATTAGCCGTAGTCCATGACATCAGGTTCGGCATAATGCGCTTTAGGTTTGCAATACCGTAGGTACTTGCTTTCATGGCATCGTCGCCTAAATCCTCGGTTTGAGATGATGGGTCAACCGGGTTGCCTTGTTGACGGCCGAAACGGTACTTCGGGTCGTTCTCATGCTCCTTCACCCAGGCATTCAGTTTCGCTACGTTATCATATCCATTATTTTCAGGGAAATAGGTATAGCCCCATTTTACCGAGTATTTATCGTAAACACCTATGCCCGGCATTAGAGCCACACCTTTGTCTTCGGGCTGCGCCACATAGTTAAAGCGGGCATAATCCATAATAGACGGTGCAGTTCCCATCGCCTTGGTAAATTCTGCATCACGTAGTTTATCTACCGGGTAAGCAGCGCTGGAACCCATGTTATGAGGTAAGCCCAGCGTATGGCCGACCTCATGTGCAGCCACAAAGCGGATCAGCTCACCCATTACTTCATCTTTAAACTGAATGCTGCGGGCATCCGGATTAACGGCAGCAGTCTGTATAAAATACCAGTTGCGTACCAGGTTCATCACATTGTGATACCAGCCAATATGGCTTTCAAGAATTTCTCCTGAACGAGGGTCGTGCACATTGGGACCATAAGCGTTCTGTGTTTCTGAAGAGAAATAGCGGATAACAGAATAACGGGCATCTTCGGTGCTGAACTCAGGATCTTCTGCCGGAGATGGAGGATCTTTGGCTAAAATGGCATTTTTAAAACCTGCTGCTTCGAATGCTTTGTTCCAGTCTTCCACGCCTTTTTTCAGGTAAGGGCGCCATTTAAGCGGAGTGGCAGGATCTATATAGTAAACAATAGGCTTTACAGGCTCCACCAGTTCGCCACGGGCATAAGCCTCTTTGTCTTTTGGCTCCAGTTTCCAGCGCACGATATATCGGCGCTTAGCGGCACGCTGCTCATCAGTTCCGTAATCGGTCTGGCTGATGGTGAAATACCCTACGCGCTGATCGAATCTACGGGCAGGCATTGGTCTTTTAGGAAGCAGCACCATCGAGTGGTTCAGTTCCAGAGATATGGTACTTGAGTTTGAGTTTGAAGGTGCTTCTTTTGCTTCATAAGTCATCAGAGAGCGGGCCTCAATGTTCATCGGGAAGCTTTTAACACTTTCAATAAATGAGCGCTTATCATCCAGGCGGCTTACTTTGTACTGGTCACGTCTTCTTTTGTCGAGGCCTAAGGCAGGCACGTCTTTTGAGAAGAAATCGGTTACCTCTACCACCTGTGTACCGTTGTTGTAGGCTTTAATATCGAAGGCCTGTATAACAGGGGCAAAGTTTGAGTTTGTAACAGAATGAAAAATTTCAAGCGTATCGGCCGCCACATTTTGGGTAGACATCACGCGGAGCAGAATTTTATCGCCTTTCTTTTCCCAGCGCAGCATCTGCGTGTCGAGCTCTTCTCCGCCGTAACCAATGTTAGTGGCTGTTTTGGCAATACGGCTAACCAACAGCATGTCGCGGTTCAGCAAAGTATCCGGAATCTCGTAAAAGTACTTGTCGTCGAAGCGGTGTACTTTAAATAGGCCATCATCTGTTACGGCTTTAGCTGTGATAACTTCATTGTAAGGCCTCGGTTTGCCATCATCGCGTTTGGCAGCAGGTGCCGCTGAAGCCTCAGTAGCTTGCTTTTTAGCCTGTTCTTTTTTCTGCTTCTTGGTTTGGGCATACCCCGGAGGTGCCAGAAGAGCACCAGCCAGCAAGAGGATGGCAGCTTGTGCCAGACGTACTTTCTTACTCATAAAAAAGGTGGGTGATTAGTTTAGGTTAAAAGGTTTAAAGATAAATTATGTTAATTTGTTACTTCTAAGACTAAGGCGAAACCGTAAAGTTTAAAATACACTTAAAACTCTATGGTTAGCTGATAGCCTTCCTGTTTCTGATGCTGGTAAAACAGGTTGGAGGCAGAGATACCCAATAAGCGGACAGGGTAGAGGGGAAACTGCGGGGTGTACAGCAATTCGCGTGCAATTGTATAAATAGCATCAGCACTGTTAAAGTTGCTGAGGTAAGTTTTGCTCCGGGTGTTTAAGGTAAAATCGAAGTATTTAATTTTTAGAGTGATGGTTTTAGCTGAGGCCTGCAGCCTTTCCATGTCATAGGCTACCTCCCGTGCCAGCTTCTCCAACTCAGGAAGCATTTCTTCCGCTTCAGCCAAGTCTACTTCGAAGGTACGTTCAGAACCAATTGATTTGCGGATACGGTGCGGCTGTACTTCCCGGTTATCTTTTGCCCTGGCAATGTTAAAATAGTAGTGCCCGACTTTCCCAAAGTTCCTGACCAAGTCTTCCTCACTGCGTTGCCTTAGATCGGAGCCTGTGAGAATACCCATACTTTGCATTTTAGTGGCTGTCACCTTGCCGATACCATGAAACTTTTCTATAGCCAGTCCGGCTACCAGTTCTTCTGCTGTATCGGGTGTAATCAGCTTAAAGCCATCCGGCTTATTCATGTCTGAAGCAATCTTTGCCAGGAACTTATTAAAAGAGACTCCAGCGGAAGCCGTTAAACCTGTTTCTTCCAGAATACGCTTTTTAATTTCCTTTGCAATAATACTGGCAGATGGCATGCCGATTTTATTTTCCGTTACATCCAGGTATGCCTCATCCAGCGAGAGAGGTTCCACCAGGTCGGTGTAGCCATAAAAGATTTCCCGTATCTGCCGTGATACAGCGCTGTATACATCAAAGCGGGGCTTCACAAAAACAAGATGTGGACAACGCTGTGCTGCAATTTTAGAGGCTAGGGCAGAATGAACCCCGAATTTGCGGGCTTCATAACTGGCCGCAGCTACCACCCCTCTGGCCCTTGAACCGCCAACAGCTACAGGCTTACCACGCAGTTCCGGGTTATCCCGCTGCTCCACCGACGCATAAAAAGCGTCCATATCTATGTGTATGATTTTACGGACTGGCTGACTCAAAACAGAGACAAGTTTGCATTGCAAAGTACGCAATTATCAACTAAAAACCGGCCTTGTCTCTTGCTCCTTTTATACTTGTTTTATGAACCTATATAGAATTCGAGGGCAGATTAACGATGAGCAGCCGAAGGAGCCCATATAGATCATGTTCTGTTTTTGTTTTAGGCTTTAAGGTCTTTCTGCCCGTATACACTTGCTTGAAATTCATTATCATTTACATAATGCACTCAACCAACTATGAAAAAATTTAAGTATACGCTAATGGTATTAGCTGTAATGGCAGCTACGTATGGTTGCAACTCCAAGCAAAACCACGATGAAAACAGCCATGCGCAGCAACAAGCACAGGATAGCACAACTGTAGAAACAGCCGTACAAACCCTGAACCTGCCGGCACCTGACACAACACATGATGCCGAGAAGAGAAGCAATGTGATTGGCTGGTCAGATGGCCGCACGCCACAGGCACCAGCAGGTTTTTCAGTCACAACATTTGCCGGAGACCTGAAGCATCCACGGTGGATTTATGTGGCCCCCAATCAGGATATCTTTGTTGCAGAAAGCGATGATGAAGAGAAAAGCGCGAACCGGATCACCCTCTTCCGGGACACCAACAAAGATGGGAAACCTGATGTGCAGGAAGTGTTTGCAGAAGACCTGAACCAACCTTTAGGCATGCTGGTGCTGAACAATTACTTTTATGTGGCAAATACCGATGGCTTAGTGCGTTACCCTTACCGCAACGGCCAGACAAAGCTAAGCGGCAAAGGGGAAAAAATTGTCGAACTGCCTGCCGGTGGTTATAACCATCACTGGACACGGAACATCATTCCTAATGCCGACGGCAGTAAAATTTACATCTCAGTAGGCTCTGCCAGCAACGTAGGAGAGTATGGCATGCAGGAAGAGAACAGAAGAGCCGCTATTCTGGAAATTAATCCGGATGGGTCGGGTGAACGGATTTTTGCCAGTGGTCTTCGCAATCCTGTAGGAATGGCCTGGGCACCGAACAGCGCTACGTTATGGACATCTGTAAACGAACGCGACAACCTGGGTGATGACCTGGTGCCGGATTACTTAACAAGTGTGAAAGACGGAGGTTTTTATGGTTGGCCTTTTGCCTACTTCGGCCCTAAAGAAGATCCGAGAAGAGCCGGAGAACGGCCAGACCTGGTGCAGCAGACTATTGTGCCTGATGTAGCCTTAGGTTCTCATACTTCCTCGCTTGGCCTGGCCTTCTATACAGGTAATGCATTTCCTGCCAAGTATAGGAACGGGGCTTTTATCGGGCAGCACGGCTCCTGGAACCGTTCCGAATTCTCCGGTTATAAAGTACTCTTTGTTCCTTTCAACAACGGCAAGCCTGCTGGTAAACCTGAAGATTTCCTGACAGGATTTATAGCTGAAGGAGGTGGCGAAGATGTATATGGCCAACCGGTAGGCATAGCCGTATTACCTGACGGCGCGATGCTGATAGCCGACGATGCCGGAAATACGGTCTGGAGAGTCGCAGCTGAGTAAGATTAAGCAGCTTCATAAATTTAATGGCTCCTCCTTTAACAGGTGGAGCCATTGTGTTTCCAGTTAACACCTGCTGGGCACCAACAAAAGTGGCGGTGCAGCAGGAATGATCAGGAAAAAGCGCTGCTGTTTAAAGGTGACAAAAATAAGCCTTACCTTTGCTCGTAGAAATAAATACAGGTATAAAAATCTGATATGGCATATTTACTTGATTTTATAGGAAATACTCCTTTAGTGGAGCTGAAAAATATTAATGCCAAGCCTGGTGTTCAACTGCTTGCAAAACTGGAGGGCAATAATCCTGGTGGTAGTGTAAAAGACAGGGCTGCATATGGCATGATTAAAGGAGCTTTGGATTGTGGCAAGCTAAAGCCGGGCATGAAGCTGATAGAAGCGACCAGCGGAAATACAGGAATAGCCCTGGCTATGATTGCACGTTTATTCGGAGTGGATATTGAATTGGTTATGCCTGCCAACGCGACTTTAGAGCGTGTTAAAACCATGGAAGCGTTTGGTGCAACCGTAACCCTGACTCCAGCTGAAGGCTCTATGGAAGCTGCCATTGACTATGTCAACAACAAGTTCGCAGAAGGTGGCTACCTGGTGCTGAACCAGTTTGCCAATCCGGATAATTACATGGCCCATTACCATTCCACCGGACCTGAGATATGGAGAGACACGGCAGGAAACATCACACATTTTGTGTCTTCTATGGGCACGACAGGTACAATTATGGGTGTTTCACGCTATCTGAAAGAGCAAAATGAAGCAGTACAGATTGTAGGCACACAACCCGTGGAAGGTTCACAGATTCCGGGGATTAGGCGATGGCCACAGGAGTACCTGCCTAAGATTTTCGAAAGAGAACGAGTTGATACGATCATTGATGTTTCGCAGGCAGATGCAACCGCTATGACCAGAAGATTAGCCCGTGAAGAAGGCGTGTTTGCCGGCATGAGTAGTGGCGGGGCCGTATTTGCAGCCACGAAACTGATAGAAACCTTAGAAGAGGGCGTGGTAGTTTGTATTATCTGCGACAGGGGCGACCGCTATTTATCTTCAGACTTATTCTAATAGCTTCATATACTTAAAAAGAAACATATTTGTTTTTTAATTTGTATATACATTAATTGCCTATACAATTTTAAATTATGAGAACAGTAAAGAATATATATAAAGCAGTTTATGCTCCTATAGCCGACTTGGTTACTTACAGAGCTTTACCTACCCGAGAAGTAGAGTACATAGATCCGTTTCTTTTTCTGAACCACCACGGTCCGCAGACCTATCGCCCGAACAACCAGGGCTTGCCCTTTGGTCCGCACCCGCACAGGGGATTTGAAACACTTACTTTTATACTGGAAGGGGATATCATGCATGAAGATACCGGAGGCGGTAAAAGTGTGATAGAAGCAGGCGGTATACAATGGATGACAGCAGGAAGCGGATTAATTCATGCGGAGGTGTCTTCTGACAAATTTAAGAAAGAAGGGGGACCCATGGAGATTTTGCAGCTATGGTTTAACCTGCCCGCCAAATACAAAATGGATGCTCCAAGCTATATCGGGCTTCAAAAAGATAAGATTCCGGTAGTGACGGAAAACGATGGCAAAGTAAAGGTACATGTTGTTTCGGGTAATTGGGGTGATGTAAAGGGACCTGTAGAATCCCTGAGTGATATTCACATGGCTAGCATAGCACTGGAGAATGAAGGCCGTTTTTCGACACAGGTAGCCGCTGAAAGAAATATTTTCTTCTACGTAGTGCGGGGTGCTGTTAGAGTAAACGGTGAAACTGTAGAAAAGCTCCATCTGGTAGAGTTCGGGCATAACAGTACCGAAGTAGAAGTGGAGGCCACAGAAAATGCTGTTATCCTATTTGGCCATGCCTTGCCTTTTAATGAGCCGGTTGTTGCGCAGGGGCCGTTTGTTATGAATTCGGAGGCTGAAATTATGCAGGCCTACCAGGATTACCAGAATGGAAAAATGGGCAGATGGCAAGGGTAATCGCTATAGGATTACATTTCAAGAGTCCCTGTAAATAAAAATTTGCAGGGACTCTTGCTGTTTTAAATCACCTTACCTGGATTTGCGTGATGCATTTCCTCTGCCCACCGAACCTTTGGTTGTGGTTCTGGAAGAACCCCTTGTGCCTCTTTTAGTTGGGCCTCCCGTTGTTTTAGATGTTTTTCTTTTTGCTGCTGCACCGGCTGGTCTGCCAGGCCTGGCTGGCGCGCTTTCAGACCTTTTACCGTTAAAGGTATTTGTTCCTCTTCCGGCTGAACTGCCAGAGCGAGAGGCTCCAAAAGGTTTGCGACCTGCTACTTTCGAGGAGAGAACTTTTTTCAGTTCGTCTACCTCAACCGGGGTTAAGGTGCGCCAATGTCCTGTTGCCAGTTGGCTGATCGTTAGGTTTTGGATACGGGTTCTTTTAAGCTTTACCAGCTTATACCCCTGCGCTTCAACCAGGCGCTTCACGTGGTGGTTCGTTCCCGGTTCCAGCACTATTTTAAAGCGGGTAGGGTCTAATCTGGAAATGTGGTTCTTTTTTGATTCCTCACTAAACTCAGCAGGCCCGCTCACCTCACTCATTTTCTCCAGAAAAGCCGGAGTAATCACTTTATCTACTGTTACTATATATTCCTTCTCATACTTATAATCTCCCTTGGTCATTCTGTTTACCAGGTCTTTATCGTTACTTAGGAAAATAAGTCCTTCCGCATCACGGTCCATTAAACCGATGGGTTGTAAAGAAGCAGGATGATTAATGGCACTGATGATATTATTGCGAACAGATCTGTCGGCACTGGTTGCAATGCCAGCAGGTTTGTTTAAAGCCAGGAAAACAGGTTCTTCCTCCCGTACTGAAAGAATCTGGTCGTCTATGCGTACTTTATCTTTAGCAGTAACCATGGTGCCCGGCTGCGGAATTTTACCGTTAACTGTAACTCGTCCCTGTTCAAGCAGCTCATCAGCTTCTCTACGGGAGCAAAAACCAGCATCACTTATATACTTGTTTAATCTTTTCGGTTCCATAATGTATAGGGCATTGAGCAGGTATAGAATAGTTTACTGCTTTTATGCAATGCCAGTTTAAATTGAAACCGCGAAATTACAGGAAAAGGATTGCTTTACCTATTTCTGCGCCTGAAGTATTCTTGATGTAAGCAACACCAGATTTTCTGAGAATTACAAACCGATGGAATCAAGCGCGAATAATTACTCATTTATCATGTACATGAGCTTCTAAAAACAGCTTATACTGTTATAAAAAAAAGAAGGACCAGTAGTATTATGCTGGTCCTTCTTTTTTAAGTGCGTTTTATTCACATCCTAAAACGCCGCCGCTTCCTATGGGCGCGCCAGGTGGTAAGTCTAGTACTTTAGCAGGTTTAACTTCTTCAGGATTTTCTATTCTTGCCAAAGCGAAAGTTAAATGTACTTTATAAGCATCGGTACGGGTACGTTTCGCCTGTTTTGCAGCGTAGTATTTTATGTCTGAAAGAGCTTCTGCTGCAATTGCGCGAGCCTGATAAGAGGCATTCTCATTCTGCGTGAGTGCCAGCAGATGGGATAGCACAACTTGTTCTGTCTGAAACTGCACTTCTCCTGCAAGACCTTTTTCACGGTTGCTTTTCCAGGTATTATCTATAAGTTGTTGAGTTACATCCTTTAAGGAGAGGCTGTTGCCCCGCGCGCCCAGTTCCACTAAGCGGGAGGCACGCTGAGGATGCAGCAAAAAGGAAACTGTAAAATCAGCGGAAGCCTCGGCCGCGGCAAGAGGATCGAAGGTGAGACCGGTTCGCTTGACAAAAAGCTCACGACTGCTGCGTATACCTGGTGCGCGAGGCGGTATTAGCCTGATGATATTTTCCGGCAAGGTAAGTACTGCCGGTGAAAGCGTCTGTAACATGGCATCAAGGGCTTTTTGCTGCTCCTGTTTTTGCAGGACTTCCGTAATTACCTGTCCATCTCCCCGCACCGCATAGGTATAATTTACACCGCCCACCAGTTTAGCTGCAGCCTCTGTCTGGTACCGGTGGAAATTATAGATTGGCACCAGCACATCTTCCAGGGTACTTAAGGCGGCACCTTGTTTAATATTGTTTTGAGAAAAATGCTGAAGCGCCTTCTGCCTTACCTGTAGCACCCGCAGCAGTTCATCGGAGGCGCTGCTGCCGTTATCCCAGAGGTGTGCCAGGGGATGAGCTCCACCGGTAGCGCGGGCATCCTGATCCGAAATAAAAAGCAGGCCTTTGCTTCTGCCTTCAGCCAGTATGTCATCCAGCGCTTTTTTCTCGTTAGTACCCTGTTGGAAATCCTGGTAGCCATAGGTGACGGCAATTTTATCCCATTCGCCTATACCGGTTGCATATGCATTGTTCAGGTCAATAGCTCCTGAACTGCTGAGGTGTACCATCGGGTGCGGATAATCCATGACAGAGGCATTGTTATTGGCGGCATAGTTATGCATGATACCCAAAGTATGCCCCAACTCATGCGCAGAAAGCTGCCGGATACGCGCCAGGGCCATCTTCATCAGAGCCTGGTTAACAGGTTTTCCTTCTTCATAAGGTGCCAGTAAGCCTTCGGCAATCAGGTAGTCCTGCCTGACACGCAGAGAACCCAGAGAAACATGCCCTTTTATAATCTCCCCTGTTCTGGGATCTGTTACAGAGGCGCCATAGGACCAGCCACGGGTGCTGCGGTGTACCCACTGGATCATATTGTAGCGTACATCCATCGGATCGGCTGTGTCGGGTAATATTTCTACCTGAAAAGCATTCTGATAACCTGCTGCCTCAAACGCTTGGTTCCACCACCTGGCACCTTCCAGCAAAGCCGAGCGGATTGGCTCGGGGGCTCCATTGTCCACGTAGTAAACGATAGGTTTTACAGCTTCTGAAACAGCTGCAGCAGGGTTCTTTTTCTGCAGGCGGTGACGCGCAATGAATCTTTTCTCAATGTTTTCATCAACAGGTGTGGCATAATCAAAATAGGAAATGCCAAAGTAACCTGCCCTCGGATCTGCAGCGCGTGGTTTATAATTGTTATCCGGCAGTTCTATAAAAGAATGGTGCTGGCGCAGGGTCAGGGCCTGCACATCAGGGGCCACTTCGCGTACAAAGCGACCGGCATCATCTCCGCCGGTAAACGTAAGGGTGCTTTCAAACTCGGTGTTTTTCGTAAAGTTTTTGGTGCGTGGCAAATAGATGGCAGAGCGGCTATTGTCAAGGCGGTAGCTACCTTGTCTTGTTCGCCGGATACTGCCAATAACATCGTGTGCATCGCGTAGGAGGAAGTCGGTTGCATCAACTAATACTCGACCACCTTCTTCGGCTTCTGCTTTAAATCCCCATAAAATGGATTTGGCAAAGGATTCATCAACTGCCCGCTTTTCATGCGCATTATCTGTAACGGCACGATAGGAGAGGTTAGGCTGCACGAGCATGATTTTCGGACCGGTTTTTTCAAAATACACTACCCGCTCTCCGCCTAGCTGCCCTCTGTCCAGCCCGATGTCGTTGGAACCTAAGCCCGCGGGCAATGAATTGACATATAAAAACTCCTTATTCAGCTTATCAACTTCAAGCCATATTTTACCGGCAGCTTCATCATAATAAAAAGTAAAATATCCCTTGTACTGTTTCATACCAGTTGTTTTAGAAGCAATGGTAGACAACTTCTGCGCATGGCCGGGTGCATGTACAAATGGGAGTAGAATGAGTAACAGGATTACGCTCCTGAAGCAGTTTTTTAACATAAGTAACAGGTTTAGTTAGATTAGGAACTATTAAGGTTATCCTATATTAGGTATTTCTGATAGAATAAAAAAGTTAAAGTGTAAAGCATTGCTTTTACCTGAATGATAAATCCGCTGATAGTATTTTTTTATTCTTGCTTCATATGCTTTAATCTCCTGAAATTTTATCAATTAACGAGTTCATTTGGCAACTGCCATTACTTTTAACATGATTTTATTAAATGATATAAAATTTAAATGAGTACTCACTTTAATTTCGATAAATTATTAAATATATTTATCTATTTGATTTTCAGTAAATTATTTAAATTTATTGTCATAACATCGGTATTAGATAACTGAAAGCGTAGCCGAGCCCTTTGTTTTAGCAATTAGAATTTCCTATACTTAGCTAGTAAAAACACTATAGTCACCCTTATGGCCGAAAATATATATGATGCGATTGTGGTGGGTTCTGGTATTTCTGGAGGATGGGCAGCGAAAGAACTCACTGAAAAAGGATTAAAAACTATCATGCTGGAGCGTGGTCGGAACATTGAGCACGTGAAGGACTATGTAAACGCTAACAAGCACCCCTGGGAGTTTGCTTACCGGGGAGGGCGATCACAGCAGATGATGGAGGACCATCCTGTTCTGAAGCGGGATTATGTGCTGAACGAGGCAAACCTTGATTATTGGGTTAACGAAAAGGAAAGTCCGTATACCGAAACGAAGCGCTTCGACTGGTACAGAGGCTATCATGTGGGAGGAAGATCGCTGATGTGGGGCAGGCAAAGCTACAGGCTCAGCGATCTTGATTTCGAAGCAAATGCCAAAGATGGCATTGCCGTTGACTGGCCGATCAGGTACAAAGATATTGCTCCCTGGTATAGCTATGTGGAGAAATTCGCTGGTATAAGCGGGGCCAAAGACGGACTGGCACATTTACCGGATGGGGAGTTTATGCCTCCAATGGAAATGAATTGTGTTGAAAAAGACGTTGCAGCCCGCATTAAAAGCCATTACAAGGGAAACAGGCATATGATTATCGGTCGCGTTGCCAACATAACGCAGCCGCACCACGACCGCGTTAACTGCCAGTACCGGAACAAGTGCTGGTTGGGTTGTCCTTTTGGCGGTTACTTCAGCACCCAGTCTGCTACACTGCCTGCTGCTATGGCAACAGGTAATTTAACCCTCAGGCCCTTTTCTATTGTTACCAAAATCCTGTACGACAAAGACACTAAGAAAGCGAAAGGAGTAGAAGTGCTCGATGCCGAAACAAATCAAACCTATGAGTATTTTGCCAAAGTAGTTTTCTTAAATGCTTCCACACTAAATTCTACCTGGGTGTTGATGAACTCAGCCACAGATGTGTGGGATGGAGGCCTGGGCAGCAGCAGCGGTGTACTGGGCCATAACCTGATGGACCATCATTTCAGATGTGGAGCTTCCGGTACAGCTGAAGGCTACGACGATAAATATTATTATGGCCGCAGGCCGAATGGCATCTATGTGCCGCGTTTCAGAAACCTGAACGGCGAAAAGCGGGACTACATCCGCGGCTTTGGTTACCAGGGTCGTGCAGGCAGAGACGGCTGGAGCCGTGAAATTGCTGAAATGTCTATTGGTGCTGATTTTAAAGAAGCACTGACGGAGCCGGGAGAGTGGTCTATGGGTATAGGTGCTTTCGGTGAAACGCTGCCATATCATGAAAATCTTGTAAAGCTGGATCATACTAAAAAAGATAAATGGGGTTTGCCTACGCTGGCCATCGATTGTGAAATCAAGGACAACGAGAAAAAAATGCGCAAAGACATGATGGAAGATGCCCGCGAAATGCTGGAAGTTGCCGGCATTAAGAATGTGAAGACCTATGACAATGGCTATGCAATGGGACAAGGCATACACGAAATGGGTACAGCACGTATGGGCCGCGATCCTAAAACTTCTGTGCTGAACCAGTGGAACCAGGTATGGGATGCTCCAAATGTGTATGTAACTGATGGCGCATGTATGACTTCAGCTGGTTGCCAGAACCCATCGCTCACTTATATGGCCTTAACAGCAAGAGCAGTAGATCATGCGGTAGGCGAAATGAAGAAACTGAATATCTGATCCCAATTTTAGATTTATTTTAAAATCATTTAAGATGGCAGAAGAAAAAGACAAAGGCGAGGCCTTGTCAAACTCCAGGAGAAACTTTCTGAAAGCAGGAGCACTGGCCGCCGCCGGTTTTATGATTGTACCACGCCATGTGCTCGGAGGAAAGGGCTTTATAGCACCAAGCGATAAACTCCTGATTGCCGGTATTGGCGTAGGAGGGAAAGGCGAAAGCGACATCAAGAGCTTTTATGACAGCGGTAAAGCTGAGATTGCTTTTTTATGTGATGTAGACGACAGAAGAGCCGCTACGTCCCGCGAAAGATTTCCGAAGGCTAAATACTACAAAGACTGGCGGGAACTTTACGACAAAGAAGCTAAAAATTTTGACGCCGTTTCTGTGTCTACTCCCGACCATAACCACGCGGTGCAAACCCTGTCAGCCATGCAGTTAGGCAAACATGTTTACGTGCAAAAGCCACTGACACATGATATATATGAAGCCCGTATGCTGACAGATGCGGCAAAGCGATATAAAGTTGTGACGCAAATGGGTAACCAGGGAGCATCAGGCGACGGTGTTCGTCAGCTTCGGGAGTGGTACGATGCCGGTATCATAGGAGATGTACATACTATCTACTGCTGGACCGACAGACCGGTATGGCCGCAGGGGATTCCCTGGCCCGGCGGAAAGGCCGAAGTTCCTAAAGAACTCGACTGGAACCTGTGGCTAGGTACAGCTCCGGAGAAGGATTATGTAGAGAAACTGGTGCCGTTTAACTGGCGCGGCTGGTGGGATTACGGTACAGGCGCATTAGGGGATATGGGATGCCACTTAATTGAAGCCCCTTTCAGTGTGCTAAACCTTAAGTATGCCACCGATGTGCAGGCTAGTGTCGGCAGTGTGTATGTCGATGAGTTCAAGCGCGGCTATTTCCCGGAAAGTTGTCCGCCTTCCAGCCACGTCACTCTTACCTTCCCAAAAACAAACAAAACCAAAGGCCCTGTTACCCTGCATTGGATGGATGGAGGTATACAGCCTGTGCGTCCGGATGAACTCGGCCCTAACGAACTTTTTGGCGACGGCGGTAACGGCACACTATTTATCGGTACAAAAGGAAAAATGATGGCCAGTACTTATGCCGAAAACCCGCGCTTGCTGCCAACTTCTAAAACAGAAGAAATTAAAGTAAAACAGAAGCTTGCCCGCGTACCAAACGGAGCACAAGGCCATTATGCGCAATGGGTAGAAGCTTGTCTGGCTGGTCCTGGCAAAAAGGAAGTAAGCTCTCCTTTCGAAATGGCTGGTCCGCTAACCGAGGCATTGCTGATGGCTAACCTGGCTATTCGTGGAATAGATATTCGTAAACCTCGTCAGAATGGGAATGGCTTCGACTATCCGGGCAGAAACATCAAGCTCCTGTGGGATAACCAGAACATGCGCATAACCAACTTCGACGATGTAAACCAGTTTGTAAAGCGTGAATACAGAAGTGGCTGGACACTGGGTGCCTAGGCAAATCCAGTGTGAGCTAATAAATACAATGAAGTGTAGCAACAAATAATATGAACAGAAGAGAAGCAATATCAGCTGTTGCCTGGCTTTTGGGAGGAACGGTAGTAGGAGCCGATCTGCTGGTGTCCTGTACTTCTAAGCCAGTACAGGTTAATTCTTTATTTAATGCAGACCAAGTGGCGCTTTTAAACGAAGTAGCCGAAACTATTTTGCCGGCAACCAGTACACCGGGTGCAAAAGAGGCAAAGGTCGGCGACTTTATGGCCCAGATGGTGCTGGACTGCTATAAGAAAGAAGACCAGGAGGTATTTACAGCAGGAATAAATAAACTTGACCAGGCAAGCAAGGCAAAATACGGTGACACGTTCATGTACCTGGATAAGGCAAAAAAAACTGCTTTGCTAACAGCACTCGACCAGGAACAGAAAGAGTACCAGTCTTCTAAAAAAAGCGAAGACCCGAATCATTATTTCAGGATGATGAAAGAACTGACACTGGTAGGGTACTTTACCTCAGAAGTGGGTGCTACGCAGGCGCTACGTTATGATCCGGTGCCCGGTAAATACGACGGCTGCATGCCTTATAAGAAAGGAGATAAGGCCTGGGCTACCTGATCACTTCATCTATAGCTTGCTTAAAAAGAAATAGCATTAGAGATGGATTTGACAACTTAAAAGAACTACTTATGACAATTTTGCTATATTCGTTTTCTGGAATGAGTCTTTTTGCAAAATTTTCGTTCAAGCCTTTTAAAAAATAAAACTTTTGATGAATCAGAAACTCAGATTAGGTATGATCGGTGGTGGACAGGGAGCCTTTATTGGAGCTGTGCACCGTATTGCCGCCCGTATAGACGGTGAATATGAACTGGTTTGCGGTGCGTTCAGCAGCAACCCGGAAAAGTCTAAAACCAGTGGTGAACTGCTGGGTATATCACCGGAAAGGGTGTACGGATCTTACCAGGAACTTTACGAAAAGGAAAAGCAGCTTCCTGAACATGAGCGCGTGCAGGTAATTAGCATAGTAACACCTAATCATGTGCACTTTGAGCCTACCAAAATGGGGCTGGAGTATGGCTTTCATGTAATACTTGACAAACCCATGACCTTTTCGCTGGAAGAGGCGCTTGCGCTTCGGAAAGTAGTGGAAAGCACTGGCAAACTTTTCTGCCTGACACATACCTATACAGGTTATCCTATGGTAAAAGAAGCCAGGCAACTGGTGGCATCCGGCAAATTGGGGAAAATCAGAAAGGTATACGTGGAGTATCCGCAAGGCTGGCTCAGCACCTTTGAAGAGGGTGGAGAGAACAAACAGGCATCCTGGAGAACCGACCCGAAACAAAGCGGCATCGCCGGTGCCATGGGAGATATTGGCACGCATGCCTTTAATCTGGCTGAATACGTAACAGGTTTGGAAACAATACAGTTATGTGCAGATATTAATGTAGTAGTTGAAGGACGTATGTTAGATGACGACGGTGCTTCCTTCCTGAAGTTTAACAATGGAGCAAGCGGTGTTTTGTTTGCTACACAGGTTGCTGCCGGCGAAGAGAACAACGTAAAGATAAGAGTGTATGGTGAGAAAGGCGGCCTGGAGTGGCAGCAGGATATGGCCAATACACTGCTGGTAAAATGGCTGAATCGTCCGACTGAAATCTACAGAACGGGCGGTGGCTATGTCAGCTCCTTTGCACAACACAACACCCGTACTCCCGGAGGTCATCCGGAAGGATATTTAGAAGCCTTTGCCAACCTGTACCGCAACTTTGCCCTTTGTGTGAAAGCTGCCATCAAAGGGGAGAAAGCTCAACCAGAATGGCAGGATTACCCGGGAATAGAAGAAGGGGTTCGTGGTATGGCCTTTATTGAGAACGTAATTGCCTCCGGTAAGTCAGATAAAAAATGGATCGATTTCACTATCTAATATAAACTATGACAACTATAAAAGGACCTGCTATATTTCTGGCTCAGTTTTTAGGAGATCAGCCGCCATTCAACGACCTGGAGTCCATTTGTAAATGGGCGAAAAGCTTAGGGTTTGAAGGAGTGCAGATTCCAACCTGGGCAACAAGTTACTTCGACTTGCAGAAAGCGGCAGAAAGTAAAACTTACGCAGATGAAATCAAAGGCATGGTGGAAAGCCATGGCTTGCAAATAACAGAACTATCGACACACTTACAGGGGCAGCTGGTGGCTGTAAACCCGGCTTACGATAAGATGTTTGATGGATTTGCCCCGGAAGCTTACCATAATAACCCGAAAGCACGCCAGGAGTGGGCCGTACAGCAATTAAAATATGCAGCAAAGGCTTCTCAGAACCTGGGGCTTAACGCGCACGCCACCTTTAGTGGTGCCCTGCTATGGCATACGGTCTATCCATGGCCACAGCGCCCGGCCGGTTTAGTAGAGGCTGGTTTCAAAGAACTCGCTGATCGTTGGCTGCCAATCCTGAACACCTTTGACGAATGTGGTGTGGACCTTTGCTATGAAATCCACCCTGGAGAAGATTTGCATGATGGCATTTCTTATGAGATGTTCTTGGAAAAAGTAAATAACCACCAGCGCGCATGCCTGCTGTACGACCCATCCCACTTCGTTTTACAGTGCCTGGACTACCTGTCGTACATCGATCATTACCATGAACGCATTAAAATGTTCCATGTAAAGGATGCAGAGTTTAATCCAACCGGAAAACAGGGGGTTTATGGCGGCTACCAGAATTGGGTGGAGCGTGCCGGCCGTTTCCGTTCCTTAGGCGACGGTCAGGTTGACTTCAAAGCTGTGTTCAGCAAACTGACGGCTTACGATTTTAAAGGTTGGGCCGTTATGGAATGGGAGTGTGCCCTGAAACACCCGGAAGACGGAGCACGGGAAGGTGCCATTTTCATCAAAGATCATATTATACGTGTCACAGAGAAGGCATTCGACGATTTTGCTGCCACAGGAATAGATGAAGATTTCAATAAACAAATTTTAGGTCTGAAATAACAAACAACACACAACAACACTATATGAAAAAGATTATGCTTGCTGCCAGCTGCGTGGCTTTTATGGTTGCCTGCGGCGGAAACAGTAATTCTGAATATGACCAATATTATAGCGACGATAAAGCAGCTTCTGAAGCTACTACAGATGATAATATGACGGCTGCTACCAGGCAGTCGGAAGTAGATACCAATGCTACCAATATTGGTACTGATCGCACAGAGACAGCTGCTACGGCTGCACAGGGAAATTTTGAAAAAGGTGCCAAACTGATAGAGATGTCTGATTGCCTCGCCTGCCATAAGGTAGATCAGAAGCTGGTTGGGCCATCTTATGAAGATGTAGCTAACAAGTATGAGTTCAACGATAAAAACGTAGATTACCTGTCGCAGAAGATTGTTAAAGGCGGTAGCGGTGTTTGGGGACAAGTACCTATGTCACCTCACCCTGACCTGAGTGCAGACGATGCCAAGGAAATGGCTCGCTATGTATTATCACTAAGAAAGAAATAGTAAATGAAAAAGCTCCTGATCCCTGCATTTGCACTTGCATGTTGCGTTGCTTGCCAGCCCACCCAGGATAAAACAACTATGGATAATAACCAGGACATCACACAACAGCCTTCAGCTACTGATGGGGAATGGATATCTCTTTTCGACGGCAAAACCTTAAACGGCTGGCATTCTTATGGCAGAAGCGCTGTAGGCAAAGCCTGGAAAGCAGAGAATGGTGTGCTTTTTCTGGATGCCTCCAACAAGGCTGACTGGCAAACACAGGATGGAGGTGATATTGTAACGGATCAGGAGTTTAGCGATTTTCATTTAAAGCTAGACTGGAAGATTTCAGAAAACGGCAACAGTGGTATTATCTTCTACGTGCACGAAGATACCAGCCAGTACGACTATACCTGGCACACAGGCCTGGAAATGCAGGTACTCGACAACAACGGACACCCGGATGCCAAAATCCACAAGCACCGTGCCGGTGATCTGTACGACCTGATTGCCAGTAGTGAAGAAACCGTGAAGCCTGTGGGGGAATGGAACGAGGTAGAGATTATCAGCAATAAAGGCAGCCTGGTCATGTTTCTGAACGGAACTGAGGTAGTGTCTACCACCCTGTGGGATGATAACTGGGCCTCTCTTGTATCGAACAGCAAATTTGCATCTATGCCGGGTTTTGGCATCTACAAGTCCGGCAGAATTGCGCTGCAGGATCATGGCGATAATGTATGGTTTCGCAATATTAAAATCAGAAAATTACAAGAGTAAGATTTAAATTCAATTATACCTAAACACGGAATGACACCCATAATCCGAATTAAATTATCCCTTATGATGTTCCTGGAGTTTTTTATCTGGGGCTCATGGTTTGTTACACTAGGCACTTTCCTGGTGCAAAATTTAAGTGCTTCTGGCTTAGAATCTGCCAATGTTTTTTCTACGCAATCTTTGGGGGCTATTATTGCTCCGTTTATCATAGGCCTAATTGCTGACCGTTTTTTTAACGCCGAGCGTATTCTGGGCGTGTTGCACCTGGTTGGAGCATTGCTGATGTACCTGATGTATAGCTCAGACAATGTTTCTGAATTTTATCCGTACGTGCTGGCTTACATGATTGCTTACATGCCAACACTGGCTTTGGTAAATTCCGTGTCCTTCCGCCAGATGAAGGATCCTGAAAAAGAATTTTCATCTATTCGTGTCTGGGGAACCATCGGATGGATTGTAGCAGGTCTGTCCATCAGCTATATTTTCCATTGGGATTCTGCCGAAGGAGTACGGGAGGGCTTTCTGCGCAATACGTTCATGATGGCCTGCATTGCTTCGCTGATCCTGGGAATTTTCAGTTTCTTTTTAACGAAAACGCCTCCTGTTAAAAGTGACGGTGCTAAAAGCACCAGCATCGTCGAAATTCTGGGATTAGATGCCGTAAAATTACTTAAAGACAAAAACTTCCTAGTCTTCTTTATTTCTGCTATTCTTATCTGTATCCCCTTGGCTTTCTATTATCAGAATGCCAACCCGTTCTTAACAGATATTGGACTGGCAAACCCAACTGGTAAAATGGCTATCGGTCAGATTTCCGAAGCAGTTTTCCTGCTGATGCTGCCGATTTTCTTTACCCGCTTCGGTTTTAAAAAGACAATTTTGATAGGCATGCTGGCCTGGGCGGTGCGTTATGCCTTGTTTGCCTTCGGAAATGCTGATGAACTTGCTTTCATGCTGATCATAGGAATTGCCTTACACGGGATTTGCTACGATTTCTTCTTTGTATCCGGTCAGATCTATACAAACTCTCATGCCGGTGAAAAGCATAAGAGCTCTGCTCAGGGTTTGGTTACACTGGCTACCTATGGTGTAGGCATGTTAATTGGTTTCTGGGTAGCTGGTTTTATCAGCGACTATTACACTTCAGCAGGTGATGCCCGTAACTGGCAGAACATCTGGCTTATACCGGCTGGAATTGCGGCCCTGGTAATGGTGCTGTTCATCATTTTCTTTAAAGATGAGAAAAAAGAAGCACAAAGAATTGCCCAAGATAACGACTATACAAAGGTAGTTGGCTCCAGCACAGCCGATCAGCCTTTATAGAAACAGTTAAGCTGCCCTTGCTTTTGAGCAAAGCAGTCCTTCCCAGCAGGTGCATTAGCCATAAGCACCTGCTGGTATTGTCTTGCGACGAAATGGTTTCGCAGATTTATAATAGTGAATTAAGAGTTACCCTTAACTATACAACAGTTTAATATAATTTCTCTAACAAATTCAAAATCATATGCAGACCATTCAACGTTCAAAACTCTTCTGGGCAAGCTGTTTTGCCTTGTTAGTTACTTCGCTATCTTTTGGTATACGGGCAGGTATCTTAAACCAATTAGGAATAGATTTTCAGTTGAGTGCTTCTGAGCTCAGCACCATCACGGCTACCGCCTTCTGGGGCTTCCCGCTGGCCATCGTAGTCGGGGGATTTATTGTGGATGCTATCGGCATGAAGCGCCTTCTGGTTGCCGCCTTCGTTTTCCATTTAGCCGGTATTTTGCTTACGGTGTTTGCACAAGGCTACTGGACTCTATTTCTTTCAACCTTGCTGATCGGTATCGCAAATGGTACCGTAGAAGCTGCCTGCAACCCGCTGGTTGCTACTTTATACCCTGAAAACAAAACAACAAGATTAAATTATTTCCACCTGTGGTTCCCTGGCGGCATCGTAATTGGTACCTTACTGGTGCTATTGCTGTCTAACTTCGGGATCGGATGGCAGGTTCAGGTGGCCTTTATGATCATCCCAACCCTGATCTATGGCTATCTGTTCTTTAAACTTGATTTCCCGGTAACAGAGCGTGTGGCCTCTGGTTACTCAACAGCTGATATGTACAAAGCTGTTGCATCACCATTGTTTATCTTCATGTTTGTATGCATGTTCGGTACAGCTATTACAGAACTGTTTACCGGCCAGTGGATTGATGTTTTACTTCGTAATGTAACTGATAACGCCCTTCTTATCCTTACCTTAACAACAGGTGTGATGGTGATAGGCCGTGCATTTGCCAAACCGGTTGTCGGGAAGCTAAGCACTTCCGGAGTGCTGTTCTTTTCGGCTATTCTGGCTGCGGCAGGCATTTACCTGCTCAGCACACTTACCGGCAATGCCATCTTCTTTGCAGCACTGGTATTCGGTATTGGAGTTTGCTACTTCTGGCCTACAATGATCGGCTTTGTAGCAGAAAACATCCCTCGATCAGGCGCACTAGGCCTGAACCTGATGGGCGGGGCAGGTATGTTTGCCGTGTCTGTTTACACGGTATTTATGGGTTCTTTTTATGATAATATTGTTTTAAACCATTTACCTGGGGGTGCAAACCTGGAGGATTATGTTAAAGCCACGGAAGGTTCCGTTATGGCAGAAGCCTTGAACAATGCGAGAAATCTTGCTGGTCCGGAAGTGCTACAGGCCACCCTGATGATACCGATTTTCCTGACTTTCGCTTTCGGAGGACTGTTCCTTTACATGAGGTCCAGGAAAAACAAGGTTATGAACAAGACCAATTACGCAACCGCATAATTTACAAAATTATACATGGCAACCAATCAAAACAGAAGGGCAGCAGTGAAAGGCATTTTAGCCGGTACTGCTGCATTAACCGCTACAGGAATGTTACCATCTTTTGAAACCAAAGCCGGTTCTCTGGCCAACCTGAAGCTAAAGGGAAATGTGAACCATGCTGTATGCAGGTGGTGCTACAACGATCTTTCTTTAGAAGAACTTTGCAAGGCAGCAAAAGAGATCGGGCTGAAAGGAATTGACTTGGTTGGACCAGCAGATTGGCCTGTGCTGCAAAAGCACGGGATTTACTCTTCGATGTGTAACGGTGCCGAAATAGGTCTGGATAAAGGTTGGAATAATACCACATACCACCAGGCCCTTATTAAGAACTATACTGAGATGATTCCACTTGTTGCCAAAGCAGGATATAAAAACCTGATCTGCTTCAGTGGTAACCGTAATGGTATGGATGATGAAACAGGACTTAAAAATTCGGCAGAAGGACTTCGCAAAATGATGTCTTTAGCCGAAAAACATAAGGTGACCCTGGTAATGGAGCTACTCAACAGCAAGATCGACCATAAAGACTATATGTGCGACCGAACCTCCTGGGGTGCAGAACTGGCAAAGCGTATCGGTTCCGAAAACTTTAAGTTGCTGTATGATATCTACCATATGCAGATCGACGAGGGAGATATTATCCGAAACATCCGGGAGTATCACCCATACATTGCGCATTACCACACAGCCGGCGTACCAGGCCGTAACGAAATTGATGAGTCGCAGGAACTATACTACCCGGCAATCATAAAAGCCATTCTGGCTACAGGTTTTAAAGGTTATGTAGCCCAGGAGTTTATACCTAAGCAACCTGATAAAATTGCGTCTCTTCGTAAATCCGTACAAATCTGTGATGTGTAAGGTTTACCAAATTTTACTAAATTATATAAAGGACATCATACCCACTATTTAATGACAACAAGACGATCGTTTTTGCAACAGGCTGGCATGCTATCAGCTGGCGTATTTCTGGCTCCTTCGCTGTTTGGCTGTAAAACAGGCAATACTACAACCGATAAAGAAGTAGGTATACAGCTGTACACGCTCAGAGAACAAATCTCCAAAGATGTAAACGGTGTTATTGGTAAAGTTGCTGAGGCAGGTTATAAGAACGTGGAAACCTATGGTTACTCCACCGAAAGCAAATTCTGGGGGCTGGATCCTAAAGCTTTCAAGCAGCTGATGGATAGCAATGGCCTTAAATCAGCCAGCGGCCACTACGATTTCAACGGCTATTTCCGCGACGGAAACGATGATGTAATTAAGTCGTATATCGAGGCGGGTTCTGCGATAGGCCAGACATATATAACGGCTCCTTATATTATTGAACCTCTTCGTCCTGACGCAGATGCTTATAAAGGGATAGCTGAAAAGCTTAACCGGGCTGCAGAACTTTGCAAGAGTGCCAATATGCAGCTGGCTTACCATAACCACGATTTCGAATTCCAATCCCACGGTGGTACTACAGGGTACGAAATTCTGCTAAGCGAAACAGATGCAGACCTGGTAAAGATGGAACTTGACCTGTATTGGGTGGTTCGTGCCGGTTTAAAACCCCAGGACCTGTTCCAGCAAAACCCTGGCCGCTATGTTATGTGGCACGTGAAGGACATGGATAAGGCAAGTCCGAACCTGAATACAGAAGTAGGTGCAGGCTCTATCAACTACAAAGAAATTTTTGAGCATGCAAAACAGTCTGGTGTGCAGTACTATTTTGTTGAGCAGGAAAACTTCGCCATGGATCCGTATGCCAGCATACAGCAGAGCATCAACTATGTGAAAAGTGACCTGATGAAGTAGACACACCAGCAGTGTTGGTTTACCTGAAGCTGCTAATGTTCCTCATCATCAACTAACCGGCTTTATTGCTCACCGAAAGCAGTAAAGCCGGTTTTATTTTATAGCAGCGGACTTCAAGCCTTCTCAGGGCTAATTTTGCCTGGGCACCAACTATCCCGTAGCTTAGCCGTTTTAACTTCTATCTGTAGGATAAAACAAAATCAAACTATGATTGCAACAAAAGCATATGCGGCCTTTGATGAGGAGACTCCGTTGGCACCTTTTAATTTAGACCGGCGGGAAGTGGGTGAGCACGATGTGCAAATCGAAATCAACTATTGTGGTGTTTGCCATTCTGATTTACACCAGGTAAAAAACGAATGGGGCGGAACCATGTACCCGATTGTACCCGGCCATGAAATTGTAGGTAAGGTAACAAAAGTAGGCAGTAAGGTTACAAAATTTAAAGAAGGTGATTTAGCGGGCGTTGGCTGCTTTGTAGACTCCTGCCGTACCTGCCCAAGTTGCCAGGAGGGCCTGGAGCAGTATTGCGAAGTACACAATGTGGGCACCTATAACAGCTATGAGCTTGATAAGAAAACCATTACTTACGGCGGTTATTCCTCTCAAATTGTGGTTGACGAGAACTATACCCTGAAAGTACCCGCAAACCTGGACCTGGCCAGAACAGCGCCTTTACTTTGTGCCGGTATCACAACTTATTCACCCATCATGCAATGGAAAATAGGCGAGGGGCACCGGGTAGGAATTGTAGGTTTAGGCGGTCTTGGCCACATGGCTGTTAAAATTGCTGCTGCCAAAGGAGCCAATGTTACGGTACTGAGCACTTCACCGGGAAAAGAGCAGGATGCCAAGGAGCTGGGGGCGCACAATTTTGCCGTAACAAGAGATCCGGAGCAGCTGAAATCGCTGCGAAATTCTTTTGACTTTATCATTGATACCGTTTCAGCTCCGCATGACTATAACCTGTACCTATCTATGTTAAAGTGCGACGGGACTATGATCTTATTAGGAGCTCCATCAGAGCCTTCGCCAATGGCAGGCTTTAGCCTGATACCGAAACGCCGGCGCATTGCTGGTTCTATGATAGGTGGTATACAGGAAACACAGGAAATGCTGGATTTCTGTGCCGAACATAATATCATGTCTGACATTGAGCTTATCTCCATTAAAGAGATCAACACAGCTTATGACCGTATGTTACAGAGCGATGTAAAGTACAGGTTTGTGATAGATATGGCTACACTGAATGATTAAAAACAGAAAAGGCCATTGCAGAAAGCACAATGGCCTTTTTCTTATTTTAAGGTATAGAAACTACTACTGCGCTAAATCTTTTTTTATCTTTAGATGTTCTTAAAGCAGCGGCACTGATACTTTAATAGCCGCGCTTAACCTGATTACAAATATGAAAAAAGGATTATTTAATTTTTCAGAGGTGTTCACTTATTTCTTTCGAAAGAAAGACCCCAACAGGAAAACCAATTTTAATCTGCGCACCATGCACACCATTAATAAGATTTCAATGCTGATGTTTTTGGCTGGTGTACTATATTTTATCATCAAACACATATAGTTCTTGCTGTGCATATCGAGGATTTCAGAGACTATTGTATGGCCAAAAAGGGAGTGACGGAAGAACTTCCTTTTGATGAGGATACGTTGGTCTTTAAAGTTTGTGGTAAAATGTTTGCCCTGTGCAGCTTGTCGGAATACAGCAATGGCATATCTTTAAAATGCGTACCGGAGACAGCTTTGCAACTTCGGGAAACATATACCCAGGTGAAGCCAGGTTACCACATGAACAAAGCTCACTGGAATACAATTTTACCAGAGGCAGGTCTACCAGATGCGTTACTCAAAGAATGGATTGATCTTTCTTATCTGCTGGTAGTGCAGAAACTGACCAAAGTCCAGCGGCTGACACTTCTGTGATTTGTATAAGGTGTCTCTATCTCCTTCTATATTCTCTCTACAGCCTCTTTTTTATTCATATATTAGAATTAGTCTTAATAAACGAGATTGCATTATTAAGGGATGCTGTTTCTGCTATACTTAATCGTTTCGTACAGCTGTAAAAATAAATTCATAATTGCCAGCCTTTATTATAGTTGATATTTGATTGATTATTAGATATTTATATCATTCTATTAGAAACTTTTTATTGTTAAATTGTTTTAGCTAAAGCTACTTTTTTTTAGCTGAAATTTAATTTTTAATGTATAGAAGGTGTAACTGATTTTTTTTTTTACTATCATTATAGTAAACTCACCTTAAAGAATAATGATTGAAAACGAAATTGGGATTAATTCCTTCCGAAATGAGTGGCAAAAGGCAAGTATAAGCATTTTGTTTACGCATGGCATGCTGTTTAACAGCTATGAGCGATTTTTTAAATCGTATGATCTGACAACACAGCAGTATAATATCTTAAGAATTCTGTATGATCAGTATCCGGACCCGGTCTCTACTTCTTTTTTACGTGAAAAGATGATGGATAAAATGTCTGATGCTTCGAGATTGGTGAATCGTTTAGCAAGCAAAGAACTGGTTTTAGTTTCACCTAATACCTCCGACAAACGTCTGGTAAACATTCTTATATCGGAGAGGGGTATCAACACCATAAAAGAAATAACGGGCAAAGCCTTTCTAATGGATGAAATGCTGCAAGGTTTAACCGAAGAGGAGGCAATGCAGTTAACGGATCTACTTTATAAATCAAGGGAATCAATCCGAAAAGTAAACGAAAGTCGTGCAGCGGCAGCCCAGGATCACAGTTAGACTCAGCAAACAAACACATTATGTATGAATAAACTTTGCTTCTAAGCTACAAAAAAACAAGCCGCTAAGTACAAAACTTAAGCGGCTTGTTTTTAGTAAGATGGAGCTTATTATACTACCACGTTAATAATTTTGTTTGGTACTATAATAATCTTCTTTGGTGCTTTTCCTTCTAAAAATTTCTGAACGGTTTCAGATTGCAGAACGGCTTGCTCCATTTCCTCTTTTGGAGTATCAGTGGCAAAGCTGAGTTTGGCACGCATCTTACCATTAATAGAAACCGGATATTCAAAGGAGTTTACAGCTAGGTGAGCTTCATTCCAGGAAGGAAAGGTAGCATAGGTAATACTCTCCTGATGCCCCAGCTTTTCCCACAGCTCTTCGGCAATATGCGGTGCATAAGGTGCCAGTATAATGGTAAGCGGTTCCAGTATAGCACGCTTGTTTGTCTTCAGAGCTGTTAACTCGTTTACACAAATCATGAAGGTACTCACAGAAGTATTGAAAGAGAAACGCTCGATGTCTTCTTCTACTTTTTTAATCGCCTTGTGTAGCGACTTCAATTCATCAGCTGTTGGCTCTGCATCAGAAACAGCAAAATTACCCTGGTTGTCGTGGAAAAGCTTCCAGAAACGCTTCAGGAATTTATGCACACCATCCATACCATTGGTATTCCAAGGCTTAAACTGCTCCAGCGGACCCAGGAACATCTCGTACATACGCAGCGTATCGGCACCTAAGCGCTCCACAATATCATCCGGGTTTACCACATTATACTTCGACTTCGACATCTTCTCGATTTCAACCCCGCAGATATACTTGCCGTCTTCCAGGATAAACTCCGCATTTGCATTTTCAGGTCTCCAATTTTTGAAAGCCTCCAGATCCATCACATCATTCTCAACAATATTGACATCTACATGCAGCGCTGTTGCCTCGTACTGGTCTTTTAGGTTGAAAGAAACATAGGTATTGCTGTCTTTCACGCGGTACACAAAATTTGACCTTCCCTGTATCATCCCCTGGTTGATCAGCTTCTTGAACGGTTCCTGCTCCGGTACATAGCCCATGTCGTACATAAACTTATTCCAGAAGCGGGAGTAGAGGAGGTGACCTGTGGCATGCTCTGAACCGCCAATATAGAGATCCACGTTTCGCCAGTAGTTCACTGCTGCATCAGATGCAAATGCTGCATCATTCCGGGCATCCATGTAGCGGTACCAGTACCAGCTGGAGCCTGCCCAACCTGGCATTGTGCTCAGTTCATACTGATGTTCTCCTTTGTATTTCCAATCCTGAGCCCTGCCAAGTGGTGGTTCACCGGTTTCAGTAGGCAAATATGCATCGATTTTCGGAAGCTCCAGCGGTAACTCGCTTTCTTCCAGCAAGTGTGGGATGCCATCTTTAAAGAATACCGGCACAGGTTCTCCCCAATAGCGCTGGCGGCTGAACACCGCATCACGAATCCTGAAATTCACTTTGCCTTTACCAACTTTCTTATCTTCCAGAAAATTTATCAGAACCGGTAAGGCTTCCTGGTAAGTCAGCCCGTTTACTAAACCTGAGTTGATGTAGCGGCCTTCTTTGGTGGCATCTGCCTGTGTTTCCAGTTCTTTCTGGGCATCCAGTATCTGGATAATCGGCAGATTAAAATGCTTTGCAAAATTCCAGTCACGCTGGTCTCCGGATGGCACAGCCATCACCGCACCTGTGCCATAACCAGCCAGCACATAGTCGGCTATATAAACTGGTACTTTCTCGCCGTTAAACGGATTAATAGCATAGGCTCCAGTAAAGGCCCCTGTTACGGTTTTCACGTCAGCCATACGCTCACGCTCAGACCGGTTCTTGGCGACAGATACATAATTTTCAACTTCAGAACGCTGAGCATCGGTAGTGATCTGCTCTACCAGTTCGTGCTCCGGTGCCAGTACCAGAAAAGACACACCGTAAACAGTATCAATCCGGGTTGTGAAAACTTTGATGCTGGCTTCACCGCTTTCAAGCTGGAACTCCATTTCTGCACCTATAGATTTCCCGATCCAGTTGCGCTGCATTTCTTTTACAGGCTCCGGCCAGTCAATATCATCCAGGCCCTGTAGCAGGCGGTCAGCATAGGCGGTGATGCGCATCATCCACTGCCGCATACGCTTGCGCTCTACCGGGTAACCGCCACGTTCCGATACACCGTCTTTTACTTCATCGTTTGCCAGCACCGTACCTAAGGCAGGGCACCAGTTCACAATGGCATCGGCCACATAAGTTAACCTGTACTGCAGCAATACCTTGGCTTGCTCCTGCTCCGACATTTTTTTCCAGTCTTCAGCAGTAAAAGAGGCGGTATCTTCGTCACAGGCGGCATTTACAGCTGCATTACCGTTTTGCTCAAAGGCAGCTATTAACTGGCTGATCGGCTCTGCTTTATCTGTGCTATAGTTATAATAGCTCTGGAAAAGCTGCATAAAGATCCACTGCGTCCACTTGTAGTACCCCGGATCAGACGTACGCACTTCTCTTTGCCAATCAAAAGAGAAGCCGATGTTCTTAAGCTGCTCCACATAGCGCTTTATATTTTCCTCGGTAGTTACAGCAGGGTGCTGCCCGGTTTGAATGGCATATTGTTCGGCTGGCAAGCCAAAGGCATCAAAACCCATTGGGTGCAAAACGTTATAGCCTTTTAAGCGCTTATAACGGCTTACAATGTCAGAGGCAATATAACCAAGAGGATGACCAACATGAAGTCCGGCACCTGAAGGGTAGGGGAACATATCGAGTGCATAGTACTTGGGCTTATCTTTGCTTTCTATGGCTTTAAAAGTCTGGTTTTCTTCCCAGTAGTTTCGCCACTTCTTTTCTATCTGGCTGAAATGATACTCTGACATCTATTTTTTATTGCTTTTCAAATGGAAAGCAAATTTAGCATCAATTCTTTAAATGTCTGCCCCTAAATCAGGATTGTTATCAGTAACCTGCACATTTAAGGCTTTTCTTATTCGCTGGCCCTGCCGGCACAGCTCCGGTATGGCAACAACAGTCCCCCGACAGGTATTCTGCGCTTACAGCCAAATATGTTACCTTTGGAAATCGCATATATAATAAAAGAACCGATGAATGAACTGCAGCAGAAACCGCACCTGATTTATGTAATGGATCCGATGTGCTCCTGGTGCTATGGTTTTGCGCCTATCATAAACCAGGTAAAGCAGGAACAGGAAAAGCAGCTGGGATTTAAATTAGTGATGGGCGGCTTACGGCCAGGCACAAACTCCACCCTGGAAGAAGCTTCCAAAGCAAGTATGAAACAACACTGGCTGGATGTGGCGCAGGTTACAGCACAACCGTTCGACTATAATTTCTTTGAACGATCTGATTTTGTATATGATACTGAACCTGCGAGCCGGGCTGTAGTTACCATGCGTTACATGAAACCAGAAGCAGAGTTTGCTTTTGCAAAAGCCATTCAACACGCGTTTTATGCGCAGAATCAAGATATAACCAAAACAGAGGTTCTCCTGGAAATTGCCACCCGATTTGGAGTAGATCAGACTGTTTTTATAGCCAGCTTTGCCTCCGAAGAAGCGAAAGAGAAAACAGCACAGGATTTTTTAATAGCCAGGCAGCTTCAGGCAAACGCTTTCCCGAGTCTTTACCTGCTAAGCACTGCGAAAGTGTTTCTGATTAACCGTGGTTACAGCTTGTATGAGGCTGTCAGCAGCAGATTAACAGAGGCTTTGCAGAAATTATTCTGATACATTACTCAGGCTTGATAGTGTAACCGGATCAACGCCGTTCCAGGTGCCTTCGCTGGCAATCGGTATAAAACGTGCGAAGAGTTCTTCACTGTACCAGTTCTCAGCGCGAGTGCGTTTCATTACTTCCTGGTGCAAGGGGTTATGGTAAGCATACTGTTTCATGGCTGCAGCCGATTCCCAGACACTAAAGGTTGCCTGGCGCACAAAAGGCAGCTCACCTAATCCGATAGAACAGATCAGACCCTGGGCATTTTCTAGCGCTTTACTAGTTTTAGGAACAAATTTCCAGAAACCCGGCAAGGCACGCCAGTTAATGCTGGCACGCGTTAAAACGGCAATAGGACCTTCAGCAGCTTTTCGATGACTAAAGGGTTCAAAAGGACTTTGCTTATCCCATAAGCCATGCGATTGAAGCGGTTCAAGGTATAAGGTCCAGCTTTCAAATGTATGCTTTTTATACTCCTCCAGCAGGCACGAATGATGCAGGAATGCTTTGGCTGCTTCTTCACTTTCCCAGGTACAAAGCAGGCCATAACGGTAAAAGTTGGGCTTAATGCTGAACCCCTTGCCCTGGCCGCTGCCAAGCAGTTTGAAAAAGAGGAGCCCGGGCACCTTTTGCAGGTGCGGAACAGAGGTACCCATTTGTGCCAGTCCCCAGCGCACATGGCCTGGCTTTATGCCAAAAAGGGTGAGGGTGGTGAGGCGGGCTTCGCCAGGTATAGGTGCAGCCAAGAGAAAAATAGTTAGCTATCGGTTTTAAGGTAAAGGTAACATAGAAACACCTGCCACACAAAAATGTTTGGCAGGTGCTTTTTTTAGTATATCGGTGTAAAACGAGATACTACAGATTGATTTTTTTATTTTCGCCCGGATGCGGCTGTTCGCCTGTAATAGCAGCCTTGGCCATGCCATATAAATGCACCATCACACTGTTAGGAGCATCCCAGTATTCAGCTTTGTCAATCGTTACTTTAATCAAACCGATATTCGGATCGTCTTTACCTTCCGGAAACCACGATTTCATAGCCGGATTCCAGAGCTCTTCTATTTTTGACCTGTCTTTTGTAACCATGGCACGGCCTGAAACTGATACATACAGGTTGTCTGAGGGCTTCGCATAACTCAGGTTTACATGCGCATCATTTTTCAAGATTTCGTCTGACTTGGCTGACTCATACCCGGTAAAGAACCACAGAACTCCTTCTTCCTTCACTTCCATATTCCGCATCGGTCGGCTTCTCAGGCTGCCGTCGCTGTCTTGGGTGGTCATCATACAGGTGTCAATATCATTTATTTTATCTACCAGCTTTTGCAGGTTTTCTTTCGTATTTTGATCAATGTTCATAGTTTTAAATTTACTTTATGTACGTGTTCTGATTACGCGCTATAGTTGCTCAGGGTTTATATGGAGCAGATGCGGCTATAGTTTTAACAATCCACGTATGATGATGTTCAGCACGAAATAAAAAAAGCTTCAGTGAATTTTTTAGCACATATTTTTCTCTCCGGCGATGATGAAGAATTGCTTTTGGGCAACTTTATAGCAGATAGCGTAAAGGGGAAACAGATGCATTTATACCAGCCGGGAATAGCTAAAGGCATTCGCCTGCACCGCCTCATCGATACCTATACGGATATGCATCCGGTAGTAATGCAGACCAAGCGCAGGCTCAGGCCGCACTATGGAAAGTTCTCTCCGGTTATTGCCGATATTTTTTATGATCATTTCCTGGCAAAACAGTTCGGAAAGTTTTCTGCAGAACCTCTGTCTGCCTATGCAGCACGAATTTATAGTTTAATACAGCAGCACCACCATATACTGCCGGCCAGAGTGCAGTACATGTTACCGTACATGGTGGAGCAGAACTGGTTGCTAAGCTATGCTGCTTTGCCTGGTATCAAACAGGTTTTAACCGGCATGAGTCGGCGTACCACGTTTTATTCCGGCATGGAGACAGCCAGTGAAGAGCTGGAAAAGCAATATAGCGCTTACCAGGCTGATTTTGAGGCTTTTTTTCCTGACCTACAAGCGTATGTGCAGGTTGTTAAAAAGGACTTGGAGTAGGTGAGGCCATAAAAAAAGAAGCTGCCTGACAGGCAGCTCCCTAAAACGTAATCTAGTAGTAACAGGCTTAGTGGTGGTGATGACCACCTGGTCCGTGCACATGCCCGTGATCCAGCTCTTCCGGAGTGGCAGCACGCACATTTTCCACTGTTCCTTTAAAATAGAGTTCTTTTCCAGCCAATGGATGGTTAAAATCCATGGTTACTGTATCTTCGTTAACTTCGGCTACACGCCCCTGCAACTGGTTTCCTTCGCTATCGGCCATCGGTATAAAATTACCTTCTTCCAGCATGTTTTCGGGTATGCTGCCGTCTACCTCGAACACCTGTTTCGGCAGTTCAACTACAGCATTCTCATCAAAATCGCCGTAGCCACCCTCCGAGTCTAGTTTAAAGTCAAAAGCATCGCCGGTATTCAGGCCTTCCAGCTGATCTTCGAACTGATCGGGCAAACCACTCATACCATATATGAACACCATAGGATGCTCTTTGCTCGCTGTTTCGATAAGGCTTTGCTCACCGTTCTCGTCTAAAATTCTTAGCTCGTAAGAGAGCGTCACTACGCTGTTTTTTTCAATCTTCATGCTTCAGGTTTAAAATGTTATAGGATACTGTAGTTAGAGAAAGATATAAAAAATATACAGTTAATCATATCTATCTCTCTAAATTCTTACTCATACTTAGCAAGAGATGTTTCTTTATGGCAGACAATCTGTTAGCTCCCAGGCACTTTTATACGCATGAATAGACTCAACGTATGCAAGAAAATCGCTATAAAACGGATGCTGCGACAAGGTGGCACTATCTCCAACTATCACCAGTTTCTTTTTGGCGCGGGTCATGCCTACGTTCATGCGGCGAATGTCGCTCAGGAATCCGATCTCGCCTTTGTCGTTGCTTCGCACCATGCTGATATAGATAATATCCCTTTCCTGTCCCTGAAAACTATCTACGGTACCTACCGATAGTTGGCGCTTTATAAGCAGGTCGTGCAGCAGGGGAGTATGCTCTACTTTATCCTGCAGGTAATTGATTTGTGCCCTGTAAGGAGCAATTACGCCAATCTTTAAGGATTCAGTCTCAGCTGCCGGTTCATACTCTTTCAGCAGCAGGGCCAGGTGGTTCAGCAGCAGATCGGCTTCTTCCGGGTTGGCAGAACTTTGTGTTTCCGCCATGTCCGTTTCGTTATAGCCGCAACCGGCTGTATCTATAAATTCAACGGCTAGTCCAGGTGCAAACTTTGCGTTATAGGTGTGCAGATCGCTCTCCCGCACGCTTTCGTGCGCCTCCAACTCGCCTTTGTAGAACTCCTGGTTAGAGAACTGCATAATGTGCTGGTGCATCCGGTACTGTGTTCTCAGCATAACTGAAACGGCCGGCTGCCGCTGAATGCATTTCTCGAACAACGTGAGGCCTAAACCTCCATTTTCTGCTTCAAAAGATTTAACTGTAGGCGGAAGCTGAAAATGGTCACCAGCCAACACCACGCGGTTTGCACGGGAAATCGGAATCCAGCAGGCCGGTTCCAGCGCCTGGGCCGCCTCATCGATAAACACTGTATCGTACTGCATGTGACGGATAGATTTATTGGCGGCCCCCACCAGAGTACAGGTAATCACCTGCACGTTGTCCAGCAGGTCATCTGTAATGTAATGCTCTATCTGGTCAGCCTCGTCGAGCAAACGGTTGCTTTCTGCTTTGTAAAGCTGGCGCTGGTTACGCTCTTCATAGCCGAATTTTCGCTTGTACTGGAAGGCAAGGCGCTTATACTCTTCTGCTACTTTGCGCAGTTCTTTCAGGTCTTTATAAGCTTTGTGGGCCATTACCTGTGCATCCAGCGTATGCTCCAGCAGCACATCAGATACACGCGATGGATTTCCTATCCGAATCACGTTAACGCCTTCATTTGCCAGCTTCTCTGTCAGCAGGTCTACAGCGGTATTCGAAGGGGCCGTTACCAGAAGCCTTTTCTGCGTCTGCAGCGTTTGCAAGATAGATTGCACCAGGGTAGTGGTTTTACCTGTTCCCGGCGGACCATGGATGATAGCCACATCCTGGGCCTGCGCAATTTTCTGTACTGCTTCGTTCTGAGAGGCATTAAGAGAGGGTATTCCGGCTACAGTTGCATTGGCAAAAGAAGGAGTTTTCACGCCTAAAAGAATATCGCGGAGTTCCGCCAGCCGTGTACCCTGCGTTTCCTGCACTTTTTTCATGGCTATCTCCATTTCACGATAGCTCATCTCATCAAAAGTCAGGTCAATGCCAAGCTTGCCGTCGTCTATCCAGTCAGGCAGATCTTCTTTGTTGGTAGCCAGAAGTACTTTGTTGCGCTTCAGGCCGACTATTACACCATTCAGGCTGTTGCGTTCCCCCTGGTTGCTGAAAAGAGCAGCTGCCTTACCTGTCTGGAACAGGTGTAGCTGGTCACGACCGGAAGTACGCTCCAGTTCCAGCACAACCTT
This sequence comes from Pontibacter sp. SGAir0037, assembly GCF_005491705.1. Taxonomy (NCBI): domain Bacteria; kingdom Pseudomonadati; phylum Bacteroidota; class Cytophagia; order Cytophagales; family Hymenobacteraceae; genus Pontibacter; species Pontibacter sp. SGAir0037. Next base: position 1,529,674 of record NZ_CP028092.1, on the reverse strand, counting down.
ATTGCCGAAACCAATTTCTTCTTTAGAAATAACTACCGGATACCAGCAAAAACCCATGGCTTTGCGCTCTGTAATTGAGCTTTTCAAGCTTTTAGCCTTGTACTGCTGGCGGTCTTCTTCCTGTTCAATTTTTAGCAGTTCCTGAACCTGCTTCAGTTCTTTAAATATATCGATCATCTATATCAAAAAAGAAAAGGCTGGATACTTGCACCAGCCCTTGTACTTGCACGTTTATATAAAACTTCTTTGAGGTGCAGCAACTTATAACAGTTGGAACAGCTTAATAAATTCCTTTATCTGACAATCGCCTAGCTGGCTTTACTTTTTCTTTTAGGTTTAGCCAGCGCTTTGTTTAGCCTTACCTGCAGTACAACAGCATATAAAACAAACAAAAGCAGGCCGCCGGCCAGTATTGCAATAATTTTGTCTTTCCCGTAACGCAGATCCTGAGAAGCAGCCAGTTGATCGTCTTTTCCTTTCATGGCTTTTTCATGTTTTTTGATCTGCGCCTGAAGGGTGGAGATCTGACTTTTTAACTCGCCGATGTGGCTATCAATCTGGCGTTGGTCCTGTACTTTTATCTGGTCGACACGCTGTGTTTCAACAGTGGTTTCAGCAATTTTCTTTATACTCTGCTCTCTAACGGCAGCAATCAGTTCAGAATCTTTTTTGATGATGCCTTTCAGCGTTTCAATGATATTGAGCAGGTCCTTTTTAGATTTCTTGCCCCAGAAGTTACTGTTTTGCTGGTTATAGTACTGATACTCCAAGACCAGTTGCTCACGCTCGTTCATAAGGCGTGTCAGTTTGTCTTCCTGTGCCCGGGCATTGGCAAAAAATAGCAAAAGAAGGGCTAAGGCCAGTAATTTCTTCATCTTCACTTCTTCCTGTTAATATAAAATTACACGCAAATATGGCTCTTGATATTGGATAAGGCGAGCATTATTTTTCAAATATCTGTTTAACAAGGTATAAAACCTGAAACAAGCGGCAAAACACCGGCCACTGTTAGGCGGAGCGAGAGCTTTGCCGCCAGGGCATTTGCAATGGTTATTCTTCTGTTTTTTTCTGAGCCGCCAGCACACGCTGCTCCTGAAAGAGCCTGTTCTTTTTCCATGACTTGTTTTCTTTCTTAAGAGCTTTCTTCTCGGCCTTGCTGAGTTTTCCGGCCATTAGCTTTTCCATATCCGGTTTACCGCCATCTACCCAGGCAGTGTACCAGAAACTGGCAATTGCTTCGGCGGCCCCTGCCATTTGTTGCTCCACCATAGGCCCCAGCAATTCCTGGTATTTTTTTGCAAAGTCGTCAGCATAATACTGTCTCACCCTGCCGTTCCGCTCTACATTTACAAATTTAGTTGCTGTTGTAAAGCTTTTACTTGCTTCCCGCTCCAGCTCCAGGGTTTGCGGCACCAAAGTATTGGTATGTCTTACAACAGTCCAAATGGCCTTTTCTGCATCTGGCAGATAAACTGCTTTTTTATTCTGCAGCTTATAAGTTGCAGCATGCATTTCAGGTACTTTCGATTCCCAGAGGCTGTGCAAGCCTTTCTGGTTGCTCAGCTGGCCATCGTAATTAACAGTGGTGTGCAAAGGCACATGCGCATCGGCAATATAGTGCCCCAGATCAGCTGCATAAAAGAGGATGCTATCTGCCTGTTGTGTTTTAAAAGCATTCGTTAGCTTTTGCTGCATTTTTACCACATGCCAGGGTACAATACCGTATTTCAGCAAGGTATCAGCCGTATACCTGGCTGCAGCTGCTTCCCAGTCTTCCGGCATGGTGTGCACCGCATCTTCTCCAAAAACATCTATATCTATGAAGTGACGTGGAGCTTCGGCCGGATCGCTGTTCCTGCGTTCGTCCGGACGCACCGACTTTTCTACCAGGTAATCCTGGTGCTTGTAAAAGAAAGCCTGCATAGGTTTCGGAAGACCATAGATAGCTAACTGGTGTATGACTTTGTGGCCAAAAAAGCCCCAGCCATAAGATGCAGCACTGCCTATAACCAGGCAAAGGGCAAGAAGGGTAATCTTTTTCATTAAAAGGTTTCGGAATATAAGCTATGAATTGAAAACATAATTAACTCACTACTGCACCAGGCTCACCCTGAATTTGCGGCCTTTAATTTTGCCGTTGCTCAGCAGTTTGACAATTTCCCGGCTTTCTTTTTCGGGAACCGCCACGTAGCTGCTCTTGTCCTGCACTTCAATTTTACCGATTTGTCCGGCTTCTAAACCGGCTTCTGCTATCAAAGCGCCCACTATATCGCGCGGACTGATTTTGTCTTTTCTTCCTGCCTGAATATAGATGGTGGCAAACCGGGGTTCTGAGGCTTGTTGCGTATGAGCTGCAGAAAGAGTACCGGCATCCAGCCACTCATCCATGCGCACCAGTTCCCAATCGCGCAGCTTCTGTTCGCCTTTTGGAGTAGCCAGGGTATAAACAGTTCCATTTCTGCCGGCTCTGCCTGTACGGCCGCTTCGGTGCAGGTAGGCTGCTTTGTCATCCGGTAATTCATAATGTATGATGGCGTGTAAGGCATCTATATCCAGGCCTCTGGCCGCAACATCGGTGGCTACCAGTATGGCAACGGAGCCATTACGGAACAGGGTCATGGTTTGGTCGCGGTCACGCTGCTCCATGCCGCCATGCAAGGCTTTTACCGAAAGGCCATGCGCCTGAACAAAGGCTGTCACTTCGTCGGTTGCTGCACGTGTATTTGTGAACACTACCGTACCTGAACCAGACTGTTGCTGTAACAACTTTACAAGCACTTCCTGCCGGTCTGCCTGCTCCACTTTCAGCCCCACAAACTTTACCTGGTCGGGTACGGTGGTAGCGGTGGCTTTAATAAATTTTGGAGCTTTCAAAGAGGCGCTTATCAGCTCTTTTACCCCTTCCGGCATGGTGGCAGAAAACAAAATAGTCTGCCGCTTACGTGGGAGGGCAGCAATAACCTGGTCCAGTTCCTCCTCAAAGCCCATTTCGAGCAGCTTGTCCGCTTCGTCCAGCACCAACTGCTGTACATGTGCCAGGTTCAGTGTGTTCCGGTTTAAATGGTCGGTAAGCCTTCCGGGTGTTCCGACCAACACCTGTGGCGGGTGGGCCAGCGAAGCTCTTTCCTGGGAGAAGGCATGCCCGCCATAAAAGGAGCTTATTTTCAGGTTTGGCATTAGTTTGGCAAACTGCTTTAGCTCCTGCCGCACCTGTAGGGCCAGCTCACGGGTTGGCACCACAATCAGGGCCTGCACCTGTTCCAGGTTTGCATCCAGCCGATGCAGCAGCGGTAAGCCGTAGGCTGCTGTTTTACCGCTTCCTGTCTCTGCCTGTCCTGCTACATCTGCTCCGTCTAAAATGGCAGGTATAGCAGCTTCCTGTATGGCAGTAGGCGTAAGGTATGCAAGCGCCTGCAGTTGTTCCAGTAGCTCATTCCGTAAGTTAAGTTGTGCAAAGGTGCCCATTTTTTATCATGAAGTTCTGGTGCAAAGGTACACATTATAATTGAGGGAGAACGGAAGAGGAATGCGACTCTTTTTTAAAGTCTACAGCATTCACACCAGAAAAAAGTACCTTTTACTCTATAAATTCAGTATGCAAAGGCATGAGTAGATCTGTAAAAAAGCTCCAGAGGTTAACATATAGCTTGTTATTTCTGATCATGCTGGTATTCGTGCTGATCGTGGCAAGGGAGTTCCTGTACCCGATCTTTATGGCCGTTTTATTTGCCTATTTACTCTATCCGCTGGTAAAGATCTGGGAACGCTGGGGCATCCCGCGCATTATTGCTAACTTCTTCGCCATTATTCTTTCCATGGCTTTACTGGTGAGTCTGTTTGTGCTGCTCTACAAGCAGCTCTCTGTTTTTCTGAACGATTTTCCGGAGCTGCAGGAGCAGGCCATGCGTAACATCGACAAGCTGCAAATGGAACTGGAGGATCATTTTGGAGGTGCAGAAGGGCGTGACAGAGAAATGTGGCTGCGGAAGCAGATCATCAATGCCTTCGAGTTCAGCGGGGGCTTTATCAGTGAACTTTTGCTGGCCATGACGGGCACGCTCACAAAGTTTGGCCTGATGCCCGTGTACATTTTCCTGATGCTGTATTACCGAAACAAATTCCACACGTTCCTGCTACGGGTAATGCACTCGGAGAATTACCCTGTAACAGAGCAGATCATCAACGATATATCACATGTCACCAAACGCTATATGAGTGGTGTTGTCATTGTGATTCTCATTCTGTGCCTCATTAATTCCACAGGGCTGCTGCTGATAGGAGTGGAGTATGCCGTGCTGCTGGGGATCTTATCTGCCCTGATGAATTTTATTCCTTACTTCGGAACATTGATAGGCGGGGCAATTCCTTTGCTCTATACGCTGGTGGTACAGGGCGATCCGCAAAAGGCTTTCGGGGTGCTCGGCTTCTTTCTGCTGGTGCAGTTCACCGAGAATAATATTCTTACACCTAACATTACAGGAAGTCAGGTGAACATCAACCCCTTGTTCACAATTTTAAGTATAATTGTAGGAGGTATGATCTGGGGATTACCGGGAATGTTTGTAGCGGTTCCTTTTCTGGGTATGTTCAAAATTTACTGCGACCACCATAAATCTATGCACCCTTACGCATTTTTACTGGGCACAACCGGTACCGAAGAACACGCCCTTACCTGGGAGAAAATCAAAGGCTGGTTCAGAAAGAAAAAGCAGCCCTAGAGCATGACAATGGGTACTATAACTGTTAGCCGAGCAAAGTCAGGTGCTAAAACTTCCTTTTCTTCCAGTCGTTATAGGCTGTTTCTATTTCTTTTGCATAGGTCTTATAAGCCTGAGGATCTGTACCACCTAACTGAATGGCTTTTGCGGAAAGAGAAGCCGCCATCTGAAATTCTTTGTTGTAAGCATACAGCCTGGCTTTTACCCAATTGTTGTAAAAGTTTTCCTTAATGGCAATAGACTTATTTATCCACTGCAGTGCCAGCTCATGATACTCTTTCTTCTGCATCATATAATCAGCGCTTTGAGCCCAGATATACCAGTCATCAGCGCTTGCCTCTGCCAGGGCTTTTTTGATGTTGGCTAAAGCCTTTTTTTCAACTTCGGTTTCAATGCGAACTGTAACTTTAGAATTCTCCCATACCAGGTTCAGGTTACCGGTAGTAAGCCCCACATCTGTGAAATTAAATTGCATGGTTTCATTAAAAGAGGTGGCCTGTGGTTTAATGCGCAAGTATGCCACATCATCCAGTTCATTATAACCTTCCAACCCCCAAAGCGTAGTGTCCTTGTTCAGGATCAGGTTCCAGGAAGAATCACTTTCAGGCAGTATAAAAACCGAGTAAGCACCCGCCGGAACGCGTTCATTGTTCAGAAAAAGGTCGTCTGAAAATTTGATAACGGTAGCTTCGTTTGCACCGGCACGCCATAATTGGCCATAGGGTACCAGCGATCCGAAAATCTTGCGGCCTTTAACTCCAGGGGCATGGTAACTGATAGAAATATCAGTCAGGCCAATGGTTTGCTTTACAAATGCCTCGGGACTTGGCTGTGGGAGTTTTAGCTGTGCCTGGGCCGCTTCCGTGAAAGCCAGCACCACAAAAGTTGCCAGAAAGGTATAGATTAACTTCTTCATAATGCTTCACTAACGCAGTATCCTATAGAGCTGTCACCGAAAAAATTATGCCAGCTATATGATATTCGCTATACAAGGCACAAAAATAGCAAAAAAATCAGCAAATGAGGGTCACCCGGCGTCCTGGAAATTTTCTACATTATTCAGAATAGGCTATGTCAGAAGTCTTATATCCTGTAAAAGTGCTAAATCATCCAGTTGGTGACTTGTTTACACCAAAAACTATGTTCCTACTACTCAGGCAGTCATGCAGTGAAGTTTAAAGCAGCTGTTGTTTCAGTTTGAACAGGGGCTGTTTACTTATAAAGAAGCCACAGGCTGAAAGGTCAGGTCAGAAATAAATTGAAAACTTTCTGCGGTTTTTTCGTTTATCCGAAAATCCTGCTAGTTTTGCAGCACATCATGAACGGAAAACAGTTCTATATCGCCACAACTCTTCTTTTTGCAGCACCGGTTGCAAGTGGCTCTACTGTACATTTCCATCACATCCATCATTCCTCCTAGGAGGAAGTTAATCATCATATAGCCCCCGAAGGGTTTTTAAACCCGATCTGCAATTTGTTTTAAACATTTTGCCTTTCTTTACATGTTCATACAACTAAACAATATGCTTCGGATTGCCATACAAAAATCTGGGAGACTCAGCGAAGACTCTCTTTCACTTATACGCGAATGCGGTATTTCTTTTATCAGCAGCAGCCTCAAACTAAAAACCGAATCAACCAATTTTCCGCTCGAGATACTTTTCCTGCGCGATGACGATATACCTGGCTATGTAGCCGATGGTGTTGCCGATATTGGCATAGTAGGAGAAAACGTGCTGGTGGAAGAGGGAATGCAGGAATTAGCGGTAGAAGAGCTTGGGTTTTCCAAGTGCCGCCTTTCTTTAGCTGTTCCCAAAGCAGACGATTACAAGGGAATAACAGACCTGGAAGGTAAAAACATTGCCACTTCTTATCCTAACCTGCTACAGGCTTACCTGGATGAAAAAGGCGTTAAAGCTCATATTCACACCATCAGTGGTTCCGTAGAAATTGCCCCAAGCATTGGCCTGGCCGATGCGATCTGCGACATCGTGAGCTCTGGCAGTACGCTTATCAGCAACGGCCTGAAAGAAGTTGAACGTGTTTTCAAGTCGCAGGCGGTGCTCATTGCTAATAAGTCGCTGAACGAGGAGAAAAAAGCCATACTGGAGAAACTGCTCTTCCGGATACATGCGGTACAGCGTGCGCAGCGTGCTAAATATATCCTCTTAAACGCCCCAAACGACAAGATAGACGAAATTACCAGGCTTTTACCTGGCGCCAAGTCTCCTTCTATTTTACCACTGGCAGAAGAAGGCTGGAGTTCTCTGCATTCTGTTATCAACGAAGACGACTTCTGGGAGATCATTGACAAGCTTAGAGAAGCCGGAGCACAGGGCATTTTAGTTGTACCTATAGAGAAAATGATTGTATGATCCGGAAAATGAAATACCCAGCCAGGGAAGCCTGGCCCGGGCTTGTGCAAAGGCCGGTAAAAGACCTGGCGGAGCTGGAGCCGGAAATCAGGCAAACCTTTCAACTGGTGCAGGAGCAGGGCGACCAGGCCCTGTTGCAGCTGGCAGAAAAATTTGATGGTGTAAAACTGAACAGCCTGCTTGCCTCAGCAGAGGAGATAGCAGCAGCAGAGGCAGAAGTATCACTGGAACTGAAAGAAGCCATTCTTCAAGCTTACAGCAATATACAGTTGTTTCACGCACAGCAGGAAGAAACACTTCGGCCCGTGGAAACCATGCCGGGTGTACGCTGCTGGCGCAGAAGTGTGGCAATTGAAAAAGTCGGTTTGTACATACCTGGTGGTACGGCACCTCTTTTCTCCACGCTCCTGATGCTGGGGGTGCCGGCAAGAATTGCGGGTTGTCGGGAAGTGGTGCTTTGCACACCTCCTTCTAAAACCGGCTCGGTACATCCTGCTATACTGTACACGGCTTCTTTGCTGGGCATAAACAAGATTGTAAAGGCCGGAGGCGCACAAGCTGTGGCTGCCATGGCTTTCGGAACAGAAAGTGTACCGGCTGTGAGTAAAATTTTCGGTCCGGGAAACCAGTATGTAACGGTTGCAAAACAGCTGGTAAGCAAAGCAGGCGTAGCCATCGATCTGCCTGCCGGTCCTTCTGAAGTGCTTGTGATGGCCGATGACGCTGCACACCCTGCTTTTGTTGCGGCCGACCTCTTATCGCAGGCCGAACATGGCGCCGATTCGCAGGTGGTTCTTTTAACAACCTCCGAAGCTTTGCTGGATAAAGTAAGCGAAGAACTGCAGAAGCAACTGGCTGCCTTACCCCGCGAAGCCTTTGCCTCTCAGGCATTAACTAACAGTATGGCCATTGTGTTGCAGAACGACCAGGAAATGTTGGCTTTCTCTAACCTGTACGCTCCGGAACACTTGATCCTGGCTGTAGAGAACTACGAAACCCTGGCTGATGGCGTGGTAAACGCCGGCTCCGTATTCCTGGGCAACTTTACGCCTGAGTCGGCCGGTGACTATGCTTCCGGTACAAATCATACGCTGCCTACCAACGGCTATGCCCGTGCCTATAGCGGTGTTTCCCTGGATAGCTTCGTTAAGAAAATCACTTTCCAGCATATCTCACCGGAGGGCATTAAAAGTATAGGCAAAACAGTGGAAGTAATGGCAGAGGCTGAAGGGCTTCAGGCCCATAAAAATGCAGTTTCTATTCGACTAAAGGAGGTTGAAAATGTTTAATATTGAAAAGCTGGTACGCCAGAATATACGGCAGATGAAACCTTATTCCTCTGCACGCGATGAATTTAAAGGAACTGCCACCGTTTTTATCGATGCCAACGAAAATAATATTGGCAGCCTGGCAGGCAACAACTATAACCGTTACCCGGACCCGCACCAGAAAAAGCTGAAAAGCCGCCTTGCTAAAATTAAAGGGGTGGAGCCGGAACAGATATTTCTGGGGAATGGCAGCGACGAAGCCATAGATCTTTTGCTGCGCCTGGTATGCCGCCCCGGGCAGGATGCGCTGCTACAGCTACCACCTACTTATGGCATGTACGAGGTATCAGCAAACCTGAATGAGGTGCGTATTGATACCGTGCAGCTAACAGCCGATTTCCAGATTCCGGTTGAGGAAGTACTCCGTCAGCTAAAACCAGAGACAAAGATCGTCTTTATCTGTTCTCCCAATAACCCAACAGGTAACAGCATTAATCCGGAAAGTATTGAAGCTATACTGGATGCTTTTGATGGTCTGGTAGTAGTAGATGAAGCCTATATTGACTTCGCCCATAACCCCAGTTGGACCACCCGCTTACAGGAGTTTCCTAACCTGGTTGTGATGCAAACCTTGTCAAAAGCCTGGGGAATGGCCGGATTACGCTTGGGTATGGCCTTTGCCTCTGCTGAGATCATCACTTATCTGGATAAAATCAAGCCGCCTTACAACATAAACGAAGCTACACAGGAACTGGCACTGGCTGCCCTGGAGAAGTCGGAAGAGCTTAAATTTATGGTTGAAGAAATTGTGCAGGAACGGGAATTGCTGACACATGCTTTGCCTCGCCTGAAGTCTGTTCTGAAAGTATACCCGTCTGATGCCAACTTCTTACTGGTTAAAGTAACAGATGCAAACGGATTATACAACTACCTATTAGGCAATGGAATAGTTGTAAGGAACCGCTCCAGTCTGAAAGGCTGTGAAGGCTGCCTGCGCATATCAGTGGGTACGCTCGAAGAAAACCAGCAGCTCCTACAATCCATAGAAGAATTTAGATAACGACTCCTGTACCAGGTGGCAGGAAATATCTTTCATGCCACCTGGTACAGGGTTACTTGACATGCATTTAGAAATGAAAAAAGCATTATTTATTGACCGAGATGGTACTATACTGGTAGAACCCAAAACCGATTACCAGGTCGACTCCTTCGAAAAGTTTGAGTTTGTTCCGAAAGCAATCCGTAACCTCTATCAAATCTATACTGCACTGGATTACGAATTTGTGATGGTTACAAACCAGGATGGCTTAGGCACCGACTCTTATCCTGAAGACACGTTCTGGCCTTACCAGAACAAAATGCTGGACATACTTAAAAGTGAAGGCATTGAGTTTGCCGATATTCTGATTGATCGCAGTTTTGAGCACGAAGGGCTGCCAACACGAAAACCAGGTGTTGGCATGATGAAGAAGTACCTCGAAGGTGCATACGATTTAGCGAATTCCTATGTGATCGGAGATCGCCTGACAGATGTGCAGCTGGCAAAAAACCTGGGTGCAAAGGCTATACTGATTACAGAAAGTCCTAAAGCAGATGTAGATTTTTGCACCAACGACTGGGATGAAATTTTCTCTTTTCTGAAAGGAGGCGCATCCAGAACAGCCACTGTCAGGCGACAAACCTCAGAAACCAGTATTTTGGTAGAGCTAGACCTGGACGGCTCCGGCAAAATGGAGATTGAAACCGGTTTGGGCTTTTTCGACCATATGCTGGAGCAGGTGGCCAAGCATGGAAACCTCGACCTGAAAATACAGGTGAAAGGCGATCTGCATATAGATGAGCACCACACCATTGAAGATACCGGGCTTGCCCTTGGAGAAGCTTTTGCAAAGGCTTTAGGAGATAAGCGCGGCATCACCCGCTACGGCTTTTTCCTGTTGCCAATGGATGATGTACTGGCACAGGCAGCACTGGATTTCAGTGGTCGCCCCTGGACGGTCTGGAATGCGGCCTTTCATCGTGAAAAAGTAGGAGATATGCCGACCGAAATGTTCTTCCACTTTTTTAAATCTTTCAGCGATACGGCCAAAGCTAACCTGAACATAAAAGTAGAGGGTGAAAATGAACACCACAAGATTGAAGCTATCTTTAAAGCATTTGCCAGAGCTATTAGAATGGCAGTACAGCGAAACCTGAACGATAACACCATTCCAAGCACAAAAGGTACCCTATAAATAATAAGGGCAGCTGTAGTAGCTGCCCTTATTTTATTTCTTTTCTTAATTTCTATAGCTTTTAAACAGAGCGTAACCAGTCTTCCGCTGTATCTACATTATCGAAGGTTTTTACAAAAGAGGTATCAGAGGCACTTCGGAGCGATTTATCTGTAGAGAGCCTGCTTAATGTACTTGGTGAGTAAACCCAGGCGAAATATTCTAACCCGGCTTCACGCATTCTTGGAAACCAGTCCTGTCCTACAAATTTAGAAGCACCCGACCAGATTCCTTCAACATTTGTATTGTCATTCAGTACTCTGCTGCATTTATACTCTTTTACGAAGTCCAGAATCTTTTCACAACCAGCTGTTACAGTGTCGTAATTTACGTAGCCTCTCCAGTTAACATATATCCAGTGATCAGCAGCATTATACTCTATGGCAATGTAAGTATCTCTAAATAGTATTTCGTTTCTCATCAAATTCATTGGGTGGTAAAGCTTGATGGATTCAAATCAGTAAATTATTCACAAAGCTACATCCATTAATTAATTTTTAAAAATGGCTCCTTATGATACCTAAAAAATAACAACTCTACAAAAATCGCACCTAATATTCCTTTTTATCTATCTTCAAATAGAACTGTCGGATTTTAAAGAGATTAATTTTTATTATTAACATCATTAGCCTCAGTCATTACTCAAAAATGGAAGAAATAGCATCCGAAATTCCCTTTCAGAGACAGGTTTAATTTCTGATTTAAAGGTTATCCCACTATACTCCGACAATGTTCTTTTGTTGCCTCTGCAGTTGCCACAGATCAGCTTTGCAACAGTAAGTCACTGGTTACCTTTCTTATAAAAATATACCGCTACCTGCAATTGTTATCGGTAAACATGAACCGGCCAGTACAAAGGAAGCTATCACAGACACAATAAAAATTTTTTTGATTTAATTTTGGTGTTTTCAATTTTGCCTCTACATTTGTGACACAGAGATAAGCGAAAGAACATTTCTGTGATAGTTTGAAAACATGAGACTAAATAATATACATACAGCTTGGTGGTGGCACGTTTCAGAAAGGATCGTGAGCAGCACCGCTATATAGCATTATAAGCACCTGAAAGATAACTGAAAGTCCGCTGTTCACTTGTGATAGCGGACTTTTTTTATACCCTTAACCAAGCCATAATGAAGTTTAAGATCAGCACCTCATACAAACGCCTTCTTGCAGATATCCTGACTCCTGTAAGTGTTTACCTGAAGTTGCGCGACCAGTACCAGAACAGCATTTTACTGGAAAGCTCCGACTATCATGGTGCAGAAAACAGCTACTCTTATATCTGCTGCAGTACCATAGCCAGCATAAAAGCTGAAAACGAATTGCTTACCGAGCTTTTTCCGGATGGCAGCACCAGGCAGACACCTATTACTAAAGAAACAGATATTCCCGGCAAACTTGCCGCGTTTGCTGCAAGCTTCGAAACCGAAAAAAACAACTTTAACTTCATCCATAACGGCCTTTTCGGCTATATGAATTATGATGCGGTGCGCTACTTCGAAGACATAGACCTGCATCTGCGATCGGACAAGCAGGAGATCCCGGACCTGTTCTATGCCATTTACAGATACGTGATCGTTATCAACCATTTTTCCAATGAGGCCTTTATCTTCTCCCACACCTATAACCAGGAAGAACCAAACGGTATTGAGAAGCTGGAGGCATTGCTGAACAGCCGAAACATACCGAGCTATGGCTTTGAAATAACAGGTGAGGAGGAATTCAACATCAGCTCGGACGACTTTCTGCAAAACATAGAAAGGGCAAAGCAGCATTGCTTCAGAGGAGATGTTTTCCAGCTGGTACTTTCCCGCAGATTTAAGCAGGCTTTCAAAGGCGATGAGTTTAATGTATATCGTACCCTACGATCTATCAACCCTTCGCCTTACCTGTTCTATTTTGATTATGGCAGCTTTAAGATTTTCGGTTCCTCTCCCGAAGCGCAGCTGGTCATAAAAGACCAGAAAGCCAGTATTTTCCCGATTGCAGGCACATTCAGGCGCACTGGAGATGACCTGGCGGATGCTGCTCTGGCAGAAAAGCTTTTGGCAGACCCGAAAGAGAATGCCGAGCACGTGATGCTGGTTGATTTAGCCCGTAATGACCTGAGCCGCAACGGATCGGAAGTAACAGTAGAAACCTTCAGAGAAGTACAATACTATTCGCACGTTATCCACCTGGTATCCAAGGTATCGGGTAAACTGCATAGCCGCGAAGATTCCTTACCGATGGTAGCCAGCACTTTTCCGGCAGGTACCCTCTCAGGAGCTCCCAAACACATGGCCATGCAACTGATCGACCGCTACGAAACCACCAACCGGGCCTTCTATGGCGGCTGCATTGGCTTTCTGGACTTTGACGGCAACTTTAACAGCGCTATCATGATCCGTTCCTTCCTGAGCAAAGACTATAACCTGTACTACCAGGCAGGAGCTGGTATTGTGGCAGCTTCTAATCCTGTCAGCGAGCTGCAGGAGGTAGATAATAAACTTATGGCCCTTAGAAAAGCGTTACAATTGGCGCAAGAGATTAACTAATATGAAAGTTCTGGTAATAGACAATTACGATTCCTTTACCTATAACCTGGTGCACCTGATGCAGGAACTGGGTGCCGAGGTAACGGTACGCCGAAACGATAAAACCACCCTGGAAGAAGTAGGCGAATACGACAAGATTATGCTTTCACCAGGCCCGGGTATACCCGACGAAGCAGGTCTTCTGAAAGAAATCATCCGTACTTTCGGAGCCAGCAAGAGTCTCTTCGGTGTTTGCCTGGGGCATCAAGCCATAGGTGAAGTATACGGAGGTAAGTTGTTTAACAGCAACGAAGTATGGCATGGAGTAGCTACACCTGTGCAGGTGGTGCGTGAGGACGAAGTGCTCTTCAAGGATTTACCAAAACAGTTTAACACGGGCCGTTACCACTCCTGGTTGGTAGAGAAAGAGCTTCCGGATAGCCTTTTAGCTACTGCTGTTGATGAAACAGGCAATATTATGGCCCTCCGGCACAAAGAATATGATGTGCGTGGGGTACAGTTTCACCCGGAGTCAGTGCTGACAGAACAGGGGAAAACGATCATCAAAAATTGGCTGGAAAGCTAGCAGCATAACTATCTACTTTACGACAAAGGACAGCCGCTTCCTTTGTCTTTCATCCTAAATTTCCTTTGTCAGAATATGAAAGACATATTAAACCATTTATTTGAGCATAAAACGCTGAGCCGCACCCAGGCACGGGAAGTACTGGTTAATATTACAAAAGGCATTTACAACCAGAGCCAGATCACCAGCTTTCTGACAGTATACATGATGCGCAGTATTACAGTTGAGGAACTGGAAGGTTTCCGGAACGCGCTGCTAGAGCTCTGCCACCGTGTAAACCTGGATGCCTACAACCCGATCGATCTGTGCGGCACCGGAGGCGATGGAAAAGACACGTTTAATATCTCTACGCTGGCCTCTTTTGTAGTGGCAGCCAATGGTATTCATGTAGCCAAACATGGCAATTATGGCGTTTCTTCTGCTTGTGGTTCTTCCAATGTGCTGGAGGCGCTGGGTATCCGGTTTACGACAGATACCGGCTTGCTGGAACGAAGTATAGAAAACTATAGCATCTGCTTTCTGCACGCGCCATTATTTCACCCGGCTATGAAAAGTGTTGGGCCAATCCGCAAAGATCTGGGCATTAAAACTTTTTTTAACATGCTGGGACCTATGGTGAATCCTGCTTTTCCGAAACGCCAGCTGGTGGGTGTTTTCAGCCTGGAGTTGGCCCGCATGTATGGCTACCTGTACCAGCAGGCAGATACCCATTTCAGCATTATTCACAGCCTTGACGGGTATGATGAAATTTCGCTGACCAGCCCTTTTAAAGTGATCTCCGACCAGAAAGAGCAGTTGCTGGACGCTGACCTACTGGGCTTACCTCATGTTCGTTATGAGGATATAAGAGGAGGGGGAACAGTAGAAAAGGCTGCCGGCATATTTATGCAGGTTTTAAAAGGAGAAGGAAGCGTGGCCCAGAATGCTGTAGTGGCAGCAAATGCCGGAATGGCTATTCAATGTGCCCGTCCTGAGCTTTCGCCCCGCGAAGCAGTAGCCATTGCTAAAGAAACACTTGAATCTGGTAAGGCTTATACTTTATTTAACAGCCTTATAAACGATAAAAATTTAGTTGAAGCATAGTGTGAAATTATCTATAGTTTATCTTTAAATTTTAAATCAACCCAATGAATATACTTGAGCAGATTATAGCTGATAAACAGAAGGAAGTGGCCGAGCGCAAAGAGCTGTATCCAACTAAACTGCTGGAGAAAAGCCTTTATTTCGGCACCCCTTGCATGTCGCTGGAGCATTACCTGTTGCGCCCGGATAAAACAGGCATTATTGCTGAGATCAAAAGAAAATCTCCATCAAAAGGCGATATCAATCCTTATGTTTCGGTAGAGCGAACTTCTATCGGCTATATGCAGGCCGGGGCTTCTGCACTTTCTATCCTGACAGATACCAAATACTTTGGAGGTAAAAACGAGGACCTAGTGATTGGTAGAAAATTTAATTATTGCCCGATTCTGCGGAAAGACTTTATGGTAGATGAATACCAGGTTGTTGAAGCGAAGTCGATTGGTGCCGATGCTATCCTGCTGATTGCCGCTGCTTTACCGGCTAAACGTATTCAGGAACTGGCAGCCTTTGCCCGTACATTCGGTTTAGAGGTGTTGCTGGAAGTGCATAGCCTGGAAGAGCTACAGGAGAGCCTTTGCGAGGGTATAACGGTTGTAGGTGTAAATAACCGCAACCTGAAAACATTTCAGACTGATGTGGCTTTATCATATGAACTTTCCCGGCACATACCTTCGGGCATGACCAAGATTTCTGAAAGTGGTTTGCGTAATCCGCAAACACTGGTAGAACTGAAAGAAGCCGGTTATAACGGTTTCCTGATTGGAGAAAGTTTTATGACCAATAGCAGGCCGGAACGAGCAGCAGCCGCTTTTATGAAAGAGTTCAGAGTGCTACAGGAGAAAAAGGCGGCGCTGGTATGAAAATAAAGGTCTGCGGGATGCGGGAGCCGGAGAACATCCAACAGGTGGCGGCACTGCAACCAGACTACCTGGGCTTTATTTTCTTTTCAGGCTCCCGGCGTTATGCATTACCCGGTATAGATGCAAGCAGTTTGGCAAATTTGCCTGCAGGTGTGCAGCGGGTAGGGGTATTTGTGAATGAGACGACCACAGTTATTCTGGACCTGGCAAGACAGTACAATCTGGAACTGGTACAGTTGCATGGTTCCGAAACACCTGCGCAGTGCCTGGAGCTACAGCAGACTGGTTTAAAAGTAATTAAAGTCTTTTCGGTAGGGGAAAGCTTTAACTTTGATGTGCTGGCTCCTTTTGAAAATACCTGCGACTTCTTTCTCTTTGATACCAAAGGGAAAGAGCATGGCGGCAATGGTTTTGTGTTTGACTGGGAGCAGCTAAACCAATATCCTTCTCCTAAGCCATACTTCCTGAGCGGCGGGCTTAACCTGGAGAATATCAGCGGGATAAAAAGCATCAGGAGAAAGCCATTTGCTATTGATGTAAATAGTGGTTTTGAGCTGCAGCCGGGGCTGAAGGAGGTGGAGAAGCTGAAGCGCCTGATGGAGCAAGTTAAGAGTTGAATTATCAGACAACAGACAAAAGACAAACGACTCTGAAGTAACAGTCCTTCGTATTTTGTCAAATAGTCTTTCATCCAAAAATATATGAAATACTCAGTAGACGAAAACGGTTTTTACGGAAAATTTGGGGGCGCTTACGTTCCAGAAATGCTTTTTCCGAATGTAGAGGAACTGCGTGCCAATTACCTCAACATCATGTATGAGCCAGCATTTCAGGAAGAGCTGCAGGCACTCCTGAGGGATTATGTTGGCCGCCCTACGCCTTTATATTTTGCCAAGCGCCTTTCAGAAAAATATAACACCAAAATTTACCTGAAACGGGAAGACCTGAACCATACAGGCGCTCATAAAATAAACAATACCATCGGGCAGATCCTGCTGGCAAAGCGTCTTGGTAAAAAGCGCATTATAGCCGAGACCGGCGCCGGGCAGCATGGCGTGGCCACGGCAACTGTGTGTGCTCTTATGGGGCTGGAATGCATTGTATACATGGGTGAAGTAGATATCGAAAGACAAGCCCCTAATGTTGCCAGAATGAAAATGTTAGGAGCTACCGTTACTCCGACAACCAGCGGCAGCAAAACGTTGAAAGACGCTACCAATGAGGCCATTCGCGACTGGATCAACAATCCGGAAGACACTTACTATATTATCGGTTCCGTAGTTGGCCCACACCCATACCCCGACATGGTTGCCCGCTTTCAGGCAGTAATTTCAGAAGAAATGATGGCACAGCTGCAGCAGAAGGAAAACCGCGATTACCCTGATTATGTAGTGGCTTGTGTGGGTGGTGGCAGTAACGCAGCCGGAGCTTTCTATCATTACCTCGACAGACCTGAAGTGAAACTGGTAGCGGTAGAAGCCGCCGGACTGGGAGTTCATTCAGGAGAATCGGCTGCTACATCGGTACTGGGCAAAGAAGGTATCATCCACGGAAGCCGTACGTTGCTTATGCAAACGGAAGACGGACAGGTAGTGGAGCCTTACTCCATTTCTGCAGGCCTGGATTATCCGGGCGTAGGGCCATTGCACGCACACCTGCACCAGTCGCAGCGGGCCATTTTTGAAAGCATCACAGATGATGAGGCGCTGCAGGCAGTACTGGAACTAACGCGCCTGGAAGGCATAATTCCGGCCCTGGAGAGTGCACATGCACTGGCTGCTTTGGGTAGAATAGGCGCTAAACCTGATGATGTAGTGGTGGTAAACCTTTCCGGCCGTGGGGATAAAGATCTGGCAACTTATTTAAAAAGATTTCATTTCGATGGAGAATAGAATCCAAAGACTCTTTGCAGAAAAGCAGCAGGGGCTGCTGTCGGTATATTTCACAGCAGGCTATCCCAATCTGAACGATACGGTATCCATTATTCTGGAGCTGGAGAAAAACGGTGTCGACCTGATTGAAGTAGGTATGCCTTTTTCAGATCCGCTGGCAGATGGACCCACTATTCAGCAGAGCAGCGAAATAGCCATCCGGAATGGCATGACCATTCCGGCACTATTCGGGCAACTGCAGGATATCCGCCGGCACACCCAGATTCCGCTGGTTCTGATGGGGTATCTGAACCCGGTGATGCAGTACGGGGTAACGCGTTTCTGCCAGAAATGTAAAGAAGTAGGCATAGACGGCATTATTTTGCCTGATCTTCCACTTGCTGATTATGTGCGGGAGTATAAACCCATCTTTGAAGAAAATAACCTGAGCAAAGTGTTTCTGGTAACACCCCAGACGCCAGAGCAGCGCATCCGGGAAATCGACAGCCATACCAATGGCTTTGTTTACATGGTTTCTTCTGCCTCCACAACAGGTAGTACAAACGGAAAAGCTGTGGCTAATACTGCTTATTTTCAGCGTGTTGCCCAAATGGGGCTCCGAAATCCCGGTATGATTGGCTTTGGCATTCACAACAAAGAAACTTTTTCACAGGCCTGCAACCACGCGCAGGGAGCAATTATCGGCAGTGCTTTTATCAAGGCACTGGCACAGGAAGGAAGCCTGGCACAAAACATCCGTACTTTTATTCAAAATATTCGAAACTAGAACATGGTCATAAGATTACAGCAGGGAGTACCTGATGCTATAAAAGAAAATATTCTGCTAAAAGTAGAAGAGATAGGTTACAAAGCGAACGAAGTAAAGACACAGGAGGGACACTACCTGGTAGCTATTGGCAAAAAGGATTTCGATATCCGCCACATCGGTCAGCTGGATGGCGTCGCTGATATTTACCATGTATCAGACGAGTATAAACTTATATCCCGTAAATGGCGGGTGGAGCCTACTCATATCGATTTAGGAGATGGTGTGGTGATAGGAGAAGGACAATTCAGTATTATGGCTGGCCCTTGCTCTATTGAAAACGAACGGCAGATTGAGCTGGTAGTGGAACACTTAAAAGCCAATAATGTAAAAATTATGCGGGGAGGTGTTTTCAAACCTAGGAGCTCTCCTTATGCTTTCCGGGGTCTGGGCATAGAAGGCCTGAAAATGTTTCACCAGATCTGCAGCGCCAATGGCATTAAAATCATAACTGAGGTGATGCAAGTTTCCCAGATTGAAGAAATGATTGATTATGTGGATGTGTTCCAGGTAGGAGCCCGTAACAGCCAGAACTTTAACCTGCTCGATTCGCTGGGAGAAGCGCAGAAGCCTGTGCTGCTGAAGCGCGGCATTTCAGGAACTATAGAAGAGCTCCTGCAGGCAGCCGAATATATTTTTTCGAATGGCAATGAGAAGATTATGCTTTGCGAGCGCGGTATCCGTGGTTATGAAAAAGCATACCGCAACATCCTGGACCTGAATGCCGTGCCGGTGCTTAAAGAGAAAACGCACCTTCCGGTAATCGTTGATCCGTCTCATGGTATCGGCATCCGGGATTATGTAGAAGAAATGTCTCTGGCTGCGGTTATGGCCGGAGCCGACGGAGTTATCTATGAAACGCACCAGAAACCGGAAGAAGCCTTTTCGGACGGACAACAGACTGTAAATTTTCAGGAGTCAGAACGCCTGATCCGTCGTATGCGTCAGGCGTACGAGCTCCGCGAAAATTTCTAGTGTTATTTCATCCAGCTGCCTATTCTGCTGTTTCAGTATAGCAGGAAGGGCAGTTGGTATGGATGGCAGGCTGCAAACATAGTTCGGCTGAACTCGTAAGGCTTACAAAAATGTTCCACTTATTTCTGCCAAACCTTCCAACAGGGCTCTGCCAGATGAAGACTTAGATAAACGGCTGATTGTGATTCCTTTATGTCAAAGAGCTATTCTAAATCTTAATTAAAAGCGCATCAGCCTTGTTGGTATGAGTAAGGCTTTTCTCAACTATGACTTCAGTACTATCTTTCCTGTTACTCCTGACAAGTTCCTTCTTATACCTTCAGCCGGCGCCTCAGTTTTCCGGAACAATGGTGATAGAGCTCAGTAATTTGCCAGCTGATAAAAGCGGTACCGTTTATATAGGTATTTACAACAAAGCAGCGGATTTTCCGGAAAAAGGAAAAGCTGCCTATAATGCCAAAGTAAAGGTAACGAAGCAGGATAAAGCTGTAGCGAAAATAGAAAACGCAACGTTTGGTGAATATGCCATTGCTTTGTTCTACGACACCAACAATAACGGCACCATCGATACAAACTTCCTGGGAATTCCGAAGGAACCTTATGGTTTCTCCAACAGCCTATACCACGCCACGCGCGCAACCAGTTTCGAGGAAGCTAAGTTCAGTTTCACGCAGAATAGCTCAGCTGTAAAAATTAAGCTAAAGAATTAATATACAGGTTTAATTAACCTGAAAGCGCCCATTTCATAAGCATCCATTCTGCCTATGATAAAATCATACAAAACGCCAGTTTACCGTTCTAAATCTGTGCAGGGCAAACCTGTGGAGAAAAAAGTACTTCAACTTTATCTTTACATGCTGCTCATAAGTACCTGTGCCTGTTCTTCTTTAAGAGAGTCATCCAAATACCAGTTTTCAGAAGGTATCTATAAAATAACAGCAACTGGCACTACACCAGGCAGGGTATATGTTGACATAACGGAGGATACACTCACCATGTATCCCATGGTAACCACAACCGCAGGCATTGTACTGGATACACTTAACAAAACTGTTTTTGCCATTCCGGTGGAGCGTGAGACACAGGCAGAAAAGGCATATACATTCTCCAAACCTTCTTTCGATATAGATGTTCTTACTATTCCGCTTAAATACAGGCCAGGCACCGCAGGTATTCCGCACCAGTTAAACACCAGTTTCCAGGGAGCTGTATACCTGGGCGTCAGAAACGATCTGTTCAGAATCAGGTATAAAAACACGCCGTTACGTAACTACAGAAGAAGCTTTAACCACTTCGGCTATAGCATTGGCTTTTTTACAGGCTTGGGTTCATCGCTCATCAACGAATCTTTCACTTCTAACCAGCTAGCGTATGAATATGACGGTGTCGTTTTTCTGAATGGTGTGGCGGGTATCATTGGTTTGAATAACTTTACACCTGGATTAGCAGTCGGTACAGACCATCTGCTGGATAAGAACAGACAAGACTGGATTTATCAGCATAAACCTTGGGTAGGGCTGGTATTTGGCCTTAACTTAAATTAAAGCACCATATATGAACTCAGCAACAAATGATCTGAACCTAAAGGATCTGCGGAACAGGCACCCAAACGATATTTCTGAAGTAATATGTGAGCTTAACTCCAAAGAACGCGTGCTGGCCTTTCTGCTGCTGCCAGGAGAGTTAAAGGCCGAGGTCTTTACTTATTTTAACCATGCGGTTCAGGAGGAAATACTGAAACAGCTGGGCTCTACCGATACAGCAGAAATGCTTGAAAATATGGCCCCGGACGACCGCACCGAGATTTTTGAGAATTTCCCGGATCTGCTCATCAAAGAATCTATCAACCTGCTTTCCCCGGAAGAAAAACGTATCGCGTTAAACCTGCTGGGATACCCTGAAAAGAGCATTGCACGTCTCATGACACCTTATTACATTCAGGCCCGCAAAGGCTGGAGTGTTAAGCAGGCTTTGAACAACATTAAGCGCTACGGTAAAAAAGCAGAAACACTTAACCATATTTATGTGGTTGATAAGGACAATAAGCTCATCGACGACATCCGGATCGGAAAGCTGCTGATGGCAGATGAAGAGCAGACAGTGGAGTCGTTGATGGACTATACCTTTGTGAGCCTCACCACCACCATGACCAAGGACGAAGCCATAGAACAGTTCAATAAATACGACAGAGCCGTAATGCCTGTGGTATCAGAAAGCGGTGTGTTAGTGGGTATAGTTACATTCGACGACATTTTTGATGAAATAGAGCGAAGAGACACCGAGGATATTCAGAAGTTTGGGGGTTTGGAAGCGCTGGAATTGTCGTATACCGATACACCCCTGTTGACGCTGGTTCGTAAACGCGCCAGCGTACTGATCATCCTTTTCCTGGGAGAAATGCTGACAGCTTCAGCTATGGGCTTTTTTGAGGAAGAAATCTCACAGGCTGTAGTGTTGGCTCTCTTTATTCCGCTCATTATCTCCAGTGGTGGTAACTCCGGTTCACAGGCCGCCACGCTTATCGTTCGGGCTATGGCCATTAAGGAGCTAGGGCTAAGAGACTGGTGGTATGTGATGCGTAAAGAAATTCTTTCTGGCCTTATGCTGGGGCTTATACTCGGTGCTGTAGGTTTCCTGCGCATATTTCTCTGGCAGCAGGCAGGCTTTTACGATTACGGAGAGTATGCTATACTGATCGGATTAACAGTCGGCTTGTCTTTGATCGGCATCGTGTTATGGGGAACACTATCAGGATCTATGATTCCGTTCCTGCTTCAGAAGCTCGGGCTGGATCCTGCAACGTCGTCTGCTCCGTTTGTGGCTACGCTGGTAGATGTAACCGGGCTGATCATTTATTTTACGATTGCAGCGTCTATTCTTCGTGGCACATTACTTTAAGGCTACCTTGTTAGCAGACTGTAATTTAGCAATGTAAGGTTAAACAAAACATCTTCCTAAAGTTTTTACATGGGGAGTAGCTGAATTGTAACCCGCATACACTATATTTGTGAATATGAGAAGCAAGACCACACATATGCATTACCATTGTATTCGAAGCTTGGGTTTCGGAGCAGTATGCCTATGGATTTGCTAACAGAAGAAAGAAATATCCAAGAGCCTGACTCCATCAAGAGCCAGGCTTTTTTATTAGCAGCAGTGGTAACAGCTGCTTCAGTTTTAATTCCTGATTCATAATTTCTTATTTAAGCAGAAATGAATTTAATTATAGTAGATTATAAAGCCGGAAACGTGCAATCGGTTATGTTTGCCCTGGAGCGCCTGGGCGTGCAGGGAACGCTGAGCTGTGACGCTGAAACCATAAAGGCTGCTGACAAAGTTATTTTTCCGGGAGTGGGAGAAGCTTCTTCGGCCATGGCACAGCTTAAAGCCCGTAACCTGGATCAACTGCTTCCCACCCTGGAGCAACCTTTTTTTGGCGTGTGCCTTGGCATGCAGCTATTGTGCCAGCATTCCGAGGAAGGAGACACCAACATGCTCGGCATCATTCCAACTAAAGTTAAGCGTTTTCAAACAGATCTGAAGGTGCCGCACATGGGCTGGAACCAATTGGAAAACCTGCAGTCTCCTTTGTTTACAGGTATAAACGAGCAGGAGAATGTATACTATGTGCACAGCTACTACGTGCCTGTAGGAGATTGCACAATAGCACAAACCGCTTACCCGGAGCCTTTTTCAGCTGCTCTGCACTATAAAAACTTTTATGCTGCCCAGTTTCACCCGGAGAAAAGCGGACCAGCCGGCAGCCAGATTCTCAAGAACTTCTTAGCTTTATGATGGAAATTATACCTGCCATAGATATTATAGGCGGCCAGTGTGTGCGCCTGACGGAGGGCGATTTTGCCCAGCAAACCACGTACAACAGCAATCCGCTGGAAGTAGCCAAGCAGTTTGAAGCGCATGGCATTAAGCGGCTGCACCTGGTTGACTTGGACGGTGCAAGGGCCCGGAAACCTGTTAACCTGGCTGTGCTGGAAAGCATTGCTGCTAATACCAGTCTCACCATAGATTTTGGCGGAGGGCTGCAGTCCGATGAGGCGCTCAGGCAAGCTTTTGATGCCGGTGCCACGCAGATCACGGCGGGTAGTATTGCTGTGCGTGAACCTGAAAAGGTAAAGCAATGGCTCATGCAGTACGGTGCGGATAAAATCATAATCGGGGCTGACTTCAAAGGCAATAACATCGCCATCAGTGCCTGGACGGAAGAAAGCAACCACCCTTTACAAGACTTTATGTCGGATTATCTGCAAACAGGCGCAAGGCTTTTTATCTGTACAGATGTAAGCAAAGATGGGAAGCTGCAGGGGCCAGCCACCGATACTTACCAGCAGCTGAAGCTGGCGCTGCCAGCAGCTGAGCTAATTGCCAGTGGCGGAGTAACAACGGTAGACGATCTTAAAGCTTTAGATAAAATGGGAGTGAAAGGTGCCATTATCGGGAAAGCCATCTACGAAGGCACTATTCAGTTAAAAGACTTAGAACAATTCTTATGCTAACAAAACGTATTGTTCCCTGCCTCGACATTAAAAACGGGCGCTGTGTAAAAGGTATTCAGTTCGAAAATATACGTGATGCCGGAGATCCTGTAGAGCTGGCCAAATGGTACGCCGAGCAGGGGGCTGATGAACTGGTGTTCCTGGACATTACCGCCACCAATGAAGAACGCAAGACTTTTGCAGAACTGGTTCGTGACATAGCACGCCATATCGATATACCTTTTACAGTGGGCGGAGGCATAGGAGCAGTTGCGGATGTGGAGGTGCTGCTTATGGCCGGGGCAGATAAAGTTTCTGTCAACTCAGCGGCTATACGTAATCCGGGTTTGGTCGAAGAACTTGCCAAGCGGTTCGGAAGCCAGTGCATTACAGTGGCAGTAGACACAAAATTTACCGAAGCTACCGGATGGAAGGTCTATGCACGCGCCGGTACAGTGGAAACAAAACATGCCACCGTAAACTGGTGCCGCAACGTAACTGACCTGGGAGCAGGGGAGATACTGCTGACCAGTATGAACAACGACGGCACCAAAGCAGGGTTTGCCCTTGATATTACAGGTGAAGTCTCTAATGCTGTCACGGTGCCTGTTGTTGCATCCGGAGGTGCCGGTACCATGCAGCATTTCGCGGATGTGTTTCACCAAGCCAATGCTGACGCCGCTTTAGCAGCCAGCCTGTTCCATTTCAGGGAACTGGAGGTGCCCGTTCTGAAAAAATTCCTGCAGGAACAGGGAGTTGATGTGCGGATTTAATCTTAGATTGCTTTAAATTTTTAGCCTTTACCTTTTAATGAAAAAGTCACTTTTACTTTTCGCTTTATGCTGTCTGCCGTTCCTGGGCATTTGCGGCGGGAAAATTATAAAAATCAATTCTATCGGGGGAGATAAAGCTGCTCCGGCTTATATTTTCCATACCGGAGAAATAGAGGGAGCCAAAGAAAACGCGGTGCAATACATCCTGATCACCGAAGCCGATTATAGCAACCTGTGTGACATCATCCTGAAAACGCATACCAGCTATTTCTCGCAAAGCTGCACAAGTACAGATTTTTCAGCAGCTTATAGCATTGCCGTGAGTGAAGAGCAGAAGCTGGTACTCATGGTGCCTCCTTTTGGCAGGAACTGTGCCAAGGATTACTTCAACTACCTGATCAGCGAGTCCAAAAAAACGAATTCTAAGAAAGCTTTAATAAAAGGTTTATCTGGTTTGGTAAGCAGTATCTGATGCACGACCACTAAACTTTTATCATTTTTACGCTTAACCCTACAACATTGAAACTTGATTTTGAAAAAAGCGGAGGATTAGTCCCTGCTGTTGTACAGGACAGTATAACAGGACAGGTTCTCATGCTTGGCTATATGAACCAGGAGGCACTGGAAAAAACACAGCAGGAAAGATTGGTTACTTTCTTTTCCCGCACCAAAAACCGCCTCTGGACAAAAGGAGAAACATCTGGCCACACGCTGGAAGTAATCAGCATTGCCCAAGACTGCGACAGCGATTCGCTTTTAATTAAAGTAAAACCCAATGGCCCAACCTGCCACACCGGTGCTACCAGTTGTTTCGGAGAGGAAGAAACCTCAAACAGAGCAACAGCCATTCGCTTTATAGCAGAACTGGAGCAGGTGATTCAGCATAGAAAAACAAATCCGGCAGAAGGTTCTTATACAAATTTCCTGTTTGATAAAGGCGTGAATAAAATTGCGCAGAAAGTAGGAGAGGAGGCTGTAGAAACAGTGATTGATGCCGTGGCAGGTAAATTAGACACCATGAAGGGCGAAGCAGCTGATCTGCTGTATCATTTGCTGGTGCTGCTAGCTGCTACCGGACTGGAGTTGAAGGATGTGGTGGCGGTTCTGGAAGAGCGTCATAAAAAGTAACATCTATTATCTCTATGCTCTTCTTCAGCAATGGCCTTGCTTGCTAGCAGCGCCATTGCTGAAGAAGAGCATAAACAAATGATAATATTATCATAAAAATTAGGTAAAGTTCTCATAACAGGCTGCTAATAACTTAGCTGAATGTAATCATTCAACCAACTAAAGCTATGTTATGAGAAAAAAACTACGCAGTTTTCTATTCCTGGTATTGTTGAGTTCAGGGGCACAGGCGCAAACGCTGCTGCATTACTGGAACTTTAACAACACCAGTAGCCTGGAAGCACATCTTACTCCTGTTTCCATTCTGGATGGTGCTTCTATAAAGCATATAGCCGGTGGAACCAGTGCCATTGCAGAAAAAGAGGGTACAGGCCAGGGGTTCGACCGGGAAAACCTCAATGCCCGAAATGGAGATCCGGCAGGAAACCATCTTCGTTTTAACAATCCGATTGGCGGTGCGCTTCTCTTTCATATACCGACTACCGGTTTCCGAAACATCCTGATAAAATATGTGAGCATGCGTTCAGGTTCAGGGGCCGGAACACAGCTTATTGAATACACAACAAACGGAACCGACTATACCCCTTTCACGACCATAGCTCCTAACAACGGAACACCTCAGCTTGAAACCCTTGACTTTTCAGGTATAGCAGCTGCCAATAATAACGATAACTTTAAGATCAGGATAAGCTTTGAGCAGGAGGCCGGAGGACTGGTAGGAAACAATCGCTTTGATAATTTTACAGTTGAGGGCGAGCAGGCAGGAGCCGATGTTCTGCCTCCGAGCCTAACATTTTCGCCCGCTGCCAACGCCGTGCATGTAGCGGTAGATGTTCATCCAAGCATTACCTTTAACGAGGATGTCCGCTTACGCGACAACACTGCTATCACCAATAATAATGTGGCAAACCTGGTAGAATTTAAATTACAGGATGCGCAAGGTACTGCCATTGCTTACAGTGCAACCTTTGCCGACAGAACCATCACAATTATACCGGCTACATCTTTGGCACCGAATCAGACTTATTACATTGCCCTGAAAGCCGATGTAGTAGAAGACTTCAGTGACAATGCAGTTGAAACTTCGCCATCGTTTACATTTACCACGATTGCGCAGCAAACACAGTTTCAGCCTGGCGACCTGCTTTTTGTAGCCTATCGTATGAATGCAACAGGTACGGAAGATGAAGTAGCTTTTATCACGTTGGTAGATATACTGCCCGGAACAATGGTTCATTTTACTGATGCCAAGTATACAGACAATACCCAGCCGCAATGCGAAGGCGGGCTTACCTGGGTAGCCCCTGCCACCGGCATTGCAGCAGGAACTGTCATTCGAATTCAGAATGATGTACCAAGCACAAGCCACGGCACTGTTTACGGCTCTAAATTCGGCTTAAGTTCCGGTGGCGACCAGGTACTTGTGTATACCGGAACGCCTCAAAATCCATCCTACATCACGGCCTTGAGCTCCAATGCCTGGGTAGAGGCAAACACATCCTGTAGCGGCAGTCTTTCTAAATTGCCCGCATCACTTACTCTTGGTCATCATGCCATCAGCCTGAGCGGTGCTCCGGGCAATACAGCAGGTAACACCGCTAATGCCTTTTATAAAGGCCGGACAACAGGTACAAAAGCAGAACTACAGGCGGCTATTCTGATGCCTGAAAACTGGGAGGGTACTGCATCGGGAACAGCAGCCCAGCGCTGGCCTGAGTGGGCATTCCCTGGTCCACCAGCTGTAGCTAGTGCCCGTGTCCTTAATCAGAACACCCTGGAGCTGGCCTTTAACAAGGAGCTTGCAGCTGCATCGGCTGCTATGCTGGCAAATTATACTGGAATAGACGGGCTGCAGTCTGCTCTATTGGCTGATGATGCTAAAACAGTCACGCTTCTTTTCAGTACCGCCTTCGCATCCGGAGCAACTTATACCTTACAGGTGGCTGGTGTAAAAGACAAAGAAGATAGAGTAATGCATAGTGCCTACACCTTCTCCTTTACCTATAACACCACCATTTCCTTTGCCACTAAGTTTTTATCTGTCAGTGAATCAGCAGGTACAGCGGAGGTAACAATAAATATCGAAAATCCTGCTGAGGCGACAGCAAAGCTGGTTCTCAAAGCTGCCCCATTCAGTACAGCTACCGCTTCTGACTTCACTTTCAGCACACAAAGCATTCAACTAACCGGTGCAAGCGGTACCAGCCATACCCTCAGCATCCCGATCATCAACGACACGGAAGAAGAGCAGGACGAATATTTTGTGTTAAGCCTGGAAGATATAACAGGTGCAACACTAACTGGCAGCCAATACCTGACAATCTATATCAGAGACAATGACAGGAAAGCAACGCAACCAAACCAGGAGATACGGTTGGCGCATGTATCCAGCTTTGAACCGGTAGGCGCCAATGGCAGTACCACCGAAATTGTAGTACATGATCCGGCTTCGCAACGCCTGTTCATGACCAGTTCTGTACAGAACAGGCTGGATATTGCTGATTTTTCAAATCCGGCTGCCATTACCCTTATTAAGTCGATCGACATGGCACCTTATGGCGGTATTACCAGTGTAGCTGTTCGTGATGGCATTGTAGCTGTTGCCAGTCCGAATGCCGACGAGCAGCAAAATGGTTCTGTTATATTTATGAATACAAACGGAGACGTGCAGGCACAGGTAACAGTAGGAGCATTGCCCGATATGGTTACTTTTACTCCGGATGGAACAAAAGTTTTAACGGCTAACGAAGGACAACCGAACGATGCCTATACCATAGATCCGGAAGGCTCGATCAGTATTATAGACATTTCAGGAGGCATTGCTAATTTAGGACAGGCACATGTTACCACTTTATTGTTTACAGCCTACAACGAGCAGGAGGCAGCACTGATGGCTGCCGGCGTTCGTAAGACAAAATCCACCAGTACTTTATCGCAGGATTTGGAGCCGGAGTATATTTCTGTTTCACCTGATTCGCGTAAGGCTTGGGTAACGCTGCAAGAGAATAATGCCATAGCCGAACTCAACCTGGAAACAAAATCCATAACTGCTATCTGGCCTTTAGGCACAAAAGACATGAGTGCTTTGGGCAACGGTTTCGATGCTTCCGATAACAGTGGCGTGGTGCATCTTTCCAACTGGCCGATCAAATCTTTCTATATTCCGGATGGAGTAGCAAACTATACCGTAGGCAGTACAACATACCTGGTTACTGCAAACGAAGGAGATGAGAAAGAGTACGGCAGCTTAAACGAACGTACCACCGTAGGAGCTGCCACTCTCGATCAGGCCAAATTCCCACATGCAGCTGTGTTAAAAGACAACCATAACCTGGGCCGTTTGCGCATTACCAACCTGCATGGCGATACCGATGGCGATGGCGACTTAGACGAGCTGTACATGCTTGGTTCCCGCTCTTTCTCCATCTGGAATGCCGAAACAAAGGAGTTGGTATATGACAGTGGGGATGATTTTGAATTATACACTTCTACAGAACCTTCCATAGCATCGCTTTTTAATTCAGACCACGAGGGCAATGGCTTTAAAAGCAGGAGCCGGGCTAAAGGACCTGAACCAGAAAATGTTACCGTAGCTACGATCGATGGTGCCGTGTATGCCTTTGTCGCGCTGGAGCGGGTAGGTGGCGTGATGGTTTATAATATTTCGGACCCTGCCAATGTTAAATTTGTAGATTACCTAAATACCCGCAACACGGCTACCTATGCCGGTGACCACGGCCCGGAAGGAATTATTTACATCATGGCACAGAACAGCCCTGATGGCAAACCTTACATAGCTGTTGCCAACGAAATCAGCGGAACGGTTTCAGTATTTGAAGTACAGAAAACGATTACTTCTGCTAAAGGAGAGGTATTGGCTACGAAACAAAACTTTCACCTTTACCCCAACCCAGCTACGGGCAAAGAAGTGTTTTTCAGCAAACAGGTAGATGTGCAGGTGCTGGATGTAACCGGCAAGCTATTATTTACAGGCACAGCTTTAAAGTCAATTGATATCTCAGGCTTTAAAACAGGATTATACTTTGTGCGCACATCAGAAGGGGCTGTAAGAAGACTAGTTGTTAAATAAACTATAGTTGCTTTATTATGTTAACCAGCAGCAGGAAGTGTCCTGTTGCTGGTTTTTGTTTTGCAGAAGGGGTAAAGTATTGCGCCTGGAGCTTGCTTATAAAAATGCCTTAATAGCCTCTGTAACCTCACTTCCTTTTTCTTCCTGCAAAAAATGCCCTGCATTAATTTTTATGGTCTTTGCTTCGGGAAAGCTGCTGGTCCATTTATGCAGCAAACTCAAGGGCAGCAGCTTATCTTTATCACCCCAGATAAATAGTATATTCTTTCCTTTCAGTTTCTCACGCTGTTCCCAAAGCGATTCAAAAAAATCAGCAGACTGGTGAAGCGCTTTTGCAAAATGCCAGGTACCCAATCTGGCGGAGGAGCTGGCAAGTGGCTTGAGGTAGTGCTGGTGTACATCTTTCGGAAGGTGCTTCCGCTTGTGATACCCCTGCGGAAGCAGCACCCTGGGAGAAAAAGCTAAACTAATGTACAGAAACTTGCCAAAGCTGCTACTCATAAACCTACTGATTTTAATCAGCTGCCGCTGCTCTTCCAGCGACCACATCCAGGTGTTCAGAATCACCAGGTTCTTTATTTTCTCCGGATGTTTAAGCGCATAATTCAAACCGATACTGCCTCCGAAATCATGTACTACCAAAGTAATATTATCCAGTTGTAAATGCTCCAGCAGCTGCTCCAGGTTTTGTGCATGTGCTTCAGGGGTATAGGCAAATCCGGGAGGTTTATCTGATAAGCCGAACCCAAGGTGATCGGGTGCGATGCAGCGATAAGTCCTGCTGAGCGACTTGATCTGCTGCCGCCAGAGAAAGGACCAGGTAGGCGTACCGTGCACAAACACGATGGGCTCTCCGCTTCCTTCGTCAACGTAATGCATTCTCCCGGCCGGCAGGCTAAAGGTATGGTGGCGAAAAGGGTAAAGGATGCGATCAAGCCATTTCGGAGAATTCATCGTTTCGGTTTTATAGGTTTTGGTGTGCAGCTACCGCAGAACAATTAAAAGCGGCAGAGTTACTACATCTCTGTTGTTTTGATAAGAAGCTTTCTATACTTGGTAAAGATGCTGGATTTAGACACAAAACCAACATATTTCTCATTGTCAACGACAGGCAGATTCCAGGCACCGGTCTCATCAAACTTTTTCATTACGTCTGCCATACTATCGTCTATCTGGATCAGGGCCATTGGTTTGATCATAAGCTGCTTTACCATTACCTGGTCATACTGCTCCGTTTTAAACATGATCTCACGCACGTTTTCCAGCAGGATGATTCCTTCCAAGCGCTTATCCTGACCAACAACAGGAAAAATATTACGGGTTGAGTGCGCTATAACCTGAACCAGTTCACCTAAGTTGGCTTCGGCCGGTACCTGCTGAAATTCCGTTTCAATCAGGTGCCGGATCTTCAGGATGCGAAGAATTGTCAGGTCTTTGTTCCGGCCAAGAAGCTCGCCTTTCTGGGCAAGCTTTTTGGTATCGAGGGAGTATGGTTCGTAATATTTCACCAGGGCAAAAGAAGTAGCCGACACGATCATAATCGGGATCATGAGGGTATAGCCTCCCGTAATTTCGGCAATCAGGAAGACTGCGGTAAGAGGTGCGTGCATTACACCGCTTAAGATACCGGCCATTCCCACCATGGTAAAGCTGCTTTCGGGTATTTTGCTTACCTGCAGCATGTTCAGCAGCCTGGAGAAGAAGAAACCCAAGTGTGCCCCTACAAACATAGAAGGAGCAAAGTTTCCGCCGTTACCACCCGATACAATGGTTAACGTTGTGGCAAACACTTTTACCAGTGCCAGTGCTCCTACAAAGCAAAGGATAAGCCATTCGTTTGAGCCAAAAAATGAAAGCCAGCTATCCTCCAGCAATACAGAAGGATGGCTGTTTTGCAGCAACTTAATACTTTGGTAACCTTCCCCGAACAGAGGCGGGAAAAGCATAATGAGCAGCCCCAGCAGGATTCCTCCTACTATAGCCCTCTGATAAACCTGGTTCTGAAAAGGAGCAAAAACATCTTCTATACGGTGCACCATGCGGGTATAGTAAACCGAGGTGATGCCGCAAAGAATGCCGAGCAGCACATAATATGGCACGTTATAAGCCTGAAAAGCGTCCATTTGTTCGACAGAGAAAAGTATTTCTTCCTTTAAGATGATGCGCGAACAGAGTGCGCCTACTACAGCCGAAATAATTAAAGGAATGAAAGCTGAAATGGTAATGTCTGTCAAGAGTACCTCAATTGCAAAAAGCACACCGGCAATGGGCGCGTTAAACACGGCAGCAATACCTGCCGCAGCGCCACACGCTAAGAGCAAGGTTCTGTCCCGAAAGTTCAGGTGATATTCGCGCCCGTAATTAGACCCGATGGCAGAACCAGTAACCACAATAGGAGACTCCAGACCTGCCGAACCACCAAAACCTGCTGTAATTCCACTGGTAAGTATGTGTGAATACATCTTATGCCGCTCTACCAGGCTCGACTTTTGCGAGATAAGGAACAAAATGTTGGCTGTACCTTTGCCGATGTTGCCTCCGAAAAAGAACTGCACCAGCGTAACCGTGAGCAGGATACCAATGATAGGAAATACGACAAGCCAGATGGGCTGATCCAGGAGCCTGTTTCCGTAAGCCAGCAGTTCGTGAATGTAATGCACAAAGGTTTTGAGAACTACTGCTGCCAGACCTGCTGTTAAACCAACCAGCACACTGGAAATGAGCATAAAGTCGCGGTCAGAAGTATGTCTTCTTAACCATAGTAAAGGAATTTTATACTTTTTAGTATAAGGCATGCCTGCAAAGGATCTTTCTTGGTTCCCAACCGGGAATTAACCCCTAAAGTTAGAAAACGAGGATGGTAGTCGCTAGATTTTTTATGTTTTTGCTAACCAATTCTCTTCCATCAACATCGACACCGGTTGTGTGTTCGGCGGTAAACTTGCGGCCTTAACTTACCCGGACCATAAACTTACTTCTGTGGATGCACGCAGGACCTATGCTGTTCCTGCCAGGCCTTTTACAGGTGAAGAGAGGCGGGCACAGTAAAGCATTCAGCTGGCGGCTTTGTCGTTGTCGCCTTTTTTCTCAATCAGTTCCAGCCTGTTCTTCTTAAGATAAGTTTCAAACTCTTCGATATTCGTTTTTTTCCAGAGCGTTACTTTTTTATGTATGGCAGAACGGGTAATGGCATGGGCAGCCACAGGAGAGGTGATGAGCGTAAAGAAAAGTATGCCCAGTATCTTCAGCATGATTTCAGTATCGTTGAAATACACGCCAATACCTACCACTATAAAACCCATGCCTAATGTTGCTCCCTTCGTAATGGCTGACATACGCGTATAAAAATCTGGCAGGCGCAGCAGGCCAATGGCAGCTACCAGCATAAAGAATACCCCAGCCAGAATAAAAGCACTACTGATGATTTCTTTTATAAATTCAATATCCAGGTTCATAGGCTATGTTTAACGGCGCATCATATAATAGGTAAACGAGATCGAACCCAGGAAACCGAACAGTGAAAGGATCAGGGCAACATCAATCAGCTCAAAATCTCGCGTCAGTTTACTGTAAATAGCAATAAGACCGATTACATTTGCCACAATTAAATCGAAAGCGGTGATGCGGTCCAGCAGACTTGGACCCATGGCAAACCTGATGGCAGCCAGCAGCAGACAAACACCCAGCACAAAAAATGCTATCAGCAGGGAAGTATCAAACAGGTTCATGTAGTTATCTCTAAAATTCTTCTTTCAAATCCGTTTTTCAGTTCCAGTTTAATCGACTCTACATCTTCGTCGGCAGCGTAAAGCAGATGCACATAGAGTTCCTTTCTGTCTTCAGAAACATCCACGCTCAAAGAGCCGGGAGTAAGGGTAAGCATGTTGGCCAGCAGGCTAATCTCCAGGTCGGTTTTGGCTTTAAGCGGTAAAGCAATAATAGCGGGGTTCATAAAATACCGTGGCGTAATAATATCATAAGCGATTTTTAGGTTTGCCATGATCAGCTCCTTCAGAAAAAAGAAAAACAGCCCGATGACCTTCGGCATTTTCCTGAAATATTCCCTGTTATAAACAAGCGCACTCAGCCAGAGGATAAAGAAAGCACCCAGAAACACCAGAAAGGTTACAAAGGCGTTGAAAGGCAGCCACTCCTGCTGCACCAGCACCCAGTTTACCACATAGGCGGCTATAATACAGTGTATGAGAAATGTTTTCATGGCGTTATCCTTTCTGCCTGTGGTTTATGTAATACGGCATTAATGTAGTTTTCGCTGTTGAGCAGACCGTCGGCAGCCTGTAAGGTAAAGTCCACAAAGGGTTCTGCATAAACACCCATTGCCAGGATAAAGCCTAAAAGCAGGAGCATAGGCAGTTGCAGTATACCTCGGAAAGGCTGCGTCGGGAGCAGGGCAATGGCAGCGTCTGCTGGTTTATCTTTCAAGAAAACCTGGTTCCAGATCCTGGTCAGGTAAATGATTGTGATAATACTGGCACCAACCGCTATACCTGCTATGGTGTAAAAGCCGCTTTCGAAACCGGCTCTTGCCAGCATTAGCTTGCCCCAGAAGCCGGAAAAGGGCGGTATACCCGCAAGCGACAAAGCCGACACAAAGAAAATACCTGCCAGCAGGGGCCGGTGCTTATACACTCCACCCAGATATCGGAAGCTGAAAGTGCCGCGCTCCTGTGCTACGGCCCCGCCAACCAGGAACAGGTTGGCCTTTACCAGCATGTTCTGGATGATGAAAAAGATAGAACCTGCAATAGCAAGCGGTGTAAAAATGGCGAGCCCCATCAGCATATAACCAATCTGGCTTACAATGCTGAAGGAAAGCACTTTTCTGTAGTCGGTTTGTATAGCGGCTCCCAACACACCAATAACCATAGAAAAACCCGCCATGCAGAGCAGGATGCTATTTGTAATACCGGGCTCCACCTGGAAGATTAGCGTAAACAGCCTGATCAGCACATATACCCCCACCTTGGTCAGGAGCCCTGCAATAATGGCTGAGATAGCGATAGGAGGCGTGTGATAGGAGGCAGGCAACCAGAAAAACAGCGGAAATGCTGCCGCTTTGATACCGACACTCACGATAAAGAACATGCTGGCTACCACAAATAAACTTTGCGTATGAGGCAAGTTGCGGGCCTGAACAGCTATTTCAGCCATATTAAGCGATCCTGCAACACCATATACCGTTCCGATGCCTACCAGCAGAAGCCCGGAGGCAATCAGGTTGATGGTTACATATTTCAGGGCGCCCTCTAACTGCTGCTTTGTGCCTCCTATTGTAATCAGTACAAAAGCGCATATCAACAGTATTTCAAACCATACATACAAGTTAAAAAGGTCTCCGGTCAGCAAAGTACCTCCAATACCCATCTGCATAATCAGCACCACCGGATAATAGCCAAACCTGATCCTGGCTTTGTCTAAATCATAAAACGAATATAAAACAACCGCTAAACCCACCAGAGCACTGGCCGTGAGCATCAGGCAACTGAAAAGGTCTGCAATAACCGTAATGCCATAAGGGGCAGGCCAGCCACCGATCTGTATAGTTAAAATTCCTCTCTCCACCACCTGCTGAAACAACCATGCGGTGCTGGCCAGCAGGCAAAGCTGGGTGAGCAGTGCCACCACTTTCTGACTCAAAACAGCCCTCCAGCAGAAAATACACAGAATAGCTCCTGCCAAAGGCACCAGCATCGGTAACAGCAATATCAGGTTGTCTTGTATCAGCATCGGGTTTAGTTTTCGGTAGAATCTATTTTATCGGTATTGTTTAACTCATCTATATTATCGGTGCCTGCTACCTGGTACAGGCGCTTTACCAGTACAATAGCAAAAGCCTGCAAGCCAAAACCTATAACAATGGCCGTCAGAATCAAAGCCTGCGGAACAGGATCGGCAAAGGGCTCTACAGCCACATCGGCATCTGCCGGTATAATGGCACTCTGTTCGCGTGTAAGCCTGCCGATGGCAAATACATACAGGTTACTTGCCAGTCCAAAAACCATCAGCCCTACAATTAATTTAAAGAGGTGCCTGTGTAAGATCATGTATAAGGAGGCCGCAAACAGCAAACCCACTCCGATTGCAAAAATTAAATCCATAGGGTTATTCTTTAGACATGACTAATGTTATTTTAAGCACCACGGCCGAAACCAGCAGGTAAACGCCTATATCAAATAACAGGGTTGTTCCTACTTTGCCTATTAGCGGCAACTGCGCTTTTGCCCATACGCCTGTTAAAAAAGCCTCTCCTAAAAACAGGGGAATCAATCCGCTGATTAACGAAAGGGCAAGCCCCACCGGAATCACATTCAGAGGTTCTATTACAAACTGCCGGACCAGGACCTTGTCCTTGTCCTCGCGTGAGTACCAGGGAAGGAGGCCACGCAGGCGATAACCAATGTTCCGGGTGTAGTAGCTCAAAGATGATTCCCGCTCCTTTCTTTTAAGAGAGTAAACCCGTTTCACAAAAAGCGTATCCTGGGTTTCTGCTGCTCCATGTATGAGCACATGAAAAATAAAAGGTATGGCCAGAATGAGCCCGCCGATAAAACCTCCGCCAGGATGGTTATGCCCCCTGATCAGGATGTAAAACGAAAAGAATATAAACAGCGGGAAAAACAGGCGTAGCGCTGCTGCAAGTATAATGGTTTTCATAGCTGATCTCCTTTCTCCGGGTATAGTTGTAGCAATGAGAAAATCCCAATCACTGCCACTGCCAGCACAGTGATTTCTCCCAGTGTGTCGAATGCCCTGAAATCCACCAGAATCACATTTACAATATTTCTGCCTTTGGCTTCCAGCCAACTGGCTGCGCCATAATAGGCTTTCAGTTCCGAATCTAAAGGGAACTGCCGCACCATAACCATCACATAGGACATGGTAGCACCAAACAGCACAGACAAAGAAATGTACTTCAGGTTGATTTTCGGGCTCTTAACCATCGGGCTTAGTTTGGGCAGTTTATGCAGCACAAGCACAAATAGCACGGCTGTAAGGGTTTCTATCAAAAATTGCGTGGCGGCCAAATCGGGAGCTCCAAAGAAAATATAAGCCAGCGCTATCGCATAGCCAACCAGGCTCATGGTGGTAATGGCTATTAGCCTCGACCTGGTGGTGCTTACAAATATGGTGGCAGGTAGCATGAGCAGTATGAGCAGGTACTCGTTCAGCTCTATATCTCCGAAAGCAGTAAGCCAGGTTTGGGAACTCACAACACTGAACAGAGCTTCCTGCCAGATAGCTGCGACAACAAAAACTACGAAGGTGAGGATAATAATGGCCACATAACTCCTTAAGGAGCCATTCTGCACGTTTCTGATTAAGGCTACTGCTCCAACCGAAGCTGCTTTCTTTAATCCATAGTAGAGCTGTCCCGGACCGATTTTATAAAGCCGCTCCAGGTGCACCGGCCAGGTGGTGAACACATTAGTAAAGGTATAGGCAGCTATTCCAAGCGCGATGGTGAGCAGGGTGAGCATCAGGATGGTGTTAAAGCCATGCCAGAGTGCCAGATCAAGCCCTGCCTGCTGTGCACCTATCAGGGCAGCGGCCGCAGCGTTTAACAAAGGCGTAACCGAGGTGCCCGGCAGCAGCCCGAACAACAGACCAATCAAACTCAGCAGGAGAGGAGGCAGCCACAAAGCAGTTTCGGGTTGATGTGCTATAGTGGTAGGCTCACCTGATTTTCTAAAAAAGATGCCAAAGCCAAGCCGGATAGCCACTGCCACAAAAGCTACGCCGGAAAAGACAATGCAAATGGTGAGCGGTATGGCATACGCCGGTGCTTCGTATGTGCCCTCGTAAAGCAGTTCTTTTCCGATAAATCCGAAGAAGGGAAGAATGCCTGCCATGGATAAAGCCGATAGTACGGCTGCTGCAGAAAGCATGGGCATACGACGGCCAAGCAGATGCAGTTTTGTGGTGTCGCGGGTGCCGGTAGCATGGTCTACGGTGCCGGCAATCATAAACAAGGCTCCTTTGTAGAGTGCGTGCGCCAACAGGAACACCAGCATTGCCTGCAAGGCAAAAGGAGAGCCAATACCGATCAGGGTGATCAGGCTTCCTAAGGCACTGATAGTTGTATAAGCCAGTATTGCTTTCAGGTCGAGTTGCTGCAAAGCCAGGAAAGCTCCAACGACTGCTGTAACAGCTCCAACGGCCATTATGGTATAATTCCAGAGGTCGCTCCCGCCGAGCATAGGCGTAAATCGGGCTAGCAGGTATACACCCGCTTTTACCATAGTTGCCGAATGCAGGTAAGCGCTGACAGGTGTTGGGGCCGCCATAGCATTCGGTAACCAGACATGAAACGGAAACTGGGCAGATTTAGTGAAAGCCCCCAGCATGACTAGCAGCACAATGGGCACATATAAGTGATGGTCGGCCAACACCGAATGCATCTGCTGTAGCTCTACAATAGAATAAGTATCACCGGCTGTACCCAGCAAAATAAGTCCGGCCATCAGGCAAAGGCCGCCGCCGTTTGTAATAAGCAGTGCCTGTAAAGCCGAAGCCCGCGCTACTTCATATTTATGCTTATAGCTGATAAGTAGATAAGAACTGATACTGGTCACTTCCCAGAACACCAGTAAACAGAGTATATTGGCAGACAGCACTACGCCCAGCATAGCTGTCATAAAGAGCGTGAGGTACAGGTAAAACCTGCCCAGAAGTGCATCGCCTTTCAGGTAAGAGGCAGCATAGGCCATAATCAGGGTGCCAAAACTGGTGATCAGCAATGAAAAAAAGAGGCTAAGACCATCGAGCTGAAACAGCAGGTTCACCCCAAGAGAAGAAATCCAGCGAAACTCCTGCACCACTGTCTGCCCGTTCAGGACCGGAGCAAGAAAGGTACAAAAGTAGACAAACAAGGCCAGTGGCAACAGCACCATAGGCACCATAATCATTTTGCCCAGGAGGCGGTATAACTGTGGCGCAGCAAAAGCAACAAGAAGCCCTGCAAGTATGGCGATTAGCATGAAATATGTATATTATGTAAAGATATAGCTGTTTGTTTCGTAAGGTAGTTTAAACACATAGTACCCGCCTGCGCGGATTTAGTTACATTTTGAAGAGAAGGAGAGAGGGGTAGCGTAGGTGGAAATTTTTAATGTTATAACTCAAACCCACTCATAATCGAACATTATGAATACCTTAAAACGCTTAATGGTCGGGCTCGACCTGACAGAGATGGACGAGACACTGATTCGGTATACTGCTTTTTTGTGCCGCATCTCCTCCATTCAGAAAGTATACTTCATACACACCGAAAGAAGCCTGGATATACACGATGATGTATTTCATGATATTGACAGACAGGGCTTATCGGCAGGAGAGGCAATTCACACGGCTATTTCAGATAAGGTTCAGCCACACTTTAACAACCTGCCACAGGTACAACTGGAGATAAAAGTTCTGGAAGGTTCTCCGCTTAAAGAATTGCTGCATATTTCTAAGTCTGAACAAATAGACCTGGCGGTAGTTGGCAGAAAACTCCGCTTAAAGGGAAGCGGCTTATTGTCACAGAAAATAGTGCGCAACGGCCGGGTAAGTGTCCTTTTTGTTCCTGAAAATTTCGAACCGAAGCTTAAACGTGCTGTAATAAGTGTGGATTTTTCAGAATACTCTATGATGGCGATGGAGCGGCTGCTGAACTCAGCCCTTGTAAATCCAGACCTGGAGCTGGTTTGCCTGCATGTATACGAAGTACCAACAGGCTACATTACGCTTGGCATCAGCTACGAAGATTTCGATCGTCGCATGCAGGGGTTTGCCAAGGAAAAATTTGACCAGCTATTGCAGCGGTTCCCCGAGTTGAAAGCACGAACCACACTAAAACTGGTTAAGAAGCAC
The DNA here is from genome assembly GCF_005491705.1 of Pontibacter sp. SGAir0037. Lineage (NCBI taxonomy): Bacteria > Pseudomonadati > Bacteroidota > Cytophagia > Cytophagales > Hymenobacteraceae > Pontibacter > Pontibacter sp. SGAir0037. Next base: position 1,489,963 of record NZ_CP028092.1, on the reverse strand, counting down.
AACGACGATGATATTGGCGAACTGATCGTACTGGAAGCTAAAAGAGCCAAAGGAGATCTATTGGTGGTAGGTGCGAAAGGAAAAACAGCCGCTGCCCTTTTTGTGGTCGGAAGCGTTACCGAAAAGCTGATGCACTACAACGACGACATGCCGCTTATCGTGTTCAAAAAGAAAAAAGAAGAGACAGGCTTTCTGGATGCGCTTTTAGGCACAGACTAAACCCTCACTTAAATAGGCCTGGGTTCCAGATGAAAGAACCCAGGCCTTCTCGTTACTTCTATAAGTAAGTCTTGAAGTAAGTCTTGCAATTATTCGGCCACCACTTCTTTGGTGATATATCTCGAGTTCATGATGCTGAGGGCACCCATATAGCGCAGGTTAAAAGTGAGGGTATCACCAACTTTATACTGCATCTCATTCTGCCCCAGTTCAACTACCAGCATATCCGAACTAGCCCCTATTACCTCCAGAGCCTCATCTTTCGGAAGCAGGAATTTTGGGTTAATGTCAAGTAAGCCGGCATCCAAAATAGCTCTGTGGGATGTTTGCCCGTACAGCGACTCATCTATTTCAAAGCTATGGCCGCTCGGGTTTTCGGCCAGAATACCAATGGGAATTTTAGGCTTTTCCTGCAGTTCTATGATTTCAGCACAAAACTCAAACACATCGTCGTGCATGCCTTCAAAGGTGTCCCCGGTAAAAAGATTTAACCCGAAAAACAGCGCTTCGCCAATCCTGAAATGGTTGACACCTTTAGGCAGTTGGTGATTAAACAGCAAGGGTATGGTTACGGATGTACCGCCGGACACCCAGGGTATTTCCAGGTTGAATTTTGCATCTATTACCTGCTTGTACAGGCTGAGCTGTATAAGTTTATCTTGTGTAGGCATAACACCATGCAGGCAGTTGAAATTAGCGCCAAGTCCAACTATAGTTATGTGTGGCAATTCGAAAACCTGCTCGTAAAACTTCACCAGGTCATCGCCCATTACTCCCTCCCGCAAATCTCCCATTTCAATCATGATCATGATCTTATGCGTTTTGCCTTGTCTGCCTGCCTCTTCCGAGATTAGGCGGATTATCTCCAGTTCCGTCTCAAAGCTGACATCAGCAAACTCCACAATTTCAGGAATGCTCTTTTTTGGTGCAGGTTTGATATAAACAGTCTGCACAGTCGGGTCTATATGTTTGATTGCTTTCAGGTTGGTTACCCTGGAATCATGTATTTCTTCTACCCCAAGGTCCAGTACTTCTCTCAGGAAAAGCTCTTCTCCGCAAAGCAATTTGGTAACAATACCCCATTCTATACCTCGCTCCCGGAATACCTTATTGAGATGGTTGTAGTTATGCTGAAGTTTCTTTCGGTGTAGCTTTAGTACAGCCATGGTTTATCGGTGTAGTCTATATTCTAAATATTTATTTGTAAAGCCCAGCTTCTCATATAATGTACGGGCCGGATTTTGCGGCTCCACATGTAGCGCAATACTTCCTTCCGTGTTATCGGCAGCCAGCTGAACAAGCGCTTTTCCTACGCCTTTCCCTCGCTGGCTGTTGTGAACGGCCACATAAACCAGTATATTTTCAGGTATATACCCGCTCATACCCGTATTATTCAGTATTAACGCCCCTACAATGTTTCCATCGTTTCGCGCTACCAACACAGCTCCTCCTTTTCCCTCGGCCTCCGAAAGCGCGTACGCCATGCATTTGGCAATGTCTTCACGCGCATCTCCGTATTCATCCAATTGGTGAAACAGAAAATCAATCACTTCGTCGCGCTCAAGCTCACTGTTATTGGCTGGTGTAAAAATGTAGTAGCTAATGTTATTTGTTTCTGTCATGTTCGATTCGGTTTTTATTCGGGTATAATAATGTTAACGTTAAATAAAGCACAAAGGAAGCCAGCAGGCCGAACATATTCGGATCCAGACCGAAGGGCAGACTGAAGCGCTCCTGTATCTGCAGCAGCACTGTAACCAGCCCGCCAGCCAGCATGGCCCAGAAAGCTCCGGCATTGCTGCGCCTTTTCCAGAACAAGGCACCTATAACAGGCACAAACAAACCGGACACCATAAAGGCATAGGAGTATAGCATCAGGTCCAGCACGTTCGTCATGGTAGAGGCCAGCCACAGCGCAAAGGCACCTACAAGCAGGGTAACTAACTGAGATAAACGCAGGGTGGAAGGCGCATCAGGATCCATTTTCCTGAAATAGGAAATAATGTCTGTTACAATATTGCCCGAAGAAGCCATCAGGCAACTATCGGCTGTCGAGAGAATGGCAGAGAAATAGGCAGACAGCATCAGTCCCATCAACCCAACAGGCAGCACCGTTCGGAGCAACATCGGCAAACCTGTTTCGGGATCCACAGCGCTTCCTGTGGCTGCGCCAAGTGCCTCAAACATCCCTTGTTCCGAGGCTACACGCGCTAAAATCCCCAGGCTCACGCCCATAAAAGCCATAATTGGCCATTCAAATAAACCTGCCAGGTACCAGGCCCGCTTCGCTGTCCGCTCATCGCGGCAGGCATAAATGCGCTGGTAAAGTGTCATGCCGACAAACCAAATGGGTATAATGGTAATGCTCCAGTTCACCAGTTCCTGCCAGGTAATGTTCGTAAGGCTTAAGAATTCTGGTGGGAGAGTCGTTCGGATGGCATTCATGCTCCGGGAAGACTGTTCCGCTAGCCAGGTCCAGTTGAATAATTGGCTAAAGGTAAGCGCACCCATATCACCACCTACTGCCAGGAAAGAGACAGGTATACCAATAAAAACGAGTCCTCCCATCAATATGGCCCATTGAATGGTATCGGTGTAAATAACAGCTTTTAAACCGCCCATTACAGTATACACCACTGCTATTACTCCCATAATCAGGAGGGCAGTGGTGAGGTCGAGGTTTGCGAAGGTGCCGCTAGCCAGTTTAGCGCCAGCCAGAATCTGCGAGCTGGTAAAGCCGGTATAGCCTATCGCAGAAATAACACCAGCCAGTAAAGCAACACGAGTATTAAAGTAATACCCGAAGATCTGGGGAAAGGTTAAAAAGCGCTGGAAAGCGCTTTTGTTCTTTACTTTGGGAATGAGAAAAACGGCTGCGAGCCAGGCACCCAGTAAACCAGTAAATAACATCCAGGAACCAGATAAGCCCAAGGCAAAGCCCAGGCCGCCTAAACCAATCGAAAAGCCTCCGCCTACATCCGTTGCCACAACAGATAAACCGATATGGCCACTACCCATTGTTCGTCCGCCTACATAATAGTCGTCAGCGCCCTGGTTCTTCTTTAAAAAGTAAAAACCCACGCCAAGCATGGCCAGCATGTAAAGGATAAAAATGGATAAATCGATAAAATGCATGTATTAGTAAAGTATAATTAATGAGTAGTAAATTCTCAGCTTCTCGAAATGAATATACTCATAAAAAAACTTAAAAATCGCATTTACAGCTGAATTGGCACCTATTTTAGCCTATTCACTATAAAAATAGAGGCCATCGAATCCCATAATTAATGATCTTTGCAAACAATCATCAGTTTAGTTTTTAGAAAATCATTTTCTAAAATTATACGAATATTTATATTTATTTCTTTGCACTAAATTGGGTTAAAAGAGTTTATTACATGAACAGGCTTTCCCCGCACTTCCTTCTAGCGGGGGAAAGCCTGTTCATTCAGATGGTGTAAAATTTATCTATAAGTCCTCTTCAGAGCTTTTATTAAGATCAATTTCAATGACAGGTATAGCCTCATTTTTAACAATATCATCCTCTTCATCCGCTTCTTCTGAAGCCGACTCTTCGTTCTCGTTTAAAAGGGCCAGCAACTGCTTTAATTTATCCTGAATCTCTGTAACTTCTTGTATCACTTTATCTTTAGTTTCTTTTTTCATAGTAGTAGTTAATGTTCTTCTGCCCGGTAAAAGTAAACGGTGCTATATCTAACGAAACACCCCCAGGAAGGATTTTGTGCGAGCGAAAGTAGCGTCAGGTAACAAGACATATTTTACTGTAATGCATGTGTCTGCCCATGGAAGAAGCTTGAAGTTGTCAATATATTTAAAGTCAAAACATTGACAGAAAAACCAGCAAAAAAATTTGAAAATGCGCTTTAGTGAGCAGTTTTTTCTTTTAAAAACCTCTTTTTTGGGATAAAATAATTTTAAAAGTGGCTTATTTACTTCAAAATTAGTAATTTATGTCTTCTTAAAAAGCTGTAAAGCGTATAAGAAAATATCGGATTTGTAAGGCAATTTTATTATATGTGGAGTTATGACAGGGGCATGCATCATATCGGTATTTTGTCTTCTGCTTAGCTTTGTGTCTCCGTTACAGGCACAGGTTTTTGAGTTTCCCAACGATTCTGTTACCTTCAACCATAACAGAAAGAGCGTTAAAATTCCTTTCAAGCTTGTCCATAACCTCATCATTATTCCAGTCAGGATAAACGACTCACAGCCTCTTAACTTTATTTTAGATACAGGTGTTAAAAACATGCTGATTACGAAGCTGCATTACAACGACTCCCTGCAGCTCAAAAATCCAAAGAAAATTTCCATACAGGGTTTAGGGGCAGGGGAAGCACTGGAAGCCATGCACTCTACCGGCAACAGGCTGTATTTAAAAGGCATATCAGGCGAAAACCAGATTGTATTCGTGCTGCTACAGGATGTGCTTGATTTATCGATGCGTATGGGCATGCCGATCCATGGCCTGATCGGCTATGATATCTTTAAAAATTTTATTGTAAAGGTAAACTACAGCAGCCGGGTATTAACCCTATACAAACCCGATGCGCAGGTGAAATTAAAAAAGAAATCTGAAGTTTATCCGCTGGAAATAGACGGAAACAAGGCTTATTTGTATGCCCATGTAAAGCAGTTTAATGGAGATACATTAAAGGTGAAGCTAATTGTAGATACAGGAGCCAGCAATACAATTTCTCTTTACCTGCCCAGCCATGAGCGCCTGGAGCTACCCCCTAAAGTTTTGGAGGCTTACCTGGGCCGTGGGCTAAGTGGCGATATAACCGGAAAGATAGGTCGAATCAACAGCATTTCGTTTGGAAGGCACAACCTCGAGAACCTGCCTGTTGCCTATCCTAACGAAGACGATATCAGGCTTGCACTCAATATATCGAACCGCAATGGTCACCTGGGTGCAGATATCTTAAAGAGGTTCACGGTTATTTTCGACTATCCGCATAAAAGAATTGTTTTCGAACCAAACAACAAGTACAAATCTCCCTTCAACTATAACCTGGCTGGTTTTGAAGTCTCTACGCCATTGCCGGGTATAAATATCTACTATATCTCCCATGTAGTTGCCGAGTCTCCCGCTTCCAAGTTAGGCATAAAAGTGGGGGATCAGCTTCTTTCTATAGACGGGAAAGACTGCATGGAGCTGGACATTAACCAGTTGCTGGAAGTACTCGAAAGCAGACCCGGGAAAAAGCTTAAACTGAAAATGAGAAGAGAACATATTCCATATCACCTCGACCTGGTGCTACAGGATAAGATTTAAATTTATTGCTTCAGATCCAGGTAGACCTGCAGAAACAAAAGCATTACCGCCAGTACAATCAGAAAAAGCCCTATGTTCACCCGTATCCTGGGGATAGGCTTTACAAACTGCCGCCCCTGCTCATCAACTCCCTTTAACCTGAGGTTTGATACAAGCAGGCCATTGCCGAAACTTAACCATATAGCAGCTGTCAGCGCTTCTCTGAAAATGATAAGTGTCGTTGTGCCGATCGCCGAAAACAGAATGCCTATGATAACGGCAAGTGAAAGGTTTTTCATTAAATGAGTTTGATAAAGGTCAGGAGGAGTACAAGTTTAAGCTATTTTAAGAGACAGTACAAAACTAATGCAATTCCGGAGCTATTTTTTCAGATAGGAGTCTTTAAATATTAAAAAAGGATAATTTTTGTAGTTAATTTATATTATAAAATGAATTTTATCAGATATTTTGCGGTTTAGTTGTATAAGTCAGAATTTATTGAAAACATTTGCAATGACTTAAGAGTAAAACAAAACTCTAAACTTTTTTATTTAATCTGAAATGAAAAAAAAGGTCCTTTTATCTGGCGCTACGCCATCGATAATGCACTCTTTCTCTAAGAGTGAGGATTTTTCTACCCGCTTTAGCAGGGTAGTTTTGAGGCACGCCCTTACTTCAATGCGACTCAGGCCCTAGGCCGATAGCATGCCTGACCACCTACGTAGCGGTCATCTTTCCAACACTACCTAATCTTGATTTTCCAGGCAATATTTACAAGGCAACTTCGCAGGAAGCCTCGTATGTTATTGTATTTATTTGTTTGATCTGGTGCTGCCAGCGCAGCTTCATTATTATATATTATATTCTTTAATGACCAACTTGTCTGAATTTGTAGTTGTTGTGGCCAATGAAAGCCACGTAACTTATGCGCAGCAAATCTGCGATGAGATGGAGTCTTCAGCCAAAGCCAGAGGTACTGGTATAGCCAAGCGCAAGCCTGAGTACGTGGCCAAGAAGATGGAGGAGGGGAAAGCTGTTATTGCACTGCACCCGGACGGAAAATGGGCAGGTTTCTGCTACATCGAGACCTGGGGTCATGGTAAATACGTGGCCAACTCCGGTTTGATCGTTTCACCGGACCTGCGCAAGAGTGGCCTTGCCCGCCAGATAAAACAACGGGTTTTCGAGCTTTCACGCACGAAGTATCCCGATGCAAAAATCTTTGGTTTAACCACAGCCCTGGCCGTTATGAAGATCAACTCCAGTTTAGGGTACAAACCTGTCACCTATTCTGAACTGACCGATGATGAGGAATTCTGGAAAGGCTGCCAGAGCTGTGTCAACTTCGAGATTTTAACTGCCAAGAACCGCAGCAACTGCCTTTGCACCGCCATGCTTTTCGATCCGGCACAGGCCACTGACTTTGTGCCACTGCCGGTAGTAGAGCAGAAGCAGGCACCAAAAAGCAGCCCGCTGCAGGAGCGCTGGAGACGTTACCGCCAGCACCTGGCCGTACAGCCGGTGGCCTTGGCTAACCAGGGCGAAAAACAAGCATCTTAATCAACTACCTATTTATAACTTAACCTATTGCCATGAAAAAAGTAGTGCTAGCTTTTAGCGGTGGGCTTGATACTTCGTATTGCGCCCTTTATCTGGCTAACGAACTAGGCCTTGAAGTATACTCTGCCATAGTAGATACAGGTGGTTTCTCGCAGGAGGAGCTGCAGGAAGTAGAACGTCGTGCGTATGCACTGGGTGTAAAGCAACACGTACACCTCGACGAAACAAACTATTTTTACAGGAGCTGCATTAAGTACATGATCTTCGGCAATGTGCTGAAAAATAATACTTATCCGCTTTCTGTAAGTGCAGAGCGTGTGACCCAGGCCTTAAGCATAGCTAATTACGCCAAAAGCATAGGCGCTGATTGTGTGGCTCATGGCAGTACGGGAGCAGGAAACGACCAGGTTCGTTTCGACATGGTGTTCCAGGCTATTATCCCGGATGTAGAAATTATCACTCCGATCCGCGACAAGAAACTTTCCCGTGAAGCCGAAATAGAATACCTGAAGCAGCATGGGGTAGAGATGGACTTCAAAAAAGCACAATACTCCATTAACAAAGGTATCTGGGGAACATCGGTAGGTGGCAAAGAAACCCTTACTTCGCACCTGCCTTTGCCGGAAGAAGCTTTCCCGACACAACTGAGCAAGCACGAGCCGGAGCGTATTACCCTGCACTTCCTGAACGGGGAGCCGGTTGGGTTAAACGATGAAAAGTTTGCAAACCCGGTGGAGGTGATCCAGCGACTACAGGAAATAGCCGGGCCTTTTGCTATTGGCCGTGATATTCATATAGGAGATACGATTATCGGTATAAAAGGCCGCGTTGGTTTTGAAGCAGCAGCACCAATGGTGATTATAAAAGCGCACCATGCCCTGGAAAAGCACACGCTTACGAAATGGCAGCTATACTGGAAAGACCAGCTGGCTACCTGGTACGGTAACTGGCTGCACGAAGGGCAACTGCTGGACCCAACCATGCGCAACATCGAGACTTTTCTGGAAAGCACCCAGCAAACAGTAACAGGCAAGGTACATGTACTACTGGCGTCTTACCGCTTTCAGGTTGAAGGCATTGAGAGTGAGCATGACCTGATGAGCGACAAGTTTGGCAGCTACGGCGAGATGAACCGCGCCTGGACAGCAGACGACGTAAAAGGATTCACAAAAATATTCGGTAACCAGACAAAGCTGTACCACACGGTAAACAGTGCTTCAGAAGAATGGGCAACGGAAAAATAAAAGCGGGCATCATAGGCGGAGCCGGTTATACAGGAGGCGAAATGCTGCGCCTCCTGATCAACCACCCGCACGTGGAGCTGGTTTTTGTGCACAGTAACAGCCAGGCCGGAAAACCTGTCACCAATACGCATACCGATCTTTTAGGCGATACAGAGCTAACTTTCTCTGATTCTTATGCGCAGGAGGTAGACGTGCTGTTTCTGTGTGTAGGACACGGCGCGGCAAAGACTTTTCTTTCAGAAAATGAATTTCCAGCTCAAACCAGGATTATAGATCTGAGCCAGGACTTTCGCTGGAAAGGGCTTGCCACTAATGCGGCACCTGTTACCCTGGCAGATAAAACCTTTGTCTATGGTTTGCCAGAGCTGCAGCGTGAAAAAATTAAGCAGGCACAGCATATTGCTAACCCTGGTTGCTTTGCCACGGCTATTCAGCTGGCTCTTTTGCCTCTGGCGGCTAAAGGTTATCTCACGGAAGAGGTGCATGTAAGCGGCATTACGGGTAGTACGGGAGCAGGTCAGAGTTTAAGCCCGACCTCGCATTACAGCTGGCGCAGCAGTAATATTTCCAGCTATAAGGTACTAAACCACCAGCACCTGAACGAAGTGGGGCGCAGTCTGCATGAACTACAGCAAGGAGAGCAAGTGCCAACGGTACACTTTGTGCCTTACCGCGGACCCTTTACCAGGGGCATCCTTTGCACCAGCTACCTGAAAAGTAACCTGACTCTGGAAGAGGCAACAGCGCTATACAGCACGTACTACAGCAGCCACCCGTTTGTATGGTTGTCTCCAGCCAATCCCGATCTGAAGCAGGTGGTAAACACCAACAAATGCCTGCTGTACCTCGAGAAACAAGGAGAAATGCTGGTAGTAACAAGCATGATCGATAACCTGTTAAAAGGCGCATCGGGCCAGGCCGTGCAAAACATGAACCTGCTTTTCGGGCTGGAAGAAACTGCAGGACTAAAGCTAAAACCTTCCGGGTTTTAGGAATTAGAAATTATGAATCAAAGATTTGAAATGACGGTAGAGCTTTAAAAACTAAAAGAAATCTGCTCATCATTACTAGTATTTAGTTCAGGCTTGGGTACAAACAGTTTAACAAAAAAAATTATTTTAGAATATATAATCGAATAAAAGCAGGCAAAGGCTATATCCTTTCGAGTTGAATTCATTCATAAATTCTAATTTATAATTCATAATTTAAATAAACCATGTCAACAGTAGTCGACTCTTTCTATTTTATCTATTGTCTAACGTCTTACATCTAATTTTACGCCAATGAACCTCTTTGATGTATATCCTCTCTTTGATATAAACCCCGTGCGTGGGCAAGGCTGCTACGTTTGGGACGACAAAGGCAACCGTTACCTCGATCTCTATGGAGGACATGCCGTTATCTCGATTGGCCATAGCCACCCGCACTATGTAAAACGCATAGCCAGACAACTATATGATATCGGCTTCTATTCCAATTCGGTGCAGATGCCCATGCAGGAAGAGCTGGCTGAAAAACTGGGGGAACTCTCCGGCTATACCGATTATAGCCTTTTTCTCTGCAACTCAGGCGCCGAAGCAAACGAAAATGCACTTAAAGTTGCTTCATTCCATACAGGCCGCAAAAAAGTAATTACTTTTAAAAAAGGATTTCATGGCAGGACTTCTGCAGCGGTGGCCGCTACAGACAATCCTTCTATTATTGCGCCCATCAACGAGACGGATAATTACATTTTCCTTCCGCTAAACGATTCCGCAGCATTCGAAGAAGCTATACTACAGTACGGAGACCAACTGGCTGCGGTCATGGTGGAGGGTATACAGGGCGTGGGCGGTGTATATATACCAGATACAGCCTTTTTACAAACTGTTGCGGCTGCCTGCAAAAAAACAGGTGCGCTGCTTATACTCGACGAAGTTCAGTCTGGCTACGGACGCTCCGGCAAATTCTTTGCACATCAATACGCTAATATTACACCTGATCTGATCACGGTGGCAAAAGGCATGGGTAACGGTTTTCCAATAGCAGGCGTGCTGATCAATCCGGCTATTGAAGCCCGTCATGGAATGCTCGGCACCACCTTTGGCGGCAATTACCTGGCCTGCGCAGCTGGCATTGCCGTGCTGGAAGTAATGAAGAAAGAAAACCTGGTGCAGAATGCCCAACAAATGGGGCAGCGCCTGATGCAGGAACTGCGTACCTTGCCAAACATACGCGAAGTACGCGGGCTCGGGCTGATGATAGGCGTAGAGTTGGAAGAACCATGCGGGCCTATCCGCAAGCAACTCCTGGAAGAGCACCAAATTTTTACGGGTTCCTCGTCAGATAAAAATACTTTAAGGCTGCTGCCACCGCTCAACATGGGCGCCCGCGAAGCCGATAAGTTTTTAACTGCTTTTGAATCTATTCTTTATTCTTTACAACCACAGTCTTAATGAAACAATATACTTCTGTGCATGATGTTACCGACCTCGATGCGTTGGTAAAAGAAGCGCTGCAACTGAAAGAAAATCCATCTCAGCATAAAAGCCTGGGGCAAAATAAAACCCTGGGTCTCATTTTCCTGAACCCTAGTCTGCGTACCCGCCTCAGCACACAGAAAGCAGCCCTTAACCTGGGCATGAATGTAATGGTGATGAACCTCGACAAAGAGGGATGGGCACTGGAAACTGAAGACGGAGCTATTATGAACGGTACTACTGTGGAGCACATCAAAGAAGCGGCGGCCGTAATGGGGCAGTACTGCGACATTATCGGAATACGCTCTTTCCCGAAGCTGCAGAACCGCGACGAAGACTATAGCGAATACCTGTTACATAAATTTATCAGTTATGCCAAAGTGCCGATTGTCAGCTTAGAATCAGCTACACGTCACCCCTTGCAGAGCCTGGCAGATTTACTGACCATCAAAGAAAATACACCTGCCGGAAAGCGGCCAAAAGTAGTATTAAGCTGGGCTCCACACGTCAAAGCCATACCACAATGTGTAGCCAATTCTTTTGCAGAGTGGATGCAGCAGGCCGATGTAGAACTGGTAATTACACATCCTGAAGGTTACGACCTGGCAGAGGAATTTACCAAAGGCGCAACCGTTACTACGAACCAGGACGAAGCCCTGCAAAACGCGGACTATGTGTATGTGAAAAACTGGTCGAGCTATACCCAATATGGCAAAGTACTTACAGATGGAGCAGGTTGGATGATGACCAATGAAAAACTTGCCCTGACGAATAATGCCAAGGTAATGCACTGCCTGCCTGTTCGCCGTAATGTAGAGTTGAGCGATGAAATTCTGGACGGACCTGATTCGCTGGTACTGGAGCAAGCCAATAACCGTACTTTCGCGGCTCAGGCAGTGCTGAAACGAATGCTGGAAAATCTGTAAAATAGCTACTGGATGTTAGCTAGCGTCTAAAATCTGAAAAATGCAAGACCTTACGATAGTTAAAATTGGTGGCAATGTGGTGGACTCTCCTGTAGAGCTGCTTCAATTTTTAAGAGACTTCGCTGCTTTACCAGGGTTTAAGTTGCTGGTGCATGGTGGGGGTAAAATAGCCACCACCATGGGGCAGCGCCTGGGAATAGAGCCTAATATGGTGGATGGCCGCCGCATAACTGATACAGAGACGCTGGAACTGGTCACGATGGTATACGGTGGTCTGGTAAATAAAAACATTGTAGCGCAGCTACAGGCCCTGAGCAGCAATGCGATTGGTTTAACAGGTGCCGACGCTAACTGCATACGAGCGACAAAGCGCCCTGTTAAAACCATCGATTACGGTTTCGTGGGTGATGTGGCAGGAGCAGAGGCAATTAACACCACCACCTTGTCCGCCCTGTTTCAGGCAGGACTGGTGCCTGTGCTGGCACCGCTTACGCACGACGGGCAGGGCATTATGCTCAATACCAACGCAGATACCATTGCCTCTGTTCTGGCAGTTGCCTTTGCCTCCTTATACCGAGTGAAACTGCTTTATTGCTTCGAAAAAAAGGGCGTGCTGCTGAACCCTGAGGACGATGATTCTGTGGTACGCCACCTAAACCCGGCAAAGTTCGAGGAAATGCGCATGACAGGCCAGGTTTCAAAAGGTATGCTGCCCAAGCTGGACAATGCTTTTCATGCTTTGCAGCAGGGCGTGTACCAGGTGGTGATCGGGCAGTCGCATTACCTGCAAGAAATGGCGTCCGATGCGCAGGAGGGGACTTTGCTCTCGCTGCAGGCTTCATAGCTTCTTCATACATTCTTAACTTTTAAGTAATAAATCACCCTTACCTTTTACCCGACAATGAATACAATCCACAAGAAAATAGCCATTATCGGTGGCGGCAACATGGGGAAAGCCCTGGCAAAAGGGCTTGTAGCTGCTGGTACATACACGGCCTCGGATATAACCTTAACCAGGAGAAACACCAGATTGCTGGAGGACATGGCCCAGGAAGGGTTTCAGGTAAAAGCTGATAATGCCACAGCTGTAGCAGAGGCAGATGTGGTGGTGCTGAGCATTTTGCCACAGCAACTGGATGCCGTGCTGGATAACATTGCCGAACAGGTCCAGGAGCAGAAGCATCTGTTTATATCTATTGTAACAGGTGTAAAGGTATCTGATATAGTAAAGCGCATAGGTAAAAGAGTAGAGGTGGTGCGGGCTATGCCCAATACAGCTATTGCCATTCGCGAATCCATGACCTGTATCTCCAGCCACGAAGCCTCAGCCGAGAACCGTGCTTTGGTGAAGGAGATTTTTGAAGCCGTAGGAGAGACCGTAGAAATAGAAGAGGAGCTGATGACTTCTGCCACCGCACTTTGCGCCTGCGGCATTGCTTTCTTCCTGCGTTCTATTCGTGCTGCGGCACAGGGAGGTACCGAAATTGGTTTTCATGCAAGCGAGGCCTTGCGTATGGCAGCGCAAACAGCCAAAGGTGCAGCTTCACTGCTTTTATTGAATGGCAGCCATCCAGAAAATGAGATTGATAAGGTAACCTCACCTAAGGGCTGTACCATTGCGGGTCTGAATGAAATGGAGCACCACGGCTTCAGTTCTGCGATGATCAAAGGCATTAAGCTGTCATCGGGCAAAGCAGAGCAGTTGTATAAGAGCGAGTAAAGGAGCTATTTCAAGGTGCCGGATGAGTCGCTGCAGGAAAAGAAAAGGTTAATTCTTTCATAAAGGTTTTAAACATCGGTTCATCTTATCTGATTCTCGAAATTAAGACTAAACACAAAGTTTAAGAAATACAGCAATAAAGTGCCAGACCACACAACACAACTCCATTTCCTTTACGAAGAGGCGCTAAACCTTCTGAAGAAACTGATCAGTATACAATCTTTTAGCAGGGAAGAAGATAAAACAGCCGATGCTATTTTTACTTTTCTGGAAAAGCACGAGGTAAAAGCGCACCGGCACTTAAACAACGTCTGGGCATTTAACAAATACTATAACCCATCTTTGCCGACGATCCTGCTTAACTCGCACCACGATACGGTAAAGCCAAACCCAGGGTGGACCTTAAACCCTTTGGAACCACTGGAGCAGGAAGGAAAACTGTACGGACTTGGAAGCAACGATGCAGGCGGCTGTTTAACCAGTCTGATAGCAGCTTTCCTGTACTTCTACCCGCAGCAAGCGTTAAAATACAATTTTGTACTGGCCGCAACTGCCGAAGAAGAGGTTTCCGGTACAAGCGGGCTGGAACTGGTGCTGCCTCAGTTAGGTGATATTGACTTTGCCATTGTAGGTGAGCCTACGCAAATGCACTTGGCTGTTGCTGAAAAAGGCCTGCTGGTACTCGATTGTGAAGCAAAGGGAAAATCCGGTCATGCAGCCAGAGAAGAAGGTGTTAATGCTATTTACGAGGCGCTGCAGGATATCAACTGGTTTCGTCACTATCAGTTTAACAAAATTTCGGAGACACTTGGTCCAATTAAGATGTCCGTTACCGTTATACAGGCAGGTACGCAGCATAATGTGGTGCCCGACACCTGTAAATTTACAGTAGATGTGCGGGTAACGGATGCCTATACGTTAGAAGAGGTATTACAAGTGATCAGGGAAAATGTAAAAGCAGACGTAACACCCCGTTCTGTGCGCTTACAACCTTCCAGTATTCCCGTAGATCATGCCATCGTACAGGCTGGCCTCAACCTTGGTCGCTATACCTACGGTTCCCCCACCACATCAGACCAGGCATTACTAAGGGTGCCATCCTTAAAACTTGGGCCCGGCGACTCTGCCCGTTCCCATACAGCAGATGAATTCATCTACCTGCACGAGATCAAAGAGGGCATACAGCTATACATCCAAATGCTGGAAAAAATAGCTTTTTGATAGTTAAGAATTCAGAGTTAAGAGTTTATAGTTAAGAAAAAAGACACAAGTAGCACGACACAAGACATATGGATTTTAATTCCTGAAAACAAAATATTATTGCTTCAACCTTATGCCTTGTAGTTTGTGTAAGTCATATACATATACTAAATAAATCATTACAAAATAATTAGCACATCAGCACATTAACCTATTAGCACATTAAAACATGAAACTTTGGCAGAAAGGCATCCCGGTACAGGAAGAAATAGAGCGTTTTACGGTTGGCAAAGACAGGGAGCTGGACCTGGAACTGGCTCCGTTCGATATATTGGGTTCTTTGGCTCATACCCGTATGCTGGCAAGTGTAGGCCTGCTGGAGCAGGACGATCTGGCTGCCGTTCAGGCAGAACTTAAGCAACTATACCTGGAAGTAGCTGCCGGTAAATTTACGATAGAGGATGGGGTAGAAGACGTGCATTCTCAGGTGGAGATGCTGCTGACACAACGCATTGGCGATGCTGGTAAAAAGATCCACAGTGGCCGCTCCCGAAACGACCAGGTGCTGCTCGACCTGAAGCTGTATATGCGCCATCGTTTAAGAGAGGTAGTGGAGGCAACTGAAACGTTATTTCATACACTTCAGTCGCTGAGCGAGGAACATAGAGAGAAGCTACTGCCAGGTTACACGCACTTCCAGGTGGCCATGCCTTCTTCTTTCGGTTTATGGTTCGGTGCCTATGCCGAAAGCCTGGTGGATGATCTGCTATTGGTGCAGGCGGCTTACCGCATCAGCAACAAAAACCCCTTGGGCTCTGCAGCAGGTTATGGTTCTTCTTTTCCGCTGAACCGCCAGATGACAACTGATCTGCTTGGCTTCGACAGTCTGAACTATAATGTCGTGTATGCCCAGATGGGCCGCGGTAAAACGGAGCGTAGCGTGAGCATGGCTCTCGCTTCAGTAGCTGCTACACTAGGCAGAATGGCCATGGATCTGTGCCTGTACATGAGCCAGAATTTCTCCTTTGTAACGTTACCCGACGAGTTGACCACCGGCTCCAGCATTATGCCGCACAAGAAGAACCCGGATGTCTTTGAAATTATGCGCGGCCGCTGCAACAAACTACAGGCTTTGCCAAACGAGATTGCACTCATAACAGGCAACTTACCTTCCGGATATCATCGTGAGATGCAGTTGCTGAAGGAAAGTCTGTTGCCGGCCTTTACAGAACTGCTCAGCTGCCTGGAGATGGCTAATTACATGCTGCCGAAGCTTATTGTGAAATCCGACATCATGAAAAACGACCTGTACAAGTATGCCTTTAGTGTGGAGACAGTAAATAACGAGGTGCTGCAGGGAGTGCCGTTCCGGGATGCTTACAAGAACATTGCGGCAGCCATTGCCGAAGGTACCTTTGAGGCTCCTTCCGAAGTAAACCATTCACACGAAGGCAGTATCGGAAACCTGTGTACAGCGCAGATAAAGAAGCAGATGGAGCAGGTAATCCAGAAGTTCGATTTTGCTAAAGTTGACCAGGCGATTGCTCAACTGCTCGCATAGTAAAAGGTTTAACTAATCTCATTAGCAACCTTTGCTAAAAATATTTACCTTTGGCACATGGAGATAATGGTAGGTATAGCGGCATTTTTAGGCGGGCTGGTGATGGCCTTCCTGGCAATGCGAAGCAGAGCGGGCAAATTACAGGAAGCAGCCAACCAGGCTGCTGTGGCCAATGGTGTGCTGGAGGGGCTGGCAAAACAGAAAGCACTGGAAAACGAGGACCTGAAAAAACAGCTGCGCGATGCCCAAACCGAAACACTTGACCTGACCAATGCCCTTACCAAGGTAGAGACGGACTACGAGCACCTGAAAAGCCGTATGCAGGACCAGGCAAAGGAACTGGAGCAATTGCGTGAAAAACTTCTGCAACAGTTCCAGAGCATTTCCAACCAGGTGCTCGTGAATAATGCCGAACATTTTAATAAAGCTTCCTCCGAAAACCTGGAGCGTATCCTGTCGCCGCTGAAAGAACGTATAAAAGAGTTTGAAGCTAAGGTAGACGCCACCTATGAGAAGTCATTGAAAGAGAGCGTTTCGTTGAAAGAGCAAATCTCTCAGCTGGCTTCGCTGAACCAGCGCATGAGCCAGGATGCCATTAACCTGACAAAGGCTTTGAAAGGGGAAAGCAAAACCCAGGGCAACTGGGGCGAATACCTGCTGGAAAGCCTGCTGGAAAAATCAGGACTGCGGAAAGGGGTACATTATGAGCGGGAAGAAGTACGCCAAAACGACGATAATAAAGTTTACCGTCCTGACGTGATCATACGTTTGCCGGATGCCAAGCACCTGGTTGTAGATTCAAAGCTATCGCTGGTAGCTTACGAAGCCTACTGCAGCTGTGAAGACGAAGACCAGCAGGAGCTATACCTGCGTAGCCACATCAATTCCATTCGCACCCACTTTACAGACCTAGGCAGAAAGAACTATCATCGGTTAAACGGCATAAACTCTCCTGACTTTGTGATGATGTATATACCGATAGAACCTGCCTTTAACCTGGCGCTGCAGCACGACCACGATATTTTCACCGATGCCTTCGATCGTAATATTGTATTGGTAACTACTTCTACACTACTGGCTACCTTACGCACTGTGGCAGGTGTGTGGCGGCAGGAAGACCAGAAGCGAAACGTTATTCGCATTGCAGAGGAAAGCGGTAAACTATACGACAAATTTGTAGGCTTTGTGGATGATCTGAAAACCATAGGCAAGCACATCGAAAACAGCCAAAGCTCCTACAGCGCCGCCATGAACAAGCTCACTGAAGGCAAAGGCAACCTAATCAGGAGGGTAGAGATTCTGAAAGAACTAGGTGCCAAAACCAGCAAAACCATTGATGACAGCCTGCTGCTGGAAGCCCAGGTAACGGAGCAGGAGGAAAGCTAGTATTGAATTAGAAATTAAGAATTAGGAATTAAGACATTCCGGTTGCTTCAGTGTATTTCAATTTATAATGGAGTAGGGTTTCAGTGCCTTACAAATACTTATAGACAGCGACAGTACTTCTTGGAAATAGTTTTACAAAAAACAAAAATTTGTGTCTTGATAATTGTGTCCTGTTTCCAAGAGAGATGTAATTTCAATTTCCGATAAGTTAGGAAGCAGTCTATATAAAAATAAAAGCAGTAAACGCTGCCTTTGCTTTTAACATATCATTATCTTTATCGTCAGTTAAACTGATATAGACTAGGAAGCACGATGAAGCAATATTTAGACCTGATGCAGCACATCCTGGATAAGGGTGTAAAAAAAGAAGACAGAACAGGAACAGGTACATTAAGCATTTTTGGTTACCAGATGCGCTTCAACCTGGCAGACGGCTTTCCCTTGGTTACGACAAAGAAAGTGCACCTGAGATCTATCATACATGAACTGCTCTGGTTCCTGAAAGGCGATACCAACATTAAATACCTTCAGGAAAACAAGGTAACAATCTGGGATGAGTGGGCAGATGAAAACGGAGACCTGGGGCCTGTGTACGGCTCGCAGTGGCGCAACTGGCCTACACCTGACGGCAGGCATATCGACCAGATTTCACAGGTTGTGCAGCAGCTGCAAAAGAACCCGAATTCCCGCCGCATTATTGTCAGCGCCTGGAATGTAGCCGAAATAGAAAATATGAAGCTGCCACCGTGCCACGCTTTTTTTCAATTCTATGTAGCCGAAGGCAAGCTTTCCTGCCAGTTGTACCAACGATCGGCCGATGTGTTTCTGGGTGTGCCTTTTAATATTGCCTCTTACGCTTTGCTGGTGCTCATGATGGCACAGGTAACAGGGCTGGAGCCAGGGGAGTTTATCTGGACAGGCGGTGATACACACCTGTACCTGAACCACCTGGAGCAGGCAAAACTGCAGTTGGAAAGGGAACCGAATGAGTTACCTGTTATGAAATTAAACCCTGATGTGAAGAGCATCTTTGACTTTACATACGAGGACTTTAAGCTGGAAAATTATAACCCTCATCCGGCTATAAAAGCACCGGTAGCTGTATAGGCTATTAAATTGTGTAAGAGTAAAAAAGCCGTCTGAAGTAACTTGAGACGGCTTTTCTGTTTTTATGGGTTGGTAGACCACATGCCCGCTTCTTTGATAAATATGCGGCGGTTTAGCTTTAACTGAGCTATAATAAACTCTGCAATATCTTCCGGGTGCATCACGCGTTCCGGATCGCCACCAATCAGGTTAGAGCTATACGCCAGGTCTGTTACAACGGTACTGGGTGTAAGAGCGCTCACCCGGATGTTGTGTTTCCTTACTTCCTGCATCAAGGATTCTGATAATCCCATTACGGCAAACTTGGAAGCACTGTAAGCGCTGGTAACGGCCGCACCTCTCTGACCTGCCGTAGAAGAAATATTGATAATGTCTCCGGACTGGCGTTCGATCATACCTGGCAGAATAGCACGGGTCATATAATAAACCCCCATCAAGTTAACCTGAATATTTCTTTCCCACTCAGCAGGCTCCAGTTCCAGGAACTTGCCAAATTTGGCTGTGCCTGCATTGTTGATCAGGATGTCTATTGTTCCGAGTGCTGCAACTGCCTGCTCAGCGGCCTGGTTTACTGCGTTTAAGTCGGCTACATCAGCCACTACCACGGCCACCTTTACACCAAGCGACTCAATTTCTGAAGCAACTTCTTTCAACTGGCTTTCTGTTCGGGCCAGGAGCGCCACGTTAGCTCCCTCTTTTGCAAGAGCAATGGCAACTGCACGGCCTATTCCTTTGCCTGCACCTGTCACCAATGCATTTTTTCCTGCTAATGATTCCATAGTATAATCTTCTAAAAGTTTGTATATACAAATGTATAACTAAAATGATGATAGCTGCAAATTCTTCTGAGGTAAGAGGGGCAGATGATAAGACAGATTTGCCTTTTCCTGTTGTCAGACAGCTACTCTTTTGCCTGTGCGGGCTGCTTCGTAAATAGCCATTAAAATACGGACATCCCGCATACCCATTTCACCTGGTACGATGGATACTTTGTTCTGCAGGATGCTTTCTGCAATGCCATCCATTTGCAAAGCCTGCTGATTTACGTGCGGAAAATTCATGTCTCCTTCGCTGGTTTCCCCATCAATGCCGGAGTAGCTGTAAGCCGGGTCCAATTCCCACCACCCGTTCTCCGCTTCACCACGAAGCATTCCTGCATTGTCGTTATAACTGGTGGTGCATTCCGCAAGGGTACCATCATCAAATTCCATCGTCCAGTTGATGGATTCTTCAACCTCGTCGAAAAAATCAGGCTTGGTTACCTCCCCGAATGTAGCTGTTACAGCTACAGGAGCTTTGCCCATTGTATAACAGGCACCCTGTACGCAGTAAATACCCACATCCATTAATGGACCACCTCCGGCCAGTTCCTTATCCAGTCGCCACACATCTTTATTACCAATCCTGAAGCTATCGGCAGCTTTAATGCTGGTAACTTTACCATATACCTGCTGCTGTCCAAGTTCCATTACCCGTATATTGTGGGGCTCAAAGTGCAGGCGGTAACCGATTGACAGCGTCACGTTGTTTTTCCGGCAAGCATCGATCATGCGCTGGCAATCTTCCACAGAGGTAGCCATAGGCTTTTCGCAAATCACATGTTTACCGGCATTTGCCGCACGAATGGTATATTCAGCATGCATGCCGTTCGGCAAAACAATATAAATGATATCGATATCAGGATTATTGGCTATCTCATCAAAATTCTCATAGTTGTACACGTTCTTGTCAGGAATATCATACTCCGACTTCCATTCTTCGATTTTAGAAGGAGTACCGGTTACAATGCCTGCCAGGTAACAGCTTTTTGTTTCCTGCAAAGCAGGAGCAAGTTGTCCTTTGCTATATCCTCCTAATCCGACCAAAGCAATGCCTAACTTTTCCCCCTGGCTGTTAGCCTGACCTTGTGCTTCTGTGTTTTCGCTGTTTTCGGAGTTACTGGATTGGCAGGAACTCAAGGAAAGGAGTGGCACGCCAAGGGCAGAGGTACCTACCACAATTGAAAAACCTTTTAGGAATCTGCGTCGGCTATGATGGGCGCTGAAATCGTTCTTGTTCATGAGAAATATAGTTTTCTAAAGCTTAACGATATTCTATATATGTATCAGCGCTTAAAAGGTTTACTAAATTTCAAAAACAAAGAAAATTTTAAATTATTTTCATAAGCCTGCCTTTGGCTAACATTTTTATCATTAAAGAATGAATACGAAGCGAGAACATATCGCTTCATATTCATTCTTCATCATAGCTGAAGAAGCTTATCCCAGTATCCTGCGAATGTCGTTGGCTTTGAGCATGAGCTGCTTGCTTTGCTCTTCATCTTCAGCATCTATGATATCTTTAAATGCCTGAAGCTGCTTGATATAACTGCCCAATGCTTCAGAAACATTCTTTTTATTTTGAGTAAAGATTGGCCCCCACATTTGCGGAGAACTTTTAGCCAAACGCACAGTAGAAGAGAAACCACTACCTGCCATATCGAAGATATTTTTTTCGTCACGCTCTTTATCCAGTACCGTGATGCCTAAGGCAAAGGAGCTGATGTGGCTCAGATGCGACACATAGGCCAGGTGCAGATCGTGTGAGATGGCATCCATGTAACGCAGAGGCATATCCAGCAAATGGCAGATTTCTTCTACCACTCGCAGAGAGGTAGCGCTGCTTTTCTCCCTGTCGCAGATAATCATGGTTTTATGTTCCAGTAACGCGGCAAAGGCAGCTTCGGGACCAGAATACTCTGTTCCAGCAATCGGGTGAGTGGCTACAAACTGTGCTCTGTTCGGATGTTTATCAGCCTCTTTGCAAATCTGCTCTTTCGTAGAACCTAAATCCAGGAGGGTAGCATGTGGCGGTATCAGGTCCAGCACCGGGGCAACCAGCGCTGCAATAGCATTTACAGGTATGGCCAACACCACCAGGTCGGCGGCTTTAACCGCTTCTCCTAAGGGCAGTATTTTATCAGCTATGCCAAGCGACAGTGCTTTTTCTGCATTTACAGCATTATTATCTACCCCGATTATCTGTATCCCTGCCCGCTTCGCTTTAATTCCTAAAGCTAAAGAGCCGCCCAAGAGGCCAAGCCCTATAACACTTATGATCATTTTTTTGCTTATTTCGGTAGCGGCACGTATACCGCCTTTACATTATATGCCTGCATCAGGCTTAGAAGTTATAATCTGTAAAGATGTAGAGAAGAATGTTCCGTTACAAACAATTTTGAATACCCGGATCGTTTAGCACTGGCACGTGCTGAAATAACTATAAAATTTAAATTTTATTAAATATATTGAGCTGACCAAACCGAAACATCTATGAAAGGAACCCTGCTTGCCCTGCTGCTGGTGCTTTGTACTTTTTCTTTATCTGCCCAAAATGCTCCTGCCTACAACCCCGAACATCTTAAAATTACGTGGGAGGTGTTGCAGAGCGGCTACGAAAACAAACTGCAGTTTCAATCGGCTTTCACTTTTACCAATACCGGTAAAACAGCTTTGCCTGCATCGGGCTGGAAACTCTACTTTAACTTCCACAGAAGAATAGATCCTAAAACCATACAAGATCCTTTTACGATCCGACACATCAACGGCGACCTGTACCAACTCAGTCCGGCCGAAGGCTTTAAGGGACTGGCTCCCGGTGCTTCACAGCTATTGAAATTTGTATCAAGTTATGTTATCGTGAACATGACGGATGCACCGTCAGGGTTCTACCTGGTGTGGAACCAGGCTCCGGAGAAAGGGCACTCCATCACACAGGTTGACATAAAACCGGCACCAGCTCCTGACCGGAGCTCAGGCATTACCCTGATCACCCCTTCAGATGTTTACAACCAGAACAAGAACATCCAGCATATACCAGTAGACCAACTGACCAAAATATTTCCTACTCCTGCCAGATACCAGGAAACAAAAGGCTCTTTTACGCTGACAGAAAACACCTCGATAGTTTCCGATGCTGCTTTTAGCAAAGAAGCAAACCTGCTGGCAGAAAGCCTGGCAGCTTTTTTTAACAAAAAACCAGCTATAGCTACTTCGGGCAAGGGCAAAGTAATCAGGCTGCAAAAGAAAAACGGACTGGAAGCCGAAGCTTACGAACTACAGGTAACGCCACAGGAAATAACTATTGCCGCCTCTACGCCTGCAGGCATATTTTATGGTTGCCAGTCGCTGAAAACTATGCTGCCACCTGCTGTACCAGGCAATAGTTCCAAAGCAGTAGCTATTCAGGCAGTGGAAGTTTCGGATGCTCCACGCTTCGGGCACAGGGCTTTTATGTTGGATGTCGCTCGTAATTTTCAGCAAAAAGAGCAGGTCCTGAAGCTGCTTGACGTGATGGCATTGTATAAATTGAATGTGCTTCACTTTCACCTGATAGATGACGAAGGCTGGCGACTGGAAATTCCGTCTCTTCCGGAATTAACGCAGGTGGGTGCGCGCCGCGGACATACCCTGGATGGCACAGATCATCTACAGGTTTCACTAGGTTCCGGACCCGATCCTTCTAAAGCGCCAGGCAGTGGCTATTACTCCCGCGAAGATTTTGTTCAGATAATTCGCTACGCCAACGACAGGCATATCCGGGTGATACCGGAGATAGAAACACCCGGACATGCCCGAGCTTCCATCAAAGCCATGGATGCACGCTACGAACGCCTGATGGCAGCAGGAAAAGCAGAAGAGGCGAAGCAATATCTTTTGCGTGACCTTCAGGATAAATCGACTTACCGTTCTGTACAAAACTGGAACGACAATGTGATAGATGTGGCGCTTCCTTCTACCTATGCTTTTATGGAAACAGTAGTGGACAATATAGTAGCCATGTACAAGGAAGCAGGTGCACCACTAAACACAATTCATTTTGGTGGCGATGAGGTACCTGCCGGTGTCTGGGAAAAATCCCCTGCGGTACAATCTCTTATCAAATCGAATACGGCTGTAAAAAATACCGATGACCTTTGGTACTACTATTTCGGCAAATTGAACAGCATGCTCAAAAGCCGGGGTTTGAGTTTGTACGGCTGGGAAGAAATCGGCCTGCGTAAGACAAAGGTAAACGGTAAAACCACCTATGTTCCGAATCCTGATTTTGTTAAAGAGAATTTCCAGGTAGATGTCTGGAACAACCTGGCAGGTGCTGAAGACCTGGCCTATAAACTGGCGAATGCCGGCTACAAAGTAGTTTTATCAAATGTAACCAACATGTACTTCGACCTGGCTTATACTAAAGAGTACGAGGAGCCGGGGCTGTATTGGGGAGGCTTTGTTGACATAGACAAGCCGTTCTATTTTATTCCGTTCAACTACTATAAAAATGCAAAAGAAGACAACCTGGGCCGACCAATCAATCCAGCTGTATTCAAGGGGAAGGAGCAGCTAAGTGAAAAAGGCAAACTAAATATTGTAGGGCTGCAGGCTGCGCTATGGTCGGAGATGGTAACAACTCCAAAACGAATGGAATATATGCTCCTGCCAAAGCTGCTGGGTTTAGCAGAGAGGGCCTGGGCAACAGATCCTGCCTGGGCAACGGAGGCTGATACTAAGAAAAGCGAGGAGCTTTACCGGCAGGCCTGGTCGCAGTTCACAAATATTGTTGGGAAAAGAGAGCTGCCACGTTTAGACCACTATGCCGGTGGCTTTAACTATCGTATACCTGCTCCAGGCGCAATTGTACAGAACGGTGCCGTTACAGCAAATCTGCAACTACCGGGTTTTACCATCCGCTATACCACCGACGGCTCAGAGCCAACTGCGCAAAGCAAGGTGTATACCAGCCCGATAGCTGAGAAAGGAACGATCAAAATGAAAGCCTTTAACAGCCTTGGCCGGGGTAGCCGAACGGTTACAGTGCAGCATAAATAAGTTGAGAGGTTTAATGCTAAAGATCACGCTTCTGAAAAGGTAGCGCCGAACCTAAAACTATTCCTGCCTGCCAGATACAGCCCATGCATTCGCTTTGCTGAACGTGCAGTCAAACTTCTAATATCTAAAAACATGAAAGCTTTACTGCTGATTGATATTCAAAACGACTTTATACCCGGGGGAGCTCTGGCTGTTCCGGAGGGTGATCAGATTATACCCATTGCCAACAAACTGCAGGAAAAATTTGACCTGGTTGTGGCTACGCAGGACTGGCACCCAAGCAACCACAAAAGCTTTGCTTCACAGCATCCGGGGCATGTCACTTTTGATGTAGTTGACCTGAACGGGCTGGAGCAGGTGCTGTGGCCCGACCATTGTGTGCAGGCAACAGGGGGAGCTGACTTTTCTCCTGAGCTGGAGGTACAGAAGATAGAGGCGATTTTCAGAAAAGGAACCAACCCAGCGATAGACAGCTACAGTGGCTTTTATGACAACGGGCATTTAAAAGCAACAGGTCTGGCCGATTACCTGAGAGGCAAACAGGTAACAGAGCTATACCTGGCTGGTCTGGCAGGCGATTACTGCGTTTACTTTTCAGCGAAGGATGCTATATCAGAAGGATTCAAAACCTATCTGGTAGAAGATGCAACCCTCCCAATTAACCATGAGCAGTTTGCGGCTGCCAAAGAAGATATCAGGAATAGGGGAGGGAATATCGTTAAAAGTACAGCTATTTTTTAGTTTATACAGCAATAGACCAAATTATACCCGCTACGATAGGGGAAGGAAAGGCCAAAAGGTTTTAAAGTCCTGCATAAACAACTCCTGCTAAATCAATCGTTAGCGGCCTTAAAACCGAAGTTATCCGTTTTACGAATCGTTTAATAACGTTTCGTATAACGGATACGGAAGAGGCTTTATTGATTAACAGTATGTTATAGATAGTTTAGCCAGAAACAATTGGATACAAAATCGCCTTCTGCAACCACTACCAGGTTAGAATTCATCTCTACTGCAAAGCCAGAACTACTGCTCCACAGCGTTCAGAAAAACGGTCCGCCTTTCCTGGTGGCTTTGGTATGCAGCTTCTATAACCTGAATGGTAGTTTGGGCCTGCTCCGGTTTCACCACAAGTTCTTCTTCACCCAGAATAGCATTATATACATTTTGATAAAGGGCCGTATAATCTCCTGTTTCGCTTTCTATTTTACCTCTGAACTGCAATCCATTGAAGGTGGTTTGAAGGCTGCCCCAGAGGTTTTCAGGTTCTATTCCCCAGGCTGAGTTTCCTTTTGGATGCTGATTAGCTTTCAATGCCTCTTCCTGCACATCCATCCCATATTTGGTAAAGGAGCCCTGATCGCCCAGCAGCCTGAAGTGGGGTCCGGTTTCCTTAACCAGCATGCCGGCTTTCAAAATAACCTTTAGTTGCGGGTAGTGTAAGGTCAGATCAAAATGATCGATGATACTGGAGCCCTGGCGCTGGGCCCGCAGATCCGCTGTAACGGCTTCGGGCTTTCCAAACAGGTATAACGACTGGTCGATCAGGTGCGCCCCCAGATCATATAAAATACCGGAGCCGGGATGATCCTCTTCTTTCCAGGTATCTTCTTTTATAAAGTTACGGAAACGGTCGAAATGTGCTTCGTACTCTACCAGGTTTCCCAGCAACTGGTTTTCCACTATTTTCTTTACAGTTTTAAAGTCGCTGTCCCATCTTCTGTTCTGGAAAACCGTGAGCACCTTTTGTTGCTGTTCAGCCAGCTGAATCAACTCCCGCGCTTCGGCAGAGGTAACGGTAAAAGGCTTATCTACGAGTACATGCTTTCCGGCTTCTAAAGCCTCTTTGGCTAAACTGTAGTGCGTGGCATTTGGAGAGGCCACCACCACAAGATCAATTTCAGGATCCTGTAAAATAGCTTTGGAATCTCCGACAATCTCAGCTTCCGGGTAATAAGTATTAGCTATATGTATATTAGCCTGCTTAGTTTCCCTTATTTTTCTGAGCTTTAACCCGGCAACATTGGCAATGAATGGCGCATGAAACACACGTCCTGCCATGCCGAAACCTATTAATCCTACCTGGATGTCTTTTTTCATCTTAAGCGTTATTTTGTGCTGGTGGAGTTGAGAGTATGCTTATATTATGTTCTGGCAGCGCAAAAGGCACAATTAAGCATGCCCGAAGATAGAAAGGAAGTTTTAGCATTACCAATCTTTCCAAAACTTAAAAACTCTGATACGTACATTTGCAGGGGCCTGGATCAGGAGGAGCTCCATTCGCTATGAAAGAACTTGCACACAATAAAACCTCAGAACCTTCGCTTTCAAAGCTAAACCTGTGGGTGATGGCTATTGCAACGGGTGTTGTGGTAGCAAACCTTTACTACAACCAGCCATTGCTTGGTAAGATTTCTGCTGAGTTTGGCGTTACGGAGGCTAAAGCCGGGGCCATTTCTATGCTGACACAGATCGGCTACGCAACCGGTATGTTGTTTATCATTCCTTTGGGAGATATGCTTCGGAGAAAAAGGCTAATCATGTTCGATTTTGTGCTCATCATTATATCGTTACTGCTGGCTGGCTTTGCGCCGAATATAGAATCGCTGATGATTGCCAGCTTCTTGATCGGAGCTACTTCTGTTATACCTCAGCTCCTGGTGCCTATGGCGGCACACCTGGCTAAGCCGGAAGAACGCGGAAGAACAGTCGGCTTTGTGATGAGTGGCCTGTTAATAGGCATTCTACTTTCGAGAACTGTAAGCGGTTTTGTAGGCGAACACTGGGGCTGGCGAGCCATGTTTTTTATAGCCACTGCCATTATGTTTGCCCTTTGGGGTATCTTGTTTTTGCTGCTGCCAGAGGTACAGCCTTCCTACAAAGGCAACTATAAAAGCCTGATGGTATCGCTGGTGCACCTCATCCGTACAGAACCTTTATTGCGCCTGGCATCGGCACGTGGGGCTCTTTGCTACGCCACCTTCGGGGCCTTCTGGACAACACTGGTTTTTCTTTTGGAAGAGCCACAGTTTAATGCAGGAAGTGATGTTGCAGGAGCTTTCGGTCTGATAGGTGCATTTGGCGCGCTGGCCGCTTCGTACATGGGCAAACTAACCGATAAACGGGATGCTTTTCAGATTACCACTATCACCATTGCACTCATTGTACTTTCGTATATCGTGTTTGGCCTTTCCAGCCGCAGTATAGCCGGACTGGTAGTAGGAGTGATCCTGATGGACCTGGGAGTACAGGCAACGCATATTGCCAACCAGACGCTTATTTTTGCTTTACTGCCAGAGGCACGTAATCGGCTGAATACCGTGTATATGTTTACATATTTTATGGGTGGTGCGGCAGGTACTTACCTGGCCAGCCATGCCTGGCATGTGTGGAAATGGAATGGTGTAGTTGCTGTTGGCTTAAGTTTTTCTGTTCTTGCGCTTCTCATTCACACCCGGTTTTTAAAGCGTAACCGTGAAATCAGGGCTATTCCAACCGTAAACACAGACGAAACCACCCTTAACTAAACATCAAATCTGTATTACCTAATCATGCAAACTGACAAACCAGACACCCAGATCATGCAAAACAAATTCAGAATAGCCATTATAGGGATTGGAGGAGTAGGCGGTTTTTATGGCGGTAAACTGGCGCAGAAATATGCTGCTTCAGAAGAACATGAAATCATATTTATTGCGCGAGGAGAGCACAAAGAGAAAATAAACTCAACAGGTTTATTGCTGGATTATGCAGGAGATCAAGAAACGATCAAGCCTGATCTGGTAACAGACGATCTGCAAAGTCTTGGAAAACTGGACCTGGTGCTTTTCTCCGTGAAAAGTTACAGCCTGCACACGGTAGCACAGGCATTAAAGTCAAGTATTACTGTCCAGACCTACCTTCTTCCGTTGCTGAACGGGGTAGAGAGCATCGAATATTTATCGCGCCTTTACCCGCAAAGTAAACTATTGTGGGGCTGCACCTACATTATCTCCAGTGTGGCGGCACCTGGCAAAGTAAAAGTTCAGGGAAAGTTAAACCGTCTGGTATGGGGAAATCCGGCATTAGCAACCGAAGAGTTGCAAACAGTAAAGCAGGTTCTGGATGACGCCGGCATTCATAACGAGCTGTATGAGAATATAAAAGACAAGGTTTGGGAAAAGTTTTCTTTTATTTCACCGTTGGCTACCTTTACCTCTTATACCAACCAGCCTGCCGGTAATATACTGGGGCAGCCGGAGCTTACAGAGCAGTTGCGCACCCTGATACAGGAACTGAAAGCAGTGGCAGATGCCAAACAGATTCATTTACCTGCAGATATTGTAGAAAAAAACATCCAGCTTTTACAGAAGTTTCCTAAAGACACCACGTCCTCTATGCACCGTGACTACCAGAACCACAACCAGACAGAGCTGGAAAACCTGACCGGGTACATCGTGCGAGAAGGAGAAAAAGAGGGCATTGCAACTCCATTCTACAAAAAAATCTACGAAAAGCTGAAAGAAAGCTAGTACTTGTTCTGTAGCCTGAAAATGACTATATTGAACGTATGGCAGAGAAAATTCAGATAGCGATAGCTAAACCATGCAAGGAAAACTGGCAGCAGATGCAGCCAACACAGCAAGACAGATATTGCGCTGCCTGTGAAAAAGTGGTTGTGGATTTCACAAGTTTTACTGAAAAGCAGCTACTGGATTACTTCAAGCATTATGAGGGACAAACCTGCGGCAGGCTTCGGACGGACCAGCTAAGGCTTTACAAACTTAACTCGCCGTCTTCTTTCATCAAATTTTCCGGTGTAAAGGCAGCTTTGGCAGCGGCTATAGCTTTGTTTGTTCCTGTTACAATTGCTTCAGGTAAAGCTCACCTTTCGCATTTTACTCCATTGCATTTTGATCAGACAAACAAAAATTTAGCTGATCATTATACTTCCCAAAGTGATTCTTTGATAACTATAAAAGGAAAAGTAGTAGAAAGTGAAAGCAAAGAGCCTCTTCCTGGTGTATCAATCACAGTAAAAGAGACTGATAAAGGTGTATTGACAAATGCAGACGGAACTTTCAGTTTATCTTATACAAGTTCTTCAGATATGATCATTCTTCAAACACGATATATTGGTTATGAAAATCATGAAATAAAGGTGCTGCTGAACGGAAATAAAACAATTTTGTTAAATGATCTTTTCATAAAGCCGGACTCAAATGTTTTGATAGGTGAAGTACTAATTGTTCACTCTAACCCAGCCAGCAGGTTATGGTGGCGTATAAAAAACTTATTTCATTGATTACAGCCTCTATACGCTCACCTTACGCTACCTTTACTTTACAGCCTCCAGTTCGGGCTCTTCCTTTTTGTTGATTTTTACCAGCGTTACCACCAGTAGCATTAACGCTACGGCTATACCAACAGCATAAGAGATATTAGTGGAGAGGCTAAACCCTTCCGGTGCAACCAGGATGTATGATGTAACCACGGCACTCATAAAGACAGCCGGCACCAGCGTTACCCAGAATGCTTTTCTTTCCTGAATCAGGTATGCTGTAATCATCCATAGCACCACGGTAGCCAATGTTTGGTTTGTCCAGGCAAAATAACGCCATACTATTCCGAAATCTACCAGCGTCAGGGCATAACCTGCTACAAACAAAGGAAAACTTATCAAGAGCCTGTTCCTGATCGAGCTCTGCTTCGATTTTGTAAAGTCTGCCACTATTAAACGCGCACTTCGAAACGCGGTATCGCCTGAGGTGATAGGCGCTGCCACTACTCCCAGCAGTGCCAGAATGCCACCAATCTTTCCCAGCAACGAATTTGAAATGACACTCACCACATAGGCGGCATTTCCCTGTTGCGCTACCAGCACATCGTTCAGTTCGCCAACTCCGCCAAAGAAGCTCATGCTAATGGCTGCCCAGATTAAAGCAACCACGCCTTCTGTTATCATAGCGCCATAGAAGATGCTTCTACCTTGCTTTTCATTTGTCATGCAGCGCGCCATCATAGGCGACTGTGAAGAATGGAATCCTGAGATGGCTCCACAGGCTACCGTCACAAAAAGCATCGGGAACAACGGGAATTTTTCAGGACTATGGTGCATATTGGAAAGATGATCCATGGTTAGCTCCGGAATAGGCAACCCCTGTGCCACCATCACCACCATGATGCCAATGGCCATAAAAAGCAGGGCTACACCAAAAACAGGATAAAACTTACCAATGATCTTATCGATTGGCAGTACCGTGGAAAGGATATAGTAAACAAAGATTATCCAGACCCACATGGTCACACCTCCGCCAATACCGCCTGTCATACCGTCCAATATCTTGGCTGGTCCCATAATGAACACGGCACCAAGCATGATCATCAGGATGATGGTAAAAACGCGCATCACCTGTTTCATGCCTGAACCCAGGTAGCGGCCTGTTGTTTCAGTTATACTTTCTCCCTTGTGCCGGAGCGAAAGCATACCTGAAAAATAGTCGTGCACACCCCCTGCGAAAACGGAACCCAGCACAATCCAGAGAAAGGCGGACGGCCCCCACATGGCACCTGCTACCGCTCCGAAAATAGGACCGAGGCCGGCAATATTCAGAAACTGGATCAGAAAGATTTTCCATTGAGGCATTGGCACATAGTCTACGCCGTCGTTCATAGTCAGCGCAGGCGTTTTTCGTGTCGGATCAACGCCAAACACTTTCTCAATGAATTTTGAGTATAAAAAATACCCAAGTACCAGGGCAACTATAGATAAGAAGAATGAAATCATAAATTATGTCAGACTAAAGTATGCGTTGGAATAGGTATACCAGTTAAAAAAAGAATAGCTCAACAAGTTAGAATTTAAATAACACAACAGAAGGCAATTATAAGGAGCTGCTTCTACCTATTCTATAAATGCTGTTACAACAACAATAGTGGTGTCATCTTAGTTTTAAGTCGGCTTGTAGCTTGTCTACAAAGGTACAGGAGACAGTCAAGTCCTTATTGTTCAGCTTGTGAATCAATTTAATACCTGTCACATTCCCGGCAAATACAGTTGCATTAGCCGGCAAATCATTAAGTTTCATTTTTACTTCTTGTACCGCTATGCCTTCACCTTTACAGTACCTGATGATGTTTCTACGCAGAATACCGTTCACACAGCCGGTTTCCAGCGCAGGAGTATAAAGGGTGTTGTTCCAATACCAGAACAAATTCGAAGAAATTAGCTCTGCCATAGAGCCGTCACAGCTTAAGAGAAGCAGATCGTCGAAAGCTGTTTCTTTTTTTTCTGTACCTGCCAGTACATATAACAGTGCATGAGGTCCTTTAAAAGAAGAAAAAGGAGAGTAGCTGGTATGAACTGTCTGGCAAACTCCCATGTGCACCGGAACTGCTTTTGCCGGAACCGT
Source organism: Pontibacter sp. SGAir0037 (assembly GCF_005491705.1). Lineage (NCBI taxonomy): Bacteria > Pseudomonadati > Bacteroidota > Cytophagia > Cytophagales > Hymenobacteraceae > Pontibacter > Pontibacter sp. SGAir0037. The sequence goes on along the minus strand of NZ_CP028092.1, from coordinate 1,458,057 downwards.
TGCCTGTACTGTCGCCAGCCATTCTGCAGCATTTGTTTCTGGTGTAAAAAGTCCTGCGCCTCCTCGCCATACCTTTAGTTTAAGGCGACCGTTTGCGAAGGCATTGTGGGTTTCGGCCAATCGTAACAAATTATTTTCTAATAGATTGATAGAAGTAAATTCTACCGGAAGTTGAAGCCTTAGCACCTTTGTGGCCTCCTGTATCCGTTCAACATGATCCTGCCAGAACCGGATGACACCATCTTTTACTATCATGGTTTCAAAGAAGCCGTCATTGTATTGAAAAGCTCTGTTGGAAAGGGAAAGCCGGAGTTCTTCGGCAGCCATCAATTGCCCATTAAAAAGGATATGCATTTTTTTGCTTTTGTGCAGGAAAAATAGAAACACAAAATAAGCATTATCATCCGTATGATAAAATTTATGAAGCCCCGTGAAGCCTTTGCCTGTAGTACCAGTAGAGTAGTGCTACAGCGTGAGCATAAACTTTTTACCTGGCATCTGTCTTACCACTCCTTTAAATTCAAGGCTAAGCAGGATAGAAGATAGCTGGTTGACAGGTATTTGGGTTTTCCAGCTCAGGTTATCTATCAGTTCCTCTTTGCTCTGCAAAAGCTGGTTCAACACCTTTACCTCATCTGCATTATAATCGGCCGGATCGAAAGCTGCCGAAGCGGCACGCGCAGGCTTATAAACGCCACTGTCCTCCAGATCCCAGTTAAGCAGCTCCACCAGGTCCTGCACAGAGGTATAGGCGACGGCTTTTAGCGTTTTGATAAGATAGTTTGTACCTTCGGAAACCGAAGAGGTGATATTTCCCGGCACAGCCATTACCTCACGATCGTAACTATGTGCAATATCGGCTGTGATTAAGGCGCCGCCTTTAATTGCGCCTTCTACCACAATGGTACAATCGCCTAAGCCTGCAATAATACGGTTCCGTTCCGGAAAGCGGGGAGCGTCGGGCTTAGTGCCGAACGTGTTTTCTGTGAGTACGCCGCCTTGTGTAAGCATGCGCTCGGCATATTTTTTATGAGCGGCAGGGTAAACCGTATCGGCTCCTGTAGCCATAACACCAATAGTATGCAAACCAGCCTGTAAAGCAGCCCTATGGGCATAAATATCAATCCCGTACGCCAGTCCGCTAACAATAGAAACCCCATAAGGCTTCAGTTCTTCTACGATGCGTTCTGTTACTGCCTGGCCATAGCTGGTGGCATTGCGGGTGCCTACAATGCTGATCATGCGGCGGGTATTCAGGTTGGCATTTCCGCGCAGGTACAACAGCACAGGTGCATCGGGAATGGCTTTCAGCCGCTCAGGAAAATCGGGATGCGTATAAAACAGCGTTTTAACATGCAGTTCCTGTGCCTGCTTTATAATACCCTCAGCTCTGCGCAATGCTTCCGTCTTACCGTTCAATAAACCCGTAGCTGTTTTGTCGCCGATACCGGGTATCTTCAACAGCTTTTCTTTGGGTGCTTGAAAAACCGCTTTTGCAGAACCACAGTAACTTACCAGCATCCGCACGGTAATGTCGCCGATATTGGGTAATAAGGTTAAAGCTATTTCGTATTGCGTCTGTTCATCTAGCATGGTAGCTCAGGGTACGCAGAAATCAGGCTTTTGTATTCAACTGTTCCTTAATTCCGATCAGAAAAGACTTTACTTTCTCCAGAGAATGAATGATCTCAATTTTGTCTTTTGTCTGCACCGACTTGTTTTTTAGGACTTCTTTTGCACCCTGAATAGTATACCCGCGTTCTTTTACAAGATGATACACCGTGCGAAGCTCTTCAATATCTTTAGGTGTATACTGGCGGTTGCCTTTCTTGCTTTTTTTAGGCTTTAACTGCTCAAACTCGGTTTCCCAGAAGCGGATAAGCGAAGGAGCAACTTCAAAAATGGCGGCTACTTCACCTATAGTATAATACTGCTTTACGATTTCTTTATCTTTATACGGCATAAGGTCTTTCAATTTTAAAGGCAGCCACTCACTAATTTTAAACATTTGCTACTCAATACGGCTAAAATATGCTACTTTTGCCATAAATGAGCCGAACAAACGTCAGTTGCTGCTGCTTGTTTTGCTAAGGCAAAAATTCGTTATTTTTCTTTATTAAACAACAAGTATAGCATTTAGTATTTAAATGCTTGAAAATCATAGATGAACTCAGCTGAGATAAGACAAAAGTTCCTGGACTTCTTTGCTTCCAAACAACACCAGGTAGTGCCATCGGCACCGCTTGTGGTGAAAGACGACCCCACCCTGATGTTTATTAACTCGGGTATGGCTCCTTTTAAAGACTACTTTCTGGGCAATAAACCTGCCCCTTACAAAAGAGTAGCCGATACACAGAAATGCCTTCGCGTAAGCGGTAAGCACAACGACCTGGAAGAAGTAGGCTACGATACCTACCACCATACCATGTTCGAGATGCTGGGCAACTGGTCGTTCGGCGACTACTTTAAAAAGGAAGCTTTGGCCTGGTCGTGGGAACTGCTAACGGAGGTCTATAAGCTGCCAAAAGACAGGCTGTATGTTTCTGTCTTTCAGGGCGACGCTTCAGAAAACCTGCCGGTGGACCAGGAAGCTTTTGATATCTGGAAAGGTATGATTGCAGAAGACCGCATCCTACTGGGTTCCAAAAAAGACAACTTCTGGGAAATGGGCGATACAGGCCCGTGCGGACCCTGCTCCGAAATTCATGTTGACTTACGCTCAGACGAAGAACGTGCGCAGGTAGACGGTAAAGAACTGGTGAACAACGACCACCCGCAGGTTGTGGAGATCTGGAACAACGTATTTATGGAGTTTAACCGTCTAGCGGATGGCACCCTTGTTAAACTTCCTGCACAGCACGTAGATACAGGTATGGGCTTCGAGCGTTTGTGTATGGCTATTCAAGGCAAGCGATCTAATTATGATACGGATGTTTTCCAACCGCTGATCCAATTTATTGCCAAAGAAGCTGGTGTTACCTATGGCGAAGATGAGAAAACCGATATCGCCATACGGGTAATGTCGGATCACATTCGCGCTATCGCCTTTGCCATTTCAGACGGACAGCTGCCATCGAACAACAAGGCCGGTTATGTTATCCGACGTATTCTGCGCCGTGCTGTTCGCTATGCATTCACATTCCTGAACTTTAAGAAGCCATTCCTTTACAGGTTAGCCGAAGTGCTGGCCGACCAGACAGCTCATGTTTTCCCTGAGCTGAAGGCCCAGCTAAGCTTTGTGCAGCGTGTGATTGAGGAAGAAGAGAATGCTTTCCTGCGCACGCTGGAGAACGGCCTAAAGCGCATTGAAGCGCAGGAAGACAAATTCCGTGAAAATAACAACACCATTGACGGAAAAACGGCTTTCGAGCTTTACGATACCTTTGGCTTCCCGCTGGATCTGACAGCACTCATTGCCCGTGAGAAAAGCTTTACCATAGATGAGGCTGGCTTCGGCGTGGAGATGGAGCAGCAAAAGAATCGTTCGCGCAATGCTGCTGTAAGTGAGCAGGGTGACTGGACTGTACTGCTGCCAGAGGCTGAAACAGAGTTTGTGGGCTATGATGTAGACACCACAGAAGCCCGCATTGTAAAATATCGCCAGGTTAAAACAAAAAATAAAACAGAATTTCATATTGTATTAGACCGCACGCCGTTCTATGCAGAGAGCGGAGGCCAAGTAGGCGATACAGGGAACCTGATTGCTGGTGACGAAAGAGTAGAAGTACTCGATACCAAAAAAGAAAACGATCTGATTGTTCATATTGTTAGCAAACTGCCTCAGGATGCAGAGGCAGTGTTTAAAGCTGGGATTGATGCTACGCGTCGGAATACCATTCGTAAGAATCACTCTGCTACACACTTATTGCAGTCTGCTTTAAGAAGAGTTTTAGGTGACCACGTGCAGCAGAAAGGGTCGTTGGTAAACGAAAAGCTATTGCGCTTCGACTTCTCCCACTTCTCTAAAATTACAGATGAGCAGTTGCGGGAGGTCGAAATATTGGTGAATGAGCGTGTACGCCAGGCAATTCCGCTAGGCGAAAGCCGCAATGTACCAATTGAGGAGGCTAAGGCTATGGGAGCAACCGCTCTGTTTGGTGAAAAATACGGTGACTTTGTACGCGTTATTACTTTTGACAATACCTATTCCGTAGAGCTCTGCGGCGGCACACACGTGTTTAACACAGGCCAGATCGGGTATTTTAAAATTATTTCTGAAAGTTCCGTAGCAGCTGGGGTGCGCAGAATCGAAGCCCTGACAGGTGGAGCAGCCGACGAATACATGCAACAGCAACTGAACGAACTGAATGCGGTGCGGGAAGTGTTAGGTTCACAGAACAATGTATCCAAAGCAGTTGAGAAGCTACAGGAAGAAAACAAAAGCCTGCAGAAGCAGTTAGAAGCGTTTGAGCTGCAGCAACTGAACAGCCTGAAGGACTCTCTGGCTCAAAAAGCAGAAACTTTAGCTGGCGTGAACTTTATTGCAGAGCAGGTACAGGTAAGCAACTCAGATTATCTGAAGAAGCTGGCCTTCGACATGCGACAGGTAGTAGATAACCTGGTGCTGGTATTGGCGGCTGAAATAGAGGGCAAGCCACAAATAGCAGTTATGCTGGCAGACAACATTGTCTCAGAAAAAAACCTGAATGCCAGCCAGTTGATTAGAGAGCTTGCCAAAGAAATTAAAGGCGGTGGCGGTGGCCAGACATTCTATGCAACTGCCGGCGGTAAAGACAGTGCTGGTTTACAGGCTGTGCCTGCCAAAGCACGCGAATTAGTTAGAAACGCATTAAACGGATAATCTGAAAAGATTAAACTGATGGATAAAGAGATAAGAGATAAATATCAGCCAGTTATTGGTTTAGAAGTTCACGCACAGCTGCTGACTCAAAGTAAAGCTTACTCATCGGACTCTACCGAGTACGGCATGCTTCCGAATACCAACCTGAGTGCCATTACCCTGGCACATCCGGGCACATTGCCGCGCATCAACAAAAAAGTAGTAGAAATGGCCGTGAAAATGGGCCTTGCCACACATTGCGAAATTACCCGCCATAATGTGTATGCCCGTAAAAACTACTTTTACCCGGACCTTCCGAAAGGCTACCAGCTTACGCAGGACAAAACCCCTGTTTGCACAGGCGGACACTTAGTGGTAAAAAACGAAGCAGGAACAGATAGCCACATCGGCATCACCCGTATTCACATGGAAGAGGATGCCGGAAAGTCGATGCACTTGCCCGGTGAAATTGAAACACTGGTTGACTTCAACCGTGCTGGTGTGCCTCTTATTGAAATTGTATCGGAGCCTGATCTGCGAGATTCTACAGAGGCCTACAACTATATGGTTGAAATCCGCCGCTTGGTGCGCTACCTCGATATCTGTGACGGTAACATGGAAGAGGGTTCGCTGCGTTGCGATGCCAACGTATCGGTGATGCTGAAAGGAGCGAAGCAATACGGCACCAAAGTAGAGGTGAAGAACATGAACTCTTTCCGGAACGTGCAGCGTGCGATTGAACACGAAATAGAGCGCCAGATCATGATCCTGGAAAATGGAGGCGTGGTAGAGGGCGAAACACGCGGTTTTGATGCGAACACGGGCACTACTTCCAGTCAGCGTTCCAAAGAAACCATGAATGATTACCGTTACTTCCCGGAGCCAGACCTTCCGCCGTTGGTGATCGAACAGGAATGGCTGCATACGATTAAAGAGAGTATGCCTGCCTTGCCTCAGGAGCTGTACAAGCGATTTACAGAAGAACTGGGCCTACCTGAATATGATGCTGCCGTACTTACCGATTCTAAAGAGATTGCCTTGTATTTTAATGAGTTAACACAGCACACTTCCAATTATAAAGCAGCCTCTAACTGGGTAATGGGTCCTGTAAAGTCGTACCTGAACGAACTGACCTTACACATTTCCGACTTCCCGCTGCAGCCACAGCAGATTGCTGAAATTATTGCCCTGGTAGACGAAAACAAAGTAAGCCATTCTATTGCTGCCAAACAGATTTACCCTTTCCTGCTGGAGAACCCAAGTAAAACGGCTTTGCAGGTAGCTGAAGAACAGAGCTTGCTGCAGCAGTCCGACTCCGATTCGCTGCAGCTGATTATTTCAGAAGTTGTAGCTGGTAATCCTGCTAAAGTTGCGGAATATAAAGCTGGCAAGCAGGCTTTAATTGGTATGTTTATGGGAGAGATCATGAAGAAGACACAAGGAAAAGCTGATCCGAAGATTGCCAATAAACTGCTTCGGGAAACTCTGAACGCTTAATAACATGAGTATGATGTATAATAAATTTATTGCTTTTGCATCTGCAGCCATTTTACTGGTGAGCTGCCAGGGTAACAAGCAGGCTGCTAACGGTAGCGGAAACTACGCCATTAAAGGAAAACTTAACAATGCTTCCGAAGGCAGGGTTTTGTTATTTGAACTAGGCGAAACGCAGTTAGTAGCCAGAGACACCGCTGCTATTGCTTCAGATGGCACCTTTAATTTTGAAGGCAAAGTAGCTGAACCAACACTTTATCGCCTGGCGCTGGAGAACCAGCAGCAGAATGGGTTAATGCTGGTGTTAGAGAATGCCAAGATCAATTTCGAGGCAGATGCAACAGACATAAATGGCACAGCCAAAGTAGAAGGCTCTGAAGAAACCAAAATTTTCCGCGAACTGGAAAACCTGGTAAACAGCGTACAAAAAGAGCGTCAGCAGTTAGAAGCTGATTATGCTGCAGCGATGCAGGAAGGAAAAGAAGAGGAAGCTGAAGCTATCAAAGAAAAGTACTTGAGTTCCGGCAAAGCTATTAAAGAATTCTTGCGCAAGCACCCGAATTCTATAGTTGCCGCCTTTGGTACGGCCAGCTTAGTAGATCCCGTACAGGATTTTGCTTTTGCAGACAGCATGTACAATGTATTTGCGGAAAATATACCGAACTCAAAGTATACCACCTTACTGAATGAGCGACTAAAAAGCCACCGCAGTACTGCCATTGGTGCTCTTGCTCCCGATTTTTCTTTACCAACGCCAGATGGAGGCAGTATAGCGCTTTCTTCTTTGAGAGGCAAATACGTGTTAATTGACTTCTGGGCAAGCTGGTGCGGTCCGTGCCGCCAGGAGAACCCGAAGGTAGTGCGTATGTACAACGAGTATAAAGACAAAGGTTTTGAAATTTTTGGTGTGTCGCTGGATCAATCGAAAGATAAATGGTTAAAAGCCATTGCTGATGATAAACTAACGTGGCCTCATGTTTCTGACTTGAAAGGCTGGCAAAGTGCAGCTGCTGAACTGTACGGCGTTAATTCCATTCCTCAAACTATCCTGGTAGATAAAGAAGGAAAGATTATAGCCAAAGGTCTTCGAGGAGCAGATTTAGAGCAAAAAATTGCCACCTTGTTGAATTAAACTGAAGGAAGCCACCTGCTAAACAAAAAAGCCATTCTACATAAAGAATGGCTTTTTTGTTTAGCAGCACTTAGTTTAGATCTATATCGAGCACTAGAAACGATTGCTTTTGTAGCTGTTGCAGTGTCTTAACAGAAGAAGCTATTTGAACACTTTTTGCAAGGCATTCCAAAGGAACTTCTTCTGTTCCTGGTTCTTATCGAGTACAGCCAGCGACTGTGAGAAAACAATAGGAACCTCCGCTACCTTTACAGGATTATAAAGCGTAAACTTGTCGTGTGGCTTATCTGTATGTAGCCTGCTGGCAAAGCTGATGATGTAGTTTACCTGTAGCTTTGTTACCAGTTCTTCGAAATTGGCTATCGTTCCGGAAATATTGTTTACAAAGGCTACATCAGCAGGCTGGAAACCGATGGCTCCCAAAATTTTTCTTAAAAACTCTGATTGAGGCAGGGCTTTAAACTCCTGGTCAGGCAAGGTAACCAACACAACAACACCCTTTTTGTTTTCACCGATAACCTCAAAAGACCCTGGTAAAACAGGTTCAATTTTGGGCATTTTAGGCAAAGCAATTGGTTTATGAGGTGTAGGCGCCGAATGCGGTACTTCCTGTGGTGCAGCAGGAGCAACTGCCGGAGGAGGCGTTTCAGGAGATGCGACTGGGCGAAGGTTAGTCTCTGCCATCTGCTCCTGTGACTGGTATAGGGCAGGCGCAGCCTCATCTGGCAAAATAAAAATTGTTTCTGAGAAGAAATTCTTCAGAAATGCACTGTTCAATTCATCTGCTGATAATGCTGCCATACCCTTGCTACCTCTTATATTATTCTTCTTTCAGATCAAAAATAGAGCGGAGTTCATTTGCTTCGCTCGGTTTCATTCTTCCCGCTAAGACCAATCGCAACTGTCGGCGGCGCAAAGCTCCCTCATATAATCTTAATTCTTCATCTGTTTCCGGTATAGCTTCCGGTACATCTATAGCGCGACCAGACTGATCTACGGCTACAAAAGTAAAGAAGGCCTCATTGGATTTTACTCTTCGGCCACTCGGAATATCTTCTGCAAACACTACAATGTGCACTTCCATGGATGAACTGAACGCACGCGTTACCTTTGCCTCCAGTGTTACCACATTTCCTAATTTAATACTTTCTGAGAAAGAAACATTATCTACAGAAGCTGTAACTACAATTCTGTTAGAGTGTTTTTGAGCAGAGATGGCAGAAACAATGTCCATCCAGTGCATCATTTTTCCTCCCATTAAATTATTAAGCGTATTGGTATCGTTTGGTAGTACCAGTTCCGTCATAATAACGTAGGACTCCTGTACTTTTTTTTGTTTGCGCATTATAGTTTAGTTTTTCCGGGCGCAAAGATACAGGTATACCGGCAAAGGATAAAATGAAGTTTATAGTTTAGCCCTTGTCGCTGCTCCAGCCTTCTCTGCCGAGCAGCGGCACAAACTTAAAATTGGTAAATTCTTCTTTGGTAAACTCGTTTTCTTGTACGCGGGTAATCCGAAGCATACGCTGCGTTTTCTCGTCGCCAACAGGTATAACCAGTATACCACCGATATTCAGCTGCTTCATCAGGCTTTTCGGAACAGTGGGAGCACCGGCAGTTACAATAATTTTATCATAAGGCGCATGCGAGGGTAAGCCCTCAGAACCGTCACCATGGAACGTATGAGGTTTGAGTCCGTAAGTTTTAAAGAACCTGATGGCTTTTTCGTAGAGTGGCCGGTTATATTCTATTGTATAGACGCTAGGGGTAATCTGGAGCAGTACACAGCACTGGTAACCTGAGCCAGTACCAATTTCCAGCACTTTATCCGTAGATTTTAACTTGAGAAGCTCTGTTTGAAAAGCCACCGTGTAAGGTTGGGAAATAGTTTGTCCTTCGCCAATCGGAAATGCTTTATCCTGGTAAGCCTGTTCTACAAAGGCTTTTTCGAAAAAGAAATGACGTGGTACAGTTTCTATAGCAGCCAAAACGCGCTCATCAAATATGCCTTTATCTCTCAAAAGTTTAACCAATGCGCGGCGCATTCCTTTATGCTTATACAAATCAGTCTGCATTTCTTTATTATCTTCTAAACATAAATTCTAAAACTACTTCACAGTTGCCTGTGCCAGGGGCGAATATTGCGAAAATACGTAAAGCTTCTTAAAATCGCTATTAAAGCGTATAAATGAGTGCAGGTGCATAATTGCTGACCGGCTATAAAAAGCTTGCAGCCAAAGGATTACTGATTGTGATAAAGCAACAGCTGTAACAGAAATAATAAAAGCCTTCAGGATAAAAGTGCACCATCATCATATAAAGTGGCTGTGCAAATTCATTTTACCCGTCATTCATTTTTTAATTTATCAACGTGAAGCTATAGCAGTAGAATTGAGTAAAACCTTATACTTTTGTTACCACAAAGAAAAAGCACATGTTTACAGGAATCATAGAAGCAATCGGCAAAGTAGAAGATATAAGATCAGAAGAAAGCAATAAGCACTTTACAGTATCATCTCCTTTTACAAATGAGCTTAAAATAGATCAAAGTGTAGCGCATAATGGCGTTTGTTTGACAGTGGTGGGTATTGACGCTGACAGGTATACCGTTACAGCCATAGATGAAACCCTGCAAAAAACTAATCTGAATGCGCTTCAGGTAGGAGATACTATAAATCTGGAGCGTTGCATGCAGTCAAACGGACGTTTCGATGGGCATGTGGTGCAAGGGCATGTAGACCAGGTTGGCGTTTGCGAGTCGGTAGAGGACCATAATGGCAGCTGGATTTTTACTTTCAGCTATGACGCCAGCTCCGGCAATGTAACTGTAGAAAAAGGCTCCATCTGTGTAAACGGTATCAGTTTAACTGTAGTAAACTCGCAGGAGGACCGTTTTTCTGTAGCCATTATACCTTATACTTACGAGCATACCAACCTGCAGCACGTAAAGCCAGGGAAGACCGTGAATCTGGAGTTCGATATTATTGGCAAGTATGTGGCGCGGTTGTTAAAAAAATGATGCTATGGCTTTTGCCTGACCATCTGTGGGTACTTCTTTACTAAAATCCAATACCCTAAAGCACATACATATGCCAGAAAGCTGCCCAGCAAAGCCCCTGCCATAGTATCTCCCGGGTAATGTACGCCAAGGTAGATCCTGCTATACGAAACCACTACTGCCCATACTACCAGCACGATCTTAAAAATTGTATAACGGTCGGAAAGGATCAGGTTAAAGAAAACGGCCAGTGCAAAAGCTGTGGAGGCATGCGACGACATAAAGCCAAACTGCCCTCCGCAGCCCTGTATAAAATTAACAGTCACGGATAGGTCTGGGTCGTGGCAGGGGCGGAGCCGGGCGAAGTAAGGCTTAAAAATTCCAGAAGCTATAAAGTCTGCTAAGCCAACTGCTGCAATAGCCAGGCCCAGCATAGCCATACTTTGTCTCCGGTAGCGGTAAACCAGGTAAGCAATCAGCAACAGGTAAAAAGGTATCCAAACGTACTTATTGGATACAAAACTCATTACAGCATCCCAGAAAGGATTATGCTGATCGTTGAGGTACAGGAAAAGCTCCTGATCCATTTTCTCCAGCGTTTCCATCCCTATACTTCAACAGAAAGCCAGTCAATGTCTTTTTTCAGATAGTGCAATGTTTTCTCCTCAGCACTGCCCGGCGCAGGCTGGTGATTATATACCCACGAAGCATACTGCGGGAGGCTCATCAGAATTGATTCTATGCGCCCGCCGGTTGCCAGCCCAAACTTGGTACCACGGTCATACACCAGGTTAAATTCCACGTAGCGTCCTCTACGGATCAGCTGCCATTGTTTTTCCTGCTCTCCAAAAGCAAGGTTCCTGTTCTGATTGATAATGGCGGTATAGGCTGGGGCAAAGGCATAAGCCACATCCCGCACAAAAGCAAAACGCTGTTCCAGTGAGAATTCTTCTGTTGCCATCAGTCTGTCGAAGAAAATACCGCCTACACCACGCGTTTCAGCACGATGCTGATTGTAAAAATAATCATCAGCCCATTTTTTAAACTCCGGATAATAAGAGGGATGATGTTTTGCGCACACCTCCTGCATTGCCTCATGAAATGCCCGTGCCTGGTTTAAATCCACATAAATTGGCGTAAGGTCTATACCGCCACCAAACCAGGCAGTTCCGTTACCAGCCTCAAAATAACGCACATTCATGTGTGTGATGGGCACCATCGGACTATGCGGGTGCATCACAACTGAAACTCCTGTTGCGAAAAATTGCGGATCAGGCATCTCCAGCATTTTTAAGAAAGAAGGAGACAGCTGACCATGAACCGCAGAAAAGTTAACACCGCCTTTTTCAAGTACTGCGCCATTTTCGATGATACGTGAAACACCTCCACCGCCTTCAGCATGCTGCCACTCATCCGCTTTGAATGCAGCACCACCATCGCATGTTTCCAATGCCTGCACCAGGTATTGCTGGAACTGTCGCATAAAGGCTTCAACTTCTTCTCTAAACATAAAATTCAGCGTATAAAAGGTTCGGGGTAGCGCAAAATTAAGCAATAAACACAGTAAACCTAGTTCAGCCTAAAATTTCAAAATGTACCTAAAAATACTTAATTTCGGAAAAAAACTTAAATATGCCAAAAGATACGCTCGAAGACTTTAAAATTGACATAAATACTCTAAAAAAAGCATATAAACTGATGATTACTGCCAAAATGATGGCAGATATGTATGAAGACAATAAAAGTGTTTGCAGCAAATATGTGCACAGTACTTCCCGCGGACACGAGGCCATTCAACTCGCTGCTGCTTTCCAACTTAAACCGTACGATTACGCCTCCCTTTACTACCGCGACGATTCCATGCTGCTGGGAATAGGGCTTACGCCTTACGAACTGATGCTGCAACTGATGGCCAAAGCAGATGATCCTTTTTCAGGAGGCCGCACCTACTATGGGCACCCTTCTCTAAAGCGCGAAGGATTTCCTACCATCCCTCACCAAAGCTCCGCCACAGGCATGCAGGCCATTCCTGCTACCGGTATGGCACATGCGATAGCTTACCTGGAAGGGCAGGGGCTGTTGCAGGGCGAAGAAAAGCCTGTGGTGCTTTGCTCGCTGGGCGATGGCTCTGTTACCGAAGGTGAAGTTGCCGAAGCTTTTCAGATGGCGGTTCTAAAAGGCTTACCTATTGTATACCTGGTACAGGATAACGATTGGGGCATTTCAGCTACCGGCAAGGAAATGCGTGCTATGGATGCCTACGAATATGCCGCTGGTTTTAAAGGAATGGAGCGTTTAAGAGTGGACGGCTCTGACTTCATAGAATCGCACGAAGGGATGCGAGTTGCCTTTGAGTATGCACGCCAGCTCCGCAAGCCTATACTGGTGCACGCTAAATGCCCGTTGCTGGGCCACCATACCTCCGGGGTTCGCAGAGAGTGGTACAGAGGAGATAACCTGAAACTGCAAAGTGCCGATGATCCTATTCCAAAACTCAGGAAGGCACTGCTGGAGATGGAAGTGGGCGAAGATGAAATCATACTGCTGGAAAGAGAGGCTCAGAAACTGGTGGAAGCACATTACCAGCAAGCGCTGGATGCTCCGGTGCCGGAACCAGACTCTTTCGACCTGCATGAGTTCGCGCCCACAACAATAACGGAGGAAACAGGAAACCGTACGCCCGCTGGTGCCGAGAAAGTGACCATGGTAGATGCCGCCTTACATGCTGTAGATGATATTTTAAAAACCTACCCGGAAGCTCTTTTCTACGGCCAGGATGTGGGCGGTGAACTTGGCGGTGTTTTCAGGGAGGCCGCTTTGCTGGCAAAAAAGTACGGAGATGCACGGGTATTTAACACGCCTATCCAAGAGGCATATATTATCGGCTCTACAGCCGGCATGTCGGCTGTAGGAGCTAAAGCTATTGTAGAGATCCAGTTTGCTGACTACATCTGGCCAGGTATAAACCAGCTGGTGGAGGAGCTCTCCAAAAGCTGCTACTTATCGATGGGCAAATTCCCGGTGCAATCGCTGATCAGGGTTCCGATAGGTGCTTACGGTGGGGGAGGGCCTTACCACTCCGGCAGCATAGAATCTACGCTGCTGAACATTCGCGGCATTAAAGTAGTGTATCCTTCCAATGCAGCAGATATGAAAGGATTAATGAAAGCGGCCTTTCTGGACCCAAACCCTGTGGTTATGCTGGAGCATAAAGGGCTGTATTGGTCTAAAGTTGCGGGCACAGAAACGGCTAAAACAATAGAACCTGATGAAGAATATTTACTTCCTCTCGGAAAAGCGCGTGTCATTCTGCATGCTGAGGAAGAACAGGTTAAATCAGGAAATTCCCTAACGGTTATAACATATGGCATGGGCGTTCACTGGGCATTGGCAGCGGCAAAACAATTTTCCGGACGTATAGAAATAGTGGATTTACGCACCCTGAATCCCCTCGATTTTGACACGGTACTTACTTCTGTTAAACGCCACGGCAAGGCGCTGGTGCTAACAGAGGAGCCACTGCTGAATTCGTTTGCAGAATCGTTGGCAGGCAGAATATCCAAAGCTTGTTTCCAGCACTTAGATGCACCTGTATTTACATTAGGCGCTGCTAATTTACCTGCTATACCTTTACATACCGAGCTGGAAAAAATGATGCTGCCTAATCCGGCTAAAGTAGCAGAGGCATTAAAAGAACTACTGAATTATTGAAAATAAAGGGCAGCTGCTTCTTTATATTTAGCGGCCGCTGCCCCTTAATTTAAAGTTTTATCATCCGCAGAGTTTCTGCACTTTCTTCCCCAATGAGCTGTAGTATGTATTGCCCTTGCTGCAACTGGCTTACATCAAGCTTATTATCTTCACCACCCTGCAGCTCATACTCAGAAACTTCACGTCCATCTGTACGATACACTTTCAAAGCATAAACTCCGGCAGGTCTTCTTCTCAAATCAATATGTGCTTCATCATGAGCCGGATTGGGTGCCACTGCCAATGGATCGGTGTAACCTACTGCAGCGGAATAGAGGACGACAATCTTACTGTATTCAAAGGATCCGTCTGCATCAACCTGCTTAATTCTGTAATATTTCTCACCAGCCGGTGCTTTGGAATCATGAAAAGAGTAGGTAACCTGTTGGTTAGTAGTTTTAGCCGCCTGTACCTGGCCCACTGCAGTAAAAGCCATGCCATCAAGGCTTCGCTCAATGGCAAAGTAGACGTTATTAATTTCCGAATAAGTTGCCCATTCCAGCCAGACACCCTTTGCGCCTGATTGGGCATTGAAATAAAGCCATGAAACCGGCAGAGGGTTAACCGCTGCTGTAATGGTATTGGATGCACTGTTATTGCCAGTAACCAGGTCAGGTTCGGTATGAGATTGAACAGCTGTAGTCGTGATAGTTGCATTATCATTGATGATGGCATAAATGACTAAAGTCCTGCTTTCACCAAGCAATAAGCTACCAATCATCCACTTACCTGTTGCCGGATCGTACACATTACTTCCATTGGAAGCTGTATAACTCTGAAAGGTAAGTGAAGCCGGTAAAAGATCTGTAACCACAACATTAGTGGCCGTATTTGGGCCAAAGTTCTGCACAACCACGGTATACTTTAACACATCCCCAACATAATAGGCAGGCTTGGAACTGACAGTATTGGTTACACCCACATCGGCCGAACAATCATAGGTAAAGGTAAGCACACCGCTCTCGGTAAAAGTAAAGCCATAGGCCCATGTGTTAATGGTAAGTGCATCTCCATCATCAGCTGTAGCACCCCATAAGTGCGCACCTTGGCTGGCGTTAAAGCCATTTAGCTCACTACTGAATTTCGCCTGGTTCAGGTTACTATCATCCCAGTACAGATAATCATTAACAGTACTGGGTACAGGCCGTACATTTTCAGATTTAAACCCTTTGGCATTTCCTTCGGCATCGTACACCGGGAAATTCATGGGTGAAGTATAGCTTTTATAAGTATAATTTAGTTTGGTGCCACTGGGCACAGCACTTCCATAAGCATCCCTTCCGTTCCAGATAAGTGTATGCTTACCTGCCGTAAAGGACCTTTCGATTAATACATCAGCAGTATTGGGTTTATAGCCATCTCCGTTTACGTCTATTTGCACCATAAAATTAGAGGCTACTTTGGCTTCGCTGGTAAACTCTACAGTCGGATTCCCACTGTCACATACAGTTTCAGCAGAAAAAGAGAATTCCGGGTCGTCGGCACTGGGCCACATTTCCTCATCCGGATTATTTACGAAATTCATGTACTGAGAATAGTCAGACTGGCCAATCTGGCTCTTGCGCCGCTCCTGGAAGGTTGTTCCAAAAGCAGGAGTAGATCCATACTCATTAGTTACAAACCTGAAGCCGAAGGGCCGCATACCTGCCAAAGTAATTTTCTTCACATAGTAGGTAGCACCATCAATCTGATTAGGTATAAGCGGAAAGAAAGCAAAAGTGCTGGAAAGCACATGGTTCGCAGCTCCGGCAGTAAAAGACCAGTACTTAGAATACACCCGACCCGGCTTCTCCCTGTTATCCGTTCCTACAACCGTCATATCCCACAAGTCGTACCAGCTCTTCTTAGCTTGAGAAGACATAGTACTTTCACCTACCTGGGTAAATTCGAGGTAAAAGTCATGGGTAACGCCTGTATTATTAGTATAGGAGATGGCACTATAACCATTGGTTCTGCCACCATAGTTTGGTCCGTTACGTGCTTGTGCCGTAGAGCCAATTACGCCATTCTGACCAGTATTCAGTGAGCTCTGGTTTGTGGAATTAGTATTTCGGGTTAAAGTTGTTGTGTTAACCTGTGTTCCGGCACCAGTACCATATTTTAGTGTCAGGATCAGATTGCTTTGAGTAGCAGTTTCGTTGGTCTTAATCCTCCTGACGCCATAATATACAGTCTCTCCAGGCTTGAGCCTCACATACAAACGATAATCCTCGGTAAACCTGGTATTGCCTAAAGTCCAGGTACTGGGTTTTAAAAAACCGTTTGAGATGCTTCCATCATCATGCTGCAAATAACCAACAGAGGTGTTATTGAAATCAGTCGAACCGTTAGTAGTTGTATTGGGAGTGAGTTGTTTAGAACCCTCTGCATGAACAAGCAAGGGCACCAGCAACACTACAAAAAATAGTTTGCATAAAGATTGTTTCATACTGTAGTAGGGTTAGGTGCGTTTATTTGCATTTACTCAAGTTCATGCAAATAATTTGTAACAATTTATAAGATAAATGCAATAAGCTGATTATCTGGTTAATTGTTACTCAAAACTAAATTATTCTGTTAAATTATCAGCAAGCTGATCAGAATAATTTTCAATAAAATTGCTGAATTTTTAAGTAGATGTATAAGGGAGGAGGGTAGAATGCTTTTTACTGCTAAGACAAAACGTAAAAAAAGGGAAAGCAACTGGAGATGTTTTTGCCTGCGAAGAGGCTTTCTCACGTCATTATTTCTTGGTATTATTATATCTATAAGTTGCTTCAGCTTTGTTTGTTTAGAATGGATATCCTATACCGATATTTAAAGAGCCTTGGTTTCCTCGCGTGAAGAAGTCGCCGAAACGGAAATTATCTAAAACAAACTTACTACCCGAAGCCGCAGCAGGATCATATACTTTGGTAGCAAAATCGAAACGTAGTATCAAAACAGAGAAATCGAAACGCAATCCAAAACCGGTGCCTACGGCTAACTCCTTATAGAACCGGTCAAATTTAAAGTCTCCGCCAGGTCTACTACTATTCTCCTTAATCCACCACACATTACCAAAATCAACAAAAAAAGCACCATTTAGTAAACCTACCATATTGAATCTGTACTCAGCACTCCCTTCCACAATAATTTCTCCAGGTTGTTCAGGCAAGAAAGTATTTTCCCGGTTATCTTCCGATAAAATTGAAGATGAAACAGATCCAGGACCAAGTCGCCTTGGTTGCCAAGCTCTTACACTAGTACCTCCACCTGCAAAGAAATACTTATCGTATGGAATTATGTCACCACCAAAAATAGGCAGTGCAATTCCTGAATTGAAACGATATACAAAGAACCTCTTCTCCCCAAGTGGGATATAACGTCTGTAGTCAGCATTAAATTTTGCGTAGCGAAAGGTACGAAGACCAAGAAAATCAAGATCAACTCCCAGCTGCTGAGAGAGTCCTCCTACTTCTACCAGACCTCTGAAATATTTAGCATCTCTGGACTGTATAAAATCATTGGTATTGTATATCAAGTTGAAAGAGAGATAGGAAATGAAGCCGCTCCGAAAGCTCTCCAGGAGTGATTTATTCCCGTAGCTTAAAGAATCCAGATCTCTATAAAAGGTAGAATCTATCCTATTAACATTTACAATGTTGATGTTGACAGGAGAAAAAACGTATTGTAAAGCTGGTGGTTGCAGAGGAGACTGAGAGCGTTGCAAAATGTAATCAAGTGATAATTCGTAATTTAATCGCTCATACTCAGATCGGTTAACATTCGTGTACCCTGTATAAAGCCTGGTACGCGGATTATTATTAACAAAAAGCTTTCTTCCTACAAATGGAAAAAGGAAAGAAGGAAATGATAAAGCTAAATCTCCTCCATATTCTCTGATCATTACAGTTTGCTGTGGATCTGAAATATTTACCTGTCCTTCAAAACCAAAACGTGCTCCTATATCCAAGTTCTCTGCGCCTCCGAAAATGTTCCTTACACGCAAACGGGCACTGGCGAAAGGCCCAGGCCTTCGTTCTGTGTAATTCAACCCTATTTCAGCTGTTTCTTGAAACCTGCTGGAGGGCGTCGCATTAACAAAGGCATTCAGCTTATATGTTGAGCTATCGGCAGTGTCTGCTAAGCGACTATATACGATATTGTTAAACTGAAACACATCCAGTTCTGATAACCTTCGTTGGGTAGTGGCTGTCCTCCTTTGGCTGTACCTGTCTCCGGGATACACATCCAGTTTCTGATCAAGCATCCTGGGTGAGAAAGCATGTCTGTAAGCAATATAATTGATGCCTTCATGTACAATGGTGTCACGCGGTATGCCAAAACGATCTGCATCCGTTTTAAAGTAAACATTTGCGATGGTATATACCGGGTGCGAGTTCCTGTTCTCCGGGTTCTGGATTACTGTTTTAAGCGCTATGCTGTGGGTGGTACTGCTGGAATCTACGTCAAAATAGATGTAGGCACGTGAAAACTCAAAATAGCCCCTGTTCCGCAACAGCTCATTTAGCCGATCCCGCTCCAGGGTAAGTATATCTTCATCGTATATATCTCCTAACTTTATCAATGACCTGTTTTCCCGCGATTGCACCAGGCGAAGTACGGCGGTATCCTGTATGCCATAATCTATTTTAGTGTACCGGTAAGGCTCATTTTCATTTATTTGCAGCGTTACATGTACTTTTTTTCCTTTTTCACGCTTCTGAAAGTCTGAGTTATGCTCAAAGTAGCCTTTAGAATTTAAATAAATATCCACCTGATTCATAGTTTGGGCCATGCGTGTGGAATCGTAAATAGCTGGTGGTTCACCTACCTGCATCAGGAAGTTGCCGTTTTCTTTCCGATCCTGCAAGCGGTCTACCCGGCTTTCCATCCGGGCCTGCAGGCGTCTTACTTTTGCGGTATCAGTACCAGCCTCTGCTATTTTGCGTTCGAAGCGGTTCTCTTGTGTGTCAATCCGTTCCTGTATTTTCTGAGGGTCATAGAACTTTACGCCAAAATAATAGAGTGATAGCAGCGGCGTTGAACCCAGAAAGGTTCTGTTAGGCCTTTGCTGGTACAATGCCTCAATGGAAACTCTCTCAATATTATCTAAACCCTTTGGGTCTATACTTAATAAAAGCTGTTCATCTTCAGCTAAATGCCTGGTTGGAACACAGGATACAATGCTAAAAATTGTAATTAACAGACCGAATATGTAAAATCGTGGCTTCAAACGTAAAGTCAGCTATGTTGTCGAAAGCAGTAAGTAAGTATATAAATTCGTTGCAAGTAAAGAAATACAGGAATCAACACCAAGCCTTTGTGGTGGAGGGAGCAAAAAGCGTGACCGAATTGCTTCATTCTGATTTTCAGTTGCAACACCTCTTCATAACAGCCGACTTTGAGAAAGAGCACAGGCAGGAGTTGCTGGGCTTGGCATACGATATTGCAACAGAACAGGAATTGGTAAAAGCCGGCACTTTTGCCAGTAACAATGCCGCCCTGGCAGTTGCCAGTATTCCCAATCTGCCTCCTTTACAAGTAAAACCATCTGATCTTGTTATTGCGCTCGACGATATCCGCGATCCAGGAAACCTGGGAACCATTATCCGGATTGCCGACTGGTACGGTATAGATACGGTTATTTGCTCCGAAAATTGTGCTGATTTTTATAACCCAAAAGTTATATCGGCTACCATGGGATCATTTACACGGGTAAAGGTGCATTATGTAAACCTGGAAGAGTGGGTAAAACAACATACGGATCATGTACAGATCTACGGGGCCTCACTGGCAGGCGACAATATTCACACCATGCAATTAGAGCCTACCGGAGTTATTCTGATGGGCAACGAAGCGAATGGCATACGACCAGCTGTTTCTCAACATTTAAACCACCTGCTCAAAATACCTGCCTTCGGACAGGCGGAATCGCTGAACGTAGCAACTGCAACTGCTATTATTGTAGATAATTTCAGAAGGCATACTTCATAAAAAAAGCAGGACCTATGGCAGGTCCTGCTTTTTCAGGTTATGTTGCTTCTATTTAGTCGAAGAACAATCTGAAACCGAAGCTAACCACATTTGACTCTGGTCCGCGATTCTCTTTGAACAGGGTGTTGGCATTATATTTTGCGAACAGGGTAAGATCATTATAACCTATAACTCCTGTTGCACCATACTGAAAGTCTGTCAGGTTAAAGTTGTTGCGGTCTTTATCTTTGCGGTTACGGCCATCCTCCGTATACTTCACCTTGCTGTGAGCACCTAAACGGTAGCCTCCGAACCCGCCTACACCAATATGGAACCCATCTTTTCCTCTGTTGCCTTTGAATTTAAGCATCGCCATCAAAGGCACATTTACACTGGAAGATGTGATCTTTGATTTCTGTATACTTATATCTGTCATGCGCTCAAAGGAAGTTACATCATTTACGTCACGTGGCCAGATGTTGCCATCAAACATATAGTTGTTAAAGGCGAACTCCAAACCAGATACGATGTAGAAAGGGCTTCTGCGACCACCAACCTGCGACAAGAGGTGATAGTTCAGGGCTACGTAGCGGGAACCCATCGTGCTAAGATCAGGCACAGCCTGTGCATCGTTATTGTTTGCCAATGCATTTAACCCGAGATCCATGTCAAAGTTAAAGCGGGTTGCCTTGTAGCGATCTTCTTTCTGTTTAGCTCTTGTGCTATCACGTTCAGCTCTTGTCGGAAAGTTTATCTTTACACGGGAAGTATCTCCACCTTCCTCTACTTCCACATCTACTTTAAACACCTTGTTGATGCGAACCTCGTGTCTTTCCTTTGTAACCTTGCCGTCACCTGACTTTTCTTCCACTGTAACCACTACCTGGTCGGAGGTGCCATTGCCCGAAGGAGTAACAGTTACGGTAGTGTTGGATGCTCCATTTCCCTGCAGTCTCTCAGTCTTTTGTACATATTCATTTACAACACGCATCAGCGAATCGAGACTGAATGTCTGGAAAGATTTCAACTGCTGCATATTTTCCACCTGGAGTATCATTTTAGCGCCGTTTGGCATTTTTACAACGATAGTATCCTGCGTGCCGAAGCGTTGTCCCACGGTAAGTCCGCCTTTAGCCGACACACCTGTAGCTGCAGCCAGTATAATGGCTGTTAGAAGTAGCATTATTCGTTTCATGGTATTTGTAGGTTAGAGATTGATAACTTTTGAAATTTTTTGTTTACCGATTTGCGTTTCGAGTGCGATCTTATCAGCATTTATACCTAGCTCTTTCAGCTCCACCCGCTCGCCGTTAGAGAGGTTTACAACCTGCTTGAAGATGTTTTTAGCCAGTCGCTGTTTTTTCTCAAATCCGTTGAGGTCATCTTCCGCTTCTGCAGCTGGGGCATGCCCGGCCGAAGCCACAGGATTGGCAGAACGCTTGATTACAATTTCAATAGGTGCCGCAGATGCAAAAGCAACGGGTGTTTCAGGTAGTTTGGCAAGTGCCTCCTCTGTAAAAACAGGTTTAACTTCCTGCTCTTTTGTAGCCAGCTGACTTATCTTATGCGGCTGTGGCGTAGCCCGCCATTCCCGCTCATCTGCTTTGGCAGAAGCATCAGCAGCCTTCGGGCTTACCTTGGCCATAGATTCGTGTCTGGTTTCCGGAGCAACAGTTGCAGGTGTTTTATCTGCAACCTCTGCTTCCGGAGCCGCTTCCTGAACAGGCGCTACGGCTATTGGTGCTGTGGTACCGGCAGGCTTGTCAGCAACAGCTGACTTTTCTTGTTCATCTGCCTGAGCTATAGTAGCATCGGTTGTAGCAGTATTATTTTGTTGTATCACATAAAACGTAGCCCCAACTGATAAGCAAACAGTTACGGCAGCCGCCGCCGCATAATTGTTTACCCACATCATAAAGCCACCGCGTTTTTCTTCTTTCTTCTCCGTGAGGTTTTCGGCCTCCATGCGCTCCTGCAACCTGTTCCAGAGATCGGCAGGTGGAGTGGGAGCTGAGTTTCTCAGTCGCTCTCCAAATAATTTGTCTATTTCTTCAGGTTTCATGTTTATCCTCCTAATACTTAACTTGCAATGGCCTCCTGGCCTGTTAATCTTTTCTGTAACATAGCGCGCGCTTTGCTCAACTGCGATTTTGAAGTGCCTTCTGTTATATCCAGCATATCGGCGATTTCTTTATGGGAAAACCCTTCAATAGCATACAGGTTAAATACAGCACGGTAACCAGCCGGTAAAGTTCGTAGCAGCTCCAGCAATTCGCCTTCATTGATATCATGATCGGCAGTGCCGGTACCGGCTACTTGTATATGGCTATCATCTATAGCCATGTGCATCGGTTCTTTTTTTCTAAGAAAGCCTAATGCTTCATTTACCATAATGCGTCTTACCCATCCTTCAAAACTTCCTTTAGCTTCAAACCGGCCTATGTTCTGGTAAATTTTCATAAATCCATTCAGCAAGGCTTCTTCCGCATCCATTTCGTTTTTCAGGTAGCGCATACAAACGCCGTACATTGGAGAAGCAAAGCGTTCGTACAGAAACTTCTGCGCTTTACTGTCAGCCTTACGGCAACCTGCTATCAATTCTGCTTCTGTCACGCTGGGTAAAATTTTTACAAATTCGCTTCTTTAATTCCGGCTTCAAAATCTCAGCTTTTTCGCTGCTCTTTGTCTTTTAGATGCATGCCCCAGGCAGGAGGTTGCCTGAGGTGTTCTAAATTTCTGCATTTTTTTTGAAAAGCCGGTCCTGCATTATCTATTATATTGATTATCAGCTTTAAAAAATATTTACTATACCTAATAAAAAGAGCTCCCCAGTAATCGATTCTATTTTCAGCAGCAGTAGAGTCGGCTATTTATTACTCTAATAAAGTTATAACATTGTTTAAAATGATTATGAATTACAGCAAAGCGTGCTGTCTTTTAAGGGGAGTGGCTATATTTGTGCTATGAAATTCTGGGCGCTTGGCTTTTCTATTTATTTGCTCTGGATGGCATGCCTGCCGTGCACCGATAAAATAATGGAAAAAAGCGAGCATCATCCAAACCTGGTTTCTACTGCCGACACCACCGGTCACTCTGCTTTTCACGACGATTCCTGTCCGGTTTTCTGCGGTTGCGGATGCTGTGCTACCTATACTATAAAAGTAGAACCCGAGCGATTTATTTTCAGGGCTTTAGTTAAACCTCAGACACGCCCTGTTACTTATCCCGAAATGCGAGTTTCGCATTATACCTTTTCGCTGTGGCATCCTCCCAGGCCACTGGCATAACTTAATTCTTTAAGCTGTAAAGGAAGCTCTTGCACAGCATCAGGCATTATGAAATGCCACGTTATGCCTTTGCATTTATACGGCAAACACCTGCAGCTCTTCTTTTTAATTTATGGTAGCCCTTGCAGCGCACCTGTACTGCCTTTGCATTTTTTGCAGTACAGCGCTATGCTGTATCGTTGCCTCATTTTATATATTTATCATGTTTCAGAAGATCATACAGTTTTCTATAAAGAATAAACTGGTGGTGGGGCTGATGGTACTCATACTTCTGGTATGGGGTGGGTATGCATTGTCACAGTTACCCGTGGATGCTGTACCCGATATCACTAACAACCAGGTACAGGTTGTTACCTCATCGCCAACACTGGCAGCGCAGGAAGTGGAGCGCTTTATTACCACACCCATCGAAATTTCACTGGCAAATGTGCCGAACGTGGTCGAAATGCGTTCTGTTTCGCGCTTCGGCCTTTCTGTTATAACGGTTGTTTTTAACGATGAGGTAGACGTTTACCTGGCCCGGCAGATGATCGGAGAACGCCTGGGTGAGGCTGCTCGCCAGATACCAGAAGAAATGGGCACTCCGGAGATGGCCCCCATCACCACCGGCTTAGGCGAAATTTACCAGTACACGCTGCACACCAGGCCCGACAGCCCGAAAGAATACAGCGCCACCGAACTCAGAACTATACAGGACTGGATTGTAAGACGGCAATTGCTGGGTACACCCGGAGTGGCCGACGTGAGTAGTTTTGGCGGTTATCTAAAAGAATATGAAGTGGCGGTTAACCCCGATAAACTTCGCAGCATGAACCTAACAGTAGCTGAAGTTGTGGCGGCACTGGAAAGTAACAACGAAAATACAGGTGCCGCTTATATTGAAAAAAGCCAGAGCGCCTATTTTATTCGGGGCCTTGGCCTGGTTAGCACGCTGGAAGATATAGAGCAGGTGGTGGTGGTGAACCGTGGAGGAATGCCCGTGCTGGTACGGGATGTAGCCCAGGTTCAATTTGGCCACCCAGTTCGCTACGGAGCCCTTACCCGAAATACAGAAGGTGAAGTAGTGGGTGGTATTGTGCTGATGCTGAAAGGAGCCAACTCTTCGGAGGTTATCCGGAATGTACAGCAACGGGTACAGGAGGTACAGGCTTCTTTACCCGAAGGATTGGTAATTGATGCGTACCTCGACCGCAGTGAGCTGGTAAGCAGAGCAACCAGTACAGTAGCCAAAAACCTGGTCGAAGGTGGCTTAATAGTTATATTTGTGCTGGTTCTGCTACTGGGAAACTTACGGGCCGGCCTGGTAGTAGCTTCCGTTATTCCGCTTTCCATGCTTTTTGCGATAGGCATGATGCATGTGTTCGGAGTTTCGGGTAACCTCATGAGTCTGGGAGCTATCGACTTTGGCTTAATAGTAGACGGTGCAGTCATTATTGTGGAAGGCGTACTTCATTTTATTGTCGTAAAAAATGAGAAACTTCCACTCCGAAAGCTAACACAGCAGGAAATGGATGCAGAAGTCGGAGAGGCTGCTGGCAATATCATGAATTCTGCCGCCTTTGGTATGCTCATCATCCTGATCGTGTACCTGCCCATTATGGCTCTGGTAGGAATAGAGGGAAAGATGTTTAAACCAATGGCTCAGACTGTAAGTTTTGCCATTCTGGGAGCGTTTATACTTTCTCTTACCTATGTGCCTATGGTGTCAACTTTACTGTTGAGCCGCAAAACAAAGCACAAGCCTAATATTTCGGATCGCATCATCGCTGCCTTGCAAAACTTGTATGCACCAGTTATACAATTTGCCCTGGGCAGCCGCAGGTTAGTCATCATATTTGCCCTGGCTCTGTTTGCCTTTAGTCTGTTTGTGTTCAGCCGTATGGGCGGTGAATTTATACCTAACCTGGAAGAAGGCGACCTGGCCATGGACCTTCGCCTGGTACCGGGAGCTTCGCTTACTCAAACCATCGAAACAACCACCAAGGTAAGTGAGATCCTGCTGCGGGACTTCCCTGAGGTGAAAGAAGTAATAGGCAAGATAGGCACTGCAGAAATTCCGACCGACCCTATGCCAATAGAAGCAGCCGATGTAATGGTGATACTGAAACCCAAAGATGATTGGACAAGTGCTTCGAACCGGGAAGAATTGGCCAATAAGATGGACGAGGCGCTTCAGGTGATCCCAGGCGTAAACTATGGCTTTCAGCAACCTATCCAGCTCCGCTTTAATGAGCTGATGACGGGAGCAAAGCAGGATGTGGCTATTAAGATCTTTGGGGAAGACCTTGACCAGCTTTCAGATCTGGCAAATCAGGTTAATAACATTATTGCACCCATAGCAGGTGTACAGGATGTTTTTGTTGAAGAAGTAACTGGTCTGCCACAAATTGTAGTGGAATATAACCGAGGCAACATGTCGAAGTATGGTGTGCAGGTGGCTGATGTGAATGCTGTATTACGCACGGCCTTTGCAGGACAGGCAGCTGGAGCGGTATACGAAGGCGACCGCCGCTTCGACCTGGTGGTACGCATGGAGAGCAACGCAAGAAAAAGCCTGGAAGATATCGAAAACCTATACCTTCCGTTGGCCGCAGGCGGACAAATTCCCATCGGTCAGGTGGCTGATATCAGGTTTGAAGAAGGCCCTATGCAAATATCCAGGGAAGAAGGCAGACGCCGCATAACCATCGGCTTTAATGTACGAAACCGCGATGTGGAATCCATTATTGCAGAGATAGAGGAAAAACTGAACAGCCAGTTAGCACTGCCTGCCGGGTACTTTATCACCTATGGCGGGCAGTTCGAGAACCTGGTGCATGCTAAAAACCGGCTCATGATAGCGGTACCAGCTGCTTTGCTGCTGATCCTGGTGCTCTTATACTTTACCTTTAAGTCAGTTAAGCAAAGCCTGCTCATTTTCACGGCTATACCACTTTCAGCCATCGGAGGGATTTTTGCCCTCTGGCTACGCGACATGCCTTTCAGTATATCGGCAGGAGTGGGCTTTATTGCCTTGTTTGGCGTGGCGGTTCTGAATGGTATTGTCTTGATCGGCTACTTTAATCAGCTGGAGCGGGAAGGAGTGAATGATCTTTATGAAAGGGTAATGCTGGGCACAAAGGTGCGGCTCCGGCCGGTTATCATGACGGCATCCGTAGCGGCCCTCGGTTTCCTGCCGATGGCACTTTCAGGTTCAGCTGGTGCCGAAGTACAAAGGCCGCTGGCAACCGTTGTAATTGGAGGATTATTTACCTCTACACTTCTTACACTGGTAGTACTGCCTGTTTTATACTTTACGTTTTCAGGCAGCAGAACACAAGCCGGCAACCTGTCTATGGGCACAGGCAAGGCGGGGCTTCTTCTACTGCTTTTAGGTACTCTATTACTGCCGCAGCATGTAAAGGCTCAGGAACAACCTTCGCAGGTTTATACGCTCTCAGGGGCTATAGAACATGCAAAGCAGCATAATTTAACAGTTCAGGGAGCTTCTTATACAATCCAGCAGGAACAGGCTCTTCGCAAAGCCGCAGTCGATTTGCCAAAGACAAACCTTTCCTACAGCCGGGGCCAGATAAGCACCGCCAGAACAGATGATTATATTTCGGTTTCTCAGCAGTTCTCTTTTCCGACAGTGTACCAGAAGCAGGCAAAGCTTGCTGATGCGGGTATACACCAGGCAGAAGTTCGCAAAAGCATTGTGGAACAAGAGCTGGTACGCGATGTGAAGCAAGCGTATTACCAGTTGCTTTACCAACAGGCACGGCTAAGATTATTACAGGCACAGGATAGCCTGTATGGTAGTTTTGCCAGAGCTGCCGCCATACGCTTCAGAACCGGCGAGACAGGTTACCTGGAGCAGGCAACTGCCGAAGCGAGAACATTAGGGCTGCGAACCGAAATGCAACAGGCAAAGGCTGATCTCAACATCGTAAACCAACAACTGCAATTACTGCTGCAGTCAGAACAACCTGTTTTTTTTACAGAAGAACAGCTTTCCAAACGCCAGTCGCCGTTGCTCACCGATTCGGCATCTGCAGATCGCCACCCGTACCTGGCCTGGCTACAGAGCGAATTAACAGTGGCTCAGCAACGAACCGACCTTGAACAAGCCAGGTTGTTACCCGATATCACGCTGGGGTATTTTAACCAGAGCTTTGTGGGAGAGAGCCCAAGGGATAACAGCGGTGTTGTTTATGGAACCGGAGACCGATTTAACGGCTTTGAGGCTGGCGTAGCCATCCCTCTTTGGTTTGGAGCGCAGCGTGCAAGAATTAAAGGCTCCAAACTTCAGGAGGAAGCGCTTAAAAGTCAGATAAGCTATCAGCAGCAGCAGATCAAAACCGAAGTACAAAAACTCTTACAGGAGCTTTACAAGCACCAGTATACGTTGTCATACTTCGAAGACGGTGCTCTGAAGCAGGCGACTCAAATGGAAAAGGCAGCCCAGTTAAGCTTTAGCACAGGCGACATTGACTATGTAGAATATGTGCAAGCCTTAGATCAGGCCTATCAACTTAAAAAGGAATACATCAACACTTTAAGAAATTATAACGAAGTGCTGATATTAATTGAATTTACAGCTGGAATAGAATAATGATGTATACTAGAAAATTTCTTACAGTTTTTCTACTGTCTGGTTTTATAGCCCTTTCATCCTGCTCTGAGAAGCAGCAGGAGGCTGAAAACACGGCAGCAGGCACGGCAGAAAAAGGGGAGGCAAAAAATACTTCTGACGAAGTGGCTTTTTCCCGGGAGCAGCAACAGGTAAGTGGTATTGCATTGGGTAACCTGGAAGCAAGAACACTCTCAACCCGCATACAGGCCAACGGGCAGCTACAACTCCCGCCTCAGAACAAGGCCAGCATCAACCCATTGATGGGCGGTGTGGTACAACAGATTAATGTAATAGAGGGCGAATACGTACAAAAAGGGAAGGTGCTTGCCACTATTCAGAACCCGGAACTTATTAAGCTACAGGAAGAATACCTGACTACACGTAACCAGCTGAACTTTGCTGAACTGGATTACGAGCGCCAGGACATATTGGCCAAAGAAGAAGTAGGTTCCCGGAAAAAGTTCGAGCAGGCAAAAACAGATGTGCAGGTGCAACGCTCCAGAATGAAAGCGCTGGGAGTGCACCTGACAACTCTTGGACTATCTACCCGCAAAATAGAAGCTGGAAATATCACTTCTACACTTTCTGTTGTGGCACCTATCAGCGGCTATGTAAGACTGGTGGAAGTGAATATAGGCACTTTTGCCCAGCCTGGTCAGGAGATGTTTGAAATTGTAGACAATCACCACCTGCACCTCGATTTAAATGTGTTCGAAAAAGACTTTCACCTGGTAGAAAAAGGGCAAAAGGTATTGTTTACACTTCCTAATGTTGCCAAGGAGCCAATAGAAGCCAAGGTATTTTCGGTAGGGAAGGCTTTCGAAGGCGACTCACGTATGGTAACCGTACATGCAGAGATTACCCATACTACCGACAGCAAGCTATTGCCAGGTATGTACATCAATGCACAGATACTCGCCGGCGATCAGAAAATTCCGGCCTTACCAGAAGATGCTGTAGTCCGGTACAAAGGCAAAAACTATATTTTCCACCAGCAGCAGCCAACAGTGTTTAAAATGGCAGAGGTAGAAACTGGCGTGACCGAGAATGGTTTTACAGCGGTTAGTTTAAAAGAGGATTTGCCTGCGGATACACAGTTCGTCACGAAAGGCGCTTATTATATATTGGCAGAGAAAATGAAATCAGAAGTATCAGAAGAATAGACGGCACTAAAAAAGAAATGGGTTCTCGTGATGAGAACCCATTTCTATATTCTGAAAAACTTTCAACTTTTAGCCATGCTTTTATACGAAAACCACTCTAGCGAAAGTTACGGTTGCAGAAAAAATATTTAAAAAAATTTGCCCTAAAATCAAAAACGGCAAGAGCTCCGTTTTTAAGGAAATCTTGCCGTTATATGATTGAAAAACTTTCAACTTTTAGCCGTTTATTTATACGGAGTAGATGTCATAGAAGGTTACATTTTTTCCAGGAAAAAAATTCTGACAATTAACTGTCCTCCCTTAATATAGGCTCCAATACAGCCCAGGTGTTCTGAGCCAATATCTTCTGGCCTTCTTCCGTCGGGTGTATACCATCTTTCTGGTTAAGCTTCGGAATGCCTCCTACACCTTCTAGAAGGAAAGGAATCAGTCTTACGTTTTCATCTTCGGCTAAACGTATGTATACTTCTCTGAACTCCTGCGTGTACTGCTGCCCCATACTCGGAGGAAGCTGCATACCTGCCAGTATAATTTCTGCTTCTGGGTATTTTGCCCGTACCTGCTGTATAATAGATTGAAGATTTGCATAGGTATCGCTTGGTGCTATGCCCCGCAATCCGTCGTTAGCGCCTAATTCCAGCACAAAAACATCTACCGGCTGGCGCAACAGCCAGTCTACCCGGCTTTTGCCTCCCGCTGAGGTTTCACCGCTTACCCCCGCATTCACAACCCGGTATGGCAGGTCAAGAGAATCAATACGCTCTTGTATAAGAGCAGGAAAAGCCTGATCCGGCTCCAGCCCGTAGCCAGCTGTTAAGCTGTTTCCAAAGAAAATAATATTCTTTTGCCGCTGTTTCTCGCTTTGTTGGTTAGGAGCATTGGTCTGTGCCCGGCCCTCCTGTTCTGCCTGTACCCGATCTTCGCGCTCAACCTGGCTGCAACTGCTGCAAAGGAGGGCTGTTACGAAACCAAGTACTAAAAAATTATTCTTTTTCACGTTTTATCTAATTTGATTTCTAATTTTATAAGCTGCCTCGTCAAAACTTTAACGTAGCAAATCAGTTAATAGGTTTTGGCCTTTTCAGGAGATAAAATAATCAGAAACTATTTTAGTTATTCCTTCAGAACAAAATTAACGCAAAATATAGCATGTCTACTATTCTCGAAATACGAGACCTTCAGAAAACCTACCATAGCGGCGATCGGCACCTTACGGTACTGCATGATGTTAACTTTTCCTTACAGGCAGGCGACACCTGCTCCATTGTGGGTCCTTCAGGTTCTGGCAAGACTACATTGCTTGGTTTATGTGCGGGCCTTGACCGTGCAAGCGCAGGTTCTGTCATTTTAAACGGCATAGCCCTGGATAATCTTTCTGAAGATAAACGCGCGCAGGTCAGGAACCAGTATGTCGGTTTTATATTTCAGAATTTCCAGCTTATCCCTACGCTTACCGCTCTCGAAAATGTCATGGTTCCCTTAGAACTCCGCGGAGAGCGCAATGTGCAGCGGCAGGCGCTGGAACTCTTAGGCAGAGTAGGTCTGGCTGAAAGGCACGATCATTATCCAACGCAGCTTTCTGGTGGTGAGCAGCAACGGGTATCGCTGGCAAGGGCTTTCTCCAACAGACCAACCATCCTTTTTGCTGATGAACCCACCGGCAATTTAGATGAGGAAACTGGTGAACGGGTGGAAAAATTGCTTTTCGACCTGAACGAAGAAGCCGGCACGACACTGGTGGTCGTAACGCATGACCTGGAACTGGCCCAACGCACGCAGCGCATCATACGCATTAAGGGTGGCACCGTCGTGTCTGATAACATGGCGGCCCCCAAACTGTAAGCAGGTAAAGCTTTGCTCGCTTAAACTATATCAATAAGGTTTTTAATTCTTTATAGATCATTTTGAAAGAAGAACTCGAAGAAGATAACCTGCCGAAACAACGGCTGCAGTTATCGTGGCTCCTTCAGATGGCCTGGCGGGATACCCGGCGCAACAGGGGCAAACTAGTCCTTTTTTTATCCTCCATTGTGCTGGGCATAGCTGCCCTGGTTGCCATTAACTCATTCCGGGATAGCCTGCAGGTAGCCATCGATGAAAAAGCCCGTTCTCTGATTGGTGCAGACATGGTCATAGCCATCAACAAAGAACCTGATTCTGTTTCGATTGCATTAGTAGACTCCATTGCAGCACTTGGTAAGCGGTCTGACGAAAACCGCCTGCTTTCGATGGTATACTTTGAGCGTACCAACGTTACAAGGCTGGTACAGGTACGTGCCCTGGAAGGAGAATTTCCTTATTTTGGCACTATTGAAACAGAGCCGGAAAATGCCAGCAGGTCTTTCCGTAATGGCCGAAAAGCATTGGTAGACTATAACCTTATGCTGCAGTACGACGCAAAGTCGGGTGATATAATCCGGGTGGGGCAGCAATCGTTTCAGATAGAAGGCGAGCTGCATCGTATACCTGGCCAGACTGCTCTAACAGCTGCCGTCGCTCCGGTTGTCTATATTCCTCGTCAATTTTTGCCTGAAACAGGGCTGATGCAGCGCGGGAGCCGGGTATCTTACTACTATTACCTCGACCTGCCCGATTCGGTGCAGCCAGATACGCTGGGTAACAGCATGAAAGACAGGTTTGAAGAGTATGGCATTTATTACGATACCGTGGAAACCAGGAAAGAAAGTATGGGCCAATCGTATGATGAGCTGGCTCGTTTCCTGGCCCTGGTTGGTTTTGTTGCCCTCCTGTTAGGCTGCGTAGGCGTAGCCAGTGCCGTGCACGTATATATGCGTGATAAACTTTCTACGATAGGTATACTGCGCTGCCTTGGTTTAAGTGGGAAGCAAACCTTCCTGATCTACCTGTTCCAGGTAATGGGCATGGGGCTCGTAGGTGGACTGGCAGGGGCTGTGCTGGGCAGTATCGTGCAGCTTATCCTTCCGGCGCTATTCAAGTCTTTTTTACCTGTTGACGTGGAGGCATACTTTTCTTTCGGAGCTGCTTTACAAGGCGTACTGCTGGGTGTTATTGTTTCGGTGCTTTTTGCCTTGCTTCCGCTTCTCACCATCAGGCAGGTTTCTCCGCTTATCACACTTAAGGCCAGTACCGAACATCTTACAAGCCAGAAAGATCCTTTGCGTTGGGGCGTTTATGGCCTGATTCTGGTGTTTATTCTTATCTTCTCCTGGTGGCAGATGGGAACCTGGTGGCAGGCTGGCACTTTCACAGGCGGTGTTATTGCTGCCTTTCTGGTGCTGGCTGTGCTCGCAAAGCTATTATCTTTTGCCGTTAAAAAATTCTTCCCGACGGGTTGGGGCTATGTATGGCGGCAGGGGCTGGCCAACTTATACAGGCCAAACAACCAGACACTGTTATTAATGGTATCGATCGGTTTGGGCACAGCGCTCATAGGTACTTTATATATGGTGCAACGCACTTTGCTCAGCGAAGTATCTATTGCGAGTAGTACAGGCCAGCCTAACCTGGTGCTGTTTGATATCCAGAATTCACAGCGGGATTCTATTGCTGCTTTAACCAAAGAAAAAGGACTGCCAATTATCTATTATGATCCAATGGTTACAGTGCGGCTTGAGCGGGTAAACAACCTGACAGGTGCTGATGTAAGAAAGGATTCTACGCTTGATATTCCTTCCTGGATGTTTACACGGGAATATCGCATCAGTTACAGGAACCACCTGACAGAAGCTGAAAAAAGCCTGCAAGGGTCCTGGAACAGCAACAACGATGTATCAGGAGAACTCATACCCGTCTCGCTGGAAGAACGTTATGCAGAGCGCATCAAAGCGGAACTTGGAGACACCATGGTTTTCAACGTGCAGGGAGCCATGATCAGTGCGAAGGTAAACCATATCCGAAAAGTGGAGTGGAACAGGGTTATGAGCAATTTCCAGATATTGTTTCCGGAAGGTGTTCTAGAAAACGCTCCCCAGTTTCATGTGCTCATGACCCGAAGCGATAACCAGCAGCAGGCCGCCCAGTTCCAGCGCCAGATCGTAGAACAATATCCGAATGTATCAGCTATCGGGCTGGACCTTATTCTGCAAACGCTGGACGAAGTGGTAAGTCAAATTTCTTTTGTGATTCAGTTTATGGCCTTGTTCAGCATTTTTACGGGTTTGCTGGTTTTGGTTGGCTCCGTTAATGTCAGCAAGTTTCAGCGGATACAGGAAAGCATCCTGTTGCGTACACTTGGCGCAAGCCGGAAACAAATTTTTGCCATTACAGCATTGGAGTACACTTTATTGGGTTTTCTGGCTGCAGCAACAGGTTGTGTTATTGCTTTTGGTGCCGCCTGGGCGCTGGCTGTCTACAGTTTCGAAGTAGAGTTTGTGCCAGTGCTATGGCCACTTCTCGTCATTTTTGTACTGGTAACACTTTTAACACTGTTGGTAGGCTTATTCAATAGCCGCGGAATTCTAAACCGCCCACCACTGGAGGTGCTGAGAAGAGAAGCTTAGAAGCATGCGCAGTCTTTGATTTATGTAAAACTTTACTGGTACCTGCACCATCTTCCTGTGTTTATGTTTTTAAACCATGAAATATAAACACAGGAAGTATTTACAAAGCTTTCGTGCGTGAAGCGATGATGGTGACAAAGAATCCCATTATTGCGATGATGGTGAAGGAAATACGAAGGCTTGTGGCACCAGCTACCAAACCAATCAGAGGAGGTCCTAAAAGAAAACCCAGGAAACTAATAGATGACACAGCCGCTAAAGCTACACCGGGTGACATTGCTTTTGATTTGCCGGCGGCACTGTACACGAGGGGTACGACAGAAGAAACACCGGCACCAACAAAAAAGAAACCAATAATGGACGAAATAAAATAAGGGAAAACAACGGCAATCATTAATCCCAGAGCTATTAAAACACCACTACCTTGCAGAATTCTTTTTAAGCCAAACCTGGCCGTAAGGCTGTCCGCTACAAATCTACCGGATGCCATGGTGCTCATAAATGCGGTATAACCTGCGCCTATCATGGCTTTTTCAGCTAATATTACCTTCCGGAAGTAAACACCACTCCAATCAAACATAGCTCCCTCACATATCATGGCACAAAAGGCGATCAGGCCTAAGTTCAGCAAAGATTTATCGGGCATGGCAAAAACAGGCTGATCTTCGCCTGTTTTCACATCTTCTGTCAGGATAAAGCGAGAAGCAACAAAAACACCAGCTATCGTTAACAACATAATCAGGAAAAAATGCTGGTAAGGCTGCATTTCAAGGCCAATCATCAGGGTGCCAATGGCAGCACCAAAAAAACCAGCGAGGCTCCAGAAACCATGGAAAGTAGCCATGATAGGTTTGTTATAGATCGCCTCCACACCAACAGCCTGTGTATTAACGGCAATATTTACGGCATTGGCAGCAAAGCCAAACACAAACAGAATTGCACATAGAACAGCTACATGGTTGGCAAGACCAATAGAGAAAAGAAAAATACTATAAAGCAGGAGAGAAGTAATGACAACAATCCGGCTGCCGACTTTCGCAATTAACCAGCCGGAGAATGGTAAGGACAACATTAATCCAATTGGCAACGAAAAAAGGACCATGCCCAATGCTGTTTCAGATAACTGCAGCTTCTCCTGTATACTTGGTATGCGCGAACCCCAACTGGCAAAGCAAAGTCCCTGCAGGAAAAACATACTTCCTACTGCTACTCGATAAGTCGTTTTAGAATACCTGTTGGCCAGGGTAGTGTTCATCATAATAATCGCGGCTATGAAACAAGAAGGCAAGTTACAACAAAACCTAAAAATAAATGTACCTACATTTAATATATCTGAATACTAGGCAGGTACTATACTTATTCAAAGTTGAAGTAACACATGAACCTCTACCATTTAAACTTATATATTCATGTACTTTACGGAACTATAGAAACTCAGCACAAGCTTTTTGGTTGGCAGGAAATTTATAAGGATGCGGGAGGGCAGGTGCCGTATAAGCAGGAAAAGACATAAAAATAGGGACCTCTTACACAGAAGTCCCTATTTTGTTAAGTGAACAAACATAGACAACAATGCCATCTGCCTGTTATATTTTCTTATAACGAACCCCTTTCAAAGAGGTTACACAAAAAAAATATTTTTTTAATAAGTACCGGAAGCCAACATAACCAGTGTGCAATGATGCAAGGCCTCTATATTATTTTCAGCAGCGAGCCGTTCTAACTCACGGTTTTCAGTGCCAGGGTTAAAGATGATTCTTTTAGGCTTGAGAGCAAGAATATAATCGTACCAGTAAGGCTGATTCTTAGGTCCTACATACAGCGTTACCGTATCAACATCTTCTTCTGTTTCAGACAAGTCATTTTTCATCTCTATACCTGCCACTTCTCCTTTCCGCAATCCTACCGGTACTACTTCATAGCCATTTTGCTTCAGCTTGTGTACTGCTCTATAGGCATAACGGCTTGGATTATCAGTGGCACCAACAACAACTGTCTTTTTCATATCCTTTTTTATTTCAGATCAAACAAGTATATACCTATTGTACAGCCGGTTCATCTAAAAAGTTGGGAAAACTGGCAATGCAAAACCTATATCCGGCTCACTTTTAAGTAGATATAACCACTTAATAATAGCCTTACCTGAACATCAAGCCAGCTTTTACTGCTGCTTTTTCAGCGCATCTTTCGCCATCCATGGCGGCAGAAACGATACCACCGGCATAGCCTGCTCCTTCGCCACAAGGGAAAAGTCTCTTTACCTGAACATGCTCCAGGGTTTCTTTATCGCGTGGAATACGAACAGGTGAAGAAGTTCTGCTTTCTACACCAATAATCTGCGCTTCGTTTGAAAGATAGCCCCTCATTTTATTGCCAAAGCCTTTAAAACCTTCACGTAAACGATAGGACATATCTGCTGAGAACAGCTCATTCATATCTACAGAGGCCAGACCTGGCTGGTAAGACGTTTCCAAGAGTGCCCCACTGGCCTTTTTACGGGTAAAATCCTGTAGCAACTGGGCAGGAGCCACCTGGGTGCCACCAGCCATAGCGCATGCTTTTTGTTCGAGCGCCTGCTGCATTCGCAATCCGGCTAAAGCACCGTACTTCTGCAGTTCCATGTCTTCCAGCTCTATTGCCACCACTATACCGGAATTGGCAAATCGTGAATCGCGGCGGCTAGGCGACATGCCATTTACCACCACTTCGCCGGGTGCCGTTGCTGAAGGCACAATAAAGCCGCCAGGGCACATACAGAAAGAGAAAATACCACGTTGCCTGTTGTTATAAACAGTTTGCTGTACCAGTGCATAAGAAGAGGCAGGTAAATAAGGTCCGCGATCGTCACAGTGATATTGAATACGATCAATCAAACTTTGCTGATGCTCTACGCGGACCCCCATGGCAAAAGGCTTAGCTTCAACGGTAATGTTGCTGGCATGCAGCAGCTCAAAAATATCGCGGGCGCTGTGGCCGGTTGCCAAAATTACAGCCTCTCCGGAGTATTCCTGTCCATCCTGCGTTACGACCCCGCGCATTTCACCGTTTTCAACTATAAAATCAGAGACTCTTTTGTCGAAAAGCACCTCACCACCGGCTGAGCGTACTGTTTCCCGTATGTTCTCAATAATTTTAGGCAGCTTGTTTGTACCTATATGCGGATGCGCATCAAAAAGAATATCGGGAGTGGCACCATGTTGCACCAGGATCTGGAGCACACGCTGCACGTCACCGCGTTTCTTGGAACGGGTATATAGCTTTCCATCGGAATAGGTACCGGCACCACCTTCACCGAAACAATAGTTAGAGTCAGGGTTAACAGTATGTTCTTTGTTGATGGCCGCCAGATCGCGGCGGCGGCTACGAACATCTTTGCCACGTTCCAGCACAACAGGCTTTAAGCCCAGTTCAATACATCGCAGGGCAGCAAACAACCCGGCTGGCCCGGCTCCCACAATAATTACCTGTTTCTTTCCGGTAACATCAGGATACGTATAAGCAGGACCAAGAATATCGGCAGGAGGACTATCCAGATAAACATCGGCCCGAACACGCAGCTGGACCTGGCGGCCACGGGCATCAATAGAGCGCTTTACCCGGTGAATGAATTTAACATCTTCAGGTTTTACACTAGCGCTCTTTAAGATCTCATTTTCAAGCAACAGGGCATCGTAGCCCACTTCTGGCGAAACCACCAGTTCAATTTCTTTCTTTCTCATTTACTGCAGGTAAGGTAGTTAACCTTAAACTTAAGATACTATTCTTCAGAAGCTGGATTTCAGACCTCTGATATTTAAAAACAAGTAATCATCTATTCACTCTTCCCAGTAAACTGAGAACCCCAGTTTACTGGGAAGATTTTTAAAGCTTCATAACACTTTATTCAGCAGACAAATTCATTCGCACATCAGCACATGGAAGAATTTTCTACTTATTAATTTTTCACGTTTAAAAATCACCGTTCAGGATTTTTTCTACCCAACCTTTTCCCCAGTTATCGTGTTCTTCCTGCGACCAAAGCTCCGGGTAAAATACGCGCTTCTGGAAGCGGGGAGGCAGGTACTTTTGCCAGTTAGTGCCACCGGTTGCGGCAATCACATCCGGATCGCGCTGCAGGTAGCGAACTGCAGACTTATAGTGCATAAGCGGCCAGTTTACGTTCACATTGCTATCCAGTTCACGCAGCATCCTGATCAGGCGGGGGTTCTGCTGATCTTCCTGAGGCAATCGTTTGTAAACAGACCATACATTCATCTGCTCATACTTTTTGGCAAACAGGATCAACTGATCCGTATACTTCTCTTCGAAGCGGAGCAGCGTTA
The DNA here is from genome assembly GCF_005491705.1 of Pontibacter sp. SGAir0037. Classification (NCBI taxonomy): domain Bacteria; kingdom Pseudomonadati; phylum Bacteroidota; class Cytophagia; order Cytophagales; family Hymenobacteraceae; genus Pontibacter; species Pontibacter sp. SGAir0037. The sequence continues at coordinate 1,420,098 of NZ_CP028092.1, read as the reverse complement.
ATGTTTTGGAACCGGAGGCCATTTCTGTCGCTCCTTCCTTCCAATAAATACAGCCTATCATTTCCTCATGGGTACTTTGTAAACCTAAGGCAGCGCGTTTGTCTTTCGCCATCAGGTTTCGCAGGTCTGTAGATGCAATCTCGATCATGCGGTACTGCACCGATTGAAAGCCGCTGGCGGGCATTAAAGCCATCCTGAACTGCAGAAACTGCTTTGCATCCATGCCATCCACCATCACATCAAAAGAATCTATCAGGTTTTCGAAGTAGCGGTTTATACGCTTCAAGCGTTTGAGCAACATCTCTACCGTAATAGCCTTATCTTCACCTATCTGCCTGAATTCTTCGAGGCAAAGCTTAAAGTATAGTTCCGTTATCTGATGATACATGATAAAGATGTTCTCATCAGGTATCGTTGTTCTTGGGTTCTGCAGACTCAGCAGCGTATCGAGATGAATATAATCCCAGTAGTTTAGAAAGTCGGTATGGTATAAGCCTTCCAGATAAGCTGCCAAATCCTGCCCGAGCGGGACATACTTTTGTTCCAGCCTCCTTAATTGTTCCAGTACTTCTGGTTTAAAATCTTGGCTCATTTTCAAGTGTTATAGGTGAGAATCCTTAAAAACAGTGCAAATAAAGCAAAAGAATAAGACTTTAAGCCTCTTTAGCCGCCACAATTGCTTTATTATTTACCTAAGCTGTGGCACAGGCAACCGCATGGAGCAAATCTGCATCATAGCGAAAGAGAAGATACAGGCAGCTTGGTGCGGCTTAAAATCAGTTTCGTAGATCAAAAAGGGCAGTTAGTCTAAATAAACCATATTTAGGCTGGATAACATGCGATACTGACGCAGAATTGTTAAATTTGGGTTTTACGATATTACACTGCAACTTGCATACATGGCTGAAAAAAGTAGTGTATTTGATATGATCGGACCCGTGATGATCGGACCATCCAGTTCGCATACGGCTGGCGTGGTGAGGATAGCGAGAGCTGCTATCCGGGTGCTGGGGGCAGCACCAGAGAAGGCAACTATAACATTTTATAACTCTTTTGCCCGAACCTATGAAGGTCATGGCAGCGACAGGGCTATAGTAGCAGGTTTACTTGATTTTAAAACAGATGACAAGCGCATAAAAGATGCTTTTGTTCACGCAAAGGAGCGAGGGCTGCAATATACCTTCAAATCTGTTGGCAATGCCTCCACCATGCACCCGAATACAATCAAACTAAATCTTCAGGCGGGAGACCGGTCTGTAGAAGTTGTAGGGCAAAGCAGGGGCGGCGGTGTTATCAAGATTGTGGAAGTAGATGGATTTACTGCCAACTTTTCTGCGAACCAGCACACACTCATTATAGACGCAGACGATGTAAAAGGAAGCATTGCCTTTATAGCTTCTGTTGTAGCGCACGACGACTGCAACATTGCTACCATGAGTGTGTCGAGGAAAGGTAAAAATGAACTTGCAAGACAATTTTTAGAAATGGATTCAGGAATAAAACCTATTACGCTGGAGTATCTCAGGCAGTTGAGCTGGATAAAAAACATCATCTACATCCCAAATATCGACCTATAATATTAAATAACACTATGAAAAAAGTGCCTAACAAAATACTGCTGCTCGCTCTTGGACTTTCTCTTGCAGCCTCTTCGGGGGTTTCGGCTCAACAACAAACACAAGCAACAAATGGTAATGACGGCGCCTGGTCATTATTAGAAGCTGTTAATTATGCAAAAGCAAATAACCTGCAGGTAAAACAAAACGGATTAAACCGAAATTTAAATCAAGCGGAGTTAACCCAATCTCTATTCGGGCGCTTACCAAACATAAGTGCCAGTGGAAGCTTTGGATCAAATTCAGGTTCATTTCAAGATCCGGTAACATTTAGCCTTCTTACACAAAGCGCTCAAACAGGTAATTTTTCTTTAAGCGCGAACTTACCCCTTTTCGCCGGATTTCAGCAAACGAATGCTATAAAACAAAACAGGCTGCTTCTTCAGGCAAGCGAACAAGAATATTTATCAGCACAGAATGATGTGACTATTCAAGTGGTAACAGCTTATTTGAATATTCTTTTCGCAAATGAGTTGATGAAAACATCTGAACTTCAACGCTCTCTGACACAGCAGCAACTAGAACGAACAAGAACCTTATTCAGAGCGGGCAGTGTTGCAGAGAATGCAGTGCTTGATCTTGAATCGCAATTTGCTACTGATGAACTGAATCTCATCACTGCGCAGAATCAACGTGATGTAGCTCGCCTGTCCCTGATGCAGTTGTTAAATATCCCGACTACTGAAAATTTTGAGATTGAGATTCCGGCTATTCCTGATCCTGATCAGGCTCCGGTATTAGTAGACGGAAATCAAGTTTTCGAAATTGCTGAACAAACATTGCCAGCTATAAAAGCAGTAGATCTCAGATCAAGAAGCTCAGAAATTGGAGTAGACGTGGCAAGAGGGGCTTATTATCCTAGATTAAGTATCTTTGCAGGCTTGGGAAGCAGGTATTCCAGCGCTAGTCAATTCTTAACAGGTAGAGAGACAACAAATTTCGGATATTTACGGCAGGAGTTCTTTCCTAATGCCGATGGAACCGGCACAGGTACTACAGTATACGTACCTAGTCTACAGGTAACCCCTGTCTATGGTGATTACCCTTTCATAGATCAATTAAAAGATAACATCAACCAACAAGTTGGTGTGTCACTTCAAATTCCGATCTTTAACGGACTTCAGGTTAGAACTGGCGTTGCCAGAGCTCAAATAGCAAGAGAAAACGCACGTGTAAATGCGGATATTGCACGCAATAACTTAAGACAAACCATTGAGCAGGCGTATGTAGATGCTGTTGCGGCTCAACGCCGTTATGTAGCTGCGAAGGAGCAGGTAAATGCTTCTGAGAAGAACTTCAGAAACGCTGAATTGCGTCTCAACAGTGGCGTAATCAATGCTGTTGATTTTAATGTTATCGCTAACACATACCGCTCTGCTCAGTCGAGCTTACTTCAGGCTAAATACGAGTATACCTTCAAACTTAAAGTACTAGACTTTTATCAAGGCAAAGAACTTTCATTATAATAAATCATGGCTAGAAAGAAATCAAGACTCATTCCAATTCTGATCGGTGTACTGGTATTAATACTCGTTCTGGGTGTAGTCGCTAAAAAGGCAGGTTGGGTTGGCAAAGACGAAGGCACAGAAGTTGTCTTATCAGAAGCTAAACGAGTAGAGATAGTTGAAAAAGTAAGTGCTTCAGGTAAAATACAGCCTGAAACTGAGGTGAAGATAAGCCCCGATGTTTCCGGTGAAATTATAGAACTGAATGTAGAAGAAGGCGACTCGGTTGTGAAAGGACAGCTGCTCTTACGAATTCGACCTGACAATTACCAGTCGATGGTGGATGCGCAACAGGCAGGCGTAAACCAGACACGGGCAAACTTGTCGCAGGCGAAAGCCCGCCTGGCTCAGGCGAAAGCGAACCAGGTACAGGTAGAGCAGAACTATGAACGAAACAGGCAGCTTTTTCAGCAGAAAGTTATTTCTGAAGCCGATTTTCAGCAGATTGAAGCCAACTATCAGGCAGGAAAGCAGGAAATTGTTAGCCTGGAGCAGAGTGTACGTGCTGCGGAATTCAGCGTACAAAATGCGCTTGCCTCTTTAAAAGATGCGCGTGAGAACCTGAACAAAACAACCATTTATGCACCTGTTAGCGGTACAGTTTCTAAACTGAATGTGGAGCAGGGCGAGCGTGTAGTTGGTACTTCGCAGATGGCCGGTACTGAGATTATGCGTATTGCAAACCTGAACAACATGGAAGTTCGCGTAAACGTGAATGAAAACGACATCATTCGTGTAGGCATGGGCGACTCTGTAATTGTGGAAGTGGACTCTTATGCCAGCAAAGACGAAAAGTTTAAAGGTGTGGTAACCGCTATCGCTAACACAGCAAAAGACGCCACTTCATTGGAAGCCGTAACAGAGTTTGAAGTGCGCATCCGTTTGCTCAACGACTCCTATACGCATTTATCACAGAAGAACCAACGTCCTTTCCGGCCAGGTATGACAGCTTCGGTAGATATTATTACCGAGCGAAAAAGTAATGTTTTATCTGTACCTTTGTCTGCCGTTACAACCCGCACAAACCAGGGCGGTACTACAACTCCTGCCGCAGGTGAACAGCCAGGCGACCAGAATAATGCTTCGGCACAGCAGGGAGATCAGGCGCAGGCAGCTGCAGCTACACCAGCTGAAGAAGTTGTGTTTGTATACGATAAGGCAGAAAATGTAGTAACAACAGTAAAGGTTAAAACAGGTATCAGCGATTTTGATAATATCGAAATACTTAGCGGTATTAACGAGGGGCAGCAGGTAGTGTCAGGTCCGTTCAGGGCAGTATCTACTACTTTAAAAGATGGCGCTAAAGTAGCTGTAAAAGACTCTAAAACGTTAGATAAATCAGCTATTGCAGCAGAAAGCCCGCAATAGCGCAGGTTTCAATTGAAAATAAAATTTGGAAAAAGTAGCAGTTATAGGAGGAGGCAGCTGGGCAACAGCCATTGTAAAAATTCTTTCCGAAAACCAGTCTCAGGTACACTGGTGGATGCGCAACAGAGACGATGTGCAACACCTTATTCATTATAAACACAACCCGCGCTACCTAAGCGGTGTTCAGTTTGACCTACATTATGTGAAGCCTTCTAACGACATGAAAGCTGTTGTGGAAGTTGCTGATTGGATAATACTGGCCGTGCCAGCTGCATTTGTGCAGCTGGCACTTGCTGATTTATCGGAATATGCTTTCGAGGGCAAGGTGGTGGTTTCTGCCATCAAGGGAATGATTCCCAAACAAAATATCCTGATCACTGAATACCTGGAGCGCGAATATCATGTGCCAAACAGCCACCAGCTGGTCATAGCCGGACCATGCCACGCCGAAGAAGTGGCACTGGAAAAGCAGTCTTACCTGACCATTGGTTCTCATGATATACAGACGGCAGGGCGCTTCTGCGAGCTGCTCAACAACCGCTATGTAAAGGCAAACCCGCTGGACGATCTGGATGGCATTGAGTATTGTGCTGTAATAAAGAATATCATTGCACTGGCATGCGGTATAGCCCGGGGACTGAATTATGGCGATAACTTCCAGGCGGTACTTGTTTCGAATGCCATGCAGGAAATCAAGCGTTTCCTGCACCTGATTATGCCAATGCACCGTGAGTTGAGCGGCTCAGCCTACCTGGGAGATTTATTGGTTACAGCTTATTCCCAGTTCAGCAGAAACAGGACCTTCGGCAATATGATTGGCAGGGGGTATACGGTAAAATCAGCACAGATTGAAATGAACATGGTGGCAGAAGGTTATTTTGCAGTTCAGAGTATTTATGAGCTGAATAAAAAACTGCAGGTAGACATGCCCATTACAACTGCTGTATACCTTATCCTGTACGAAAAAATTTCGCCTGCCGTAGAGTTTGAAATCTTAAAAGAAAAGCTGAAATAAATACTGGCTGCAGCCTTAAATAATACGCTACAAGACAAAAACTTATACGCTGCCTGGTAGTTCAGATGTGGAACAAGATCTAAAGATCTGATTTGGATGCTTTCCTGTAAATTGCACCGTCTCCCAAACTTCTGTAAACACTGACAACCGTAGCGGAGAAACCCGACAGCCCGGCATACATAAGCATGAAGAGCATCAGCTCGGTAAAATGAAGGTATGTTACGGCGTAAAGCTTCAGGAAATATATTGTTATAAATCCCATTGTTACACCTGCCAGCCCTAAAAAAACGGCTCTTGGAAAAACCTGTACCGGCAGCTGATCAATCAGTGTTTTGCTTTTAAGATGCCAGTGCAAGGGCATGATTTGCTTTCTTCGTAAGGCAGCGTGCGTCATCAGTGTTGCAACCCAGCAGATAAAAAAGCCGAGCACAAAGCTATAGATTAAAAGGCAGGAGGTAATACTGTAATATCCGCTTACCGGTATATGAGTGTGCGTGCGCCAACACAAGAGTGTCAGCACCTGGGTAAGGAGCATGGTACTTAAAGCAACCGAAGAGCTTAAAGTAAAAAGATATCTGTAATTAGAGTTTAAAGACATTTCAGTTCTTGCTCTGGCATTTGAAAAATCATTACAGAAACAACCTTGTTCCCGGTTAAAGTGTATTACTAAACATACATATTTATATATCCTGTTTAACGCAATATAGACAAAATTTAAGAACAATTATACTGATGGATATTGTAAAAGTAACTTGCGCCATAATAGAACAACATGAACGTGTGCTGGTTACGCAAAGAGGACAGGCAAAAGATCAGGCTTATCTGTGGGAGTTTCCCGGTGGCAAAATTGAACCAGGAGAAAGTGAAGAAGCATGCCTGATCAGGGAAATAAAGGAAGAGCTAAATTTAGAGATATCTCCCTTAGAAAGATTAACTCCCGTTGAGCATGCCTACGCTGATAAAGTCATTTTACTAATTCCTTATATCTGCAAGTATGTAAAGGGAGCCGTACAACTCTTAGAGCACTGCAGCTACCAATGGTCGGAGTTATCGTCCTTGCCTTCGTACGACTGGTGCGAAGCAGATAAACCCGTTTTAGATGAGTACCTTCAAATAAAAGAGAGCCGCTGAATTAAATCTGTGCTAGTTTACGTTGAGAACAGATAGTAATACTTTTGCACTACCTTTGCAGCATAATGGAATTACCTCAATCTTTCAGTACCCGCATGCAGTCGATGCTGGATCAGGAATATGCCGCTTTTGAATCGGCTTTACATGATGCAGCCCCTGTAAGTATTCGTATTAACCGCCGGAAAGCAGAAATTCCCACCAGTCTGGAACCTGTTAACTGGAGTAAAACCGGCTTCTATCTTCAGGAAAGGCCCTTGTTTACCTTAGACCCCAGCATACATGCAGGTGCATATTATGTGCAGGAGGCCAGTTCTATGTTTCTGGAACAAGCGCTTGTACAAACAACAGATCTTACGGCACCCTTGCAGGTACTTGATCTGTGCGGTGCACCCGGAGGTAAGTCTACTCACATCGCCAGCCTTCTTTCTGAAGACAGCTTATTAGTTTCTAATGAGGTAATCCGGAGCCGTTCCCATATTCTGGCTGAAAACATAACCAAATGGGGAAGCGGCAATGTAGTGGTTACCAACAACGACCCGCGCGATTTCAGTAAGCTTCCTGCCTTTTTCGACGTTATGGTGGTAGACGCCCCCTGCAGTGGAGAAGGAATGTTTCGCAAAGATTCGCAGGCAACACAGGAATGGTCGGAAGAGAACGTGAACCTGTGCTCGCAAAGGCAGCAGCGCATCCTGATGGATGTATGGGACGCTTTGAAACCGGGAGGAATTCTAATTTATAGTACCTGCACCTGGAACGAGTCGGAGAATGAGCAGAATATGAGTTGGCTGGCAGAACAACACGACCTGGAGAGCCTTGCCTTAACACTGGATCCGGACTGGGGCATTGTAGCTACAAACCAGAATGGTATAAACGGCTACCGGTTTTACCCTCACCGGGTAAAGGGCGAAGGTTTTTTTATGGCAGTAGTTCGAAAATCAGGTTTGCATGAACCTGCTATAGGTAAAGCCAAAAAGAAAAAGTATAAGCTGACAGCAGCAGGAAAAAAAGAAAAAACGCTGGTGGAAAACTGGCTGGTGGAGGCGGATAATTTTGAAATTCTACAATATGGCGAAGTAATTTCGGCTATACCCCAGGCCATTTTTGAAGCAGTTGATGACATTTATCAGAAGCTGTATGTTATATACGCTGGCACAGAAATAGCCGAGGTAAACGGAAAAAAAACAAAGCCTTTGCAGGCCCTTGCACTCTCGCAGCACCTGAACCGAAAGGCCTTTAAAACCGTGGACTTAGACCTGGAACATGCCCTGCGCTACCTCCGCAAAGAAGACATCAGCCTGGGCAGCGGCGGGAACGACTGGGTTTTACTGCAATACAAGCAATTGCCGCTGGGGTGGGCAAAACAAATAGGGAGCAGAATAAACAACTACTACCCTAAAGAGTGGCGCATTAGGATGGAAATCCCGAAGGACCTGAAGGAAAGCCTGGGAAGTTAAAAAGTTAGAGGGTTAGAGAGCTGAGAAAGTCAGTTATCTGTATTTAACAAATATCGCATTCTTCAATGATCTACTTTTTAACCCTCTAACTTCAAAACTTAGTCAACCATCAGTACCAGTCCTTTCAGGTATTCTCCTTCGGGATGGAAAATAGAGATGGGGTGGTCGGCAGGCTGGGACAAGTGGTGCATGATTTTGATGCTTCGACCTGCTTCTATGGCGGCTGCCATTACTGTATTGCTAAAAAGATACTTATCTACAACCTGTGAGCAGGAGAAAGTAAAGAGTATCCCGCCGGGTTTAATCTTTTTCATAGCCTCTGCATTCAGGCGCTTGTAGCCCATCAGCGCATTATGGCGCACGTTCTGACTTTTTGCGAAGGCAGGAGGGTCCAGGATAATCACATCATATCGTTCCTCTTTGCCCTTCAGAAATTCAAACGTATCCATAGCAAAAGCTTCATGGCGTTCAGGAGCCTGGCTCAGCTCTCCATTCTTAACCGTCAGCTCAATTGCTTTTTTAGAAACATCCACAGAATGCACTTCTTTGGCTCCGGCATTCAGGGCATACACTGAAAAACCTCCGGTATAACAAAAAGTATTCAGCACCGATTTACCTTTGGAATAACGAGCCAGCAAATCACGGTTCTCCCGCTGGTCAATAAAGAAGCCGGTTTTCTGGCCGCTTTCCCAGTCCACGAAAAACTGGTTGCCATTTTCTGTAACAACAACACCTCCGGATGATTCACCGAACAAATAGCCGTTTTCTGCTTTAACCGATGCTTTGGGAGGCAAGGATTCGGCACTCTTATCATATACAGCTTTTAAAGCACTGCCCAGCACTTCCTGTAAAGCCTGAGCTACCATTTGCCTGGCATTATACATGCCAACAGTATGCGTCTGTACCACGGCTGTATCTTTGTATACATCAATAATTAAACCTGGTGCTCCATCGCCCTCTGCATAAAGCAGGCGATATACATCTGTTTGCTCATGGCCGATCAGGTGGAGACGCTTTCTGTAATCGTAGGCTTGCTGTACTTTATTTTTCCAGAAAGTATAATCCGGCTCTACCTGCTCAAACGAAAAAATGCGCACTGCAATAGAACCGGGCGCATAATGGCCTAAACCCAAAAATTCCCGTTTGCTGGAATATACTTCAACAATATCGCCTTCAACGGGCTCACCGTCTGCTTTTCGAATAGCCCCGGAAAAGACCCAGGGGTGAAATCGTTTTAAAGAGTGCTCTTTACCAGGAGCTAAGTATAATTTAATAAAAGACATGTTGTTATTTTAATCTAAAGCCGGATAAGAGGAAACACTATAGTTACATAGGGTGAGTTAATACGAAATTCTGATTCATAAATCAGGCACTTTCCCCTTATCCATATCTTTCTCATTTCTAATTGATAATTTTTAATTTAACCAGCTGTTGATACAGCTTTTGAACCGGTAGCCCCACTACGTTAAAGTAAGAACCTTCTATTTTCTCTATGCCAACCATCCCAATCCATTCCTGTATACCATAGGCACCAGCCTTGTCGTAGGGTTTGCAAGTGTTGATATAGTACGCTATTTCATCGTCAGTTAAAGCTTTAAAATAAACCTTAGTCACATCATGAAACACTGTTTTTTGTTTACTTGTCAGGATACACACTCCAGTAATTACCTCATGCGCTTTGCCGGATAACGCCTGCAGCATTTCAAAGGCTTCGGCATAAGAAGCAGGCTTATTTAAAATCCGTTCGCTAAGGCACACAATAGTATCAGCAGTTATCAGAGCCTCATCACTTAAATCCAGCCGGTAAGCATCTGCTTTATGGGAAGCCAGAAACTCCGCCACCTGCTCACGCTGCAAAGTTAGGGGAAAATCTTCTGCAACTTCTTTTACCTGTATTGTAAAAGCAAGGCCCAGTTGTGAAAGGAGCTCTTTGCGCCTGGGAGAATTAGAGGCAAGAATCAGCGGCCGCGTTAAATTCATCTTCTTTAATAGAGCTAAAAAGGAATCCGCAGATCACCTTCGGGTAAAAAAATGTTGATTTCTGAGGCATCAGGCTGCCACTGTAGCACACTTGTTTCACCTCGTCCATCGAAATTTCATTTGTGATGAGAGCCAGCCTGGCTTCTCCGGTATCTACTGCGCGTATACAAGTTGTGAAGTTGCGTTCGAACTGCAAACCAGCATATTTACGCTGTGCTGAGCGAACGATACCCAAAATCTTTTCAAAAATAAAATAATGCATCACCGTCAGGTCTAGCGCCTTTACTTCAGGCGGAAAGTTCCAATCGATGAGCGGGTGAACCTCCGGCTTGAGGCGCAGCTTGTAAGCATTCCCGCTCAGGTATAAACCAAATGCCCATTGCTTTCCAACAATCACCTCATTTAACTCGTTCGGATCTTCTTTGGGAGTAACAACAAAATACTGACGGAGTTCTTCCAGGAAGGCTTCATCCGTCATTGCTATATCCTTGAGAAGCCTGTGTGTTGGCAATATCCGTAAATCATCCGACTCCGTGTTAGTCAGATACATCATGTGGTAATTGTATGCCTCAAAGCCAGTGTGGTGCGGATGTTGGGCCAGCATCTTTTTGCGGTACTCTAAAGAACCTTCGTAGCGGTGGTGCCCGTCTGCCAGTAAAATTTTTTTATCGAGAAGCGTATCCAGGAACAAACGAATCACCTTCAGGTCGTGGATCACTCCCAGCACATCCCTCACGCCCTGGTAATCCTCCGTCTCATAAAGCGGCGACTGTATACACTCATCCATGTACTGTTCCAGTATAAAATCCGGATCGGTGTATAAGCCATGAGTGGGGCTGGAATTCAGTAAAGTTTTTTCCAGAAGTGCAATCCGGTCGTTTACTGCGCTTGGAATGGTGTTTTCATGCCGAAGCAGAATGCCTTCGCTCCAGTCGTAGGTTTTTATATTGCATATAAAGCCCTTGCGGCAGTACTCTTTTGTACTTCCTGGCAAGCGATAATACTGGTAGTAAACGTATATGCCCGGCAGGCCGTCCTGCTTTATAATACGGCTGTCTTTCCAGTGCTGCAAAAGTCTGGCAGCATCGTCAGCCGGAGAGCTACCGCGCGGCACAGACAAATGGATACTGTTTAGCTGGTTCTGATAAAGTGCTTCCCGCTGTTTGGCCGTTACTACATCAAAAAGGGGAGACGTAAGGGACTCCATGTCAGGAGTTAGTTCATTGCTGTAGCGCCAGGCTCTGAAAGGGAGTATTTCGGCCATTCAGGAAAGTTAGGGGTTAGAATTAATGTTTATAAGCCGGTTATTTGGAATTAAAGGATCAGGGTGCCAGGCGTTTCAATTGCCAGACCTGGTTTTCCAGTTCGTACAGGATGCGGTCGTGCAGGCGGTTTTGCCTGCCTTGCCAGAATTCCAGCCGGTCAGGTTGCAGCACATAGCCACCCCAATGCGGGGGTCTTGGAATTTCATCTAAACCGGAAAACTGCTCGGTAAACTTTTTATCAGAAGCTTCGAGTACTTCCCGTCCAGCAATTACCTGGCTCTGGGGCGAAGCCCAGGCACCAATCTGGCTCCCGGTTGGCCTGCTATGAAAATAGTGTTCAGAAACTTCCTCAGCCGCTTTTACCACACGCCCTTCTATACGTACCTGGCGCTCCAGCACAGGCCAGAAAAAGGTAATGGCAGCAAAAGGGTTCTGCGCCAGCTCACTTCCTTTACGGCTTTCATAGTTCGTAAAAAAAGTAAAGCCCTGCTCCGAAACATCCTTCAGCAGAACTACCCGTGACGAAGGCCGGCCGGCTGCATTAACAGTGGAGAGTACCAGAGCAGTAGGTTCAGCAGCTTCGGCTTTAATTGCCTCGTCGAGCCAGGTATTAAACTGCTCTATCGGATTTGGGGCTACAGAAGCCTCATCAAGCGCCTGCATGCTGTAGTTTTTCCGAATACTGGCGATGTTGTGTGTAAGTGCCATAAAAGATCCAGGTTTCCCCAAAATTATAAAATTATCTGTGGCTGCTAAATTATTTTCTGATGTACCAGCAGACTTAGAAGCTCTTTCTGATTGATATTGTGGCAGATTATGCCTATATTAAGGTAATATAAACTTGATACGTTACAATATTGTATGCTTTGCGTAAGATGTATGAAAGTGCAAACGTTTAGCAGATATAAACCTGCTGCTGCGCTATTTACAGAACACAAAAGCATTAAAGATACTGATGGAAGGAACGAAGTTGACTAAACCCCAAAGCGGGAGTATATTAATATCGGAACCCTTTATGGGAGATCCTAATTTTGAGCGGACCGTCATTTTGCTATGCAACCACGATGACGAGGGAGGTTCTTTTGGACTGGTGCTGAACAGGCTGTCAAACCTGATGCTCTCTGATGTCATGGAAACCTACAACGAAGCCTTTGACGCTGAACTGGGAGTAGGTGGCCCGGTGCAGTACAACACGCTGCATTTTGTGCACCGGATCGCCACTTTAAGCCAGGCTGTTAAGCTGAGCGAGGATGTATACTGGGGAGGCGATTTTGAAGAGCTTCGTACCATGATAAGTGCCGGACTGATCACTCCATCAGATGTAAAGTTCTTTTTAGGCTATTCCGGCTGGACAGCAGGGCAGTTACAGGAAGAAATTGATAAAAATGTTTGGATCGTAAATAACAATGCTACAAATAAATTATTTAATTTGGAGGCAGATAACCTCTGGCGCAATATTTTACGCCAGATGGGAGGTAAATACAAGGTCTTATCGAACTACCCGGAAGACCCGCGCCTGAATTAACGTACCAACGTTCGAAATAAAACTATCGCCATGACAACCGAAAACCGAAATATGGACACCACTGGAGCTGAGCAAAGCAAGCCTGAGAATCAAGAAGCTGTAAACCAGAATCAGAGCCAGCATGAATCTCCGCAGGAAATTGTAGAGAAACGCCTTGCCGAGATTGAAAGCAAGAATGAAACAGCGCCATCTTCTGGGCAGGAAGTTCCAAAAGAAGAACAGCCTGAAATTAAACCTGAGCTTACAACAGCAGCAGAGGAGGCTACTACGGCTACCATTACAGAAATATTTACGGAGGCAATAGCAGGGGAGACACCAGGCGATAGCGGGGAGGCTGCTAACAATAATCTGACAGGCACAGGAGCAATGGCAGCAGAATCGGCTTCGATTGCAGCCGGAGAACAGCGCAACAATACGTTTACCGACCATCACGAAGAGGAAGAAGGCGAAGAGGAGGCAGAGCAAATCGATTATAGTTCGCTTCCTATAGAAGAGCTGCGTGCGCAGCTTAATGCAGTACTGAAAAGCAACGACACCAACAAAAAGCATCGTGCCATTAACGAACTTCAGCGGGAGTACGATGTTAAATTTCAGGCAGAGCGAGGCGAGGCCCTGGAGCGTTTTAAACAGGAGGGAGGCACACAGGAAGATTTTGATTACCATGCGCCGCAAGAGCACCAGGAACTGGAAAGGCTGCTGGCTGCTTATCGGGAGGCCAAACATCATGAGCGCCGCCAGACAGAAGAGCAGCGCCAGCGGAACCTGAACCGCAAAAAGGAATTACTGGACACTATTCGCCAACTGGTTGAATCGGCAGAAACCAAGAGCAGCAACGACGAACTGAAAAAGCTGCAGAATGAGTGGAAATCTATAGGACCGGTACCAGCAGGAGAGGCTCAGGAACTATGGGACTCTTACCATGCTTTGCTCGATATTTTTTACAATAACCGCAGCATATTCTTTGAGCTGAAGGAGCTTGACCGCAAACGTAACCTGGATGCTAAAATGCACCTGATCGAACGCGCTGAAGCCCTGTCGTCAGAAGAATCAATTAATAAGGCTTTACAGGAGCTGCGCCACCTGCATGAAGAATGGAAAAGCATTGGCCCTGTTCCTAATGAGCAGCGCGACCAGATATGGGATCGCTTCATTCAGGCTTCAGAAAAAGTGCATGAGCGCCGCAGAACCTATCATGAAGAACGCAAAACAGTAGAACTGGCAAACCTGGATAAGAAGCGCGGCATTTTAGAGCGCTTGCAGGCCTTCCAGAACTTCAATACTGATCGCATCAACGACTGGCGCGATAAGACTGATGAAATTCAGAAGATAAAAGAAGAATGGGATGCTGCGGGTTTAGTTCCGAAAGAATTTGCCGAAGAAATAAATAAGACTTTCTGGAGTAGCTATAAAGGGTTCTTTCAGCATAAAAATCAATTCTTCAAAAGCCTGGACGAGCAGAAAATGCAGAACCTGCGCTTAAAGATAGAGCTCTGCGAAGAAGCTGAAAGCCTGAAAGACAGCACCGACTGGAATTCAACGAAAGAAAAGCTTATCCAGCTACAGAAGAAATGGAAGACCATTGGCAGAGTGCCGGACAAGCATTCTGATAAAATCTGGCAACGCTTCCGATCTGCCTGTAATGAGTTTTTCGACCGTAAGCAGGCACATGAGCAACATCGTGGCGCAGAAATTGAAAAGCTTTCAGCCGAGAAAGCAGCTATCTGCGACCAGATTTCAGACAGGCTTTCTGATCCAAGGGCATCCGGTTCGATGAATGAATATGAGTCTTTCCTGGACAAATGGCGTGAACTGGAAAAAACCAGCAAAACCAGCAGTCCGAAAATTGAGGATAAATTTACAGCCCTGCTGGAGCGTTACCTGGAGCGGGTGCCAGACCTTTCGAATGAAGAACGCAATAATATCCTGCTTCAGCTGCAGGTAGACCGGCTGAAGCAAAGCCCGGATGCAGGTCACAAACTGTATCAGAAGGAGCAGGCAGTTCGCCGGGAAATTCAGCAACTGGAAAATGATATCCAGACGCTGCGAACAAACATTGAGTTTTTTGCCCGTTCTAAAAATGCCGATAAACTTCGGGCAGAGTATGATGGTCGCATTGCAGAAGCCCAGAAAAGAATTGAAACGCTTAACAGGCAGCTAAGAGCCTTCAGAGCATAAAAATTTTATAATTGAGTTTCAAAAGCTTATGCAAAAGCTGCAAAAAAAATGAAAACTGTATTTGCAGATTAAAAAATAGCCCCTACCTTTGCATCGCTTTAGAACAATAAAGCACACCAAAAAAGAGTAAGCCTCCATAGCTCAGCTGGTAGAGCAACTGACTTGTAATCAGTAGGTCGTTGGTTCGATTCCGACTGGGGGCTCATCTCCAAAGCTAGTGTTTGTACTGCACCAGCTTTCGTAAACAAAATAGTACAAGCCTCCATAGCTCAGCTGGTAGAGCAACTGACTTGTAATCAGTAGGTCGTTGGTTCGATTCCGACTGGGGGCTCACAAAGAAAAAGCACCTGTTTCAAATTTGAAGCTGGTGCTTTTTGCATTTAGCCATTCATTTCTAATAGCTATTACTTTTACAAGGCTGCCCAAGTTCTTTTTTTATCCTCCAGCAGCAAATAACTATAGCCGTAGCAGCAAGTACACGTTTTATATTGCCAGATTAGCCATTTGCTTACACTGCATCTCCTAGATGTCCTTTAGTGCCTATGCCACCCAGCGGTTTGTATATTGGATAAAACTGCGAACCTGCTTGATCATTTACAGATAAATATTATATTAGCTCTTCAATATGTATAGTATAGGTACAAGCACGTTCTGTTTAAAATAAAGATCCAAGCTGGTAAATACCACACCATACATAGTGCAGATAGTAGGAGTAGTACTCCTGCTATACAATAGTTGTAGCGCATAGATGTTAATGAAAATCGAGTTAGATGAATATTGCCCTTGCTGTGGCTATAATACCTTTGAAGGAGAAGAACGATTGCAATACATTATCTGTCCGATATGCTTTTGGGAAGATGACCCGATTCAATTTTCTGAGCCTGATTATGAAGGCGGTGCAAACAGAGTATCATTAGTTCAAGCTCAAAAAACTTTGTAAAGTTCGGAGCTTGTGATAAAAAAATGAGAAGGCATACCAGAAAACCAAAAGAATCCAATGTCAGAAAATTAAACTGGCTGGATTAGTTGAAGTGATGAAGAAATTACTGACAGTTAAAAGCTTCATTATTGGAATCGGAATAATTCTGATTGATTTAGCTGTATACATCTTCTTCGGGCTGCTATTGATGAACTATGATGACTTCTATGATGAAAGCAAAGGTGAATATTGGAGTTGGGAGAGTATGTCAGGTTTTGACAAAGCCGTAGTGTCAGGTATCCATGTTTGGAATTTTATTAATGTTATGGGTGTGTGCTACTTAGCTTATAAAGCAATCAAGAAAGTAAAACAACGAGCTACAATCGAGTAGCCCGCCGTGAGCAAAATTACTCACGGTGAGGCTCTCAGTCGAGTAGCGCAAGGGAACCTCCCCCTTACGCCCTCACAGAACCGTGCGTAAGACTCTCGCCTTACACGGCTCCTATTATCCAACCTTCACGGCCTTACTCCCAGCTGCCAGTGCGCAAACAGGTTCGGAATGGCCTTAGCCACCTTCCCCAGCCAATCGCTTGCTCTGATTTTATGGCCCTGCAGTTTCTTATACTTCTGCCTGGCCCAGCTCTTGAGTACAAGGTTCAAATATCTCAATACCTCATAGAGTTCCGATTTGTAGAAGTGTCCGTAGTAGTTAATCCAGCCTTTCAGAACTGGGTTGATTTCCTCGGCCAGCCTTGTCAGGCTGCTGCCGCTTCTGCTGGTCAACTTCCATGCCCTTATCCTTTCCCGGATTGCCTTCCTGGCTTTATCGCCAACTGCCGGTAAGAATCCGATAAAATATTTACCCTGCTTATTCCGTGACTTCCTGCTTCTGAATGTATAGCCCAGAAATTCAAAAGACATGTTCGGGTAACTTTTGCGTCGGTCCTCGTCCCTGCAGTAAACAATTTTGGTCTTCTCCGGGTGCATCTCCAAGCCACATGCCTTTAGCCTTTCTGCCAGTGCTTCTTTAAGCGCTATCGCCTGCTGCTCGGTGCTGCAGTGTATCACACAGTCGTCTGCGTAGCGCTCGAACGGGCAACCGGGATACTTTATCCGCAGCCACTCGTCCATGCAGTAGTGCAGAAACAGGTTGGCCAGCAGCGGACTGATGACTGCTCCCTGCGGAGTGCCCTTTGTCCTTTCTGTGGTTATGCCGTTTCTTTGCTGCACAGGTGTTTTGAGCCACCGCTCGATGTAGAGCAGCACCCATTTGCAGTCTGTGTGCCTGCGCACTGCTTTTAGGAGCAACTCGTGCGGGATGCTGTCGAAGAAGCCTTTGATGTCCAGGTCCAGAACCCAGTCCTGCCGCCAGCACCGCTGCCTGGCTTTGCCCACCGCTTCCAGTGCGCTTTTGCCCGGCCTGTACCCATAGGAGTCGTCATGGAACACAGGCTCCAGTACTGGTGCCAATGTCATGGTGACTACCATCTGGGCAATACGATCCGTAACAGTGGGTATTCCTAGTGGACGGGTGCCCCCGCCGCTCTTGGGAATTTCCACCAGTAAGACGGGTGCGGGCATATAGCTTCCCGAGCTCATTCGGTTCCATAACCGGTAAAGGTGATTTCTGCTGTCCTGGTCGAACTCCTCGAGGTTTAGCCCATCCACACCTGCGCTACCTCCGTTTTGTTTTACACGCAGGTAAGCCTGGTGCACGATGTGCTTTGAGATGGTAAATGGTTTTGTCTTAATCATGTCAGTACCTCCTGCAGGCTTACCTGCAGTTTTCTTTGTGATAAAAACCGGATAATACATCCCCTTGGCTCCATCCCCATTACAGGGACTTCCACGCTACTACGGGATGTTCCGCCCGCGTGCCCTGCCTCGGTACTCTTACTCTTGTGGGTCTGCCACTTGAGCTTCTCCCTTCTCATCAGGACGACACGTTCTCACGTTCCGTGCAAATGCCTGTGTTAAGGTCACGCTGCCTTAATGCCGGATGCCGCATGAGCAGTAGCCAGGTTGCCCTCATGCTTATCCCGGGACAGTGGTGACTCCCGGTTTTGACATCACTTATTCGCTAACGACACTTCTTCAGCAGTTCACTTGCGTTCGTCTCCTTAACACCTACCTGCTACCTTTCCGGTAACTTTTCCTTGTCGCTCACGACCATGCCTTTTAAGCAAAGCCGCACAAGGCGGTTTGGAGCCTGCACCTGACTACCGGCTCCGAGGGGCCTGCCCTCATCATTTGCACAGCACCAAAGGACACTAAAAGCGTCCTTCGTTCGTGACACACCACCACTGTACAAGCGGTTCTCGCATACAGCGGTTCGTTAAGCTGTGGAGCTACTTTCTTGTAGTAGTCAAGCATTGATTCATACCCCCTGCGGACAAGCCGTTTCACCGTTACCGTCGTTATCAGGATTGGACTTTGAGCTACTGCCCATCCTCCTTTCCTGGTCCTGCTCCAGGCATACGCCTGCCACTTGGGAACGCCCAGCCGAATCAGGTTCTTCCTTTTCCGGTCCGGTCGTTTCCAGTCATGCCAGATGCAGTGCCTGAGCCTGTTTCGTATCCAGCTGTCGACCTCTTTGAGTTTGCCCTGTATACTTGCCAAACGGAAGTAGTGGACCCAGCCTCGCTGCGCCTCTTTCAGTTCCCGGACACGCTGCTCAAAAGAGCAGGGCGTTGTTTTGCGGGTGATGCTCTTTAGCTTTTGCTTTAACCTTTCCCATCCCTTCTTTGCCACTACCAGCTGGTATTTGCCCTTATCTCCCTTCTTATAGGTGGGCACGAATCCGTGACCCAGAATCTGAAAGTCTACTGGCCGCCTGATGCCGCTCTTCTCCCTGTTGATAGGCAGCTTGAGCCTGTTCCGCAGGAAGAGGAATACAGCGTTGCCTACTTTTCGAGCTTCATCTTCACTTTTGGTGTAGACGCTGAAGTCGTCGGCATAGCGCACGTAGCGCAGCCCCTGCCGCTCCAGTTCCTTATCCAGCTCGTGGAGCATGATATTGGAGAGCAGCGGTGAGAGCGGGCTTCCCTGCGGCACGCCCTTCCGACGTTTGACCAGTCTCCCGTTGATAAGGATGGGGGCCCGGAGCCATTTGCGGATGAGGCGTAGGGCGAGGGGGCATTTTACCTTCCGGTAAAGCAGTTGCAGCAGCAGGCAATGATCCACTTCATCGAAGAAGTTCTGCAGGTCGATGTCCACGATGTGCTGATAGCCCTCGTGGATGTGCCTGTGTGCCTGCTGCAGGGCCTGGTGGGCATTGCGGTTGGGGCGGAAGCCGTAGCTGTGCTGGGTAAAATCAAGCTCAAAGAGCGGTGCTATCACCTGATTAACGGCCTGTTGCAGTACGCGGTCGGTGACGGTGGGAATGCCCAGCAGGCGATTCTTACCGTTGCTCTTGGGTATGGCTACCCCTAGGATGGGTGGAGGCAGGTACCTGCCGTTGCAGATGTCGGTAGCGATGGCGTCCCTGTTTTGTTTCAGGTGCGTAGCCAGCTTCTCTACCGGCATACCGTCCACACCGGCCGAACCTTTGTTGGCCAGCACGTGCGTGTATGCCTTGAGCATGTTGCCCCGGTGGAGTACCTTCTCTATCATCTTTACTACTTTTACTGTAATCTCTGCCCCGCTTAAGGCAAGGCTGGCTGAGCCTCCTTGCCGAATTAAGAGCAACTTAACGTTCGGCCCTTCGGTAGCTTGTGAGACCTCCGGGTGCTTCCCGGCTCGTTACCTCTACCTACTATGGCCTCTGCTGACTTCTCCCTGTGTTCACGACAGAGGGAGACCTCCCCAGGTAAGAGCACATTCCTTCCTCCGATTCCTGCTGCATCTACACAAAGTCGCTTGTTGGTCAGGGGCTTTACAAAGATGTGCTTGCTTACCCACGACTCCCTGCCTCTTATGCAGTTTCTGTCCGTCAGTACCGGATTTTGCAGTCCCGCTTTCTTCACTGCACGCCTCACGACGAACCAGCTTGCGGCTTGCTAACAGGCTTCACCAACTCGCCTGTAAGGGACTTGCACCCTCTGGAATAATTTGATACCTTCAGTACCAGGTGCCCATACTGGGCGCACACACCACCTTTACGGTAGCTGCGCCACCGCAAAGCCAAATCCGTTGTATTCAAGCTTAAGTAATGGAAATATCTACAAGAAGTATAAAGGCAAATATCTTTGAGACTGCCCTTGCGTTCTTAGTTCTGCTTACCATTGTCTTCTCTGTCATTAATTTAATTGAAATAGATAATACAAATGCACATATAGGTAATCCATTCGCTGCTTATTATGCGAGCCCAACAATAAGAAGCATACAGTCTTTAAAATTTGTTTGCTATTGTTGTTTCTTGCTACTGTTTACAATTCTATGTTTTGACAAATACAAAAGGAACATAGCTGTTTTAACTAGCTACTTAACTTCAGCATTTGCAATTACAGCTTTGCAATGGTATGAACTATATTATGGTTCTACCTTCTATTATGGAGAAGTAAGAGATAAACAAGGATTAGGTTTTCCTATCCTCAGCTCCTTTATGGTGACTCTTATAATCTGGAAAATTAATTACTCAAAAAATAGAGATGTAGACTTAACAATAAAGCTTGTACTGACAGTAATTATCAACCTTAGTTTGTACCAGCTTTATGATCAAGTTTATGATTCATGGAAGTTGTGGCAGTCATAAATTAAAAATGCCTGCATACAACAAAGTATAGCAGGTTGCTTCGGCTTCGCCTCGCCCATCAGATGCTTGACACTCAATCACTTTGGGTATTGGCTTTCTTTTCATGACTCCGAAATAATTTCTCTGAAATTTGAAGAAGGAAAACCGACTGTTGAAATGAAGGTCTATGCTTTTGAAATGACTGACAAAGTTGTGAACTGTTACTTTAATCTGGTTAAATATTGCATCATCAACTTTGAGTTTGTGGGCTTGTAGAAAAGTGAGATGGATAGATTCAATCACCCAAATGCAGTAGACGGATTAAGTTTTGGGAAAGAAGGAAATAACTTATTTTGCGAAATCAACGCAGCTTACGGAGTTGATGGTTTGTTGACTTCCAAAAAAATACGAATGGTAAAATTAGAACCTGTAGAAAAATAACTATTCCCTAATATGGTGCAGCTTTAACCCTTGTTACGCTTCGGGCTTCTGCTGCACGAGTAACGTGTGTGTCTTGAACCGATTCTTTGGAAGAAGGAATCGGGTGCTGTACAAAAGATGGAGGACTCTTTAGGGTATTGGAAAGCTTGCGGAGGTCGAGTGAAATGACTGGCCGGTGCTACCATGAAGTCTATAGAGGGTAGGCCCTCCGCAGACGACTGTCAGGAGTAGTCTGCAAACCACCTTATGCTGCCGGGGGCGGAAACTCCCCTGGTGGTGAACGATAAGGAAAAACGGGAGCTATGACTCTCGAAGGTGCGCATTGTCGAGCTGAATAGAGTGAACCAGCGACTGAAGCCTCGTTACGTGCTGGAAGCGATGCTGAAAACGGGCAGTTACGTATGTGCCCGTGATTAAAGTGTGACAGACGCCCTGATTTCCGGTCACACAGCATCCGGGGTAAAGCTGGCAGGAAGGCAATGCAGGCTTTTGCATGGAACAAGAGAAGTCGCTCCCGTCCCGCTCACCTAAAAGGGAGCAGGCGTGTCGGGACGGCACGAGGGAGCGGCGGCGGACCAGGCCGTAGTAGTGAGGAAGCTACTGAAAGGTAGTGGAGCCAAGGGCCTGGCCTGTTCGTATTTCATCAGGAAGAAACAACCAGAGATGGGATGATCGATTACTATGAGATAAAGTCACAACCGATTACCAGAGTAATGGTCTGGCGGGCCTACCATAAGGTGAGAGCCAACAAAGGCAGTGCTGGCGTGGACCAGATGGGCTGGAAAGAACTGGAGCGGGACCTGCCCCGTCAGCTATACAAGCTGTGGAACCGGCTCAGCTCGGGCAGTTACTTTCCTCAGCCAGTCAAAGAAGTGGCCATCGTCAAGAAAGGCGGAGGAGAGCGTAAGCTTGGTATTCCGACCATTCTGGATCGTGTTGCGCAGGAAGTGGTCAGGGCGCACCTGGAGCGGGTGGTGGAGCCTTTGTTCCATGATAGCTCTTTCGGTTACCGCCCCGGCAGGAGCTGCCACCAGGCGGTGGAGAGGCTGAGCCAGCGGGTCCTGTGCCATGACTGGGCCATAGACCTGGACATACGAAACTTCTTTGACACGATTGACCATGACTTGCTGCTGCAGGCAGTGAAACACTACTGCCCCGACAGGTGGGTGCTGCTCTACCTCGGGCGCTGGCTCAAAGCGGGCATCGTTCAGAGGGACGGCACGTATCTGGACCGTCTGACGGGTACACCCCAGGGAGGCGTCATCAGTCCGCTGCTGGCCAATGTGTTTTTGCACGTTGCCTTTGACAAGTGGATGGAGAAGCATCACCCTGAGAAGTCTTTTGAGCGCTACGCGGATGACATCGTGGTGCACTGCAAGTCAGAGAAGCAGGCGCAGTATGTGCTTGCCGCCATCCGCAGACGTTTAGAAGCTTGTAAGCTACAGCTGCATCCGGCCAAGACCAGAATAGTAAACCTGCGGGGAGAGTCTGCAAAGAAGTATCCTCGCAGTCTGGACTTTCTGGGCTTCAGCCTGCGCCCCATATGGTGCAGGACGAGTAAAGGGCCGCGTCTGCTGATAACCACCGCTATGAGCAAGAAGTCGAGGAGCAGTGTGCTGGGCAAGTTCAACCGTATGCGAATACACCGGTGGCGCAAACCACTGGAGCAAGTAGCCTCGGAGCTGAGGCCAGTCATACAGGGAGTAATCAACTACTACTGTAAATTCTGGCCCTACCATACCCATTCTGTATGGCATCAGCTCAACTGTCGCCTGCTAAAATGGGCGAAGTGGGAGAAGGGCATGTATAAGAAGGAAGCCTTAAGATGGTTTAGAGCAAGGTATAAAGAGAAGCCTAATCTTTTCCCGCACTGGAAATTGGTACGTCCATAATGTTGATTACATTAGTGATGAGAACAGGAAGAGCCGTATGACGGGAGACTGTCACGTACGGTTCTGTGAGAACCCAAGGGTGAAACTCCCTTGGGTGACTCGCCTATATGCCATAAATGAATAGAAGAATCAGGAAATATATTATATCAACTGTCATCCTTGCGACAGCACTTTTAGGTTGTAAAGAAGGAACTTCTAAATCCAATGTAGAAAAAGCAATAGCTGACGTGACGAATAATTTTCCGCAATTACCGAAGGGAAATTTAAGTCAAACAGATTTTTACAGGCTGGTAAGGACTGTATCAATAGGAGAGAAAAGGATTCATTTACAACTTAGGGCAACACCTGACTCAATAAATGACCAACAGCAAATTATAATTCTTATAAATCCCATTGGTGAAGCTTATGCTATTCCTTTTTTCTCAAACACTTATCGAGACTACTGGGGCTTTGAGTTTGAAACACCAATTCAATCAGTTGAAAGGACAGGATCAACATTTAAAAAAGAGTTTATTACAGCATTAGATAACCTTAGACTTAATGACACTTTAGGTACAGGTCGGCAAATTTTCTATGAAATGCTTCAGTCATTGTTACAAATAGAGAAAGTGTCAGAAAATGATAGTTCTCTTTTTGAAGTTATATTTATTACAGGTAAGAAGTATGACTATAATTTACCTGTAGAAACCATAGATAGTTGTCTTGCAAGGAAGAGCAGGAACTTGAAAGCAATCATGAAGTCAATCCATCCAGCTGAGCACTATTATAACTATAATGCCTATTGGGACGCTGAGAACAAAAGGATTTATCAGATAACTAATCAGGGTAAAAACAGGTGGGGAAAGTTTGAATTAGAAATGAAAACGTATAGGCAAGATTGTATAATACACCCAATCGACCTTTGATTAACCGAAAATAGCCTATACAACCTTTCAAGCTCTGTTTTTAGGATGTCTGGTATTCAGAAGCCTTCTGTTCTTATAAATGAAAATGGAGGAATTTTAACTTCCTTAAATAAACAGATGCCACTCCCTATGCACGCATCAGCTTTCAGGGATTAGGTTCTATATGTCGCGCATCTTTTTCCTGAAACTCTAACCACACCGGCCACAGACTTGCTTTGGAGCTTCGGTATATCTTAAGTAAATTGCCTGCCGAACCTACCGTCTCACTTTAACTTGTATCATGCAGTTAATTGAAGTAACCACACCAAAACTTGCGCAGGAATTTCTGCTTGTGCAGGTAAGGCTATATAAGAACGATCCCAAATACATCAGGCCACTAGATAAAGATGTAAATGATGTCTTTGATCCTAAAAGAAACCGCCTGCTACGGAATAGCGAAGCAATCAGGTGGATTCTCAGGAATGATACAGGTGAGACGATAGGCCGTGTGGCAGCCTTCATCAATAAAAAAACGGCCAATTCATTTGCGCAACCTACGGGCGGAATCGGCTTCTTCGACTGCATCAACAGCCAGGAAGCAGCCAATAAATTGTTCGATGCCTGCCGCAATTGGCTACAGGAAAGAGGCATGGAGGCCATGGACGGTCCTATCAACTTCGGGGACCGGGATAAATGGTGGGGTTTACTGGCCGATGGCTTTTATCCGCCTACCTATACCATGAACTACAACTACCCTTACTACATCCAGTTGTTCGAAAATTATGGTTTTCAGGTATTCTTTAAGCAATATGTGTACTACCGCAAAGTAAGAGACAGCCTTACACCAGAATACTTCGAGAAGTCGCAGCGGATACTAAATGATCCTAATTACTCTTTCAGGCACATGGATCTGAAGCAGATGAAAATGTATGCCGAGCACTTTCGCACAGTTTACAACAAAGGCTGGGTAAAGCACGAAGGTGTAAAGGAAATGAGCGAGGCACAGGCCATGAGCGTGATGAAGACCCTGAAGCCTGTTTTAGATGAAAAGATTGTCTGGTTTGCCTATTACAACAATGAACCAGTAGGCTTCTTTATTTCCATACCGGAACTTAACCAGCTCTTTAAATACGTTAACGGGAAACTGAACTGGTGGGGAAAACTTAAATTTGCCTACCACAGGTGGAGAGGCGCCTGTAAGGCCATGTATGGGCTGGTGTTTGGCATTGTACCAGAGCACCAAGGCAAGGGGGTAGAAGCCGCCATGGTCGTTTCGGCCGCTAAAGTAGTGCAGGATAGCAACCGGGTACCTTACGAAGAATTACAGATGAACTGGATCGGCGACTTTAACCCGAAAATGATGAAAGTTGCGGAGCAGGTGGGAGGAAGGATTTACAAGACCTACCATACATACCGTTTCCTGTTCGACCGAACTAAAGAGTTTAAGCGCATGACCATCATTCGCTAAGCATTTCAGGCAAGTCCAGGTCTGGCCTGAAAACAGGCTTGTTCAGATCTTCTAAGCTCCAGCCATCGTTCAGGAGCATAGATTTTAGTATTTTGCGTCTTTTGTCTAGTTGCGCCAGCCTTTCCTGCAACGGAGTTAAGGTAGGAATACCACTCTTGCGCAATTCATCAACGGGTAGAGGCGCAGAAATTTCTTCGGCAGGATCTAAGAAGGTATTGGTGAGAGTGTCCAGAAAGGAGGAGATGGCTTTCCGGGCTGGCACCAGGTATTGTGGCTGGGGGTGAAGGTGTTCCGGTATATAAATCAACATTATAGATAAGGCTTCGTCCAACTCGGCCAGGTTTGGCAATAAAGCTGTTAACTTCTCACTGTTATGAAAGTAGTGCAACACCGGGTACGACAGCTGCAACTGTCCCTGTCTAGCAATATCAGCGGTTATCTGGCTAAGTGGCAGCTCCAGCATCCTGAAATTTCCGTTTTTCCAGTGGTTTAGCAGGATGCTTTGAGCACTCGAGCCAAGCGACGCTATCAGAATACTCAACGTTCTGCGTTCTGTAATGGCCGATAACACCGGAACCATATAGGTAACCGCAATCGTGATCAGGATCAGGCCGGAGAAAGAGATAATAGCAGAATAAATTTTCCAGCCGCCAGTGGATGCTACAAAATCGCCGTTCCCCATGGTAGAGAGGATATAGCCCGTGTAGTAAATAACTTCTTTATAAGTGGCAGCTTCGCTTGTCACGCTGTTTACAACAGCGCCCGGATAAGAGGCAAAAACCAATGCATTGCCTATCCAGACAAACAATACCCAGTTTATAAGTACACCACATACAATGCAGATTCCGGCAGCGTTCAAAAAATTCCTGTTATGCAATTTCTGACTCACTTTAAAGAATATTCCCCAGATAAAAGTTGTTATTTTACCACTTAATGGTCCAGCGCCATGAGGTGAAAATGTTGTGTAAAGCAAATCGTAAACAGCAAGCGACATTATGAATACGCCTGCAACAAATAAGAACAAATTCATCTGGAGCTTTAAATTGAAAATTGTTGGTTTTGGTGTATATACCCCTTATGCGTTAATTGAGTTTACAAAAGCCTAAGAAGGAGATTGTTCTGATGGCGCAGCAAGACAGGCAAGCGTAATATGGATTCACTTACACAGATTGTTTTAGGAGCCTCGGTAGGAGAGGCCGTTTGCGGGAGAAGGTTAGGAAACAAGGCTACGTTGTGGGGTGCCATAGCAGGCACTATTCCTGACCTGGATGTATTGTTCAACCCCTGGCTGGACATGGTGGAGCAGCTCAGTTTTCATCGCTCTCTTACCCATTCATTCTTATTTGCAGTTCTCGTATCGCCCGCGCTGGGTTGGCTGCTGCATCGCCTGTACAGGCACACTGCAGCTACTTTTTTCGATTGGACCTGGCTCTTTTTTCTGGGTTTTACCACACATGCTCTGCTGGATAGCTTTACCACCTGGGGAACTCAGCTGTTCTGGCCATTCAGTACATACGGCGTGGCTTTTTATAATATTTTTGTAGTTGACCCTTTCTATACGGTTCCGTTTTTAGCCTTTGTTCTGGCAGCAGCCTTCCATAACCGTCACTCCCAAAAAAGAAGAAGACTAAATACACTGGGCTTGCTCATCAGCTCGGCCTATCTCATCTTTTCTTTTGTGGCTCAGGCAAAAGCAAATAAGGTGTTCGAAAAGAATTTGCAGCAGCAGCATATCATGTATACCTCTTATATTAGCAAACCCACACCTCTTAATACCTTCTTTTGGGCAGTAACGGCCAAGACTGAACATGGCTATTACACCGGATTCTACTCCTTGTTCGATCGCGAGGAAGAAATTTCATTCCATTACGAGCCCCGGCAGCAGCACCTGCTCCAGGCTTACAGAGGCGATGAGAAACTGGAAAGGCTGCTGGAAATTACCAAAGGCTATTATGCCGTTTCAGAAGCTGAAAAAGGCATACACATCAGCGACCTACGCTTTGGGCAGTTCGATGGATGGCGCAAAAGCGGAGGGCGCTATGTCTTTGTTTATCATGTATGGCAGAATGATGTGGGAAAGCTGCAGTTCGAGGAAATTAACTATAGGCCGAAACCAGATCAGGCATATCTGAAGGCCTACCTGAACAGAATCTTTGGAAAATAAAACACAAGAATAACAAACGCTGCTTTTGCAGGTTTAGAACTGCAAAAGCAGCGTTTGTTATTCTTGTTCAGGAATGGTGAAAGGGGCACTTCGCAGCGGCGGAGGCAACAGGAGAGAAGTCACCTGTTTTCTTTACCTTTGTTATAATAAAACCACTCTTTGGGAAGGTTGGCAGGCGCTGCAAACTAAAACTCAGATCCTGCTCCGGCACCTCATACTCCATGCAACGTGTTAGCATGTTTACTGCCAGCTTCATGGCTTCAATGGTAATACGTTCGCCCGGACAGCGGTGGCCGAGGGCATGGTCGCCTCCGCCCTGAGGTATAAAATCATAGCGGCTGCCATCCCATGCTTTGAATCTTTCAGGATTAAACTGCTCTGGATTGTCCCACACCTGCCCGTCATGCAACAGGCCATACACATCCAGCAATACCAGTCTTCCTTTTTTAAACTGATGCCCGTTCCATTTAAAATTTGTACGAGCCCGTGCACCCAGAAAAGGAGCAAAAGGGTATAAGCGGCGTACCTCCTGAACAAACATTTCTGTATAAGCGTCACTCCCGTGCAGCAATTTCATACGCTCATCCGGATGTTTATGTAAGGCCAGTGCCGCAAAAGAAATATAGGCAGCAATGGCTATGATAGGTCTTGTGGCATTAATGAGTTCAATGGCCGCCTTTCGCGTGCTAAACTGCTTCCCGTCTAAATCCCGGTAATGCGCTATTTCATAAGCGGCAGTACCGGGCGTAGCTGCTAATGTTCCCTTGCGGATGTTGCGAATGATATCGCCAATCCAGTTTTCAATCCTGTTCCGGGCACTTCTCCCGCGCCAATGCCTTGGCCCCACTGCTCCGAAAGCATCCACCATAGCCCAGTTGTCTAAGGCTTTCTTCCTGACCTCTGTTGGTTCTAAGGGTACACCCGCCCAGGCATAGGCTGTCAGGCACATAATTTCCAGTGCATCTTCGAATAAAACAGTAGAAGTGGTTTTTTCCCATTTACCCAAGTAAGCTTTCCAGAACCTCGCCATATGATCCAGCAATTGCTGAATATTTTTTTCGGGCAGCATCAACGACAGAAATACGCCTTTCAAATGCCGGTGTGGTGCATCATCCATGGTATGAATGGCATTTTCACCCATCAGCGTTTTCTGAATTCTTTCCGGAACAGCACCATTTCTTATAAATTTCTCCTGGTCATAAAAAATGCGGGTGGCTTCTTTTCCATGAATGCAAGTAGTTTTAAAACCTAACAAATCTATCTGGAATATGGGAGAATGATTTCGCTCTGTTCCTCTCTGTATAAAAGGATAGCCGTCTCTTAAAAAGGCCTTAGCACTCTTTAAGGCATTTTCTGAAGGAGTTTGTGCCATAGTTAGTGATTATTGTAGTTGGGGTGCTACAAATGAAATACAAATTGTTATACCTATTATTATAAAGTATATCTATAAACCTACGGGATAGGTTAAGTTGGGTTCTGAATTTCGAACCAGTCACTCTTCCACCTGAAAGCCAAGTCTTGCTACCAAACTTTATTTTTTTAAAGCAGATTAAGCATTGCAATAACGTAATTGTGGTAAAATATTTGCTTATGCTATATAGATAGAGTATATGTTTTACTCGGCACAACCTGCATATATAAAAGCTAAGACTATGAAATTAACTGTTACTTTTCTATTGTTTCTGTCCCTTTTCACCTTTAGCAGCAGCTACGCACAGGAGCAGGTGGAAGAGGAAGAACGCAGGCCTGTCGGTTCTGTTTACATCGGAGCCGTTTATATGCAACCGGTAGGCGCTTTTCGTTCCACATACCCGAACGGAGACGCAATAGGTGGCACATTTGGCTTGCTTGTAAATCCGCTGAAAAGAGCAACAGCGCTCGAAGTAGGAGCACAGGTGAGCTATTTGAGCCAGGGAATCCACAAAGTTGAAACGAACAATACTGCTTATCACGACGTCCTGAAAACTGCGCACAGCATTATCCCGATTCACCTGGTTGCCCGTTTAAAGTCCCAGACTACTTCTTTGGTTAAGCCCTACCTAGACGGGCTGGCAGGTATAAGCATTTTTAACACCAGAACGAAGATAAAAGAAGATCTACTCGATTTTATGCAGGATGGCCACCAGCCGGTTATACTCAACAAGCACAACTCCACCGGTATCAGTTATGGGCTTGGCGCCGGCTTACTATTTCACACAGGTAAATCGAAAGAGACAATGGCAGATATTCGCCTTGTATATCTTTACAGCCCGATTGAGAAGTATGTGCAAAGAGGGCATGTAACTGTATTACAGGATGGTTTTCCGGCTTATAGCTTTTCCTTGTCAGAGACCAGTATGTTTATGCTACAGCTGAATTTAGTAGGAATTTTAACGAATTAACCTTTAATAATATTTCTGTAGCTACCGCTTCTAAAGGCCTGATAGTTTCTGCTGCGACTTATAATCCAGAATCATGCCTTCGCAGATCCAGTTTGCCAGTGCCTGCCTGTTATTGGGTATCACAAATCGCCGCTGATCTTTATCGTTTCGGATATTCCCTAATTCAATGAAAACGGCCGGTGGATGGCTATACTTAATTACATACAGGCTGCTTCTGTGCGAAACGTTTCCAAAGTAATCGCGGTTAGGCTGGTAACGCTTATAGTTGGAAGTAAAGATCTGGTGTATGCTATTGGCCAGGTTTAGGCCCAGCGGACTGTTTTCGTGGTGATAGAAGAAAACATCGATGTTCTGGCTTTTACTGCGGCTGTCTACATGAATAGCCAGCATGCGCTGGTAAGCACCTTTGTGTTTGGCATGCAGGGCGTTTACGGCATTGGTTCTGCCCCGCAGGCGCTCCTTCTGGCTGAGCGGAATCTTTACGTTCGGATAATGTACCTCATCCGCATCCATTTCCAGTATCGGCTCATCCCGGATACCATCGTCCGGATCCTGCACAATCATATATACAATAGCACCATGCTCCATTAGTTTACGGGCTAATCGTATGGTTACATCATAGGCATACTCATCTTCAGCCAGCAAATTTGCACCGTATTTACCAACGGCACCTGGATCTGGCCCGCCATGCCCTGCCGATAAATAATATACAGCCCCCTGTAACTGGCGATCCAGCACATCTACCCGGGCATATTTTTTTCCGAATAAAGGCACATATAGCACAGCAGGGGAGGCTTTGGCCACAGTACTGTTTTTTACAGAAGCTGCGTCACCTGAACTTTCTCCTGAAGAAGACTTAGGCAGCATGTATTTCCTGCCGGCATACAGGCTATTGCCTTTGCCCAGGTTTTCCTTGTTAAGTTTCAGAAATGCATTCAGGTCTGAGGGCGCCAATCCGTGTCTTCTCAATAAAGTATAAATGCCATCGCCTTCTTTGGCAACAACTTCTAAATGGCCGGATTGACAAAAGGCAGGTAAGCAATTGAATGTAAGTAAGCTAAAAAGTATTATAAGAAAGCGCAAAGCAGTATAATTTAAAAGAAAAAACTTTGTAGGCGATACTACTAAAAAAATCCCATTTATAAAAGGCATGGGGTAATTCAGGTGTAGTTA
This sequence comes from Pontibacter sp. SGAir0037, assembly GCF_005491705.1. NCBI lineage: Bacteria > Pseudomonadati > Bacteroidota > Cytophagia > Cytophagales > Hymenobacteraceae > Pontibacter > Pontibacter sp. SGAir0037. The sequence goes on along the minus strand of NZ_CP028092.1, from coordinate 1,389,070 downwards.
TGACTTCGAAAGCAGGTACGGACACAGGTAAATATTTGATGAGAATACTTATAAAAAAATCAAAATAATTACTCAGTGGCTAAAGAAAAATCTGTGTTAAATACTTATATTACAAAAACAAAATATGAAGGCTGCGTTAATGCCATCAAATTAAAATAAAGTATAGTGGAGACAGAACGGGCATGAAAAGGTGGTAATATGGATGTACTGGAAAGAAATAATGTTAGAGTTTTTGGCAGAGGCGAGCAACCTATGCTATTTGCGCATGGCTTTGGCTGCGATCAGAAAATGTGGCGGTTTATCACCCCTGCCTTTCTGGATAGATATAAAATAATTTTATTCGACCATGTTGGTTCAGGCAATTCGGCTAAGTCGGCGTATCATAAAGAAAAATACGATTCCCTGAAGGGCTACGCCACCGATATACTGGATATTTGCCAGGAGCTTGCCCTGGAAAACGTTGTTTTTGTCGGGCATTCGGTTGGTGCTATGATGGGAATATTAAGTGCGATACAGGAACCTGCTGTTTTTAAAGATCTGATCCTGGTAGGGCCATCTCCCTGCTATATCAACGATGAAGACTATACAGGAGGATTTACGCGCTCCGATGTAGAGGCGATGCTCGGTTTTATGGAAAAGGATTATGAAGGCTGGGCAGAGACCTTTGCTTCCTTTATCATGGGAAATCCGGGGCATCCGTCGCTAAGCGAAGAACTGGCTAACAGCTTTTGCAATACGAACCCGGAAATCGCCAGGCACTTTGCCGAAGTTTCTTTTTTATCAGATAACAGGGCAGACCTGGTAAAAGTGCAGCCTCCTTCTCTTATCCTGCAGTGCTTTAACGACATGATCGCACCCGATGAGGTAGGAGAGTATATGCACCAGAACCTGAAGAATTCAACACTGGTAAAGATGAAAGCAACCGGCCATTGCCCTAATCTCAGTGCCCCTCTTGAAACGATTGCCGCCATAGACCGGTACTTGAGAAATTAATTGCTGATGCGCATTCCTAACCATATGCCCGGTGCCAGCGGAAACCAAGCGATGTTTTGGCACCCAGCTAATTAAATAGAAGTGTTAACACTGCATAAGCTTTATGATACCTGAAAAAACGGCATCGGGGTTTCCTGTAGCTACTCGTGTACGTATGGATAAAAAACTAACTGTATGTAAAATGGAAAAGAAAAAGCTTGGATTGCAGGGACTTGAAGTTTCTGCACTCGGCCTTGGCTGCATGGGCATGTCGGATTTCTACAGCAACCGCGACGACGCTGAATCAGTTGCCACCATACACAGAGCATTGGAACTAGGTGTAAACTTTCTGGATACTGCTGATATGTATGGTGTAGGTGCCAACGAAGAACTGGTGGGCAAGGCTATCCGCGACAGAAGAGACCAGGTACTAGTGGCTACTAAATTCGGTAACGTAAGAGCCGAAGACGGCAGTTTTCTGGGCATCAACGGCAAACCGGAATATGTAAAGAAAGCCTGCGAAGCCAGCCTGAAACGCTTAGGCATAGACTACATCGACCTGTACTACCAGCACCGCGTGGATAAAGAAACACCGATAGAAGAAACAGTAGGGGCAATGGCCGAACTCGTTAAGGAAGGCAAAGTTCGTTACCTGGGGCTATCCGAGGCATCAGCTGCAACAATCAGAAAGGCAAACGCTGTTCATCCTATAACCGCCTTGCAAACTGAATACTCGCTCTGGAGCCGCGATGTTGAGGATGAAATATTACCTGCATGCAGAGAACTTGGAATAGGGTTTGTTCCCTACAGCCCATTAGGCAGGGGCTTTCTCACCGGACAGATCAAGCACTTCGATGATCTGGCCGAAGATGATTACAGAAGGCAGTCCCCACGCTTTCAGGGAGACAATTTTCAGAAGAACATTGATCTGGTAAAGAAGATTGAGGAACTGGCCTCACAGAAAGGTTGTCAGCCTTCTCAGCTGGCTTTGGCCTGGTTACTGGCACAAGGAGACGACATTGTGCCTATACCTGGAACAAAACGCAGAAAGTACTTAGAAGAAAACGTTGGAGCGCTGGATGTTTCGCTAAGCGAGGATGAGTTGCAGCAGATTGATGCCATGGCACCCAAGGGCGTGGCAGCCGGCGATCGTTACGCCAAACCGCAAATGGGCAACCTGAATGTATAAGTATAAAATAATTTTATAAACGGCAGATACAGGCTACTGTCAGAAGTCCCGGCACTATCCGATAGTGCCGGGACTTCTGACTTACGATGAGGCAGTAGCTTCTGCTTTAAACCAGATTGGGTTTTGCATCTCGGTTTCGGTAATAATGCGGCTCAGGTCTGTGAGAATACTTCCCATATCGCGAAGCGTCTCCAGGGAAGAAATGTTTTTCAAGTTCCTCAGGCTTAATGCTTGTTCTTCACGCGCAACCCTGATCTTATACCGGAGTTCTGCCAGGCGTGCTTCAGACGAATCGATGATGCTCTCGCCAAACGCAACAATACAATCGGCTGTAGCCTCCATAGTAAGTTTAAGCTGTTCTTTATCGGCAGCCTCCATTTGAAAAAAAGCATTGAGCTGTAAATCTACCAGGCCTCTGCGTATTCCCCTTATCTGGATGGTTATGCTTTCAAGTTTACTCACGTGCACAGCCAGTCGACTGAGCCTGGTGCGCTTATGTGTTAGCAGGGGGTTGTATTTCAGGCTTTGCTCCGCCAGTTCCAGCGCCTTTCGGCATGTCTTGCTTTCACTGATCAGGGCATCTACTTCTGATCTGCCCGTTTTACGCACTTTTCCGTCATTATCCATTAGCACGCACAGGCTTATGAGCGTTACAGCCGAAAGGTTGCTGTACTTCAGAATCTCAGTCTCTACATCAGGCACCGCATTTTGAGGCACTATCAAGGCATTTATAAGTACTGCCATGGCCGAACCAAGCATCGTTTCAATTACTCTTTCATAAGCATACTCTCCCTGCCCCTGTCCAAAAGCAAGCACCAGGAGAGAGCTAATCGCTACCTGAGAGATAATTTGAGGGTTCATGCGCAACGCTTTTGCGATGGCCATGCCCACCAGTATGACAAAGAAAATGGAGACAGCGCCTACCTTGAACCACAGACCAAAGAGCATACTGATTAGCACTCCGCCCACTATACCGATGATACGCTGTGTGGCTTTATCTACAGAGTCAGCCACAGTAACCTGCACAGTAATAATAGCGGCTACAGCAGCGAAGAAAGGATACTCCGCATGAAGCAGTGTAGCGGCAATAAGCCAGGAGAGAGCCGCTGCAAAAGCTGTTTTCACAATTTGCAGGGTAAGCCCCATCCTGTTTAATATGTCTACTGCTTTCTTCAAGATAATGTGATCTACAGCACTTTCTGTTTAAATTAATTATAACAAACTCCGCTTACCTGGATTTTTTTCCTGCCATCATAATCCGGCAGTATATTTACAGCAAAGTTACAGGAAGGCGCAGCAAGTGCAAAATAACCCTTCTGAAACCTATACCTCATACACCCGATCCATCTCTGCTACTGTCACTTTCAGACTCTTATGCATTTCTTCGATCTTTCCTTTCAATACATTTGCTGAAGCTGGTTCACCGTGGTTCAGAAAAACCTGCTTTGGGCTTTCTTTTAAAGGCTTTAACCACCAAAGCAGATCAGCCTGGTCGCCGTGAGCAGACAGAGAGCCAATCTGGGTTACTTCTGCTTTCACTTCATAGGCATCACCGTCTATCCTGATAGAAGGTGCACCGCTGCTGAGTTGGTGGCCCCTCGTACCTTCCGACTGGTGCCCGACCAGCAGTACAGTGTTCTTTTCATCTCCGACCAACTGCTTCAGGTAATACAGGATGCGGCCTCCGGTTACCATCCCGCTTCCTGCTATAATGATTTTCTGCTTCGGCCCGTCCGCATCCAGTACCTGGAGCGTTTCTTCAAAGCTGCTGACCACGTGCACATTTTGTGTCAGGTTATCGCATTCAGTGTCCGTCAGGTTGTGCCACTGCCTGTACTTCTGAAATATCTGCGTCACATTCTTACCCATGGGCGAATCCAGGTAAATGGGTAAGGGTGGTATACTCTTTTCCTCCATCAGGTTGTTGAGGAGCATAATGATTTCCTGTGCCCGCTCTACCGCAAAACTGGGGATGATAAGCGAGCCGCCTTTTTCAAATGTCTGGTTCACCACATCCTGTATGGCCTGGTATGGCGAAATGCTGCTGTCGTGCAGTTTATCGCCATAAGTAGATTCCATTATAATATAGTCGGCGCTATTAAAGCGATGGGGAGCATCCAGGATCAGGGGCATCTGCTGCCCGACATCCCCGGAGAAAATGAATGTTCTGTTCTGGCACTGCAACTCAATAGATGCCGAACCTAAAATGTGGCCGCTTTTCTGAAACCGGAGCTTTACATCCTCCTTTACCTGAACCCATTCGTTCTCCTGGCAGTTCTGGAACAGCTCCATCGTCAGGTCAACGTGCTTAGAACGGTACAATGGTTTTACTGGCTTTTTGCCTTTCTGTTCCCGCCTCCGATTCTTCTCCCTGGTGTCTTCCTCCTGAATACTGGCGCTGTCATGCAGAATTGTTTCAGTAATATCGCAGGTAGGAGCGGTGGCATAGATAGGCCCCCGGAAGCCTTTCTTAACAAGTACAGGTAAATAACCGCAATGGTCGAGGTGGCCGTGGGTGATGATAATGGCATCCAATTCAGCCGGTTGAAAGGGCAGATGCTTTACTTTATTGAGCTTGCGCTCCGACTTGTTTCCCTGGAACAAGCCACAGTCTATTAAAATCTTATAGTTTACAGTTTGAAGTAAGGTTTTAGAACCTGTTACAACACCGGCAGCTCCTAAAAAGCGGAGCTGCACCTTTTCCTTCTCATTTGTCATATAGCGTATTTAGGCATGCCACAAACATGCGTCTGCTGGTTTGTGTGGAGACTAATACGTGCTATCCTTGTTCCGGGTCTGATCTTTCACCGCTTTGGCTGCAAAACATTACCGCGCACATATTCCCCGGTAAGGGCAGTACTGGCAAACGTCCAGGTCGTGGGTTTTATGGATTGGCTCCTCCGGATCAAGCATTCTCCTGACAACGCCTGCAAGCAGATCTTCCGAGGCCTTTACAAAATCCTTCGGCGTAGCGCCATCTGCTTCTACAAAATTATATTCAGAAGAAAGTACGCCTGCATCCAGGTTTCGGAACGAAAGTATACCTGATTTGGGCGCTATGGCTCCAGGGGCTACATGCTGGCCATTGCGCAGTATGCTGTGCGGGTCCTGCTGCAGGGTGCGCTGCAGAATGTACTGGTAAAGCCACAACTGGCGGGCTTTATCATACTTCGGATCAGTAGTGAAATGCAGCTCCACTTCCTCCGGCTTTATCACCAGCTGGTTGCGCTCTACTTTACCTGTTTTATAGTCTATCACCCGCAGCGCATGTCCCGTCAGGTCGATACGGTCGGCTTTACCTGCTACACGCACCATAATTTCCTCGTCGCCTACCTGTACCGGAAGTGTGGCCGATAAAGTATCTTCGAGGCGCAGGATATAAAGCGGCAGCTCTGAAGAATCTTTCAGGTGAAGCAGGTATTTCTCCAGCACCTGTATAGCCACTTTGTAGAGCAGGTAATTCATACCACGGTCCGGAGTGGCGCCACGCGTAGCCGCAACAAACTCCTGCCTGACTTTAACAGGAAGCTGCTGCAGCATTTGCGCCACATCCTGAACCTGAATAGATTTACCGCTTGCCTCAAACGGGCGGAAAAAATCTTCCAGCACCTGGTGAACCAGCGTACCGAATTTATCTGTACCCAGCTGTTCCTCCACCTCATCCATCTCTTTTATTTTAGCAATGCGGCTGAAATAGTATTGCAAGGAACAGTTGATGTACATGTTCAGGTGAGAAGGGTAAAGCCCTTTTTGCAGCTCCTTTTTAAGCTGTTCCAGTGTTTGTGCATCTTTTTCTATGCGGATGTCTTCGTCATATTTTTTCGACTGTTTCTGGTCTACGGCAGCGACCAGATCTCTGAACCTGATGCGCCTGTTGCGCAGGGCCAGGTCGTTTTGCAGTTGCAGAATAAAGCGGCTTTTCTCACCGGAACCATAGGTATCAGAAGGTAAGACATACAGCAGGTTTACACGCTTGGCACGCTGCAGCAGGCGGTAAAAATTATAAGCCATCGCACCTTCCGTTTCAGCATAAGTAGGCAGCCCGAATTCCCGCAGCACATCATAAGGCATCAGCGACTCATGCCGCTTCGGAGCAGGCAGGGTATTTTCGTTAACCGACAGAATGATGACGTTTTCGAAATCCAGGGCACGTGTTTCGAGCATACCCATGATCTGCACATCCGAAATAGGCTCTCCGCTAAAAGGAAGCCGGGTAGAGGCAATCAGCTCGTACAGGAATTTTCGGAAACTACGGACCCCGATCTTATGCTCCCGGCAATCGAAAATGGTGTCGAGCCTTTTTACCAGCGTATAGAAAATGTAGAGGTATTCTGTTTCAATGGTATTCGGCTGGTGGCTGTATACCTCGCGCAGCATCTCAATGAGCTGGTACATAGCCGCAATAATATCGTCACAGTCGCGCCAGGTTTTAAAAAGCGTTTCAAACAGCGGTTGATGCTGCCCCATTTCCAGCAGATCCTGGGCTGTAAGCAGCACCTTGTTATCGGCTACAATTTTATCGGTTACTTTCTGAATAAAGCCATGATACTGCTGCTGCTCCGGCTGCTCATTCAGGTATAGCTCATACCTCCTGATAAAAGGGTGGGAGAGCAGCTTGGTTACAGAAAGGTGATGGTACTGATATACTTTAAAGCCTGTATCCTGCAACTGCGTTACTCCCGTCAGGTGCACTTCGAACAACAGATCGATCAGGTTAAACAAAGGAGTTCCCTTAAAGCTCAAACCCATAGTGACGTTGTAGTTAGGCACTTCATCGGGGATGGAGTGCAGCACCGGCAGCAGCAGGGTTTCATCGGGCATGATAACAGCTACCTGTGCGTGCTTGTCTTTGCTGCGGATTTCCTGCAGCAACTGCCCCACCAGTTTGCCCTGCATACTGGCGTTGGCCACACCAATGGCATTTATTTCTTTTTCATCTGTCAGCAACAGATTTTGCTGCCAGCGCCACTCCGGCAGATTCCAGGTGCTCTTGTACTTCCGCAGGAAGCTGCCCGCCCGGTTCGACATACCTTCCTCCATATAGAAGTCGTCTGAGTCGAAGAGCACTTCAGCTTTCTCGTGCTTCAGCAGTGCCTTTATAATTACTTCTTCTGACCTGGTAAGCGCATTAAGACCGATAAAGATAAACTGGTGGCAGGTAGTTTCTTTGGCAATAGCATGAATGTTCTCCGCCACCTTCCGGAAGGCAAGTCCTGTATAGGCCTGCTTGTTTTTGTGCAGGCGCTTCTTCAGGTTCTGGTACGTTTTTTCAATGTTCTCCCATAAACTGAAGTACTTCTTAATAGTAGGCGAGATTTCTTTTCCCAGAAACTTAGGGTCCCAGCGTTCCAAAGCCTTTGCTTCAGACAAATAATCGAAAAGCTTGCCTGTATCCACCAGGTTCTGGTCGATGCGGCTGAAATCTTCCAGCAGGGTGCCGCCCCAGGTTACAAACTGATCAAAGTCCAGCAAAGGATCCTGTTCCTGCATCAGGTCAAACAGCTCCAGTTGCAGGTTAATCGGTTCCAGCACATCAATTTTCGCCAGGCGGCAGATAAAGTCTTCCATACCCGACACTTCCGGTGACCAGATCGGATCGGGTGCAGCTTGTGCCAGTGCATTTTTAAAGAAAAAACTGGCCCTGCGCGAAGGTAGAATAATGCACAGGTCACTGATTTGCTCTTTATACTTTTCGTAAACGTACTTAGCCGTTAGCTCCAGGAAAGTTTGCACAAAGGGTAATCATTTTTAAAATAAACAAAGCTAAGAGAGGGTACTGGTATTCCCGTTTGCATCGAGTGGCAGGAAAGGGTTGTACGCAATTTCCCACAGGTTTTCGTCAGGGTCTGCCACATAGCTGCTGTACCCACCCCAGAACACTTTTTCCGGACGCTTTAAAACAGTAGCGCCTTTCTCTTCAAGTGCGGCTACCAGCTCGTCTACTTCCTGCTCCGACCTTACGTTATGTGCCAGCGAAAACCGCCTGAAGCCTTTTCCATCAGCCGGCACTCCGGCATCATCTGCCAGCGACTCCTGCGGAAACAAGGCCAACTGCATGCCGTTAAGCTGAAAGAAAACGATTCCATCTGAGCTGCCCTCAGCTGGTTGCCAGCCAAAAACTTTCATATAAAAATCTTTTGAACGCTGCAAGTTTCTCACACCAAGCGTTATAAGGGTTATTCGCTGTTCCATTTGTGACGAAGGCTTTTGTTTTGTTTTATACTTCTGAGATGGAGCCGGAGCCACCTTCTCAGAAAGAACTCCTAAAGATACTTTAATCTGCTCAGAAGCCCTTCACCCGTCGCCAGGAAATAATAAAGCTATCGTTGAAAAACCTTTGGGAAAGGGTAGCACAACTATATAAAAGCTAGGCCGCAGCAGGTCTGAAAAATAGTATAATTTTCATGTTTTTTTGCTGATAGATTCCAGCTAATGTACAAGAACTTACTTTGCAGCAAGCGTATAAAAACCATCAGAATTTTCTACAGATCATGATAAAGCATAAGCAGTGATTCCTATCAAGATTCATACCCAGCCAGACGACTCAACCTGCGGGCCCACCAGCCTGCATGCTGTTTACCGGTATTTTAAAGACAACATTTCCCTAAGCGATGTTATAAAAGAAGTACCGTCTCTTGATGAGGGTGGTACGCTGGAAGTGCTGCTGGCCTGCCACGCGCTGCAAAGAGGCTATCATGCCAGGATTTATACCTATAACCTGCACATTTTCGACCCGACCTGGTTTACGCTGGATAACGATGGCATTATTGCAAAACTTGAAGCACAGTTACAGGTAAAGAGCGGAAGCAAGTTTCTTCGCGCCACCCGTGCCTATATTGATTTCCTGCACCTGGGCGGGGAGCTCAAATGCACCGATCTGACGAAAGGCTTATTAAAGGATTATTTCGAAAGACAGATTCCGCTACTCACCGGCCTGAGCGCTACCTATCTGTATCAGAGTGCCCGTGAGTTTGGCAACGAACAGGGAGATTCTGTGTACGATGATGTAAGAGGTTATCCGATGGGCCATTTTGTGGTTTTGTGTGGTTTCGCCGACGACCAGAAGCGGATTGTTGTCGCTGATCCATACCAGGAAAACCCTTATTTTAAAAACAATTACTATGAAGTAAGCGCTTCGCGCCTGCTCAATTCTATCATGCTGGGCATGGCCACCTACGATGCCAATTTACTGGCCATAACGCCTGGCAGCAACAAAACCAACATAGATTAAAACATGCGAAAAATTGTAGTTGTCGATTATCTCAAGGATTGGGATGAGGCAACAGAGGATGTGGAGGTAGTGGAAGCGCAGCAATACTTAACCGATACCACTTATACTGACATAAAGAATGCCCGTATTTTTAACCTGTGCCGCTCGTACAGGTACCAGAGTGCCGGCTATTATGTCTCGCTGCTGGCTGAGGCCAGAGGGCACAAGGCTATCCCCAGCGTAACCACCATGCAGGATTTGAAAAGCCCTACCATTGTGCGTGCCATCACAGTTGAGTTAAACGAACTGATACAGAAAAGTTTGAAAGGGTTGAAATCTGACACCTTTACCCTGAGCATCTATTTTGGCCAGAACCTGGCAGAGAAATACGACAAGCTTTGCAAACAACTACACGACCTTTTTCAGGCACCTTTGCTGCGGGCGCAGTTTGTGCATAAAGAAGAGTGGGTGCTCCAAAGCATTTCGGCTGTACCCGTTAACGAAGTACCTGCCTCGCACTGCCGCTACCTGCCAGGTTTTGCAAAGGTTTACTTCGCCCGCCACCGCTTTTCAGGCGCAAGGGTATCCAAAAAGGTATACGATCTGGCCATATTGGTTGATCCGCAGGAGAAAGCACCTCCCTCCAACGAAAAAGCGCTGCAGTATTTTGTAGAGGCGGCGGAGCAGCAGGGGTTCTATACCGAGCTCATCACAAAAGACGACTACCGCAGGTTAGCAGAGTTTGATGCGCTGTTCATTCGTGAGACAACAGCTGTAAACCATCACACCTATAAATTTGCACGCAAAGCCTCCGCCGACGGCATGGTGGTGATAGACGATCCGGTTTCCATTCTGCGCTGCACCAATAAAGTGTACCTGGCAGAGCTGCTCACAAAAGCCAAAGTACCTGTTCCCAAAACCATGATCATTCATAAAGATAACCGCGACCAGGTAGAACAGGAGTTGGGATTGCCTTGCGTGCTTAAAAAACCGGACAGTTCTTTTTCGCAGGGTGTGGTAAAGGCCAAGGATACAGAAAGCCTTCAGAAGCAGCTGGATGAAATGCTGGCAGACTCAGAACTGATTATCGGTCAGGAGTTTACACCAACTGAATTCGACTGGCGCATCGGCATCATTGATAAGCAACCGCTATATGCCTGCAAGTATTTTATGGCCAAAGACCATTGGCAGATCTACAACTGGGAGGGCAAAAAGAAGCAGGACGAAGAGGGCGATGACGAAGTGGTGCCTTTCGAAGAAGTGCCTTTTAACGTGCTGCATACAGCCTTAAAAGCTGCAAGCCTGATCGGCGACGGGCTTTACGGCGTAGATATCAAAGAAATAGACGGAGAGGCCTACGTGATCGAGATAAACGACAACCCAAGTATTGATGCAGGTTGTGAAGATAAAATACTCAAAAAAGATCTTTATGCCGCCATTATAAAATCGATCAGGAGAAGAATAGACCAACACAAAAACGGGAAAACAGATGAGTAAGCGGCCACAAGTCCTGCACCTTTTCGAAGGGTACGGGGTAGAAATGGAATATATGATTGTGCGGGAAGATACACTGCAGGTATACCCGATTGCAGATAAACTTATTTACGATGAAGTCGGGGCTTACCTGTCTGATGTGGAGTTCGGAGAAATAGCCTGGTCGAATGAACTGGTGCTGCATGTGATCGAGCTGAAAACCCAGGGACCGGTTCCGTCACTTGCAGGCTTGCATGCAAAATTTCAGGAGCACGTGCAGCAGATAAATCAGAAGCTGCAAAAGTACCAGGCCCGGCTCTTGCCTACTGCTGCCCACCCGCTCATGAACCCTTACACCGAAACACAACTCTGGCCGCATGAGCATAATGCCATTTACGAAGCCTACAACAGCATCTTCGATTGCCGCGGGCATGGCTGGTCGAACCTGCAGAGCACACACCTGAACCTTCCTTTCGGTAATGATGCTGAATTTGAAAAACTTCATGCCGCCATACGAATGGTGCTGCCACTTATACCTGCCATTAGTGCCTCTTCTCCGGTACTGGAAGCTAAAGTAACAGGCTTTAACGACACCCGCCTGGAAGTGTACCGCCTGAACCAACAGAAGATTCCTGTAATTACCGGACAGGTGATTCCGGAGCTGGCCTTTTCTAAATCAGCTTATGAAGAAATGATCCTCCAGCCCATGTACCAGGCAGTGGCGCCTTATGATGTGGCCGGTGTATTGCAGGAAGAATTTCTGAATTCGCGCGGGGCCATTGCGCGTTTTGAGCGTAATACCATTGAAATAAGAATTATTGATATCCAGGAAAGCCCAATTGCAGATATTACCGTACTACAAGCAGTGGTGGGTGTTATAAAAGCCCTTGCGCTGGAAACGTGGGTAAGCCTGGAAGAACTGAAGCAATGGCCGGAAGAAAAGCTGGCCGGGATTTTCAGACAGGTTATTCAAAACGGACAGCAAGTCATCCTGCAGGATGAAGCGTTTCTGCAGTCTTTCGGCTATAAGAAGGCAGCCAGTTGTAGCGTAAGAGAGCTCTGGACACACCTTGTACAGGAGACGGCCATACTCGAGGAGCAACCCGCCTTAGCGCATACCATGAACATTATACTAACCAGGGGAAATCTCTCTAAACGCATCTTAACTGCCTTAGGCGAAGACCCTTCTGAAATACAAATAAAAGAAATATACGGCCGTTTAGCAGACTGTCTGCAAAACGGGAAAATCTTTTTACCGGAAGAACCATGTTAAAGCTTTTGCTAACCTGTGAGCATGGCGGTAATCAAATTCCGCCGGAGTATAGCCATTTGTTTGAAGATAGAACAGAGCTGTTGCAGTCGCACCAGGGTTATGATATAGGAGCACTGGATTTGTTCCGCGTTTTACAGGAGATAGCAGACTTCAGCTTTTACTCGGAAACTTCACGCCTGCTGATTGAACTGAACAGGAGCCTGAACCATGGAAAATTATTTTCCGAAGTAACCAGGGTACTTCCTGAAGAAGAAAAAAGAAAGATCATTCAGGCACACTACGTGCCTTACAGAAGTCAGGTAGAACAACTTGTAGACGATTTCATTTCTGCCGGGCGAACTGTATTGCACCTTTCGGTACATACCTTTACTCCGGTTCTGAATGGCGAAGAACGACAGGCGGATATCGGATTGCTGTACGACTCCAGGAAAAAAGAAGAGCAAACCGTTTGCAGGGAGTGGAAAAAGGCGATAGCCGCAAAAGACAAGGGGTTACTGGTGCGCTACAATTACCCGTACCTGGGCACAGCCGATGGTTTTACCACCTACCTCAGAAGAAAGTTTGACAAAGGTGGCTATATAGGGGTAGAGCTGGAGGTTAACCAGAAGTTTCCGCTTGCCAACCAGCAACACTGGGAGCAGATAAAGCACCTGCTGCGCGATACGCTGGCCGTGAACATTGCTCCGCAACGGGTAGATCCAACAGGAATATAAGCAGCAGAACATAAGAAATAGCGGAAGAAACAACCTATTTCAGGCAATTGGAGTAATATAACCGTATTCTATATTAGAACCTGATTGTATTTCAATTTTCACATAGTTGCTATACAATTGCATTAATTAATTTCTTATTCTAAACATTTAAAAAACTATGAAGATCAAAAGTATACTTAACCTGGTTGTGGTGATGGTATTGGCTCAACTGATGTTTTCTTGTAACTCTGCCAAGTATTATGATTTCGGTTCTCACTCAACCGCTTATCATCAGAAAAAGGAGAAGCCAGCTCCGGCACAGGAAGCAGAAGCGCTTAACCTTTCGGAAGTAGCATTAGCCGCAGCTGACGAAGAAGCAGCAAAGAAAGACACAGAACCTACGCTGGAAGCGACAACTGCTCCTGCTCCGGTTATCGTTCCCAATAAAGCTCCAAAAGCCAATGTAAAAGCAGTAGCCGAAGAAGCCAATGCTGCAGAAGAAGTAAAAACTGTTTCAGAAGCTGAAGCAATGGCCATGGCAAAAGAAAGAATTGCCAGCATGACCAAAGCGGAGAAGAAAGAGCTTAAAAAAGAAGTGAAAGAAGCCATGAGGCAAAGCAGAGGTGGCGGTGCTAATATTGTTGAAATCATACTGGCTGTTATCTTACCTCCTTTAGCTGTGTTCCTGCACGACGGAATAGGTACCTCTTTCTGGATTAATATTATCCTGACGCTATTGTTCTGGATACCAGGTATTATCCATGCCTTGCTGGTGGTAACAGACACGATCTAAATTTAATTTTAACGTTGAATTGAAAGGCTCTGCATCATATGCAGGGCCTTTTTACTGTAAGCAATATTCGCTAATTTAGTTTTCATAGGCAGCAGAAGTCATTCCCCCTGAAACTTTACATGCTGCTCCGAACCGCGAAAGAGCTTGCACAAGGTATAACAGGAATAAGACACAAACATACATGGACTACAAGGACTACTATAACATTCTAGGAGTAGCAAAAACGGCAACCCAGGCAGAGATAAAGAAAGCTTACCGGGCCTTGGCTAAGAAGTACCACCCAGATAAGACCAAAGGCGACACCGCTGCCGAAGAAAGATTTAAGGATATAAGTGAAGCTTACGAGGTAATCGGGGATGAAACCAAGCGCAGGCAGTACGACCAGTTAGGAGCCAACTGGAAGCAGTATCAGCAACAAGGCAGTGGCTTCGGAGGCCAGTACCAGGGTGCAGGTGCCTATGGCAATGCAGATGATGTTTTTGGCAGCGACTTCTCTGACTTCTTTAAGCAGTTCTTCGGAGGAGGTGGCTTTGGCGGCGGCTTTGCAGGAAGAAGAGGCACCCAGGCCAGAAAAGGGCAGGACTATGAAGCTGATATGTCTATCACGCTGCAGGAAGCCTATAGTGGCACGGCACACTTGCTAACGCTCGACAACCAGCAGCTTCGGATCAACACGAAGCCGGGTGTTGCCGACGGACAGGTGCTTCGCATCAAAGGCAAAGGTGCTCCGGGCACAGGGGCAGGTGCTGCAAACGGCGATTTATATATTAAAGTCTCTGTTCAGCCCCATCCGACCATCGAACGCAAAGGCGACGACCTGCACACAGAGCTCCCAATGGATATGTATACAGCCATACTGGGTGGAGAGGTACAGGTTAATACTTTGGCAGGACAACTTAAATTTAAAGTACCAGCCGGTACTCAAAATGGTAAAGTATTAAGGCTTCGCGGAAAAGGAATGCCTGTATACGGTAAAGCAGATCAGTTCGGTGACTTATATGCAAAAGTACAGGTAATGCTTCCCGTTAACCTGGACAGTGAAGACAGAGCCTTACTGGAGCAGCTGCGCGACAGACAGCAGGCTCGCTCATAGGCCCTGCTGGCTGGTTCGGCCCTGAATTACAATGCCTCTGAAGCAGGCGGAAACACCGCAGCAGGTAATACATCTTTCCAGCCAAACTGCGTGCAAAGCCGGGCCATGTTCTGCGGCACCGGAGCATGTACCTCCATATACTGCTTTGTTACAGGATGCTCGAAACCCAGCATGGCGGCATGCAGCAGCAGAAAAGGACTCTGCAGCTCATCAAAAAACATTTTGTTATGCCGCCAGTCGCCATGCCGTTTATCGCCAACTATATAATGGCGCAGATGCGCGAAATGCTTCCGGATCTGGTGCATGCGCCCGGTTTCCGGCACAACCTGCACCAGGGAGTAACGGGCAGTCTGGTACCTGCCAACCGGTATAGCCAATTCAACAGTGCCCAGCTGTTTATAATGTGTTATAGCATCCTGAGGTGCTTTATGCTTATGGTCTTTGTCTGGTTTTACAGGATTGTCAATGGTGCCTTCCGGAGGAGTATAGCCACGCACAATCGCATAGTATAATTTCTCCATCTGGCGCTCTTCAAATGCTTTCACAGTCAGCGTTGCAACCTTAGAGCTCTTGGCAAAAAGCAATACACCGGAAGTGCCTCTGTCGAGCCTGTGGACTGTGAACAAATGATATCCCAGCTGATCGCGGAGTATCTGTAACGCAAATTCTTTCTTTTCTTCTGCTATGCGGGTGCGGTGTACCAGCAAACCATTCGGTTTGTTTACCGCCACATAATAATCGTCCTCAAAAAGTATCTCCAGCACTGGCTATAGGTATAAGTGGGTTGCAAAATATAAAACTTAACCTTAAATCAGAAATCAGGTTAAAGCGTAAAAGAGTACATTTGCAGAAATAACAGGAGAAGGAGCTATGCCTTTATCATTTGATAATTTACGGAAAGGGAAGAAGTACAGCATGCGTAACTACGACGAAGTATTTGATTTTCAGGTAATGGAAATTCCAGAAGAAGGCGTATTTAAGGTTAAGGATTTAAACACGCTGGAGGTTTACCTGCTCAATGACCTGTTACAGTATGGCAAAGGCAAAGATTTTGACTTGAACGAACTTTAATTTCCCGCTGCAGCTGTTATCAGGAAAACTTGGTTATTTTACCTTTTAGGTCCCAGTGGCTTTTCAGTATTTCCTGGCTGTTGGGTTTACGTACAATCTTTCGGGCATATCGCTCTCCGGCAATTGCGCCATCATCTCTTCTTGTACCTATAAACAGTGTTACAGGCTCTCCAAATTCATTCGTGACAAACGTAATATCTTTGCCATTATAATTATCATCCAGGCGGCTGGATGGTGCGTAAATTTTACTAAGCTTATTTTCGAGTTTCGGATTCAGGGCCATAACAGTTCTTTTCTTAAAGATTTGTTACGAAGCAGCATATGGCAGGTTTAGCTTCCGCTCATTTTCTTCCACCAGAAGCCTCAGGAGTGATGCAGCAGTTCCCCATCCAGCAGCCATTCGTTTGCAAGCTCAGCCTTACTAAAAGCTTCTATCGCAATTTTATCTTCTACCAAAGTGGTAAACTTTTCAGCAATCTGGTATAAAACAATTTGGTACAGCGCTTCCCGGGGTGCTACCAGTGCAATACGCTGCAAACCTGAACCCAGCATACTCTTAGCTAGTCTTTCGGCTTTCCACCGCTGCTGATCAAGCGTAAGCATAATACCCTTTGTGTTGTCGCAAAGCCAATATTTTACCTGGTATTGTGTGGCTAGCTCAATTGCTATATTCGTGTATTCCCTAAAGTCGTCTGTTGAAGGATAAGCCAGCCATTTTGTAACCATAACTTTTTCCTCTCCTTTTAAAGTTATGGAATAATATTCATTCGTGTATAAGTTCATTTTGTTAGTGCTGGAAGCAACAGCTAGGTATTGAAGACTATGTAAGTATTTTTACTGATGCGTTAAATTACTAATAAATATTTCAATTCAAAATTATATAAAACAATTAATTAGTTTAAACATTAATTACAAAAATTAAATATATAATTCTCGCTATCTTTTAATTCAATTCTTATAATATAATTTTCTCTGAATTATACTTTTATGAACCACACAAGAGTTAAATTTTTTATTTCATTTTTATAAAATAAAACCTACCACTGCTTGAAAGGCTTACTTTTATTAAATAAAAAATTAAAAATGTGCTTAATCACTTAACAATAGCAGCTAAGTTACTTCTGCCACACCTGTATAATATAATTGCATCAGGAAATTTTTAAACTTCGAAATAAGGCAGTTTTCCCCTCCAGCAACTTCCACCAAAACTGATACTGACAGTCTACGTATAAAATTCCGGGACAAAATAAGACGACTATGCAATTACAACAAGCCCATTACTTTGTATACATTTTTGGAAACAGGCCCGGAGCAGATGTACAGATAGGAATTGCTGGTGATATTCCGGAGCAGATGCAAAGGCTTCATAAAGCACCATCACCCGAAAATTGTAAACTGGTTTATTACGAACATTACAGTCTGGAAGAAATGGCCCGCCACAGAGAAAACCAGATCAAGAGTAATTCCATAGACACGACCTACCACTTAATAGAGTCTATGAACCCAAACTGGCTCGATTTAAGCGATATGTTGCAGGAGTAAATAAATCTTATGAAACAGGGGAACGATGGCTCTACAGCCATCGTTTTTTGTTTTATAGGAACGTCTTTTAACCGATTTAAAACGAGCATATTAAAACTGGCAGCCTGAACTGGTAACAGAATTGTGCCTCCACAGCTGTGCAAAATCTTTATCTTTATACTGAAATTAAAACCAGGTGCAGAAAAAACTGTTCCTGAACATTACATGCTCCACATCATAAAAAATCTTCGGGAGAATATAAGGCTACAGTTATATGTGGTTTTGATTGGCTTGCTGCTGCTCATAACGAAGTTTGTCGCTTACTTTTACACCAACTCCAACGCTATTCTGACCGATGCGCTGGAGTCTATCATCAATGTGGTGGCAGGTTCGGTGTCACTGTACAGTCTGATCTTGTCGGCTCGTCCACGCGACATTAACCATCCGTACGGGCATGGTAAAATAGAATTTCTGGCTGCCTCGCTCGAAGGTTCACTTATTTTAATTGCCGGAACCATTATTATTGTTAAGTCTTTCTACAACCTGTTTTCCCCAGTAGAGCTCCAACAGCTTGATGCAGGTATCATACTCACAGCTGTTGCCGGCCTGATTAATTTCGGTACAGGCTATTTGATCGTTAAGAAAGGGCAGCAGAATAAATCAATGGTGCTGGTGGCAGGAGGGAAGCACCTGAAATCTGATGCGTATTCCACTGCAGGTATATTAGCAGGTTTGCTGCTCATTTACCTGACCGGGCAGGTCTGGCTGGATAGTGTCGTGGCGATTGTTTTTGGCCTGGTTATCTGCTACACCGGCTACCGTATTGTACGATCTTCTTTGGCTGGCATTATGGATGAAGCCGATTATGAGCTCCTAAAAGAAATTGTTGATGTGCTGAATGAAAACAGGCGTGAAAACTGGATTGATATACATAACCTCCGGGTGATTAAGTATGGCGCTACCCTGCACATCGACTGCCACCTGACTGTGCCCTGGTACCTGAACGTTTTGCAGGCGCACGACGAAGTAGAGGCTGTAGGCAAACTGGTAAGAGAAAAGATCGATCCAAGTATAGAATTGTTTATTCATACAGACCCTTGTATTGCACCTTCCTGTACGGTATGCGAAAAGCCTGATTGCAACAATCGCCGCCAGGACTTTAAGCAGCGTGTTAAATGGGAGTTCGAAAAAGTGATAGCTGATAAAAAGCATGGTGTATAGCATAGCTTGTAACCGAATAATCTAAAACTTTTTGTGAACCAATAAGTTCTTTAAAACCGGATTCATGATTGATCCGGAATAAACATAAGGCGACTTAAACTAAAATTATGCTACATAGAATTATATGGCTGATGCTGCCACAGCTGTTCTGGCTGGTATCCTGCTCCGAAGCATCCACTGGAGAAAAAGCACCAACGCAGGCTTCTGCCTCTTTAGACGAGGCTATTGCAGATTCTGCAAAATTAGAGAAAGCAACCTTTGCAGGAGGCTGCTTCTGGTGTACCGAAGCATTTTTTGAAAGGCTGAAAGGTGTTAAGAAAGTAGTTTCGGGATACGCAGGCGGACACGTAAAAAACCCGACTTATCAGCAAGTAAGCGCAGGTACTACCGGCCATGCAGAATGTGTGCAGATCTACTACGATCCACAGTTGCTGACATACCAAGACCTGCTGGAGGTGTTCTTTGCCACCCACGACCCAACCACCTTAAACAGGCAGGGCCCCGATGTCGGGGAACAATACCGCTCTGCCATCTTTTACCACAACCAGGAGCAAAAGCAACAGGCGGAACAATACATCAGCAGCCTGGAAAGTGCAAGTGGGTTTCTGAAGAAAGTAGTAACCAAAGTAGAGCCTCTTAAAGCTTTCTACGAAGCCGAAGATTACCACCAGGATTTCTACCGCCAGAACCCGGATAATGTGTACATGCAACGAGTGGCAGAGCCTAAAATGGATAAGTTTGAACAGAAGTTTAAGGACAAGCTGAAAAACTAGCAGGCTGCCGGCCGTGCAGGAATAGGTCTATACAGGTTAATTCTGAGCTAAACCTATCATTTTTGTTTAACGCCACGTATGTTAGGGGAATTAGAACGTTTAACCTAACTACATAAAAACTATGAATTTTATTATTAACTTATTAGTTACGGCAGGTGTAATTGTGCTGCTGGCTTACCTGATGCCAAGTGTACATGTAAAAAGCTTCTGGACCGCTTTATGGGTGGCTTTCCTAACAGCTATTTTTACGGCAACAATAGGCTGGATTTTAGGCGGTGTGTTAAACCTGGTAACTTTCTTCTTACTGGAATCTATAGTTGGTTTGATTGTAACAGCTTTAATGCTTAAACTGGTAGATAAGCTGGTCAGCAATTTTAAAGTAGATGGGTTTCTGCCAGCACTTATCATTGCCATTGCCGTAGCTATAGCACTTGCGCTTGTGAACTGGGCCAGGGGCGATAACAGAGATGACTATGCGAGACTGGATACCGCTAAACTGCAGACAGAACAGTTGCTGGCATCTAACAATGCTCTATTAAAGTAGAGCTATGATTCTGAATTGGCCGTTATTGCTTTCGGCCCAGATTTTAAACCAGTTAAACAAAACTGCCTGTGCAATAAGTACAGGCAGTTTTGTTTAACTGGCTGTTTTAACCACCAAAGTATGGCAGTAACCATCTGTTTACTTTGTTTAACTTTACCTTTTAGCTACCTTTACAATTGTTACCACACCTAATTTCAGGCAATCGCTTTTAACTTTTTTACTTTAAACAACTTATTAACCGTAGCTTCTGGTAAAATGCATCATTTGGTATATTTGAGTTCGGCAGTCGAGGAGATGAATGATGAACAATTAGCACACATCTTACAAAAGTCGAGAGAAAACAACAGCAAGAATGGGATAACCGGAATCCTCTTATACAGTGATGGAAACTTTATACAAGTGCTGGAAGGAGAGAAGCAGGCGCTGTTTAACACCTTTAACAGAATAAAGTATGACTACCGGCACAGGGGCATTATAGAAATGCTCAACCAGCCACTCAAAAAGCGTAATTTCCCCGACTGGTCGATGGGCTTTAAAACCATAGCCGCTTCTGAATTTACCAGATTTGCCGGCTTTGTAGATTTGCAGCAGCGCACGTTCCTGAACCAGGAGTTGCAGCAACAGGAGCAGGACGCTATCACCTTACTCAAAATATTTGCTGCTGATAACATCAGGTAGCACTTCTGACAAAAACCAGTCTATTCCAGTTTTTGCTGAACGGCTTTCCGCAACGGGTCTTCCAGGTGCTCCATGGCCGCTTCGTCGCCCTGTTCTATTGCCTTCGCCAGTTTTTCAGCAAAATCCTTGGCTACTTCAGGCGTAAAGGTGAGTATCTCCGGATCGGTAACTGCATCTATTACAACCGGCCGATCGGCACTTAAAGCCTTTTCCCAGGCAGCTGCCACCTGCTCCGGGCTTTCGACCCTTATTCCGATAAAGCCAAGCGATTCGGCGTAGCGGGCATAGTTAAAGTCGGGTATTTCCTGCGACTCCTTAAACTTTGGCTCACCCTGCATCAGGCGTTGCTCCCAGGTTACAAAGTTGAGGTCGCGGTTATTGAGCACTAGTACAATTAATGTAGGGCTTTGCCACTGCTTCCAGTACTTCTGAACAGTTAAGAGTTCGTTGTTTCCGCCCATCTGCATGGCACCATCGCCTACAAAAGCAAAAACTGCACGATCGGGGTGAGCAAACTTAGCGGCAATAGCATACGGCACAGCACAACCCATGGTCGCGAGTGTGCCTGAAACAGAGAACTGCATGCCTTCCCGAATGCGAATGTGCTGGGCCGTCCAGCTGGAAGAAGAGCCTGAATCCGAGGTTAAGATGCAATTATCAGGCAGCCTCGGCGACAGCTCTTCGAACAGGAGACGCGGGTTGAGCGGGTTAGCTTCTCTTTGCGCCCATTTACTTATCAGGTTCCACCAGTTCTTTACATTTTTTTCAATTTCCTGCTGCCAGCTCCGGTCTGCTTTTCTTTCCAGAAGAGGCAGCAAGGCACGCAAAGTTTCTGCACTGTCACCTGATAAGTTTACATCCATCGGGTACCGGATGCTTTGCATGCGGCCATCCAGTTCAATCTGTATACCTTTCGCTTTTCCTTCTTCCGGCAAAAATTCGGCGTAGGGAAAGCTGGAGCCAATCATAAGCAGGGTATCACAGCTACGCATCATTTCGTGGGAGGCATTTGTGCCGAACAAACCAATGGCCCCTGTTACAAAAGGCAAATCATCTGCTAATGCCGCCTTGCCTAAGAACGCTTTGGCTACACCTGCACCCAGTACATCGGCTACCTGTTTTACTTCTTCGGCTGCATGTAAAGCTCCGGCACCTACCAGCACGGCTACTCTTTTGCCAGCATTTAACAATTCGGCAGCACGTTGCAAATCTTCTTGCTGCGGAATTACACGTGGTGCCGAATACCCGATGCCCGAATGAACATTCTGATGCTCATGCGGCGGCTCCTCATATGTTTCAATCTGCAGATCGTTCGGGATGATAATACAGGTAACCGTACGCTGTGAAATTGCGATCCGGAAGGCCCTGTCGATGAGGTGGCGGATCTGAGACGGATCAACTGCCATCTGAATATACTCGGAGGCAACATCTTTGAACAAAGACATCAGATCTACTTCCTGCTGGCTGTTCCCGCCCAGTGCCGTCATGGCTTTCTGACCGACAATGGCAACCACCGGCTGATGATCAAGCTTTGCATCGTATAAACCGTTTAGCAAGTGAATGGCTCCAGGACCAGAGGTAGCCAGGCAAACTCCCACCTGTTTGGCAAACTTGGCATGGGCACAGGCCATCAGAGAAGCCATTTCCTCGTGGCGTGTCTGGATGAAATCTATCTTGCCCTCCGCCCGGTTTAAAGCTCCCATAATGCCATTGATGCCATCGCCCGGATACCCGAAAATACGGATTACACCCCAGGCCGTCAGCCTGCTTATCAGAAAATCGCTTACTGTCTTGTTCATAGTGCTCAGGTTACCTGCATAAGTATACCTGAGAATCGGGTTCGGGTTGCGCATGATTACAGGATAGCCTTTGCCGGGAGCGTAACCTTCGCCTGCACCTGCTTCGTTAGCTAAGCGTACAGCACAAGCACCCTCCATGAAAAGACAATTAGCAGCCACTGCCCTGAGCTTTTTTTTAATCTTTCAGGCTACTCCGGAATCACTTGCACAAAAAAATGCTTCTTCAACTAAAAGGCTGGCCACACCGCAACAGGTAGAGAGCCTCTGGTATAAGAACAGCATTATTTACAGTGTCGATATAGATGCCTTCAAAGACTCAGACGGTGACGGAACAGGCGATTTCAACGGTCTTACCCAGCAGTTGGATTACCTGCAGCTGCTGGGGGTGGATGTGCTGTGGCTGGCTCCCTTTCAGCCTTCTCCGAAGTTGGACAATGGGTACGACATAAGCGATTACTATGGGGTAAATCCTAAACTTGGCACACCAGGCGACTTTGCTGAGTTTATGTATCAGGCCAGGAAACGGGGGATGCGTGTGATAACGGATTTAGTGCTGAACCATACTTCCGATCAGCATCCGTGGTTTCAGGAGGCTAGGCAAAACCCCAACTCCCGCTTCCGCGACTGGTATGTATGGTCGAAAGACAGGCCCAAAGACTGGAACAAAGGAATGGTTTTTCCGGGTGTACAGGAGGCAACCTGGAGCTATGATGAAAAAGCGGGCGCATACTACTCGCATCGGTTCTACAAATTTCAGCCAGACCTGAACTATCAGAACCCGGCAGTGCAGCGCGAGGCAGAGCGAATTATTGGTTTCTGGCTGCAACAAGGCGTAGACGGATTCCGACTGGATGCCGTGCCCTTCATCATAGAAGACCCCAGGTCTGATCGGGAGAAACCAATCCATTATTTTGAGCAGATCAGCAGCATCAGGCGTTTTACGCAATTCAGAAACGGGAATGCTATTATTTTAGGAGAGGCCAATGTGTTGCCTGATGAAAACCAGCGGTACTTTGGAGAGGAAGGAAACGGCATCCAGATGATGTTTAATTTCTATGTGAACCAGCACCTGTTTTACACCCTGGCTTCAAAAGAACTGAAGCCTCTGAAAAAAGCCCTGGAAGGTACTCGCGATATTCCGCCCACCGCACAATGGGGAAACTTCCTGCGCAACCACGACGAGCTGGACCTGGGCAGACTTACAGAGAAACAACGAAACAAGGTATACCAGGAATTCGGGCCCCAGAAAAACATGCAGTTGTATGAGAGGGGCATCCGGCGCAGACTGGCTCCCATGCTTCATAATCGCAAGCAACTGGAACTGGCCTACAGCCTGATGTTCTCCCTGCCCGGCACTCCTGTTATCCGCTACGGCGATGAAATTGCGATGGGAGACGACCTGAGCCTGAAGGAAAGAGAGGCGGTACGTACTCCTATGCAATGGTCTGCAGGCAAACATGCCGGATTTTCTACCTCAGACCAACCGCTTGAAAACCCCGTTATCGACAAAGGAGAGTTCGCCTACCAGCAGGTAAATGTAGAGGCGCAACTGCGGGAGCCGGGTTCTTTTCTTAACTGGACAGCCAATCTTATCCGCGTCCGGAAGCTGTGCCCAGAAATAGGCTGGGGCGACTGGCAGATACTGGAAACGGGTTCGCCCTATGTGCTGGCCATGCAATATGCCTTTAAAGGGAATCATGTAGTGCTGCTACAAAACTTCAGTGAAACGCCACAACAGGTTAGCTTTTCCTCTGGTGCTACTGCAAAAAACAGGCTGGAGAACCTGTTGCAACCGGAAACACTGCAGGCTGATGATAAAGGCCAGGTAAAAACACAAGTAGAAGGCTATGGTTACCGCTGGTACAGAATAGGAGGGATGCTGCCTTTGCATGATATCAAATAAGCAACAGAGAGTTGAAGCTTGTGGTATTATTTCCGCAACACGCTCTTTACTTTTTCAAGCCACTTCATTTCGTCCTGGTCATCCTCTATTAGAAAACTATAAGGGTGCAGCTTGGGCACATGGGCACAGACAATCCGGATAACAGCAAATAAAGGTTCAAACAAAATCATGCCCGGTATGCCCCAGATCAGTTCCCCGAGCACAATGGCAAATATGGTCATAATAGGCTTAATATTCAGTTTATTACCCATTACCAAAGGCTCTATGATATTATTATCGATTACCTGAGCAGCAACCAGGATGATTATAACGGGTAAAATCATGCCGGTAGAACCACTTACAAACGCCATCAGTATGGGGAAAGCACCACCAACAAAAGCCCCCACATAAGGAACAAGCGTTGGCAGTACAGCGATAATACTGATAAGCAGCGCATTCTTAAGCCCAAGTATGGAGAAACCAATCCCATAGCAAACTGCCAGAAAGATCATGGAAATTAGCCGCCCGATCAGGTACTGCCCCGATACTTTCGTTATTTGTTGCAGGGTTTCCCGGGTGGCAGGTTTGCTTTCGCTAGAGAACACTCTCAGGAAAAACTGCTCGTAAGTTTCGCGTTTCCACATCAGGAAAAAGAAATAGAGGATCACCAGCGCAAACGAAGTAAGCAATCCGAAGAATCCGCCTACCACTGAAGTTAAAAACTGATTGGCCGACTGTGAAATTTTCGATATTTGCTCTTTGGCAAACTGTACCTGTTGTTCCGGGGCCACGCCGTACTTTTGCTGTATCCAATCCTGCAGGTTATCCAGGGTTTGCTGTAGCTGTTGCTGTATCTGGGGCAGGTCTTTTGAAAAGCTGGCTGCCTGCAACGAAATGACCAGGATAATGCCGGCTATAAACAGCAGGATGATAAGAATACACAACAGTGTAGCCCATATACGTCCCACGCCTCTTGCCTCCAGCCAATTGCTCACAGGCACCATGAGCATCGAAAGCGCTATGGCAAAGAACAGCGGTATAAAGAACGGCTTTCCATAGTAGAGAGCTACCACTGTGAGAATACCCAGGAGCAATACTGCATTAACACGGTAAATGGAGATGTTTTTCATAGTTCAGGATCAGGTCATACAATCTTTTCCAGGGTTACAGAAGCAGCTTTGCCAGGCCGATGTAAATCATACAAGGGTACTATACTGGTATAGCTCTTTTTAGATGCTGGATTCAGAACTTTCTTTTGAAGCAACCTCTTCGGGCAGTACAGGCGGTTTTTCCCATGCACCGGAAGCGCGCTCTGCCTGGCACAGGAGTTCCTTATTTCGAAACTGAAGTGAAAAGTATACACGGCCCAAGGCCTGCGGCAAATCAGGATGCATCTCCAGTTTACCGTCCTGTACCTGCCAGCCCAGGTAATGGTGTTGCAGCACAGCCAGTGTACCGCCCATAGCAGCCATATGAATGCCCTCAGCCGTTCCTTTATCTTCCGATGATATATCTACCTGTTGCGTTTCCTTAAAAAACGTCCAGGAAACAGCGGGATCAAAGGCCGCGAAAGCTCCTGCGAACACAACTTTGGAGAGCGTGGATTCGTGCGCCGTATGGGCAAGATGGTGTTCCAGCGTCCGGTGGAGCAGGTCTTCCTTCACCTCATAGCCATTGCGACGAAACAGGGCGGTAAGTTCTTCAGGCCTGAAAAGGTACAGCAACACAGGGGTATCGGCTTGTTTGGAAATCTGGTAATGCTGCACCGAGTCGTGCGTGCTTTCCAGTACCCAGTCGAGCCGCTCTGTTCCGTGCTTTTGCCGTAAGGTGTACAGGTCAAATTTTTGCAGCTCTTCAAAGCCTTCGAATTGGGAGAGCGTGCCATCGCTGTTAAATACAAACCGCATCTTCCGGCTGATGGTATCCCATTGTTCCAGTTCATCGGGTGTCAGTTTCAGCTTCTCCAGTAGTTCTTGCTGCGCTTGCTCGGGCAGGAGTTGCAGCAATGCTCCGGCGTGAGAAAGCGTCCAGACAGCCATTAGGTTGGTGTAGCTATTGTTGCTGATCCCTGGCTTATCCGCATGCTGATAGGCTGTATGGTATTCGTCAGGACCCACTACGCCATGAATTTCGTAGCGGTCCAGGTGTTTGTTGTAGGTAGCTATGCTGGCCCAGAAGCGGGCAATCTCCAGGAAAAGCTCCGCACCACAATCAGCCAGAAAGGCAAGGTCGTTGGTTATCTGCACATAGTACCAGATGTTGTAGGCGATGATAGCCCCCACGTGGCGCTGCAGGAACGTATAGTCGTGCATCCAGCGACCTGAGAGCGGGTTCAGCTGGAAAGGCGGGGTTTCTTCCTCGCCATCGCTGGCGCTGCGCCAGGGATACATAGCACCCGCGAATCCATGTTGAGCAGCCAGTTGCCGGGCTGCATGCAGGCGGCGGTAGCGGTAATGCAGCAGCGACCGGGCCGACTCAGGAAAATGAAAAATCAGGAACGGGAAGATAAACACCTCATCCCAGAAAACCTGGCCATGATATTCTTCGCCCTGCCAGCCGCTTGGAGGTACACCGGCATCCATCTCAGCAGTGTAAGGCGAGAGGTTCTGCAGGATATGGAATATGTGCAGGCGAAACAGAAGGAGCTGTTCCTGATTGTCCATCGTTAGCTGGCAACGGTGCCAGAGTTGCTGCCAGGCTGCTTCGTGGGCTGTAAGCAGTGTATTGAAGTCGGGAGCGGCAAGCAGCGCTTCGCGTGCCGCCTGCCGACACTCCCCGGCAGGCATGTTGATGGAAGTATAAAGCGCTGCAATTTTCTCTATGTTCACTTTGTCGCCTTTCTGCAGAAACACCTGCATCGTACTGAAAATCTTTTCCTTTTCAGGTTTTACTGAAGCAATTCCAGTCAGGGCGGCACCATTTACTTTTACCTGTGTTCGTGCCGTAAAAGCCATGGTAAAATCGGATTGTACCGTGCGGGCGATCAGTTCCAGGTTATTGTCGGCCCAACTGCCTGTCTGCTGTATTTCCAGGTGATGCCGGTTATAAGGAGCATAGCGCGGTACTTTGTTGTTGGTGATGTGGCCGTCGAGGCCAGTCCGTATTTCGAGGTTTCCCGACCAGTTTTCTGCCGTTATTTCCAGGGATAGGCACATCAGGTGCGGCTGGGCCATGCTGATGAAACGCCGTTCCCGGAGCAGGGTACGCCGGCCCTGCTGATCGCTGAAATACACCGTGCGACTTAGCAGACTTTTCTGCAGGTGCAGCGTTTGCCTGTAAGACAGAATCGTTACATCCTCCAGCGAAAACCAGGGACCCTGCTCCACACGAAAAGAAAGCGGGAGCCAGTTCGGCAGGTTCACCATCGATTCATTCTTTACCTCCTGCCCCTGTATATGGCTTGTCAGCTCGTTGTAGCAGCCAACCCGGTAAGTGCCCGGATAATGAATTTTATCATCGCCCGACTCTGGCGCAGCGGCCCTGGAAACAATGCATCCGTTTCCGATTGCCAGCAAAGATTCACGCCTCCCCTCATCTTCCGGGTCGTAATGGTCAAACTGAATAACCCAGGCACCATCTTCAGCTCTTGCCGTCTCCATTAAAGCTTTTTTGTTTGGGTGATTAATTGCTTGTAGTAGAATCCGATACCTTCCCGATCAGGGTATGCCGGTTGTGAGCCATAGCCTGTTACCGCGGCCTGGGAGGCAGCCGAGGCAAAACAAGCCGCTTCCTTTAGCGGGCGCTTCTCCAATAAGGCAACGGCAAGCGCCCCTGCAAAGGCATCTCCAGCTCCGGTGGCATCCACCACTTCTACCTGAATGGCAGGTATATGCAGTATTTCTTCCTGTGTGGCAGCCACGCAGCCACCATCTTCCATTTTTACAACTGCATGGGCTATCCCCAGTTCGACCAAACGCAGGGCCGCCTCCTTTGCACGAGATACTGTGTCTGGTTTTATACCAGTCAGGTCTTCTGTTTCGGAGGCATCGGGCACCATGTAATTTATCTGGGGATATAGCTCTTGGTTTACCCGGTCGGCAGGAGAGGGATCTAACAGCACTAAAAACCCTTTTTTATGAGCAACCACAATAGCTCTTTCTACGATAAAGGGCGCAATTTCATAATCCACTACAAGTACAGAGCCCTCCGGAGCCTGATGAATTGCTTTTTCAACTTCATCGCCATCTTCGTGCTGCCACACATCGTTGGCATTGGCAGCCAGGATGATCTGCTTCTTACCGTCTTCGGGAACGGCTATCATCGAAACGCCTGTTGTCTCCTGTTCGAGAGCACGTACATAGCGTAGTTCAACCCCCATTTCCTGTAGCGAGCCAAGTGCCTGTTCCTGTAAATCGTCTTTCCCCACGTGAGCGATCAAAGAAGCCTGAACCCCTAACTTGCGTGCCAGATAAGCTACGTTAGCCGCCTTGCCACCACTTAGCCGCAGGAAGTCGTGCCCCAGCATAGTGGTGGTAGTGCCCGGCTTTTTGTCTACACGTACCTGAAAATCTGCGTTTACGCTGCCAAGCGAAAGAATAATGCCTTGTGTCATCAGATATTTTTTTACACTCCTGCAGAATTGCCCTACTGCATACGGTAAACAGCTTATCCGGATGCTACGAAGTTCTTTTGGTTTTATTAGAGATGTGTGAATACAGGCGACTAAGCAATACATTTATATTAATTTTCCTCTGTTTTTTTAAACCGTTTCT
The DNA here is from genome assembly GCF_005491705.1 of Pontibacter sp. SGAir0037. Classification (NCBI taxonomy): domain Bacteria; kingdom Pseudomonadati; phylum Bacteroidota; class Cytophagia; order Cytophagales; family Hymenobacteraceae; genus Pontibacter; species Pontibacter sp. SGAir0037. Next base: position 1,360,174 of record NZ_CP028092.1, on the reverse strand, counting down.
TAACAAAGTAGCTACTGAACCGTTTCTAAGTACAATTGATCATATAAACACAAAATAGAACTATGAAAGCAGTACGATTTCACATGCCTAAAGTAATGAAGGTGGACAATGTGCCGGATCCGGGTATAGAGGATGCGCGGGATATTATACTGAAGGTAACCAGCACCGCCATTTGCGGCTCCGACCTGCATATTTACAACGGGAAGATTCCGCAGATAGAAAACCTGATTGTTGGCCATGAGTTTATGGGGGAAGTAGTAGAAACAGGTAAGGCCATTACAAACCTGAAAAAAGGAGACAGGGTGGTAGTGCCCTTTCCGATCAGTTGCGGGCAGTGCTTCTTTTGCCAGCACGACCTTTACCCGCATTGCGAGAACTCGAACGAGAAACACTACGGCCCGGAAGGAGCCTTGCTAGATCAGAAAGGCGCCGCCTTGTTTGGCTACACCAACCTGTATGGCGGCTATGCCGGCGGACAGGCTGAGTACGTTAGAGTGCCTTTTGCCGATGTAGGTCCACGCAAAGTGCCTGATATGCTGACAGACGAGCAGGCACTGTTCCTAACCGATATTTTTCCGACAGGTTACATTGCCGTAGACTGGGCCAATCTTAAAGGTGGAGAAACTGTGGTAGTATTCGGATGCGGTCCTGTAGGTATTATGGCACAGAAGTCGGCCTGGCTAAAAGGAGCTGGCAGAGTAATAGGCGTAGATATTCAGCCATACCGCCTGAAGAAGGCTCAGGAATCTGCGAATTCTGAAGTGATCAATGCTGCAGAGCAAGATGTTATACAACTTGTCCGGGACATGACACAGGGAAGAGGTGCCGATGTGTGTATTGATGCCGTGGGTATGGAAGCGGATCGCACTATCCTTGAAAAGGCCCTTAACACGATACGCTTGCAGGCTGGTACGACTAATGTGCTGGAAAACTGTTTTAGCGCCGTGCGAAGAGGAGGCGTTGTTTCTGTAGTGGGTGTTTATGGCTCCTACTACGATAAGTTCCCGCTCGGCCAGTTCTTCGACAAAGGCTTGATTATGCGCGCCGGACAGGCTCCTGTGCAGGCTTACATCGACACGCTGCTGAAACTGGTGGAAGACGGCAAGGTTGTACTGGATGATATAATCACACACAAACTTCCCTTGTCCGAAGCCCCGCATGCTTATAAAATCTTCAATAACAAGGAAGATGATTGTGTAAAGGTAGTGCTGAAGCCATAAAGTAAATTCTCTTGAAGCCAACAGCCCTTTTAAGTAAATGCCATTTTAAGTTTAAAGGGGCTGCTGGTTTCTGAGAAGTTGCAGAACGCAGTTTGAAGCCTCATACATATGCCAATAATCCAGCCAATTTATTAGTACCTGTAAAGCATCTAAATCATTTGTAACATCCTCAGCTTCCTTGCTCATGAAAAACAACATTCATCATAGTGCTTCAGACAGAAGAAGATTTATCAAAGGCTTTTCTTTTGTGTTAGGCAGTACTGCCTTTGGCCTTCCGTTGCTCTCGTTGAGTTCCTGCCAGTCAGGCGGTAAAACCGACGAGCAGAGTACGGAGGAAATACAGGCGGCGGCCAACAGCCGGAAATTAGGTATAGCACTGGTAGGACTGGGGCAGTATAGCACAGAACAGTTGGCACCGGCACTACAGGAAACAGCACATTGCTACCTGGCTGGTATTGTAACCGGTACACCATCTAAAGCGGAAGAATGGAAATCGAAGTACAGTATTCCGGACAAGAATATTTACAATTACGAAACGTTCGATCAGATAGCAGACAACCCGGACATAGACATTGTATACATTGTCCTGCCGAACAGCATGCACGCCGAGTATACGATACGAGCAGCTAAAGCCAAAAAACATGTGATTTGTGAAAAGCCTATGGCAACCACCGTGGCAGATGCACAGCGTATGCTCGATGCCTGCAGGGAGAACAATGTAAAGCTGGCCATTGGTTACCGCCTGCATTACGAGCCATTTAACAAGCGCGTTATGGAGCTGGGTCAGCAACAGGTTTATGGTAAGGTACAAAGCATAGAAGCCGCTAACAGCCAGGACATGACCAAGGACAGCCCGGATGTGTGGCGACTGGACAAAGAACTATCGGGTGGGGGACCTTTGATGGATGTCGGGATATATTGTGTACAGGGCGCCTGCTATACTTTAGGAAAGGCACCTGCGGCTGTTACAGCCACGTTCGGAGAGGTAACCAACCAGGAATACTTTAACAACGGCGTGGAACAGTCGATCAGTTGGCAGATGGAGTTTGAGGATGGCGTTATTGCCACGTGCAGAAGCAGTTATGCCGAAGAAGAGAACCTGCTTTCTGGAAAGGCGGAGAACGGCTGGTGGAAAGTTGATCCGGTATATGCATACGAGGGGAAGAAAGGGGAGACCAGCGAGGGCAAAATGGACTTCCCGGATGTATATGAGCAGGCGCTCCAGATGGACGGGCAGGCTCAGCGCTTTGCCAGCAACCAGGAGTCTATTGTGCCCGGTGAAATGGGTCTGCGGGACATGAAAATTCTGGAAGCAATTTATGCATCAGCCCGAAGCGGTGGCAAAAGGATAATGATTTTGTAGAAAAGTTAATTTGTAAGACTAAAACAATAGGGAAGGGGGCTTACGTTATAATAGCATCGAGCCAGTCTTGATGACCACAATCCGGGCATTCAAATTCAGTTCGTTTAGCGTCCTTTGTCAGTACGCCACAGCTACCACAAGCATAGATATTTTCAGCTTTTGGTTGCTCTTCCAGAAACTCTTCATCCCAGCGTGGTATAATGGAAAGCCCAGGTTTTTCTTCTTCATAAATCATGGTTGTAAAATTACCACTGGCTTCCAGATAGGACCTCCTGATACGGCCTAAATTAGTGAGGCCCAAGCTTCTGAATTCTGCAAAAAGCCTCTCGCGGGTTATCCGGTTAAGTTTCATGACATCAAGTAAAAGCTGGCCGTCTTCAACCAGTACACTTAAATCTCCCTGTGCCAGCGTTTCGAATTTTTGCTTTTTATAAGAATAATGGGCAATAAGGCGGTGAACAGCAACAACAATTAAAGCGATGATAACAGCCGGCAGTAAACCCCGCTCAGGCGCCAGCACCGGAACACCTATTGCGGCTGCCATAGAAACCAAAGCAGCAATTTCCACGCTGCTCATCGTATTGGCCATGCGCTTACCCATCAGGCGCATCGACACCATCAGCAACAGGTACACAAAAAAGATCCTGATGACAACTTCAACTAAAAATATCCAGGGTATATCGCCCAGGATAATCCGCATTATATCCGTTACGTCAACATCATCTGCTCCCATATACTTTCTAAGATTTTATTATGCTGCCTATAGCCGAACTGCTTAAACTAGCGACAGCTAAAGGTTTAAAGTTAACTTAGGGCTAGGTTGTTTCTTCCTCTAATTTTCCAATGGTTTCTACCCATCTGTTAGCACCACAAAACTTACACTCCTGATCAGGCTTGTTATCACTCTCGACAGTATGCCCACAACGGAAACAGGCAAAATGTCCTTCAATCTTTTTCTCCTCATCCCACAGCTTTTTATCCTGTTCCGGCAGTATACTGAGGCCAATACAAGGATCTGCCTTTTTGTAAAGACTAAACATGCCGTAGGCTTCCTGATACACCCGTTTTACCTGTCCAAGATGTTGCACATCCATTCGCCTTAATTCTGAGAAAAGCTGCTCACGTGTGGTAGAAGACTTTTGCATTTCATCCAGTAGTAGCCGCCCGTCTTTTACCACAAGGCTTTCTTTGCCTTGCGTTAAAAACTCGATCTTTTGGTTTTTAAAAGCCAGGTAATTCCAGCCTCTTTGAAACAACAGGGTAAAAAAGAGAGCTAAAACAGTAGGAATTATACCTCGTTCAGGAATCTGCATAGGAACAGAAACAATGGCACCCAGCACTAACATAATGGCCATTTCGGTTAGGGTAAGCTGTGCACTCATCCGTTTACCGAGTAAACGCAAAACGATAACAAGCAGTAAAAATATTACCAGTGTTCGTATAAAAACCTCTATTGTAAATTCCCAGGGGGCGTCACCAATCAATATGCGCTTCCAGTCGGATAAATGAATATCTTCTTTTTTCATATTTAATATGCAAGATGTTGCCTTAGCACTAAAACATCATCTTTTTACCAGCACATGTATTACGGCGCTTCAATACCAAACGTTTGTTGGTTTAATACTTAATGTACCTGTGCAAATACATATAGAGTTAAACAGCATAATTTTCATTAGTAGAGACTAGACCTTTGTTCTAAATAATTATCAAATCAGGCAGAACTATTCAAAATATTATAAATCATTAAAATTTAGAAGTAAGTTGAAATATGAAATCCTATTTAACATAAAGTATATTATTAGTGACACTTATTAAAGATGATTTTAATCGCATATTATAAGTCTTATAATTTATATTATGTTAAGTACATTATTTCAGGAGGCGCTTCAATGTGAAAACCTGTAGCCTGTCCTGCCTTACAGTTTATCTCACCTTGTGATACTTCTGAATGATTTTACTGATCGTAGAAAAGATGGCTGTGTTTGCCCCTAAAATCAAAAAGCCTCTGAAGCTGTTGCTTCAGAGGCTTTTTGATCCAGAATTATAGATTCTTAGTTGCCCATCAGTTTGCTGATTCTTTCAGCATCTTGAGTACGGTTTAACCTGGTGTACACACGGTTCAGGTTCTGCAGTGTGGCTTGATCGTCTGGCTGAATCTGGTGTGCTTTTTCGAAATATGGTAAAGATGCTGCAAAATGCTTTTTAGCTTGCTCTTCTAAGGCTTTACCTTGTTTCTGATACGTTTTGTAGTCCATTTTAGCAGCTTTGTTATTCACTTCACTGCCTCTGTTGTACTCCAATACAGCTAAGTTATAGTTAGCATCAAAGCTGTTCGGATCAATTGCCAAAGCTTTTTTGTAGCTGGCAGTTGCACCATCCAGATCTTTTTTGCGCTCTAATAAGTTACCCATTACAGCATGTAAGCTGGCATTGTTCGGGTCTGCAGTAATCGCATTTTGTAGTTTAGCCATTGCTTCATCACCACGGTCAGCCTGTAGGTAATATCTTAACTCTTCCTGCATCAGGTATACATCGTTCGGATGCTCTTTTAACCCTTCAGCAAGTGCAGCCATGACTTTGTCGTCAGAAGCTTCCGTTTGCTGCAGTAATTGCACCTTCGTACGGTATACATTCTGGGTCTTATGCCCCATGTTAATCAGCTGATCATAGTATTTGATAGCCGAAGCAGGCTCTTCTTTTCCAATAGAGGCATAAGCAGCATAAAGCACTGCGGTTGTATCAGTTGGATTAATTTTGCTGGCCAGTTCATACTTTTTAATCGCATTGTCCCAATCCTGCGTGTTGTGAAATTCAACTGCCTGGTTTAACACCTGACCATATAGTAAGTTCAGGCGCTCAGGAACCTGCTTTCCGAACTCACCGTTTTTACCGTCAATTTCAACCGTCTTGTTAAATGAGTTAAGCACCACTTCCGGTGTTTTGTCATCCGTCATTTTACCATAAACAGGATTACCGATCATGTCCTGGTAAATAATACCGTGCATGAACCAGGTTTTAGCTTTATCCTTGGTTTTAGGGTGTTCAATAGCTTTGTCGATCTCAGTCTTTGCCTTGTCTAAAGTACCGTTCTTATGATTAAGGGTAGCAGTATTAACAGCAGAGTTCTGAGCGGAAGCAGCTTGTATACTTGCGGCTGCCAAGGCTGTTAAAAGTAACTTTTTCATATTTGTCTTAGAAATAGTTTATGGTTAGTTAACGTTTTTAAAGTCCAATTTAATTCCCAGTAGAATTATAATTCTGTGTCTTCTGTGTCTACATCTTCCAATGCTTCCGGATCGATCTTATCTTCCGGATTGAGTGTTTCTTCCGGCTCCGGCTCAGATTCCATCAGCACAAGCTCTTCCATCACGATTTCTTCTTCATCTTCTTTCTCAATTTTAGCTACAGAAGAAATCTGATCTCCCTCATTCAGTTTTATAAGTCGAACACCCTGTGTTGCACGGCCTATCACCCTGATATCAGACACACGGAGCCTGATGGTAATGCCGGAACGGTTAATGATCATGAGATCATCCCCATCAACCACACCTTTGATAGCCACCAGTTTGCCGGTTTTATCTGTAACGTTCAAAGTTTTAACACCTTTACCACCACGGTTGGTGATGCGGTACTCGTCCAGCAGCGAACGCTTGCCATAACCGTTTTCAGAAACTACAAGCAGTTCGGTGCTTTCACTCTCTACACAAACCATACCAACAACTTTATCGTCTGGTCCGGCAAGTGTTACGCCTCTCACACCAGCTGCGTTGCGTCCCATTGGTCGAACCTGGGTTTCGTTAAAGCGGATAGCTCTCCCCGACTCCAGCGCAATAATAATTTCGCTGTTGCCAGTTGTCAGCTGCACATCTAGCAGTCGGTCGCCTTCGTTGATTGTGATCGCATTAATACCATTCGTTCTTGGGCGGGAATAAGCTTCCAGTACTGTCTTCTTAATTGTACCCTGCTCTGTACAGAATACCAGGTTATGGTTTAACACAAAGTCCTGGTTCTTCAGATCGCGCACATTCAGTACGGCACGTACCTTGTCATCTTTCTCTATATTGATGAGGTTCTGTATAGCACGTCCTTTGGTAGTCTTCCCTCCTTCCGGAATTTCATATACTTTCATCCAGAACACACGGCCAAATTCTGTAAAGAACATCATGTGGTGGTGCGTATTGGCAATGAACACGTGCTCTGTAAAGTCGCTTTCCTTAGAAGCTGCCACACCTCGTGAACCTACGCCACCACGGCTCTGGCTACGGTATTCGCTTAAAGAAGTTCGTTTGATATAACCTTCATGAGACAACGTAATGACCATGTTCTCTTCCGGTATCATATCTTCATAAGATATATCGCCTGTCGAAGCCTCAATAGAAGTACGCCTTTCATCACCGTAGCGGGCTCTGATGTCGGTCAGTTCATCCTTAATTATCTGCATGCGCAGGCCTTCGTTAGCCAATACTTCTGTCAGGTAATTAATGGTTTTCATGATCTCTTCGTACTCGGCCACAATTTTGTCGCGTTCCAGGCCAGTCAGGCGTTGCAGACGCATATCCAGGATAGCCCGTGCCTGAATTTCAGTCAGGTTAAAGCGTTCCATCAAGCCGCTGCGGGCAATTTCAGGATCACGCGAAGAACGGATCAGGCTAATTACTTCGTCCAGGTTATCCAGGGCAATGAGCAAACCTTCTAAAATGTGAGCACGCTTCTTCGCTTCGTCCAGTTCGTACTGTGTTCTGCGGATAACCACCTCATGCCGGTGCTCTACAAAGTAATGGATAAGCTCTTTCAGGTTCAGGGTCATCGGGCGGCCATTCACTAGCGCCACATTGTTAACCCCGAAAGAAGATTGTAAAGCAGTATACTTATACAGGTTGTTCAGAACAACATTCGGAATAGCATCCCGCTTCAGGTCGTACACAATGCGCAGGCCGTCCCGGTCAGACTCATCCCGAAGGTCAGAAATGCCTTCAATTTTTTTCTCGTTGATCAGGGCCGCTGTTTTCTCAATCAGCGTCGCCTTGTTTACCATGTAAGGAATTTCCGTAACAATAATCTGCTCCTTACCGGATGCTGTTGTTTCGAAGCTGGCGCGGCCACGCATCAGCACACGGCCTCTGCCTGTTTCAAAAGCAGATTTCACTCCATCAAAACCATAGATGATACCCCCAGTCGGGAAATCGGGTGCTTTTATATATTGCATCAAATCCGCAATGGTAATCTCACGGTCATCAATATAAGCAATTACACCATTGATAATTTCGGTCAGGTTATGAGGGGCCATGTTAGTAGCCATACCTACCGCAATACCGGAAGTTCCGTTCACAAGCAGGTTCGGGAATTTGGCAGGAAGAACTGAAGGCTCTTTTAAAGAGTCGTCGAAGTTCGGCACAAAGTCCACGGTATTTTTTTCAAGATCAGCCAGCAGTTCGTCGGCTATTCGCTTCAAACGCGCTTCCGTATAACGCATCGCTGCCGGTGAGTCGCCGTCTATGGAGCCATAGTTTCCCTGGCCATCTACCAGCGGGTAACGAAGCGACCATTCCTGTGCCATACGAACCATTGTTTCGTAAACGGAGGAGTCGCCGTGCGGGTGGTATTTACCTAATACCTCTCCTACTATCCTGGCTGATTTTTTATAAGCTTTGTTATAAGATACCCCCAGTTCGGACATACCGTAGAGTACACGGCGGTGTACAGGCTTCAGGCCGTCTCGAACATCAGGTAAGGCTCTTGAAATGATAACAGACATTGAATAATCGATGTATGCTCCACGCATCTCGTCTTCAATGTTGATCGGTATTATTCTTTCGCCTTCGTTCATGTTTAAGGTCTAAATAATAAAGGGTTGATCGTTTTAATTATAACAGGCAGTTTGTGCTGCGCTGCTGTTTAAGTACTACTATAAAAAGGGTAATTTTTAATCTTTCGTTTGCTTCGGAAGCTTTTCCCCAATTCTCGGGTTCTGCTTTTTAAGGAGTGGCTGCCCTCTGTAGTCTCTGCCATCATGTGCATGCACCATACGCACCTTGCAGGAAGAAATAGGGCATCTTGGCTTACAGGAGAAAGCTGACAGAAGAAGTATCGCTAAACTTATTCTTAATAACACTCGGTTTATCGCCATGCAGTTTAAATTAAGAAAAGCGCCTCAGATAATACCTGGCGCTCCCCGTCTTTAGTACACAAAAGTACACATTTAAACTCTAAATTACTAGCTTTTCAGGCTAAGATTGTAGCCAGCGCTGTATTGCAGACCTGCTACTTATTCAGGCTGAAAGCCATTGATCGTAAATCCGCCATCAACTGCGACGCACTGCCCGGTTATGTAGGCAGCCGCCGGCATACTCAGAAAGGCCGCTGCAGCAGCTACATCTTCCGGTTTTCCGATCTGTTTCATGGGTGTGCGACTTATCACGGCCTCGTAATAGGCTTCCTGCTGAAGCACTGTTTGAGCCAGTGGCGTGCTGATGTACCAGGGAGCCACGGCATTAACGCGAATATTGTCTGCGGCCCACTCAGCTGCCAGGTTGCGTGTTAGCTGCACCATAGCTGCTTTTGTCATGCCATACAGCACGCCTGTTCTAACGTGGGTTAAGCCAGCCACAGAGGTTACGTTAATGATATTTCCTTGATCGGCCTGCTTCAGCAAAGGGTAAAACTGCTGGCAAAGCTCAAAGGCTGAGCGCAGGTTTGTATTCAGGATAAAATCATATTCCTGGGCAGAATAGGCGGCAGTAGGCTTGCGAATGTTCGTCCCGACATTATTCACCAGAATATCTAATTGCCCCCATTGCTCCAGTACCTGCGCCACAAGTTTTTGCCGCCCCTCGGGTGTGCTTACATCGGCCTGGCATATATGTAACTTTTCCGCGTGTTGCTGCTGCAGCAAAGTTAAATCCTCGGTATGGCGGGCAACAGCCAGCACTTCTGCACCCAAACCAATAAATTCTGCAACTATAGCTGCTCCTATTCCTTTCGATCCTCCTGTAACTACCGCTTTTTTACCTGCAAGTGTCCACCTGCTTTGTGTATGCATTTCCATAGATATCTTTTCAACTTTCAGACAAAGTACGTCTTTTTTGTTATTCCTCCCGATGCATGCGTTGAACAACACATGCTTTTAAAGAACTGATATGAACAGCGACTAACCTTTTTAGTACAATTTCACAAATCATCTTTTTGCACTCATTACTCTTTTACCGAACGCTATCTCTGCATAAAAGCACACTTTGCCTTGCCTGCCGCATCACTTTATTAAACTTTAAAGCCATTCACAAACAAATACTTATAATAAAATAAACTCACTGACTATCGGGTTGTGTTATCAACCTGCTTCTGTAAGCTATTGTCTACACTTTAGATTTTTTCCAATTTTTGGTCTTTTTCCTGCTTCTAAACAAAGTTGTTTTTCTGTCGTTAGAAATTATAGTACAATTTTTCAGCATGCACTTTTGCTGCATAAGAACCTAAATTTTATAACTATGAAAAAATTAACTATCCTTTCCGCTTTATTTCTAGCGATTACTTTTCACTTATCCGCTCAAACTGTAGATGATCTGCCAAGACCACAAACAACTGCGCCTGTAGCAGGCGATGCTGTGCAACAAGGCAATTGGATGGTTGGAGGACAAGTGGGCGATATCGGGTTTAACTTTAAATCCGATAATTTCAGAATCAATATTCAACCCAGGGCCGGTTACTTCATCAGCGACAATGCAGCCATTGGTACGGAGGCGCAGTTAGGCCTGCAGATTTACGACGGGGGCGAGATTTTCAGCTATGGCCTGACTCCTTTTGTGCGTTACTATTTTCCGGAAGGCGCAGCACCGACACACAGGTGGTTTGGCGAGGCATTGGTTGGATTTGCAGGCAGTTCACTGAAAGACAGTGAAGATGATGCTATCTTCTCTTCTGTACTTGGCATCCGAGCCGGCTATGCTCATTTTGTGGCCGATAATGTGGCTCTCGAAGCGACTTTAGGCTATTCAAGAACAAACGCTGATATTTCTGTAGGAAACAGTGTTTCCGGGCTTGCCGTAGGGCTTGGTTTCCAGATTTACCTGCCTGGCCGAAACAACCAGTAAAATGCAGCCTTTGTAACATACAGCCAAACAAAAGAGCCGCTCTGGTTATGGAGCGGCTCTTTTGTTTGTGTCCTTTGCTTTACTTCTTTTCTTTTAGCACTTCCTGCGCTACTTTATGGTTCCCGTCGATTTTCTGGTTGATTTTAAGACCGAGAATCTCCGTCACAATCGGGTAAACATGTACATTTTCAAAAGATGGCAGTTCAACTCCTGACTTAAAGGCCGGTCCCCAGGCATAGAAAGTGGCATGCATTTCTTTTACTGCTTTAGGATCGTAGCCATGTGCTCCGGGCGATGGCTTGCGTCGGCTGAAGTGAAAAACCTTTGGAGCATACGATAAAAGCATAATGTCTCCAATTCTGCCGTAAGTGTCATCAGCAGAACCATACTTCAGCTTTTTGGGCAGATTAGACTTCAGATATACCTCATATTCAGGCGATGCCTCTTTCTTTAACTGCTTATAGGTGCTCTTGATGGCACTTTTATCTTTGGCATGCAGCTCTACGACCATTCCTCCTCCTGAAACCATAAATTTGGCAGTATCTATGGCTGCAGGCAAAGACAGGGTATTTTCCTGGTCTATCTGTATCATGCCATGATCCGAGACAAAAATATAGTTGACGGGCAAGCCTGTCTGTGCCACTGCCTCTGTTAACTTTTTAATATTTTCATCCAGCTCCGCCACTGCTTTTTCAGTTTCAGGCGCATCCGGTCCAAAGCTGTGCCCGGCATGGTCTACCTCCGGCAGGTAAAACGTAATCAGGTGCGGTCGGCGCTCTTCCGGCAGGTTTAGCCAGTCTACCACCGTCTGGATTCTTTTCCCGATAGGCAAGCTTTCATTGTACTTATAATGGTAGGTAGGAAACACACCCTGAATCGGCGCCTCTGATCCTACCCAGTAAAAGCTCGCCGTCACCATCTGTTGCTGCTCGGCCAGCACCCACAGAGGTGTGCCACCATACCAGCTCCCGTCTTCAACCATGGCCCTGTCTCGCATAGAGTAAGTTTGCTTCCGCTGCGGATCATAGAAGGAATTGTTCACCAGGCCGTGGTGCGCCGGATATAAGCCGGTTACAATGCTGTAATGGTTAGGAAAAGTTTTAGAAGGAAAAGCAGGTAACATAGAATGGGCCTGCACCCCCTGCCTGCGCAGATTTAACAGGTTTTCTGCCTGGTATTTTTCGGCATAGTCGTAGCGAAATCCATCTGCAGAAATAAGTATAACATAGGACTTTTGCTGTTGCTGCGGGCTGTTTACACGCCCCCGAACAATTTGCTGTGTGGTATCTACCTGTGCCTGCAGCGAAAAGCAGCTCACAAGCAGCAGCATTAATAAAGTGTAGCGTTTCATTCCCGCAAATATACAGCTTCGCCAATAGATCAAGGTTAAGCCCCTGTTAATTTTATGGCTGCCCCTGGCTCTGCTTAGGGCATAACAAATGCATGGGAATACTGCCTGTACGACAGATGCCTGACACTTACGTTTTTACAAAAAGCCTTTTATCAAAATCAAACGGCTCAATTTTTACTATTTCTATTTGCTGAAATGCGCTGTGCCGGGGATTGATTAAATAGTTATAGTTACCCTGCACGGTAGCTGAAGGCACTTTTAATACAAGGCTGGTAGAGGCGTCAATAAACTGGTCTCCTATTTCCTGCGTGGCATTTATATGCGGGAAAGATTTCCAGTCGACCGGCAGTGCCTGCAGATCAATTTGTGTGATGCTTGCTGTATCCGGTAAGGCGATGTGCACCAGCTTATAATCCTGTGGCACTATACCGAGAGGCATGTGCACGGCTACTTCAACAGTGCATAGGGCGATAGATTCGCTTGTATACAGCACCGGCACGCCTTTGCTATTCCAACGGCCTCCTGCCAGTTCTGCTCCTCTTCCCGATAGATCATTGGCGAATTTGCCTTTGCTCAAACGGTAAACGATCATGCCAGAACACCGTATTCTATACGCGTGAGTTCATCTTTTAGCAGATTAATTCCGAAGGTATTATCCAGGAGCTCTTTTGGTTTCACTCCCCCCAGGGCAACATTGGTGGCATCTAGCCAGGCATCGAATTTTTCTTTCTCACCGAAAACCTCTATGCCCTTGTTATACACCAGGATTATTTCCAATATCTTTTCCGAATGCAGGGGATCAAACGTACGTTTCTCTTTTTTATACCGCTGAAACGTCCGCTCAGACAGGTGCAGAAAATTAGACCATTCAGCAGTACTGAACGGAAACCTGATGGCTATGCTGTTAAATATAGCATAGGTAATGCCTTCTCTCACCGCACTGATCAACATAAACACATCTTTGTCATCTACCAGTTTGTAGCTGAGGCTATCACTAATGTTTAAGGCATGTCCCATAATTTTTCTACTGCATTGTCTTCCCTCAAATATACGTAATTTGTCAATTAATTACCGACAATTGTCGCTGAATTTTCCGATTCGATCGATATGAGACAAAAGCACAGAGGCTCCAGAGGTATTTTTTCTATAAAAAAGCACTATTTAAAGGCTAACTGCGTTCTTGCCTAAACCAACCGGTTCAGAAATGATAAAAAAATTACTTGTAGCAAGTATGGCTATAGCAGGATTTAGCGCCTGCAATACACAAAACGCTATTACCGAACATACAGCACAGGCCGCAGCAAACACAGATAAACCAGCCCTTAGCCTGCAGGATATTATACCCGCACAACAGGCGACTACACCGGAAGAAAAGCAAAAGCAACAGGAATTTGTTACCAGGCACCTCGACCGCTTTAAAAGCCGCCGAATGGCCGGGGCCTTTTATGTAGCCGAAGCGCAACGTACCTTTAACGAAGGTAAAACAGACTCAACAGATATTCTTCTGAACAGGGCCTGGCTCATGGACAGCACCAATCACGATATTTTCTGGGTATATGGCTTAACCTACGGGCAACAAAAAGAATACGACAAGGCCATATATGCTTTATACTATGCCCTGGAGTTTGACAAAGAAAACCCTCGCCTGCTCACCGATATAGCCACCAGCTATTTAGGCAGGTTTTACGAAGAAAGTAACCTCGATGACCTCCACCAAAGCAGGAAGCTACTGGAAGAGGCGGCAAGGCTCGACAAAGACAATCCTTCAATTTTTTATAAACTGGCTGTAAACAGCTATTACTTAAAAGAATACAGCAAAGCTTGGGAGTACCTGCATCAGAGCATTAAGCAGGATAAAAAGCAGGAAGATAAAACATTTATTTCGGCACTGCTGGAAAAGCAACAGGACCCGGAAGGCATTTACAGCAGACAGAATGTCCAGTAGTTTTGTTGCATCCTACCAAACTAAGCCTTACTTTTAAAGCTCTGATAGCCAATAGTGCAACTCTAGTTAGATTAAATACCTTTATAATGAAAAGATTACTTATGGCAGGTGTGGCTTTCTTGTTTGCAGCCACCATTACCTTTGCCCAGGACCAACCAACTCCTGCAAGTCCTCGTGTACTCCCGATGTTTGGCAATGTAGCTAAAACTGAACAGCAGCAGAAAGCAGATGAGAAATTCCTAAGCAGCTGCGACAAAAGCTTTACTAACCGGAAAGAGGCCAGTGATTTTTTTATGGAGCGTGGCTGGGAATATTTCAGGGAAGGACAGGTGGATACCGCCGTATACCGCTTTAACCTGGCGTGGCTGCTAAACCCGGACAACAGCAATGCTTACTGGGCTTTTGGCTTGGTTACTGCCGGCAAAGGCAAAGCCGACGAAGCTATTACCTTCTACGAAAAAGCCTTAACGTATGAGCCTAAAAACTCGCTGTTATTATCAGACCTGGGAGCTGCATACCTGCAAATGTACCAGGCCAACAACAAGAAGAAGATCCTCAAGAAGGCCATCGATTTTCTGAATCAGTCTGTTTCTACCGACTCCAGCAATGCCTATGCCCTGTATAATCTGGCGCGCACCATGTACTTCGAAAAGAAATACACGGACTCCTGGACATACCTGCACAAAAGCAGGCTACTCGATATGCAACAGATTGATTATGTGTTTCTGGCAGATCTGATGGAAAAAATGCCGGATCCGCAAGGCTTCTTCAAATCAGACTCAAAATAACCTTTCGTAAACGTAGTAAACTTTTTGCCCCATTAGTATGAAAAAGAATCTTATCAGAGCAACTGTGCTTTTGATGGCAGGCTCTATGTCTCTTTCTTCCTGTGTTGTTTCCAAGAAGAAGTATGATGACCTTTTAGCACGTAAAAATGCTTTAGAAGTAGATAAGTCTAATTTAGAGCAGGAGAAGACCTCGCTGGAACAACAGAGAGCTCTCTTAGAAGAACAAAAAGCAAATCTGGAACAGGAACGGGCATCCCTGGAAAAGCAACGTGATGAATATCAGAAGAACCTGCAGCAGGCTCTGAAAGAAGGAAAAGTATTGGGTGAAAACCTGACCATGAGCAAAACGCAGATCGACAAGTTAAGTGCCGACCTGAAAGTACGGGAAGAAAGGCTGAAAGAACTGCAGCGCATTCTCGATGAAAAAGACAAGGCTGTTAAAGACCTGCGCACAAGAGTAACCAACGCATTACTGGGCTTCAACGACAAAGATCTGACCGTGAACATCCGGAACGGAAAAGTATATGTGTCGCTGGCTGAGCAGTTACTCTTTAACTCAGGTTCTACTAAAGTAGACCCGAAAGGTGTTGACGCGCTTAAAAAGCTGGCGCAGGTGCTGAAAGAGCAACAAGATGTAAATGTGGTGGTGGAAGGCCATACAGATGATGTGCCGATGGCAAAAGGAACAGTGGGCATGCAGGATAACTGGGACCTGAGTGTATTACGTGCCACTGAAATTACCCGTATCCTAACCCAGGCTGGCGTACAGGGTGAAAGAGTAACACCTTCCGGCCGTAGCTTGTATGTGCCCCTCGATGTTACCAAAACCAAAGAGGCGCGTCAGAAAAACCGTCGTACCGAAATTATCCTGACGCCTAAACTGGATGAGTTGTTCCAGATACTGGAGTCAGCTTAATAACTACAGTTCCTCACAAAAACCCCGGCCTTGTAACATTACGAGGCCGGGGTTTTTTTATATAGCTGATGCAGAAGCGGCATCCTACTCAGGTAAAGTAGCCGGCACCACCTCTTTCTGCTTAGGCAGCGTAAGTTTGAACAAAGGCAAAAGCATATAATACAGAAGCACGCCTGAAGGAAAGGCCAGTAGCGCCCAGGCAGAAATTCCGGCCAGGTTGGCTTTCCAGAGCATGTTTAGCGCATCGAGCCAATCTGACTTAAACATAGCCACTATTTCATCCAGGGAAAGACGCAGCTCCGATAAGCTGAACATAAAAATGCCTGCTTTAATGAATGGGATGAAAAGCAGCAACTGCAAGGGCTGCACCAGGTAACTTACAAGCACGGTGGCGGCAATGTTTAACCTGAAACGCGCCGCGATAGCAGTTCCCAGCACAGTGGTTGCTCCGAAAGCCGGAATTACGCCAACCACAGTACCCACCGTAACCGTTGCTGCCAGCTTCTTTGGTGTCATGCCTTGCTTCAGCAGGTTGAGAACAGGCTTTATCAGCCGGGTCTTAACAAAATCGGTTATGGCTTCTAAAATAGACAATGCCTTGGAGCGGGGAAAAATGGTTTATACTTCTACGACTACTCTAACAACTAAAAAGTTGCATTGTTCAGGAAAATAAAGTGCCGTTCGTCAAACTTTATACCCATCGGCTCCAAAGGTAACCTCCTCTGTCTGCAGAAATCCGCTGAACCTGAAACCACATCAAAAGAATGCAGCAGTAAACCTAGGCAACTTCAAGTAAAACGTTATAGCAGTAAAAGAAGCAATTTTGACTGATTGGTTCATTTTTTAAAAAATATTTTCGAATCATTTAAACTAAAGCAGTAGCTGCCTGTCTAAACTTTAATAATGCGCAACAGCGATAACAAACTATCAAAATGCAAAAACTGCTATTCTCTCTATTACTCACGCTGAGTATAATCCAGGCTTACTCCCAGACTTTTCCTGTGACAGGATCCGTCGAAAGTGCTCAGGACAATTCGGCCTTGATAAGTGCACGGGTTATTTTAACACGTACCTCCGATCAGGCTGTTTTAAATGCTTCTACCGATGTGGAAGGCCGCTTCCGGTTTGAGCGCGTTACACCGGGGCAGTATGCCCTTGAAATTAACTACTTGGGCTTTCAAAAGTATACCCGTGAAGTTCAGGTACAAAATGGTCCGTTAAACCTGGGAACGCTCAGAATGCAGGTAGAGTCTACCACTTTGCAGGAAGTACAGGTAATCGGACGTGTACCAATCGGTGAGCAAAAAGGCGACACATCACAGTTTAACGCGAAGGCTTTTAAAACAGCCCCGGACGCCAGCGCCGAAGATCTGGTAACCAAAATGCCAGGCATTACCATTCAGAACGGTACCGTTCAGGCGCAGGGAGAAGATGTAAAACAGATCTTTATTGACGGCAAGCGCTATGGCGGCGATGATGTAAATGCCGCCATCAGAAGCCTGCCGGCCGATATGATTGAAAGCGTACAGGTATACGACAGGCAAAGTGACCAGGCAGCCTTTAGTGGTTTTGATGATGGCAACAGAGCCAAAACCCTGAATTTTGTAACCCGAAGAGACCGTCGTGTAGGCCAGATGGGTAAAATATCTGCCGGTTATGGCACAGACGACCGCTATATGGTTGGTGCCGCTTTAAACATCTTTAACGGTGAAAGAAAAATTACCCTTACCGGTCTTACCAACAATATAAACATGTTCGATTTCTCTGTGGGCGAAACGCCAGGTGGTGGCATGAGAGGCAGAAGAGGCGGCTGGGGCGGCGGAAGCCCGAACGGCATCATCAATACCAATACGTTTGGTATTAACTATAACGACATGTGGGGAAAGAAAATGGAAGTAAGCGGCAGCTATACCTACAACGACCGGGATGTGTTGAATAACCAGACAAGAATTCGCCAGTATACGGGCGGGTCAAGCATTGGTGACTTGCTGGATGAGCGCAGCTTAAACAACAACAGTGATGAAAACCATCGTTTCAACTTCAGGTTGCAGTATAATATTAACGAGAACAACAGGTTGCTCATTTCACCTAATCTGTCTGTGCAGCGTAACAATTCATTTGTGTCTCGAAACTCACTAACCAACAATAGAGAAGGTGAACAGTTGTCATTCAATTTCAACACCAATGATAGCAAAAACGACAACTATAATTTCAGCAACAATATCTTATACTCACACCGCTTCAGCAAGCCAGGCAGGGTATTTACCACAAACATTAACACCAACTATAGCAGCACAGATGGCTATAACTTTAACGATGCCAATACCATAGACTACATTAATGCTGATAATAATGCGGAGCTGCATCAGTACACCGATATAAGCAGAGAAAACTTTTCATGGTCGGGTAACGCTTCTATTTCGGAGCGAGTGGGCAGCAACGCTTTATTGCAATTAGAGTACGGCATCAGCAACCAGATGAACGACTCCGACAGAAGAACATTTGATTTAGAAGAATCCACTTCTACTTACTCCTTGTTGAACAGGCCCTTGAGCAACACCTTCGAGAGTAATTACATTTCGCAAAGCATTGGCCCAAGCTATCAGTACAGAACAGATAAGACCCGCTTCCAGGTGAATGCCCGCTATCAGTACGCTACACTTGAAAGCAATAACATTTACCCTGAAATATATCCGCTGTCAAGAAGCTTTAACAACGTTTTGCCTTCTGCTGAGCTGGAGTACAAATTTACACAAAGCCGCAGCCTGAACATTAACTACCGCACCAACACCAATGTGCCGTCGGTAGACCAGTTGCAGGAAGTGCTGGATATCTCAAACCCGCTGCAGCTTAGAATCGGTAATGCAGGCTTAGACCAGGATTACCAGAACAGGCTTTTCGTTCGTTACAGAAACTTTAATCCTGAAACCAATCAGGTGTTCTTCATGGGTATTTTCGGAACCATGACGCAAAACTTTATTACAAATGCAGTTTATAGCGATCCGGCCATCATAGAAAACTATACCGAAGGATACGATGACATTTCGAGAGGAGCCCGTTTAAGCAGAACAATAAACATGGATGGCTACTGGAGTGTAAGATCCTTCTTTAACTACGGCCAGCCCATTAACCTGATCAGTTCGAACATCAATTTTAACGGCTCTGTTGGCTATACCAGAATACCGGGTATGCTGGATGAAACCATCAACTTTGCCAATACCACGAATATGGGAGCAGGCCTTAACTTAAGCAGCAACATTAGCGAGAAGGTCGATTTTAATGTTTCCACGAACGGTAACTATAACCTGGTAAAAAACACAGCCCAGGTAACCCGTAACAATAACTACTACACGCAAAATACAAACCTGCGCCTTAACTGGATACTGCCTTTGGATTTCGTTTACCGCACAGAGCTGAACCACCAGTACAACTCAGGTTTATCGGCGGGTGTAGATCCATCTTATATACTCTGGAATATGAGTGTGGGCAAGAAATTCCTAAAAAGCAAGCAGGCAGAACTCAGCCTGAGCGTAAACGACTTGTTAAACCAGAACACCAGCATCCAGCGAAATATTACAGAGTCTTATGTAGAGGATGTGCAGGCAACAGTGCTGCAGCGCTTCTTTATGGTAACGTTCTCTTACAACCTGAAGCGATTCAGCAGCGGAAGCGCTCCGGAAGAGAACGACAGAGGCGGCTTCTACCCTGGTGGCCCTGGCCCAAGAAGGAATTAAGTGATAATGTTTGAATAATTATTAAAGACCTGTAGTTTCTACAGGTCTTTTTTTTTACCCTTTGTGCATGCACCAGGTTAGGATTAGTGAACAGCAGCTGCAGAACAAGTTCTATAGTGTGACTTTGTACTTACAGCCTTCCCTCCTCTTCGCCTGTGCCAGTGCGGCGGTTGCGGGCTGTTTTTACTTTGTTGCTGCCGAACTTATAGTCGAAGGTAAGGTTGAGGCGACGGCTCTCCCACTGGTTTTGCCAGTACATGTCAACGTTGCCATAGTTAATTGTACTTCTGAATCTGCTGGTATTGAACACATCGCGAAGCTTCAGGCTGATAGTGGCCTTGCCGTCCAGTAAAGTTCGTTTAGCACCCAAATCAATCTGGTAATTTGATTTGGCGCGGTACAAACCTTGTACCGAAGGTGAGCTATAGTAGCCATAAAACTGTAGTTTATAATCTTTCGGAAGATTAAAATTCTGATCAACGCTAACCGACCAGGTAAACTGCTCGCTGTTGTAGTCTATATCCCGCACAGGCGAAGAAACCGTTGCAAAAGCACCTTCGAGCTGCAAGGTAGAGGTCCACCAGCTGTTTACAGGTATAGTGCCGCCGCTGCCGATACTCAGGTAGGTTGATTTGGCCAGGTTTTCAGGCCTGCTGATGCTCACCTTGGTTTCATCGTTCTGCTCGATCACGTTCATTACAAAATCGTTCGACTCCAGGTAACTCAGGCTCAGCAACTGAAAACTTTTATAGTTGTAGTTAAACTGCAGCGAGTTGGAGAAGGAAGGCTGCAGAAACGGATTTCCCTCCAGGGCTGTATAAGGATCAGAGAAAAAGGTAAAGGGATTTAAATTTCTGTAAGACGGGCGGCTGATGCGGCGGCTGTAGGATACTGAAAACTGGTTATCGTCGTTAGCGCTGTAGCTCATAAGCAAGCTCGGGAAAAACTTCAGGTAATCGGGATCAACCACCTGGTCTGTGTTGGCAGAACAACCCTTGCCGTTTGTTTGCTCAGCTCGGAGGCCAGCTTTCATGCTGAGCTTCTGGCTGAACTTCCTGCTCAGGCTCAGGTAAGCAGCATGTATATTTTCATCATACACAAAACTGTTGGTGCGCTTTATATCGTTTAGCCATCCCTGCTCCTGTAATTCTTCAAACCGGATCTCGCTATCGGTGCGCACCCAGCTGCTCTTTAAACCTGCCTCGGCTTTGTAGCCCTTGCCAAACGGATGCACATAATCCACTTTTACAGATCTGATGCTTGCCCCGCCACTGCTAAAACTGCGGAGTTGCGCAGGAGCCTGCGTAGCTTCACCGGCAGCACCATAAAAGTTATTTGTAAAATGCTCATCGGCATCCAGGCTGTAGTTGACATAGTCGGCATCAAAAGAGAGGGTACGACCTGTGCTGTCTATGTCAAATTTATAGTTCAGGTTCAGGCTATAGTTGTCAGTGTTTGATTCTTTCGGGTTGTGCATGCTCATACTTCCGAAAGCCTTGCCAGCGGCATCGTAGTTTACAGAGTTGCTGGTGGTAAGGGTGTTTTCAGGTGAGGCATACCCTTTTGCCATGAGGCCTACTGTGTGCTTTTTGCTGATGAAATAATCCGCTCCTGCCGTTACATTATAGCTCTTGGTAATCGGGTGCCAGTAGTTTACCTGGTTATACAGGCTGTCGTTGATGTTGCGCTTTAAGGTAAGGCGGTTAAAGGAATTGTAGTGGCCTGCATTGAGGCGGGTATAAAGGCTTACTTTGCCTGTGTTATAGTTCAGGTTCAAGCCGCCCCATACTTTTTCATAGGCCCCTTGCCCGACTCCGAGATTTGCTGTTCCGTTCATGCCAAGTGTCTCGTCTCTTCTTAACTGGATATTGATAACGCCTGCCGTTCCCGCTGCATCAAAAGAAGCAGGCGGGTTCGCCATCAGTTCTACTTTGCTTACTGCCGAGGCAGGCAAAGACTTCAGGTAGTTTTGCAATTCTGCACCCGACATATAAGTCATTTTACCGTTGATAAGGACATTCACACTGCCGCTTCCCCTGAAGATAATGTTATCATCCTTGTCCAGCCTGACACCCGGCGCATACTTGAGCACCTCCAGCGCGTTGTCGCCTGCTGTGTTCAACTGCTCTACGTTCATCACCACACGATCGGCCTCCTGCTCCAGCAAGGGCTTCTGTCCTTTCACCACTACCTCCTGCAGTGCATTGTCTCTTTCATGCAGGACTATGGCAGGTACCTGAACCTCCTGCTGTTTTACCTCAAAAGGAATGCTTTTGGCTGGAACGTAACCAACCATTAAGGCTTTGACGGCATACCTGCCTTGTTTTACCTGAGCAAAGGTATAGGCACCAGCCGCATCTGTCATTTCGGAGGCTACCACGGCCGAGTCGGGTAACTGCAGTAAAACCACCGACACATAATCGAGCGGCTTTTGTGTGGAGGCATTAATTACAGTACCTTTCACTGTAGCGGCTGTTTGTGCCTGGGCATTAACTGCAAAAAAGCAGAAGGCTATAGCCAGAACTATCTTTCCGAAATTCTTTTGTCCTTTGTTCTTTGTGGAAATAGTAGCTGTTTTTTTCATGGCGCAAGCAGGTGTTTCGTTGATGTTGAGCCAAAGATGCAGTCCGCCTTTTGCTATTGAAATTAAACTATCCGAACCTGCCAAAACATTATCCGAAACCTATATTCCTGCTAAACCAGGACTGCTATAA
The DNA here is from genome assembly GCF_005491705.1 of Pontibacter sp. SGAir0037. NCBI lineage: Bacteria > Pseudomonadati > Bacteroidota > Cytophagia > Cytophagales > Hymenobacteraceae > Pontibacter > Pontibacter sp. SGAir0037. The sequence continues at coordinate 1,338,056 of NZ_CP028092.1, read as the reverse complement.
GCAATGCAGGGGTTTACATCGTAAAACCATGTGTTAGTATAAAAAAAGTGCGGCTAAAGGAAGTTATGGCTAGCTTTAGAATATGAATGTGACGCAAAAAAAGATCGGGCTGCACCTGCTGGGGTGGACGCTCTACATCGGTTATACAGTATTAGGTTACTTCCTCTACAACTGGGATTACAAAATACTGCTGCTCAACCTGAGCCAGGATTTGTTGCACCTGGTGGAGTTTTACCTTTGCTATCTGCTGGTTTTCCCGCTCTGGATGAAAAAAAGAAACTGGCTGATCGTTTTGTTTGGCGTTGCGGGAATTATGCTGGTCTATACCACCCTTCGTTATACGGTAGAGGAAGTGCTTTTTCAGGCTTTTTTTGGTTTCCGCAATTATAGTCCCGGCACTACGCTTTCTTATTATATATTTGACAACCTGTATTGGTCTTTACCTGGCATTTTTCTGGGGGCTGTAGTGTGGGCTTTTGAAGCCACCTTACAAAAAGAACGCGAGAATCGTACCCTGAAACAGGAAAAAGTGCAGGCCGAACTGGCTTTCCTGAAAACCCAGATCAACCCGCACTTCCTATACAATACCTTAAACTACTTGTACTCGCTGGCTTATCCTGTGTCTGATAAACTGGCCGATGCCATCATAAAGCTATCAGACCTGATGCGCTACATGCTGTACGAGAGCAAAGACGGCAGAGTAGAGCTACAAAAAGAGGTGGATTACCTGCAAAACTACCTGAACATTTACCGTCTCCGCTTCGAAAATAATTTCTTTGTTAACTTTACGATACAAGGGCATGTAAACGGGCAGCGGGTCCCATCGCTGGTACTGATTCCTTTTGTGGAGAACGCCCTGAAACATGGTGTTGTAGACGACGCATCGGCACCCATTACCATTAATTTGCAGTTGGAAAATGCGAATTTGTGTTTTAATGTGAGCAACCGGATCAATCAAAATCAAAAAGACCAGACCACCGGCATCGGCCTTGCGAATATCCGCCGCCGCCTCGACCTGCTTTACCCGAACCTCTATACCCTTGAGATTAGTGAGGATGGAAAAAAATACGAAACAAAGCTAAAGCTGCAACACATCTGAAGCAGGGTTTTGAGGAAAAATGGATGGACAGAAATTAATAAATCTGATGCTTTCGCAATGGAAATGGCTAATCTGAATAAACAATTTTAATCCTCAAAATCATCTTATCCTGCAAATCCTGGTGCAGACAATAACTTTTAACCCATAAACTTTCTAAACAAAATGATTCGCTGTATTGCTGTTGACGACGAAGCCTACGCCACTAAGATTATTGCCGACTATATTCAGAAAATCCCCAATCTGGAGTTGGTGGGCACCACTACCAGCCCGATAGAAGCTATTAACTGGGTGCAGGAAGGGCGTGTGGACCTGGTGTTTCTGGATATACAGATGCCGGAGCTGACGGGCATACAGTTTATGAAAATATGTGGCAGCAGGTGCAAAGTGATTCTGACTACCGCCTACCCGGAATATGCCCTGGAAGGCTATGAGCACGATGTCATTGACTATCTTCTTAAGCCAATCCCTTTCGACCGCTTCCTGAAGGCAGTACACAAGGCGCAGGCAGTGCTTCAGCAGCCAACCATACAGGCTTCTTCAGCCAGTCATGATAACCCTCCGTTGGCCACAGCCACTACTGGTGCCGGACATCCTGCTCAGGCTAGCCCTTACATGTTTATAAAAGGAGAAAGCAAAAACAAATTCATTAAAATCGATTACGACGATATCCTGTATATAGAGGGACTAAAGAACTATGTTTCCGTTTATATGCAGGGACAAAGACTGGTAACTTACCTTACTCTTAAGAACATGGAAGAACAGCTTCCGCAGCCACCATTCTACCGCATCCATAAATCTTATATAGTTTCGATTGATAAGATCAGGATGGTTGATGGAAACACTGTTTATATTGCAGATAAAGTTTTACCCATTGGAGAGAGCTTCCGCGAAAATTTTCTGAAGCTCATTCGGGAGCAGGATTAACTGGCAATGGCAGCCTGAACATGAATGGCGTTAGAACCGGGCTATAAAACGAAGGTTAAGCCTGCGCCCGGTCAGGAAATTGGGAACAGCATAAGTAACATTATTAAGATCCGTAACATAACTGTATGAGAGGCGGTTATTGGCAGCAATCAGATTCAGTACTTCAAGGCCGATCCACAAACTTTCCAGGGAGAATTTGTCAGTGTTGGTGATGGCAGCATCTCCCAGTACTATCAGTTTAGAAAAACCTACGTCTACCCGTTTGTAAGATTTGCCTGAAAAGGCATTGCGATATTCCGGCCTGAATGGCGGGCCAAAAGGTAGCCCTGTCCCATAGGCTAAATTCAAGTTCATTCTTACCGTGGGGTTATCCGGTAAATGATCCTGGAAGAAAACTCCGATATTCAGCAACTGGTTTGTAGGGCGGTTGATATAGCCCAAAGGCGCTTTACCTGATATCTGGCCTTGTGCATCGTAGGTGAAAGTGGAGTCTCCTTCCACATCTTCTTTTGTGCTAAGTATGCCCAGGCTTAACCACGATTCGGCTCCTTTTATAAACTCTCCGTTTACCCGCACATCAAGGCCTGTCGCATATGCTTTCGCATTATTTTGAGCATAATACCGAAGTCGCACATTATCAACATCGTAGGGAATGACATTGGTCATGTGTTTATAGTAAGCCTCAGTAGTAAGCATAAAATCCCTGTCCCAGGCTTTAAAACTATAATCGGCACCTACTATAGCATGTAAAGAGCGTTGTGCCCTGATCTCAGGGTTTAGCTGCCCTTGCATGTTGCGCAATTCCCGGTAAAAAGGTGGCTGGTAATATAAACCCAAAGCTGCCTTATACGACAGATCAGGGTTCCTTCTGGAAATTGCCGCATACTGGATGCGGGGAGTAAATGTAAATTCTTTTGAGTAGGTCCAGTAGCTTGCTCTTACGCCATAGGTAATGGTTCGCAGCGAATCAAACTTATAAGTATGCTGTAAATAACCATTATAGCGTAAGCTTCTTAAATCTAACGTTGAATTCAGATAATAAGCAGGATTTACAAAGTCAGCTGAATCTACAAAACCATATTCTGATGAACGGTCCTGTATATCTTCTACCCCGGCCTTTACACCAAACTGAACCTGGCTGCGCCGGCTCTTTTGCCAGCTGTTCCGGATCTCCGCAGTCAGCACTCTTGCCAGTAAGGTATTCCGCGCATGATCGTATTGCGAGCCAACACCCCTGGATTGCATGCACTCGCCATAGTTACCGCCTCCGGTGCCGTTTACGTCACACAAACGGTAAGCAGCTTCAATATCCCTGAATTCTCTTTCCCGTGAGTATATACCTGATAATATGATTTCAGATAATAAGGCTCTGTTAAACCTATGGGATAAATTTATACCCAGCTGTGAAGTGCTGTACTGCATCAGCTCCCGCCCATCATACCCGACAAACAAACGCATTGCATTCTGGCGTGTTCCGAAGGTAGTCACCCTCGACTCCGGCACTACCAGGTAACTGTTCCGGGCATAGCTGGCCAGAATACCCAGGGTAGTGCGTGCCGGCTCAGTTTGAGAACGGGAAAGATCAATATTGATATAGGCCTGTGCATCCGAGAAGTTTGGCCTGTACTGCCCCTCCACCTGCAGGCCCTGCAACAGGTATTGGCCGGTTTTATACCGTGTGCCCAGCAAATAAGATATGCGCTTGTTCTTCGAAGCGGCCTCTAAATGGAGGCTTCCACCTGTTAAACCGCCAGAAACAGAGCCTGCTAATTTACCGGGAGTTTTATAGCGAATGTCGAGCACAGAAGAAAGCCTGTCGCCGTACTTGGGTTGCCAGCCGCCAGAAGAAAAGTTGATGCTTCCTACCAGATCAGGATTGACAAAGCTAAGCCCCTCCTGTTGCGCATTGGTGATGAGGAACGGACGGTAAATTTCAATCCCGTTCACATAAACCAGGTTTTCGTCGTAATTGCCACCGCGAACAGAGTAGGTTGAAGAAAGCTCGTTGTTACTGCTAACACCAGGCAGCGTTACCAGGATTTGGTTAAAGTCGCCAAAGGCAGAAGGCATCTCCTTTGTTATACGCGGGTCTAAGCGGGTCAGCCCGGCCTGCTCCCGGGCATCTGTCCTGTTTCCGTGAATATCCACAGCGTTGAGCTGACGCTGGTCAGGCGAAAGGACCAGTTCCATATCTACTGCAGCAGCTCCCAGCTGCACCGTTTTTTGCAGTTCATGGTATCCCAGGTAACGGATAATCAGCGTGACTTCGCGGTCTGGCTGAGAGGGTAGCTGTATCCTGAACTTTCCGTCAGCTGATGTCTGCACTCCAGCAGTGGTGCCTTTTATACTGACGGAAGCCTGCTCTAACGGTTCACGCTGGTGGTTTAGCACTATACCTGAAACAATAACCTGTTGAGCTGCCACACCTAAAGGAAACAGTAGCACCAACCAAACCGATAGATATTTCAGCATGAACAGGTTATACTTAGTCTTTTAAAGTACTTTTTAAGGCAGCAATGGTTTGTGCAGGATCAGCAGCGGAAAAAACAAAGCTTCCGGCTACCAGCACATCAGCCCCTCTTTCCAGAAGAAGTGGCGCATTCTTCTGGTTCACACCACCATCAATTTCTATGAGAGCCTTGGAGTTTCGGGATAAGATCAACTCTTTCAGTGCCTCAATTCTGTTATAGGTATTCTCAATGAATTTCTGCCCGCCAAAGCCAGGGTTAACAGACATCACACACACCAGGTCCAGGTCAGCGATTACATCTTCGAGTAAGGCTACCGAAGTGTGTGGATTAAGCGCTACTCCGGCCTTTGCTCCCGTAGCTTTAATCTGCTCAATGATTCGGTGCAAGTGAACACAAGCCTCGTAGTGTACTGTTATGTTTTCGGCGCCGGACTTTCGGAACTGCTCAATATATAACTCAGGCGACTCAATCATCAGGTGCACATCGAGCGGCTTTTGTGCATGGCGCTGAATTGCCTCCAGTACAGGAAAGCCAAATGAAATGTTTGGCACAAATCTGCCATCCATGATATCGATGTGCAGCCAGTCGGCCTGGCTCTTGTTCAACATCTCAACTTCAGATTGCAAATTGGCAAAATCAGCTGCCAATACAGAAGGGGCTATAATTGGTCTCATAAAGCAAAGATAGGATTTTGAACTTTGTTTGTTGCCTTAAATTTTTTCTGAAAAAAAGAACCGCTATACATACTTAAACTAAAGCTTCAAAAAGCGAACAGTAGTAGCCTTACTGCCAGTACTAACGCGACATAGATAAATTCCCTGCTTCGGAATAGACGCACCTATACTTAAAGTATGCTGGAAGTGATGGGCCTGCAGTTCCTGCTTATACAGTAGTCTTCCTGCAGTATCAAAAATGTGTACCACAGCTGTTCCCTTGCTGTAATCTCCTCCCAGCGTTAGCGTAAGCGCATTGTCTTTTACCGGATTGGTAATAATTACTTCGTCCCGAACAGGTAAGCGGGGTATTCCAGCGGCTGAATTCCTGTAGTCGGGAATGCCATAGCCTAATCTGTTATCTGGTGAAGCAGCCTGGCTACCGATGCTCCGGATATAGTTGAGCATCTCTATGTTGCTTCTGTTGCTGAAGGCCTGCCACAGGCAGGCAGCCATACCGGCCATTATAGGGCTTGAAAAAGAAGTGCCGTTGCTTTGAACCACCTGGCCGGCAGGTGTGAACACATAAGCCAGCTGACCTAAGGCCACTACATCGGGTTTAATTCTTCCATCAGCAGTAGGACCATAAGAACTAAAGGCCGCCAGATTACCAGCAGCATTAACAGCACCCACTGTCAGTACAGAATCAGCATCGGCAGGAGCCCCAATACGTTGCCAGACCGATGAACTTGCGCCGTCGTTCCCGGCACTTACCACAACTAGTATACCCTTTGCCGCAGCATAATCAGCAGCACGGGTTATGATAGCTGTGTTGCCGTCCATCTGGTTATAGTTATAGCTTTGAGAAGGAGCATCAAACACTTTGTAGCCAAGAGATGAGTTGATAATGTCTACTCCGGCACTGTCTGCAAACTCTGCGGCCAATAACCAGTTAATTTCTTCTAGATTATGCTCCGAGCTAACATCTTCGGTTCGGAACAGGTAGTAGTCTGCCCCGTAAGCCGTTCCTATCATTTGGCCGGGGGCATAAGCAGCCATAGTAGAAAGTACCATCGTACCGTGTGCATTGCTGCCATACACATTTGCTGTATTGGCTACAAAATCGTAAGTCGCTCTTATCTGGTTATTCTGAAATAGATGGCTGAAAGCCGGCAATGTATTTACAGCCGGAAAACCGGTGTCGAACACGGCAATGCTCATGCCGCTTCCATTATACCCGGCAGCATGTAAATCTAACAGTCCCAGCATAGCCGCCTGCTGCCTTGCCTGTCCGTAATCACTGCTCTGTAAGGCACTGCTGAAGGCAAAGGCATCCTCCGCAGCCACTGGTTTAGCGACAGACTGCGCCCCATTGCTGGAAGCGGTTATCCTGTTCAGGTTCTGAGAGGCTTTAACAAAAGGCAGGTTTTGTGCTTCTGCCAGTTTTTCGGAACTGCATTGCACAACAGCCGCATTAAACCAGCGGGAAGTATACCACACCGAAATACCCAGTTCCCGCAAGGCTGCTACATAAGCAGGATTAACAGGTAGATCCTGTGGTGTAATTGAAATGTTTTGCTTCTGCCTTCTTTCGATGGCTTTAGCTGACAGGAACCGGTGCGGGTTCTGAACCGAAAAGGGAGAATCGACTTTATCCTTGAAGTAAATCAGATGCTTCTGTTCTTCTGCGGCAAAGGCTAAATCCTGGAACAGGCAAACCAGCGCTAGCAGACAGATCAAAAACTTACTATACCTCATGTGTTCTTTACATTTTTCCGTACGATAGCAGCACTTCTTCGCGCTTATGCCCATTTAGGATATACCCTTCCCCATAAGGGCAATCGCTTGAGCCTATCTGGTTACAGTAAGCTGCTTTGTTAAATAAGCGATAGATCATGCCAATATCCTGTGCGTAAACTTCTTTCCGGTCGCTGAGCATGATAAAGTTGCTGGCAGGCTTTCCCTGTACCACTGTAAGGGTCTGGTTATAGGTAGAGCCATTTACAGTAAACGGCTCCCCTACAGATGCATAGGTATACTTCTCTTTACCATCGTTCTCGCTGTTCACAGTGCGATTGTTGTAAGCATCTGCACTCCAGGCTTTACCATTCTTAACCGGGAAAACCAATTTCACAGATTTAACATTATCTTTCGTCAGAATAACGCTGGTACTGAATTTTGCTACTACCATCACAGAATCCTCCACCCAAGATGCTTGTGCATCAGGGCGAACGGATCGAATGATCTTGTACACCAACGTATTCGTCTGGTCTACAAAAGATTCGGCAACTTCCTCTTTCAGCTGAAACCGACTGGTATCGCCTTCGTTATCCAGAAACTTGATATCCGTTACACTGTAAACGCGGTAATCCCCTACTTCCAAGGGATAGTAGCCATAACCAACAACACCAGGATCAGTTTCAATAAAAGTCTCTTTGCATGCAGCCAGACTGAACAGGGCCAGCAACAGGAAAAAGGAAAGCCTCTTCATTTAAGCAGGAAGAATTTGGAGCGCAAACTCTGAATTGTAATTAGATTCAATCCATCCACCGCCAACCACATCGTTTCCTTCATAAAAAACAGCGGCCTGACCAGGGGCAATGGCATGCACCCCGCTCAGGAAATGCACTTTCATTTTATCGCCCACCTGCTCAATTATAGCTTCTGTACCCGGATCGTTGTAACGAACTTTTGTTACCGTAGCAATTGGCTGATCGATAAGGTTTGCATACTTGCCCATACTCAGTTTTCCGACTGTCATGGCGTTTTTAGCCAGATCTTCGTAGTTGCCGAGCACCACCCTGTTAGTATCTTTCTCTATTCTTGTTACATACGCCGGGAAACCTAAAGCTATACCTAAGCCTTTGCGTTGCCCTATTGTATAAAAAGGATAGCCTTCGTGCTTTCCGACAACTGTGCCGTTTTCGAGCACAAACTCTCCCCCAGCTACCTGCTCTTCCAGGCCTTCAATTCTTCTTTTCAGGAAACCACGGTAATCATTATCCGGAATGAAGCATATTTCATACGATTCCGGCTTGTTTACCAGTTCAGTAAAGCCACGATCCAGCGCCATCTGCCGGATTTCGGTTTTACGAAGTTTACCGAGAGGGAAAATCGTACGGCTTAAACTTTCCTGTGAAATGCCCCAAAGAGCATACGACTGGTCTTTATGTTCGTCCAGACCTTTAGAGATAATATAGCGGCCGTTTTCCTCCCGCACGTTGGCGTAATGCCCGGTGGCTATAAAATCACAGCCCAACTGATCGGCGCGACGAAGCAAAGCATCCCACTTGATATGGGTATTGCAAAGCACGCATGGGTTCGGCGTACGTCCGGCAATGTATTCATCCGTAAAATGATTAATTACATAATCGCCAAACTCTTCTCTGATATCTATGATATAGTGGGGGAAACCTAACTGAACCGCAATATTGCGGGCATCATTTATGGAGTCCAGGCTACAGCAGCCAGTCTCCTTCTTGTTACCACCGCTCGAAGCATAGTCCCAGGTTTTCATAGTCATTCCGACTACTTCATAACCTTGCTCATGCAGCATAACGGCAGCAACAGAACTATCTATTCCACCGCTCATGGCAACCAGTACTCTACCTAATTTACTCATTTATGTAAAATATGCTTATCCGTCTTAATATAAATTTTACCACAAATATAGCAACAAGTATACACTAATAAAGATTCAGCCGCTTAAATAAAGGTGCAACTAAAGTGCAGGGGCAATATAAAACCAGTCAGAGAATTTAAAATAATCGTAAAAAAAATGGCATCAAAGGCATTTTGGGGTTTACTTTGGAAAAATTTAAGCTATAGAACAAGCAATCACCAAAATAATATTTTTATGAGCCTGAGCACTTCTGTTATAGTTAGTGGTATAAATAATTTAAGTGATGCACGATATTGTGCCGGAATGGGTGTAGACATTGTAAGCTTTAACCTGAAATTAGATAGTCCGCAGCGTGTTTCATCAGAAGAACTGAAGGAGATCCTGGGTTGGGTAGCAGGTGTAAAACTGGCCGGTCAGTTCGAGAGAGCCAGACCGGATGTTATCAACGAGTATGCCTCTGAATTTAACCTCGACTATATTCAGCTCGATACGCCCTACCTGATAGATGAAATTGATGAGATAAGCTGTCCGGTTATTTTAAAAGTATATATTAATAAAGACACTGTTGAAAGTGAGCTGCTGGAAATGCTGGAGCTGTACAGCTCTGTAGTTGATTCTTTCCTGATTTACTCTTCTGACTTTACGGCCATTGATGAGACAAACACTATGCTGTTGAAATCCATTGCCAGATCGTACCCGGTATACATTGGCTTCGGGCTTACCAAAGACAACATACATACCATCATGAAAACCATCAAGCCTAAAGGCATTGGTTTACTTGGCGGTAATGAAATTAAGCCCGGCCTGAAAGATTTCGATGAGCTTCAGGATATCCTGGAAGAAATTGAGGAACAGGCATAGGATAAGCCTTGCTTAGTTGTAAGTAAAACTGCCAATTTAGATTATGCTGAGTTGGCAGTTTTTATGTTGATCTGTATTTTGTATACTGGTACAGGTAATCAACCAAAATAAGACCTGACAATATACCGCCAAACACATATGAAGCCATTTGTCTGCTTACTTCTAGCTTCTATTGCTATCCTAAAGCTTTCTGATGTACTCGCACAGGAAAAGCCACAAGAGATTCCTTTGTATTCTACAGCTGTGCCAAATGAAAAGGCAGTGAAGGGAAATGAGAAACCAGAAGACAGAGTGCCTACCCTGAGCATTTTTCTGCCTGAGAAAGGACATGGCAACGGGACAGCTGTAATCGTTTTTCCGGGAGGTGGTTACACGCACCGGGCCATGAACCACGAAGGCTTTGATGTAGCGCGTAAGCTGAATGAACAGGGAATTGCTGCTTTTGTGGTGAAATACAGATTGCCCAATCCTGCTTTCAACCCTAAACCTGAAATAGCTCCTTTGCAGGATGCCCAACAGTCCATACGCTTGGTAAGGACAAAGGCACAAGAATGGAATATTGATCCAACGAAAGTAGGCATTATGGGCTTCTCTGCCGGTGGCCACCTGGCTTCCACAGCCGGAACTCATTTTACCCAAACCACCATTGATAATCCTTTGAAAGTAAACCTAAGGCCTGACTTTATGCTCCTGATTTATCCTGTAATCAATGGAGATCCGCAGGTGGCCCATAAAGGTTCTTTTGAGCATCTGCTAGGCAAGAATGCAACATCTGAAAAAGTGCAGGAATTTTCGAATGACCGGCAGGTGACGGCTCAAACCCCTCCTACGTTTCTGGTGCATGCTTCGGATGATGAAGTAGTAAAGCCCGAAAACAGTATTCTGTTTTACCAGGCTTTACTAAAGTTTAAAATACCAGCCGAATTGCACATTTACCAGCAAGGCGGGCATGGTTTCGGCCTGAACAACAAAACCACGCAAGACAGCTGGTTTGACAGATGCGTTAACTGGATGAAGAGCAATAAGATCATTCCCGCTTCTTAACGCCTTTCACCAGCCAACTGCTGATGATCAAACCTTGAACTGCAGGTATTTAATAGGGATTCCTTCCTGCAGGTATCTTTTCTCATAGGTTGTATAGATACTCATGGTATGTTCCTGCAGGTCGGATGTATACAGATCACGGGTAAATTTCAGCTGCTGCACATCTCGTTCCTGTAAAACCTCCAGTGTATAGTCAAAAAGATCGGCATTATCGGTTTTCAAATGCACAAGCCCTCCCTCTTTCACAATCTGCTGGTAAATGTCCAGGTAACGCGGAGCTGTTAAGCGGCGCTTAATGTCACGGTCACGGGGTCTTGGGTCTGGAAACGTAATCCAGATCTCATCTACTTCTCCTGCTGCAAACTGAGAAGCAATCTGGTCAACATATATGCGGAGGAAGCCAACGTTATCCAGTTCTTCTTCCTGGGCCATGGTACTTCCCTTGTACAGACGGGCACCTTTTATATCTACTCCTATAAAGTTTTTATCAGGGAAAAGTCTGCCCATTCCTACGGTATACTCGCCCCTGCCACAGCCAATTTCCAATATTAGTGGCTTATCATTCTTAAAGAAGATTTCTCTCCATTTTCCGGCTAAGGTTCCAAATCCGGCATCACCTTCCTGCACAACGTTCTCACGTGCAGCAATAGCTTCAAATTTTTTTAATTTACTACGCGACATTTAAAGTTCTTCGATTTCTGCGACCACAAAGGTACTGCCTCCGATAAAAATAACCTCATCTGCGGTTGCATTTAACTTGGCGGCCTGCACTGCCTCGGCAACAGTAGCATAAGCCTCTCCCATAAGGCCAGCTTCATGAGCACTCGCCTGCAATTCAGCTACCTCTAAGGCTCGTGGAATTTGCGGCTGACAGAAATAGTACTGGTAATTCTTAGGCAGCAACTGAAGGATAGAAGTTACATCTTTATCGTTTACTGCCCCGAATACAAAGTGCACCTGCTTAGGCTCCAGGCTCTGCAACTGTTGTAGTATTTGCTTAATTCCATCTATATTATGACCTGTATCGCAGATAGTTAAAGGCTTACCAGATAAAACCTGCCACCTTCCCTTCAGACCAGTTATTTGTTTGGAAGCAGACAGACCAGAACGAATGGCTTCCTCAGCTATAGTAAAACCCTTGCGTTGCAGAAGCTCAATCGTCTGCAGTACTCCGGGTAGGTTGTACTGCTGGTAAATACCCGTCAGATCCAGTGCTAGGTTAAGCAGCTGCTTCTGATGATCGGCATACTGCACATCAAATACCTGTTTCTGCAGATCAGCCTGCTTGAGCTGCACCTGTACATGTTCGGTTGCAAAGTATAAAGGGGCCTGCACCTGCAGTCCTTTTTCCTGGAAAACAGACATAATTTCTTCCTGCTTTGTACTTATTACAACAGGAACGCCAGCTTTTATGATTCCTGCTTTCTCAGCAGCAATTTCTGCCAGTGTATTGCCAAGCAGCGCCTGATGATCAAAACCAATATTGGTTATGAGTGAAACTTCCGGGAAGATGATGTTGGTTGAGTCGAGCCTGCCCCCCAAGCCTACTTCAATTACAGCAACATCTACTTTTTCATCTGCAAAGAATTTAAAAGCCAACGCAACCGTCATTTCAAAGAATGATGGCTTAACTGCTTCAAACAGAGGTTTATTATCTTTCACAAACTGTACCAGGTAACTTTCAGACAGTTCTATTCCATTGATTTTAACCCGTTCTGTAAAAGATTTTAAATGAGGAGAAGTGTAAAGGCCAGTTTTATATCCTGCCTTTTGAAGTACTGCAGCCAGCATATGAGAGCTGCTGCCTTTACCATTGGTACCAGCAACATGAATGGATTTAAAATGTTGCTGCGGATTTCCGAAGGCCTCACATAACTCGATAATGTTATTCAGGCTCTTCTTAAAAGCAGCATTGCCGATGCGGTGAAACATCGGCAATTGCTCGTAAAGATAATCAAGGCACTCTTGATAGGTCATTCCATGTAATTTTATTGAGCTCGGATCACGAAAGTTACCACACCGGATGCTCCTGCATTAGAACTGCTGTTCCCTGTGCGGCTAAAGGTGGTTTTCTGCAACTGCTCTCTATACCAGCGCTCCACATGCGGCGAAACGGTCTTCTCAATTGTAGAAATATTGGTAATGTTTCCGTCACCGTCAATTTTGATGCTGAATTTTACAAAACCGGTTTCATTCTGATATGGGTCACGTTTCGGATCAATATCATAGCGCCAGCCAGGCATATCCAAACCACCGGCTCCACCGCCAGGGTTACCGCTATAGTTTTTAGCAGTCATTACCCCTCTTGGGTCGCCTTTATCTCCTACTTTGTTCGCATCGTCGCCGTTGTTATTGCCGGTAGCATTATCAGAAGTACCCGCTTTGCCTGTACCAGTACTTTCGGTTGGCTTTCCCGGATAAAGAGCCCTGGGCTTCTCCGGCTCCTTTTTAGGTTCTTCTTTTGGCTTCACTTCCTCCTTCTTTACCACTTCTTTCGGCTGTGGCTGAGGCTTGGGTTGTGGCTTTGGCTCTTCTTTCATGGCAACAGGAGCCTCGGCAGTAGTAGTTACTACTTTCGGCGACTCAACCGGAGTAGGCGGCGAAGCAGCTGCCACAGTAGGTTTTGGCTGCGGCTCTGGCTCCGGATCAGGCTGTGTTGGAGCTGGTTTACTGTCCTGCACATTTTTAGACACATTGGGAGTAGCCTGTGACTGCACATCGCCGCTGCCAACGGCATCCGTACCAAAATTCACCTCTATTCCGATTTCCTGAGCAGGCTCACCGGCAGGGCGCCAAGCCAAAATGTAGAAAAGCAGTAACACAATAATAGCATGCAGCACCACACTGATAATGGCTGCAATGCGCTTATTCTTTTCCTCTTCTTTTGTTAATGCTATTTCCATAGTTAAAAAAATTACTCCGGCACAGAAGCCAGCGTTACTTTTGCTTTCAGGTTCGAAGCAATACCTGCCACCCTTACCAGGTGCTCTACAGGTACTGTTTTATCTACGTGTAACACAACAGACCCTTCTTCTGTTCCCTGCAAAAGTGCTGCCAGTTGCGGCTCGATCTCCGATTCGGCAACAATTTTATCGTTAATGGCATACCGCAAATCCTTATCGATACTAACGCTGATCTTCTGCATAACGATAGTGGTAGCCTTGCTGGAAGGCAGGCTCACCGGCAGCCCTGTAGGCGTAACGAAATTAGAAGTAAGCATAAAAAATATGAGCAACAGGAAGATAATGTCAGTCATAGAAGACATGCTGAACTCTGCATTGATCCTGTTTTTAGAGCGAAGATTCATTCTTACAGTTGTGGTTCTTGTAATAAATCAATGAATTCGATAGAGCTATACTCCATGGCATGCACAATGCTGTCGATTTTGCTCACCAGATAGTTATAACCAACATAAGCAGGTAAGCCGATAATCAGACCTGTAGCTGTCGTTACCATAGCCTGGTAAATACCTGCCGATAATAATTGAGGACTAACAGATCCTTCTGCCTGTGCAATGGCAATAAAAGCCTGAATCATACCAGTTACAGTACCCAGGAAACCAAGCATTGGAGCAGCACCGGCGATGGTTGCAAGACCCGAAAGGTTTTTCTCGAGGCGGCTGATCTCGATCTTTCCTACGTTTTCGATGGAAGTCTCAATATTTTTTAAAGGGTTACCTATACGGGTAATACCTTTCCCCAGCATCCTGGAAACCGGTGTATTAGCCTGGGCACACAACATCTTGGCACCGTTAATATCACCGGCCAAGACCATGCTCTTGATGCGATCGTTAAACCCTTCCGGATTTTTTGCCGCCTTTTTTAGAGTAAGATACCGCTCAAAGAAAATGTACACAGCAGCTAAAGAAAGCAAAGCCAGCGGAATCATGGCCCAGCCACCAGCCAAAGCCAGGTCAATTAAAGAAACAGTATGATTGGCGGCTTCAGCGCCATCTGCCAGGGTTGTGGTCGTATCTGCAGGAGCAGTAGTAGTAATTTGTAATAAAAGCGGTGTCATGTTAATTATTAAGTACCCAAATTGTTTCTCCAAATGTTTTTCTGTAGGTAGCCAAGGAAGCTTTCGCATCTTCTTCAGTCGCAAAATCAGCTACTGATACCCTGAATAATCTGCTGCCTGGTAATGGTAAAAGTACTTTAGCTTCGTGTCCTCCTTTTTTTACGGCTGTTCTGGCCACTTCAGCATTTTCTAACCTGGAATAACCTCCTGTAATAATGTAAAAACGGCCTGTCCTTTCTTTCACTAACAGCGGATTTACTTCTTTCTTCTCTTCCTTTGGAGGAGCAGTATTCGCTTTAACTTCTTCTTTTATAGCAGGTTCGGCATCTTGCACTGTTGCTTTACTTTCAGCAGCCACAGTTTGCTCTGCAGAGAGCTGATATGTTTCCACTGCTACGGCAAAACTATCCGTATGTGCTGTCACATCATAGGCAGAATCTGATACTGCTCCAGCGAGATCTTCTTCTGTATAGAGCTTTTCCCAGTCTGTCACTGCCTCCACTGTTTCAGAGGTCTGAGGCTGATAACCTGATCCGAAAAGAGCAAGCGGGTTCAGGCTGCTGAGATTATAGTCTGTTTGCAATGATAGCAAGTATAGTGCCGAAACGGTAAGACCTCCGATTAAAAGACTTGCAGTAACATTAACGGCACGTCTCAAGCGTTTGCGCAAAGGCAGCTTGGTATAGACCGGAACCTGCTGGCGCTCTTTTAACAAGGTACGAAGCAGAGCAGGATCTTCCAGTTTTACGGGTCTGGCAATCAGCTCCGGCAGTCCAAAGCTGTCTTCCAGCAAGTTATCGCCTTCTACATATTCAAACTCCAGGTTTCTTTCAGCGTTATAACGGAAAATACCGATATCCTGCATTTCAAGCCTGTTTTCTTTCTCCAGAACTTGTTTCGATCTGAAAACAAAATCAGCCACCAGTTTGCGAGCGTCTTCTTTGTCAATGCCATTATGATAGGCAATGGTGCTGATAAGAAGCCCATCGTTCAGCGTCAGTTTTTCATTGAAAGCAATTTTTTTCGACGGTGGTACCAGCGAGTGCTTAACAGGCAGAACGCGCGCCGAAACATAGCGGGTGATCAACCCCCCAAAATCTGGAATAATGACGCAATCATGGTCATATAACAGTGACTTGATATGCTTCTCAACCATAGGCTTTAGAATGAATATGTAACTCCTCCTATTAAATTCAATCCTTTGTTCGGATAATTAACAAACCTTTCGTATTTCTGCCCAAGCAGGTTATTCGCCATCAGGAAAAGAGTAAACCTGCTGGTAAATCTGTAATCTGCTTTCAGGTTCAGATCAACAATTGTATCTGTTTCCCGGAGCACAGACGTGCCGTCGGCCTGGTAAATCTTTCCGAAAGAACTGCCAATATAATAAAGTTCTGAATTAAAGAGAATCTTATCGTAGAAGTTGTAGGTGCCGTATACGCTTGCCATCAGCTCCGGACGGTGGAACGGTTGCTCTAAGGTAGCGGTGTTATAGCTGTTATAATCAGCCTTTAACCCCAAACGAATTTCATCGGAATAGTTAAATACAGCTTCGCCATAAATATTTAACACATCGGTTACACCGTTATCGTACACCAGGTCGAACTTCGCTACATCTTCTCTGGAGTTATTGTAAAAGTAAAGGTTGCGGAAGCTTTGGTAAGCAACCCGGCCTGTTAAATGCACATAGTTGGCAATGTTGGCAGAGAAACCACCATACACTTCAAGACCTTTGTTGACATCAGCTACCTGAACGTTTGGTGCCAGATATGGATTTTCCTGCGTCAGATTGTATAAAGTAGTTCTTTGAAGATCGCCACCTAAACCAGCATATAACAGCAGGTTATCTTTGATAGGCTCCAGGCCGATACGCACAAGTGGATATACATTTAGCTTGCGGGCATCATTTACGGTATCAGCGGTATACGCTAAATTAGCACCTATTGTCAGGCGTAAAGCATTTAGCTGGCGTTCGTAAGTAGGTTTTAACTTAAAAAAGCCGCGGCTAACTGTCTGCGCATCGCTATGTCCTAACAGAGAGAGGTCTGCATCTACTTTGAAGGCAGATACATCATCAATTCCATACTCTACTACAGAGTTGATTGCAAAATTGCGCTCGCTCATGTTATACCTGTCGTTCAGGTAATTAAAACCTATTCCAACCTTATATTGCAGCGGCGACTTTACATCAGTTTGGTTGTGCAGGTAACCTTCAGCAGCAAAACGGTTAAACGATTGCCTTATGGTATCTCTTTCAATTGGAGTCTCTACATTGGCAGGGTATCCGTAGAAGTGATATTTATCTCTGCCGTAACTTAACCTGCCCCCAACGGTCAGGTTTTGCAGGTAACGCTCTCCATTTACTCCGATAGCAGTATTGCCCACTCCGGAATTTCCTCGGTCAACGGGACCCACAGCAGAAGAAACGTGGCTAACATCGGCTCCATAAGAACCAACATCACTGCGTTTGTTATGGAAATAGCCTTTCAGGTACAAACTTCCATAATTACCTAAACCTGCCTTCACATAGTTGCCATACAGCTTTGTTAACTCATCCTGCTTTATGGTAAGCACCTTCATCTGCAGGTTGATGTCCTGCGAGGCTAACTTATAGTCTGTAAAACGGTAACGAACATTTCTGTCTCCGGCTTCCGGTGGGTTTATACGAAATTTTTCGAAGTTACGTGCGGCCTGCGGAAGTTCAATAACACGGTTCTTCTCTACAACAACTTCGGCATCATCGAGCTTGGCTCCTTCACCCCAGTTAGAACCGTTCTGCTGTGCCTGAACATCATTTGTAAACATATAACCTGCACAGAGTAAGAGTACTAGTGAGGCTTTCGTGATTTTATTCTTCATCTTGATGTCTCTGATACCTCTAAATTATTTTACAGTTCCTGTTTTAGTTGTGTCGCTCGTTCCGGTTGCACCGCCTAATTTTTCAAGTCTTTGTTTTGCTTCCTCCACTATTTCAGGTAAAGGAGAATTTTCAACAATAGAATTCAGGGTAGTGCGAGCCTGGAACATTTCGTTTTGTGCTGTATATACATCGGCGATCAAAATGAAAGACTTCCCAAGCCACAGGTCGTAATTAGAGAACTTTGTGTTAAAGTCGAAAGCTACATCCAGCGCTTCGTTATACTTCTTCTGCTTATATAGTATCTCCGACACTAAGTAATGTGCCTCCGCTCCATTTACATCCGAAGCAGTTTTAGCCGCTTCTCTTAGCTCTGTCAGTGCCTGCTCCATATTTCCCTGGGCGTAAGTAGATTTGCCACGGTAAAGTAAAGCTGTGTTATAAGCATTCAGGGCTGCATTTCCCTGGCTGATCAGCTCACTGGCAATTCTCCTGGAACCGGTGTAGTCGTGGGTAAGATAGTAGCTCATCATCAATCCTGTTAGAGCCGTCTGCTGCTCTTTTCTGTTGCTGGCCAGGTCGCGCAAACGGGTATAGTAACGAATTGACTCCGTATAGTTCTTATTTTCGAACTCCAGATCAGCCACACGTTGTATAGCACGGTTTACATACTCGGATTTATTTTCTGAAACCACCTGCTTCATTATTTCTATACCCTTCTCCCTGTTGTTTCGGCGCAGGTAAGAATCAGCTAAGAAGTAACGGGCATCACTTACAAAACGACTTGTTGAATAAGTGGTAAGGTATGTTTCCAGCCTTGTTATTGCCTGATCGTATTTCTCACTGAAATACAAATTCTTAGCAGCTTCGAATTCAATACTTTCCAGAGCTCCGGTATCTGGGTTAGACGACTTGAATTTTGCCACATAAGCATCAAACTCGCTGCTTCTGTCCTGGGTAGTCAGCACTTCCTGTAAGCTATAAAGCGATCCGCTTGCTACTTTAGATGTTGGGTATTCATCTATTACGCGCTTATAATCCTGGATAGCTTCGTTCTGCCTGTTGGTGTTGGCATAAGCTACCCCACGGTTTTGCAGGGCATTCGGAATAAGCCTGCTGCCAGGATAGTTTTGAATAACAGCAGTAAATCCTTCAATTGCAGGGGCATAGTTTCCGGCTTCAAAATCAATAACGGCACGCTGGTATTGCGCAGCATCGGCATACCTCGATTTTGGAAACTGGGTAATCACAGTCTGAAGGTTTTGCTTGGCCTGTTCTTTGTTACCGTTAATGCTCTGCACAACCCCTTTCTGAAAATAAGCATAATCCTTATCCGCAGCATTAGAGCTGATTACCCTATCGTATAATTTAAGGGCTTCGCTGTAGTTCTTGTTTACATAATACAAGTCGGCCAGGCGCAGGGTCGCATCGTAATAATTCGGATTACTGGTGTTTACAGCAGCCAGGTAAGCTTGGAAATGCGGCAGGGCTTTATCATACTGCTTGGTATTATAGTAGGCATACCCAATGCCGTACCGGGATTTGATATAATAATCCCTTTTGGTATCGGTGGTATTACGGAAAACAGCGGCATAGCTGTTAATGGCATCTTCCAGCCTTTGCCCGATAGAATAAGCTTCTCCCTTCAGAAAATGACTCGAAGCAGTAACTTCTTCATCGTACGGGTATTGTAATGATTTATCCAGGGTTACAACCGCCTGTGGAAACTTGGCATCGTTAAACTGGTTTACAGCATGGTAGTAGGTTACGCGCTGGTAAGTCTGCAAGATTTTCCAGCTTTTCTTCGGAAGGCTCTCTATATGGCGGATGGCTTCCGGATAATTGTTTGAGTTAAAGTATGCCTCACTTAGTAAGTCATCTGCTTCTGTTCCCTGCTGGGAGTTTGGGTAATCCTGGTTGAAATTAGCCAGCGAATTAATAACCTCCCGGAAGTTACCCAACTCATAGTTTACCTGGGCATATTTTAGCGTGGCCGCTTCTTTGATATCATTATCAAAAGTGCCTTTGCGTGCCTGATCGAAAGCAGTAAGGGCAAATTGCTTGTTATTGTCTCTCAGGTAGCTTAAACCAAGGTAATAAGCCGCATTCTGACCGAGTGCATCCTTCCGTAGTGCGACATCTTTGAAGTTAGCGATAGCATTTTTAAAGTTGTCGTTCTTATAGTCTGTATAGGCAATCTTATACTGCACTATCGGCTCTAGCGTACGTTTACCTTCTGCATACTGTGTAAAATACTTTGAAGCAGTTTTGTAATCTGCCCGCTGATAGTAGGCATCACCAACAAGCAAGGCAATCTCATCGGCCTGCTGTACCTGTGGTGTTCTGGCCAGCGAGGCTTCGCCATAGCGGATTACCTCGTATACATCGTTTTCTTTGTACAAGATCTCCGTGATCATGTAAGGCACGATCTGAGAATAGGCTTCATTTTTTTCAGCAATTTTCAGATCCGTTTTAGCAGCCGCGTAGTCACCATTGCGGTAAGCGATATAACCTGCATAGTAATTTGAGGCATAGGCAAAGCGGTGCTCGTCTTCCCGAAAACCAGTAGTTTTGTTTTTATCAAAGTAGATTTTAGCGTTAGCAAAATCTTTGGTGGCAAAGTATGAATAGCCCAGCTTAAACTCCAGCTCCTTGTTTTGTTTGATGCTGAGCAAGTGCACTGGCGCCTGCTTTAAAAAATCGACGGACTTTTTGTAGTCCTTGTTCTCGAAGTAATACAGGCCTAATTCATAATTAGCAAGAGCCGTTTTCGGGTGAGCAGGATAGTTTTTAGCAAAGTTCAATATTAACTGCTCGGCATCAGGATGTAGCAGGTACAAACCGCTTAAAGCATAGTAATATTGTGCATCAGCAGTTTTAGCATCATCTCCGATCAGGTTGATATACCTTCTGAAAGCTTCCTGAGCTGCCCCGTATTTAGCACGATCGAACAACTCGACCCCCTCGTGGTATAAACTTTCGCCAGACGTAAAAACTTGTGTATGCTGTGCTGCCACAATGTGCGAGCCCCCAGCCAATACCGATGCAAGCGCTACTTTGTAAGCTATCTTCATATGTTTTTCTAAATGCCCGTTCAAATGGGCTAAACTATATCTTTCGGTTTCAGAAGTAAAATCAGGGCAGGTATTTCTTCCTGTAAGCTTGATCATCTGCTATGCAATAACAGAGCCACATTCCCCTATAAAACTCAATTCTATGAAATTCAAAGTTAATAAAAAAAGCGCAGCAGCCTATTTCTTACCCAGCAAAAGCATAAGTTAAATTATGCAGAAGGGGCTGCTAAATTTATAATACAATGGCTGGAAACAGTATTTTATTGTATAGGTTCCTAAATAATCTCAGGCTGGGTAGCCAAAGTCCTCGGCACGGCATGTAATATCTTGAAAACCAGTTCCCGCAGGATTTCGGCTTCAGCCATATTACCACCTGTAATACCTTTCACCTGCAAATCTGCCACTCGGATAAAGTGTATGATATCTATTGTTCTTTGTATCGGGAAAACCCGCAGCGCATGCATGTATTCCTTTGCCAGGAAAGCGCGGTTTCCAAGGCTCTTTTTTACTGCTGCTTCTGATTTATCGCTTGCCATATGCAGGCACAGCAATTTTGTAAAAAAAGAAAACAGCAGGCTAAGGTTGGGTATAAGCGGGTTATTTTTAGGATTTGCTTCAAAATAATGGATGATGCGGTTAGCCTTAAGCGCATCCTGTGCAATGAGTGCTGTCTGTAATTCGAAAATGTTATACTCCTTGCTAATACCCACATTTTCCTGCACTACCCGTTCATCAATCGTCTGGCCAGGCTTCAGGTTAATCAGCAGCTTGTCTATTTCATTGGAAAGGCGTGAAAGATCGGCACCTATAAATTCGCTTAACAATAAAACCGCTTTCTGTGTTGTCTGCAGCCCTTTCGACTTAATATAGTTGCCCACCCAAGCGGGCACCTGGTTCTCGTACAGCTTCTTAGTGGTAAGCAATACGGCATGTTTGTTTACAGCTTTAGCCAGCACTTTTCTCCCATCAAGGCTTTTATACTTGTGGCAAAAAACCAGTATAGTAGAAGGTAAAGGATTTTGAAGATACGCCTCCAGTTGCCGCATTCCCTCCTCCTTTTCCAGATCCTGAACCGACTGTGCTTCCTTTACAATCACCACCTGCCTGTCCGACATCATCGGGAAGCGTTTGGCCTGTAGCAGAATTGTTGAAACATCGACATCTTTTCCATACACTACAACCTGATTAAACCCTTTCTCATGCTCCTGAAGTGCATGCTGCTCAATATAGTCAGCAATAAGATCGATGTAATATGGCTCTTCTCCCTGTAAAAAATATATGGGAGCAAACTGCCTTTTCTTAAGCTGTTCAAGTATATCTTCGGGTGTATAAGCCATTTTTAAGGATTCAAGCTATTACCACAAAGGTAGTCATAAAACAGGAGGCTGCCACAAGATATTACGGTGTAACAATAGTATAAAACAAACAAACCGCTCGAAGGGAGCGGTTTGTTGTAAAGCTTTAAGGATGATTTAATGTCTAAAAAAAATGCACTACAACTCTCTTCTGCTTAAATTATGAATTGTTTCCATTCTTGCAGCAGTTCTGTCAGTTGTACCATCATTAAATGTGGCATTCTGCTTATTGTCTTCTTTAAACACCATAGTGTTATCTCCTACATTTTCAATCATATACTCCACAGTATAGTTAGACTTTTTAGGAATAACAAGCTTAATTCGGTTAGGTCGTTCAGGATAAGGAAAACTGTATACCACAGAGTCCGGCTCCAATTGATAATGACCTACACGTGCATATTCCTCATTAAAGTCAAAATTAACAATCGTTTCGTCTTTTTCCTCATATATCAAGGCATTTGAGGCATCGTAGTATCTGAATGTGCTAAGTTCTTTTTTCCAATTCCCTTGGATTTGCTCTTTATAAGCGGATTGATTTAGATCAACCACTTCATCATCATCCTTACATGAAGTAAGGCTTAGCACTAGCATTAGCGGTAGTAATAATAACTTTCTCATGGCCCCTTTTACGCTACTATATAGTAATAGTTTAAGCTATTGCATAAGAAATTTTCAGCAAATAAACAACAACTTGAATACTAATATATTAAAAATATTTAATTTTATTTTAAGTGTGTCTTCCAAGGGTTATTTAGCTGCATTGGACCTCCGAAATCATATAAACTTCTTTATACTCATAACTCTTTTTTATATTTGCTTCAAATACATTATAAGCTTTCATGAATCTTATAGAAGAATTGAGGTGGAGAGGCATGCTCCATGATTTCATGCCCGGCACAGAAGAGCAATTAGCATCTGGCATGACAACAGGTTATATCGGTTTCGATCCCACTGCCAAGTCGCTGCACATCGGTAACCTGGCTACTATCATGCTACTGGTTCAACTGCAGCGCGCAGGCCATAAGCCGGTAGCCCTGGTAGGTGGCGCAACAGGTATGATAGGCGATCCTTCCGGAAAATCGGCCGAACGTAACCTGCTGGATGAAGAAACGCTACGGGCAAACCAGGAAGGGATTCGTAAGCAACTGGAAAAGTTCCTGGACTTTAACTCAGGTGCCAATGCGGCCGAAATTGTAAATAACTATGATTGGTTTAAGGAGTTCAGCTTCCTGGGTTTCCTGCGCGAGGTAGGAAAGCACCTTACTGTTAATTATATGATGGCTAAGGATTCTGTAAAGAAGCGTATCAGTGCAGATGAAGAAGGCGATCGTGCCGAGGGCCTATCTTTTACTGAGTTCTCTTACCAGCTGATCCAGGGCTACGACTTTTACCATTTATATAAAAACAAAAATGTACGCCTGCAAATGGGGGCTTCCGATCAATGGGGTAACATCACAACCGGAACAGAGTTGATCCGGCGCATAGATGGCGGGAAAGCTTTTGCCTTAGTCGGTAAACTGGTTACCAAATCAGATGGCACAAAATTCGGTAAATCGGAAGGCGGCAATGTCTGGCTGGACCCGAACCTGACCTCTCCTTACAAATTCTACCAGTTCTGGCTGAACCTGGCAGATGATGAAGCTGAAAAGCTGATTAAGGTATACACGCTGCTTTCTAAAGAAGAAATTGATACAATCACTGAAGAGCACAAACAGGCACCACACCTGCGTGTTTTACAAAAAGCCCTGGCTAAAGATGTTACAATTCGGGTACACTCCGAAGAAGATTATCAAGCAGCTGTAGATGCCTCAGAAATTTTGTTCGGTAAAGGGGATTTAGATACCCTTAAGGCCTTAAAAG